>CANSHD010000001.1 GCA_947646585.1 uncultured Alphaproteobacteria bacterium | reverse complement strand
GTGCGGGTTCTTGTACGGCGTGCAGCGGCGCGACCCAATATCAAGACGCCACGGGCCAGTCCAGCTGTAAGAATGTAAGCGCGGGATATTATAAATCCAGCAACAGCGCGCAGGCGCAGTGTCCCGCAAACTATCGCAATGGTGCGGGGGCCGCGTCCCAGGCGGGCTGTACGGCATCTTGCGCGGCGGGTACGCGCGTGGCGACCGCAAACGCGGCATGCGCGGCGATAACCAGCGGGAATGTTTACATGCTGGCGCATAACGTCACGTATGGTAACACTTCTGCGGCCGCGACGTCATGCCCCAGCGGATATTCAATCAGTGGCACAACCCAGGCGGACCATGATGCGAAGAATGACTGTAAGATAAGCTGCGCGAACGGAACCCGCGTGGCGACGGCGGACGCAACCTGTACGGGTGCCGGAACCGGATACTATATCGCGGCGCACACCGTTTCCGCCGGCAGTACGTCGGCTGCGGCGACACAATGTCCGGCGAACTATCGAAACGGCGCGGCGGCGGGCGCGCAAAGCGGATGCCAGACGTCGTGCGCGGCCGGGACATACGTTGCGGCAGCAAATGCGGCGTGTACATCGGTCGGAACAGGCTATTACCGTGCGGCACACAATGTGAATTACGGCAGCACCGACACGCGCACGCAGTGCCCGGCGGGCTATCGTGACGGGGCCGCCACAGGCACCGAATCCGGCTGCGCGATGAATGTACCGGCGAAATATTATCTGAAAACCGCCAAGGATTCATCGCCGACAGTCTGCGCGGGCGGAACATGGAATCAGGCACATACAAAAACATACGGCCAGACCAGCACATGCAACACGTGTCCGTCCGGATATGCGAACGGTGCCGCCGGTACACAGCAGAGTGACTGTAAAATGACGGTGGCGGCCGGTAAATACGTCGCTAAAGCAAATGATGCGACGGCAACAAACTGTGCGGCAAACACGTACAGCACGGGTGCAACGGTAAATTATGGCGGAACATCCAGCTGCAGCAACTGTCCGTCTGGATATGCGGTCGCGGCAGGCAGCGGCACGGCCAAGAACAAGTGCACAATCAGCTGCGCGGCCGGTACACGCGTTGTAAGCGCGGATGCGGCATGCACAACGCCCAGCGGCAACTGGTACGTCGGCACACACAGCGTCGCATCCGGCAGCACGTCATCGGTTAGCAGCTGTAATACCGGATACTCTATCAGCGGCACCACGGCGGCCAACCACGACGCGGCGGCGGACTGCAGCATAAGCTGCGCGGCGGGATACTATATCCCGACAGCCGGTCAAGGCTGTAAGGTCTGCACCGCGGGTAAGTACTGCACCGGCGGCACCAAGAACCAGACGGAGACATTGGCGCTAACGGGGAACTGTCCGGCAGGCACATACAGCACGGGCGGCGCGACATCCAGTGCGTGTACAGCGGCACTTAGCGGTTATACGGCGGCGGTATGTGCGACGGACAAGTGGAGTGCGGCGGGCGCGTCAGGCTGCACGTCATGCACCACCGCGAACGGATATCACAACAGCGGCACAACCGCGGCGGCGCATGCCAATAAGACGTCTTGCGTGGTCAGCTGTGGCGACGGTACGTATGTCGCGTCGGCCGGGGCGGCATGCACGTCGGTCGGCACCGGATACTGGCGCGCGGCCCATACGGTGGCTGAGGGCAACACAGACACGCGCAGCCAGTGCCCGACGGGATATCGCGACGGCGCGGCGACAAATGCGGAAAGCAACTGCGTAATGAACGTTGCAGGCGGTAAATACGTGGCGACGGCAAAAGAATCCGCGGCCAGCGGAACGTGCGCGGCGGGTTATGCCAAGGCGGCCCATACCGTAAAATACGGCGGCACATCCAGCTGCGCGGCATGCACCGGCGCGACATACGCCGCAAGTACCGGCCAGGCGTCATGTACCACCTGCCCGACCGCCACGAATGCGACGGATGTAAGCGGATATTCTTATTACAACAAGGGCGGCACAAACGACCATACCGTTCGCGAGGGATGCTATGCCATGTTTAAGGCGAAAACCGTTCCGAACGGCAGCATGACGGGGTATCAGTGTTATATAGACAAGGATACAAACGGTTATGGTGTTGCAGCAACAGGCAAGATATGCTGGGTTCAGAATGATCAGTTAAGCTGTAATGGCGGATACTATAATGCTTCGATAAACGATGGCGCAGTCCAGTCAAGAGCGGCAACTCTTGAAGCTCTGTGGAACAGCGTATGCGTGAATGTGGGTGCCGGATACTGGTCTGCGGCAAATGCGTTGACACGCACGGCATGCGCATCGGGCCTGACGACAATCGGATACGGCGCGGGTGCGGACGAGGCGGCGGATTGCGGGCGCATACTGCATCTGGGCGACAGCAAGCTGTATCTGCGCAGTACTAAAAAGACGACGCCGTCGTTGAATGTAAAGATTGGCGACAGCACCTTCTATGGCAACATGAGTACGGCGACGAAGGGCAAGCTGCGCGTCAAGAAAGACAGTACGACGTACAGTGTTCACGACGACAGCATGTAAAAGAAAAGACGGCCGCCACAAATGGCGGCTGTCTTAATATTTGACCGGACGGGCCGAAGAATGTATCATGCCATTTATGAAACATTATGACGTGGTGATTATTGGTGCGGGCGCGGCCGGAATGGCGGCGGCGGCGGTGACCACCGAACGCGGGCGGCGAACGGCGCTGATTGACATGGGCGACGCGCCGGCGCGCAAGGTTGCCATATCCGGTGGCGGACGATGCAACTTTACAAACATGGCGGCCGGCCGCGACAGGTACTTTGGCGCAAACCCTGATTTCGTGCGCGGCGCACTGGCGCGGGTGAGGCCGGGCGACATACTGGAATGGGCGGCCGGGCACGGGATAAAATGGTTTGAAAAAACACCCGGGCAATTTTTCTGTACGACCGCGGCGACGGATATTGTGAATGCGCTGGCCGATGATGCAAAAGATGCGGACTTTATACCAAATAACGCGGTTCAGGACGTAAAACGCATCGGCGACACGTTTCATATTTCATGTGCGCGCGGCGAATATACGGCCAAAAGTCTGATTGTCGCAACGGGCGGGATTTCTTTTGCCACGTGCGGTGTTTCCGACGCGGGATACAAAATTGCCAAGGCGTTCGGCCATAAAATAATACCGCCCCGCCCGGCCCTGTGCGCATTGGACACGGGGGTGTTTCCGCGCGACTGGGCGGGGATTTCAATACCGGTCGAAATTACGGCGGGCGGGCGAAAAATACGTGGCGACATGCTGTTTACACATTTCGGGATTGGCGGGCCGGCGTTATATTCCGCATCCGTGGCCGCGGCCGATTGCGACATTCACATAAACCTGATGCCGGGCGTGGACGTGGCGGATTGGTTGCGCACGGCAAAACGGACCGACGGGCGCAAATCCGTCCATACGATATTGGCAACGCGCATGCCGATGCAAATCGCGAAATATTTTGCGGGTACCCCGCGCAACATTGCGGATATGCGTGACGCCGAATTGACCGACATTGCGGCAAAAATTACAGACATTACAATTCCCGCCGGCGCATGGCGTCATCACGGAATGGCCGCGGCCGAGGTAACATACGGCGGCGTTGGCACGTCGCAAATATCATCCAAGACGATGGAATCCAAGATTGTGCCGGGCCTGTTCTTTGCGGGCGAGGTAATGGATATTACGGGCGACCTGGGCGGATTTAATCTGCAATGGGCGTGGGCGTCGGGGCGCGTCGCCGGCGCAAACGCATAAAAAACGGCGCGCCCGGCGCCGTTTTTAACATATCAATTTTCCTGAAGCACCATTATGTTGCCGTCGTCGACAATCAAGTCGGGGTCGTCGGCATAGGTCTTGTTCCCGGCCCAGACGCGATATTCGTATGCGGTGTCAGGCTGGCCCTGAATCTGAATGACATGATGACGTGTTTCCAGCGTCAAGTCGCCGTCACGCGGAACCGAATACTTAATCTGAGATACGGACGGCGCGTCGTCATACGGAACAACAACCGCCTGACATTCGGTATCGTCGGCATATTCAACATATTCCACAGGTGCATTGTTTGACCGACAGCCGGCCACAATGCCCGCGAAAACCATTAAAAATATAATATTTCTTTTCATGCCGTATATTATATCACAATTTTATGCCCATTGCTAAACTTTATTTTGCAAGTTTGTCCAAATCACGTGATATGTCGCGCGACAATTTATCCGTTAATTCGCCGATTGCATGAACGTAGTCCGAGTATGTGTCGCCACTGTCCACCGAATACTCAACGCGACGCGTGCGGACGGGGACGCCGCCGGAAACAACGGAGTATGTCGCGTCCATAATCACACTGCCCGGCATTGCGCCGTCAAGACGATACACCTCTACAAAAACGGCATAGTCTGCCGGCGCCCCGATGAAGTCGCCGCTTTTTACCGACGCACCGGTCAGGCGCGTACGCAGACCGGACATTATACGCCGTTCCAGCATCGGCCCCACCCTTTCGGCCCAGCGCTCGTTTTCCGCCACATTGACGACAACACCGTCTGTCGTGACAATCTGGGCGCGGTCGATATATTCGGGTATTTTTATACGTCCGACATCAACCGACATCTTTTTTGCAGATATCGCCACACCGTCGGCATTTTCCGCCAGCGTATAGTACGACGGGGTCGTCGCATGGTGCGCACATGCGCATAATGCGGCGGCCGATAGCAAAGCCATGATTTTTTTCATTGTTTATTTCCTCCCACGGATAAGCGCATCGGGGTGCTGTTCCAGATAATCGGTCAAATTCCGCAGGGAATTTGCCGCACGGCTGACATCTTCGACGGCGTGATTAAAATTATTAAGCGTTGCGGCCGATTTGTTCGACAAATCGCGGCTGACACTGGCGGCCGGGCCTAAGATTTCTTTGAACTCGGTCAATGTGGCGTTCAAATTTTCAACAACTTCGCGGAACGGTATGTTTTCAAAATTCGACGACAGCTCTGTCAATGAAGACAGCGTCGTCGGAATTTCAATTATTCCGTCGGCATCGCCCTTGGTCATCGTTGTTTTTGCAGGCTTTACGTCCAGTTCTATCATCAGCTGGCCGGTAAGCAGATTCTGGTTGACCAGTTTTGCATGCAGTCCTTTGGCAATTAAGGCGTTAACCAATTTCTCTTCGGACCAGTCATGATGACCCGACGGCAGGGATATTGTCTTTTGAATATTGTTAAACGTCACATAGACCGGAATATTAAACTCGTATGTCGCGACGTCCGGAACAATCTCTATCTTTGCGACTTTGCCGACCTCCACCCCGTTAAGGACAACAGGCGAGCCAATGGACAGACCCTTAATCGACTCGTGAAAATACATTACATACATATCCTTGTGACGCGAACGATATCCCGCCCCAAACGTAATCACAAGTATCGCCAAAAACGCCGCGATGCCGGCCACGATAAAGGCGCCCACGGTCTTTTTGTTCGGTTGCTGTTTCATTTACTGTTTCCCCCTGGTTAAAAAATTCAATACTTCGCGGTTCGGCGGCCGACGCAACATTTCCCGCGGATTACCGCGCGCGGCAATCGTGCGCGTGGCGGGGTCCAAGAATATCGCATCGTCCGCGACGGCAAATATGGAATCCAAATCATGGGATACCATTACGATTGTCGTCCCCAGCTCGCGGTTTATTTTTAAAATCAAATCGTCCTGGTGGCCGGCGGATACCGGGTCCAGACCGGCGGACGGCTCGTCCAGATACAGAACGGACGGATTTAACGCCAATGCGCGCGCCAGGCCGACGCGCTTTTTCATGCCGCCCGACAACTGGGCCGGATATTTGGCCCCGACATTCGGCAGGCCGACCAGTTCCAACTTTTCCGATACAATTCGCGAAATGCGCGCGGCGCTGTAATCCGTATGACGCATCAAGGGCAATGCGACATTGTCAAAGACCGTCATCGATGTGAACAGTGCGCCGCCTTGAAACAAAACGCCGATGTTGTCGGTGGCGTCATCGGTGCGAACACTGCCGCGCATGGGCGACAACAGACCGGCCATGGCCCGCATTAACGTACTTTTGCCGCAACCGCTGGGGCCCATTATTACGAATATGGCGCCGGTCGCGACATCAAACGATATGTTTTTCAGGACCACGACGTTGTCATAGCCTATTGTCATATTTGAAACGCGTATGGCGGGGCGTGTCATATTCCAATCACCTCAAACAAAAATGTCAGGAATCCGGTGGCCGCGACCATCCATACGATGGAATACACGACGGCGTTTGTCGTTGCGCGCCCGACGGAACCGGCGTCACGCCCGCAATGTATTCCGTAATAGCATCCGCACAACGCGATTATTATCCCGTAGACCCAGCCATGGAATATGCCGACGGCAAAATTCTGAATTCCCAATGCCTGAACAGTATAAGAATAATATTCCGCAACCGGAATATGAAACATTCCGCATCCCACCGCCGCGCCGCCCAGTATCGCCATAAAATCAGCCAGCATTGTCAAAATCGGCATGCATATTGCCATTGCAACCAGACGCGGCAGGACCAAAAAATCCGTCACCGATATGCCCATGACGCGCAGGGCGTCCAATTCCTCGTTAACCTGCATGGTGCCGATGGTGGCGGCGTATGCGGCGCCGGTGCGGCCCGCCATTATTATTCCGGTCATCATGGCGCCCATAATTCTTATCGCGGCAATGGCGACCAGACTGGCCACATATACGTGGGCGCCGAACAATTTCAACTGGGCTGCGCCGACAAACGCCAAAATCAAACCTATCAAAAAACTTATCAGCGATACAATCAATACGGCGCGCGGGCCGACCGCGTCAAACGCAGCCCACCAATCGGCGCGCCGAATAAAAACGCCGCCGCGCACGAAACGCGCAACCGACGCAAACACCCCCGCAATGAATTCCAGCCCGCGCCGAACCGCGGCATATGCGCCAAGGCCCCACGCCCCCACAGATTCCATAAAATCGCCGGCGGATTTTTTCAATGTATTTCCTGCATTCCTCTTTTATGTACAAGCATATCATATGGTCCAAACTACCGCAACCATTATAAAACCCAATCATTAAATTTTTTAATATTTTAATTGCAACCATAGCGCATTGTGATATTATTCCCATTATGACCATACGAGAACATATCAGACATCACACCAAGTGGAAGCAAAACCCGATAGAAAAGGCTTTGCAGGCGCCACAGACGGCCGCACGTGCGGCCACGCAAATTGATAATTTGCGTGAACTGTGCGACTTTTTAAAATCCAAGTACGGGATAACCAATGTACGGCCGGTTGCGGGAATCATATGCAATAACTTTTTGACCGGAACAGACGCCCGTGGGCGCCCCCTGTTTATAAAAACCGGAAACCACGCCGGAATATATGAAAACGAATATATTATGGGCAAGCGCTTGTACGATATAGACAGCCGGCATTTTTTAGAACCGCTGTACTATAACGACTACGACAAATTCAAATTTTTTGCCAATGAATATGCGGACGGCGTTACATTAAAGACCGCGATTATGACAGACAGGCTTAGTGTTATGGAAAAATCCCGGATTATCGGCGACATATGGCGGATATTTTGCGCGCTGCGCGCATCCGACGTCGTTCACCGTGATGTCCGACCGGACAACCTGATGATTATTGACGGGCGACTGGTATTGATTGATTTTCAGCTGGCCGTATCAAAGACAAACTATGTCGAGCTGGAATATCTGGCACACAGGCCGAACCGCCTGCGCAAGCTGGGGAATAAAAAATACAGATACCGTCCGTTCACATGGGATGACGCATACTCGCTGGTAAAAGTGCTGGAATTTATCGGCCGTGATAAGTTTTACGGAATCAGATATGACGTGATTTATAAAAACATCAAATCATACATAGGTGTTGAAAAAATCAAATCATCAGTGCGTGAAAATGACATACACCGTGTTGTACGACATATCAGAACATTGAGAATATAATAAACCCGCCATGCGGCGGGTGAATTTATGGCGGAGATAAACAATTCTACGGTCAATTGCATACAATATAACAAGGAAAATGTGTTCAAAAGTTCTTGAAACAGCCAAACATTTTACACAAGGCCCCAATATGTTATAATCGACAAAACAAACAGTAAAAATCCCAAAATCGGAGCCAACAGGACACGTTCTTGATATATCCTTGCCAAACGAAATGATATAAAAGCCAAGATAAGCAACAGCAATACAATGCATGTCATATCACTATTTTATCATGCAATTCAAATGCGTGCCATCAATATCAAAAGGACATGTATTTGCCCAAATATGATTAAATTTTGAAATTTTGCCGATACATGCTAAATCAAATAAAAAAATATACAGGGCACAAAACAAACATATTGTCATGACATAACTTATTAAGTTTAATATTTTTTTCATTTTGTGCCTTTGTTTTTTCAATTAATGAACCATATTCAAAACAAGAACATGTAGAGTCAACAGAATACCATAACAAGGCAATGCCGCGATAAATACTAATAACGCATACCAATTATATTTTCGCCATAATCTAACAAGCAGAATGATAAAAGCTGAGCTAGATAGCAATATAAACACTTTATCAAGAGCCATCAAATACTTGGTCGGACAAAAGTAAAACCACAACCCATCCCATTTTCCAAAACTGCGCAGCATTACCAAATCATTTGCGACCATGACACAAAACGCCAAACAAAGCGTTGATACTGTCCAAAGCAAAATATTATTTTTAAAAATCTTACTCATAACGCTAATATGTTACATAAAGGATTAAATCTTTTCCATTATTTTTAAACCATTTTGCAAAATCATCCATTTGTTCCGTTAAATCGATGCAACCAGCCGAACCAGGTTCCCAACCACCATGAATGCTAAAACCACCACGACCGTATGTATTGGTTTCCTTAGCAGGTTCCAGCCACACCCTAGACTTTCCCCACGACATAGTAGAGCCCTTCCATTTTCCGACACCGAACCAACCAATCGCCTGATTAACCGGATCTATTTCTTGAAAGTCTTTTTTACGGGCGACATACACACCAGCAGGCAAAGGTCCCTTCTCGCTTTTATTTTGATATTCCGGAGATTGATACCCTGGTTTACCGGCCACCCCGGAAAATTCAGCAACTTTTTCACCATTGTCATATATACTCAACGATTTCCCATCAAAAACCGCATATTGACTTTCTTTCGCATTAATAGGTCCCTTAAATGTCGAACCATTATATTCAAAATCAGCTTTGGGCTCTTTTGTTTGATGTTGTAATTCATTATTTATTTTTGCCTCTGTTTGATGTCCTGGTTTTACAGTTCCGCGCTCAGGCAACCCGTGTTCGCGCTGAAATTTATTAATTCCATCAAACAAATTCTGGTTGGGATATTCATTTAAATCATCTGGCATTTCGCCGGCTCTGGTATCCGGCTCATAAAATCCAAGTTTATTTAGAGCATCTTTTAACCATTTAACATCTCTTGGTTCAGAATTTCTGTCGGGGCCAACCGGATTACCTAAATTAGATTCATGTTCAGGCGCATCCGCAATATCTTCTGCGGACAAAAAACATTTACAGTTCGGATGGAATGGCGGACCAGACACCACTTCGCCATCAACAACCAATGCAACACACCCACCACATTAACCGCCACAATCTATCTCTTTATATGTATGTTTCGGTTTATTGGTTTTATCATCTTTTGATTCTGGCGGACGTTTATAGATATCCAATACTAATTCCCCATATTCATTCCAAGTAACATCTCCCCAATTTGTAGCCATATTATTTTCCCCTGTGTTATAAAAAAAGCCCCGCATGTGGCGGGGCAATAAAAAACGGCAACAAAATGTTGCCCTTGTTCTTGCTGATTATTATACCACAAATTACGATAAAAAGCAATATAAACTGGCATCGGGATTTTGGGCAAGGTATGCTTCCTGTGGCATTTTGGCAATAGTGGCGCGAATATTGAGCATACACCGATACCGTTGCGTATAAAAATCCCCGGAATCCGGGGCAAAAGAAACATCCCGCGGAGTTACCGTGGGACGCATCATATTACTGGCGGGACCTAGCGGACGATTTCCGAACTAAATATATCGCAGATGTGCAGAATTTGGCGTCAAATTGGAACTGGCCATTCGCAAAAGCCGCATAAATAAAAACCTACCAATCTTCGGGTTTGGCTATTACCTGATTAGAAGAACAAATAATCGCATCTAACTGGTTGTTTTTCAACCGGGTCGGTGTAATTCTGCTCACATAAGTCGCATAATCGCGCAGAACCTTGAACGATACCGCCTTTCTGTCTATATACAGCCCAACGGTTTTTTTGCATGTTTGCGTGACGATTTTTACAGCCGTTGACATATCTGAATCATTTGAGAACAGCATTGCGCAATCAAACTTGTCTTGAAAAGCATCTGCCACCATATGAACCGCCAAATTGACATCCGTCCCTTTTTCTTCCGTTTTAATAACATCAACAGGAACAATCTTGCCGGCCGTCCAATCTTCCGCGCGCGGCATCTTTGTCGGGTGAACAGAAAAATACCCCAATTCAATCTGAATTTTTGGGTTTGCAGCCAACGCCGACAAATATAATTTCTGCCGGTTGGTTCGCGTCGGGTCGCCAACAGTTGAATTTACTAATGCGGAAAAATACTTTACTGCAACTAACTCTTGATCGGCCCGCAAATAAGATTCGCATAACTTTACCAAATCAAGCCATTTACAATCGCCACCTTTCAGGCAACTGTAAAATAAATTAAACCCATCAATATAAGCAATAACACGCTTTTTTGTCATTGTTTCTCTCAAAAAAATACAGGGGGAACGGAAAACCCGTCCCCCCTTATCGCCACAGAACGAGCCATGACGAGTTTCTATGGTCTGAATAATATCATTATTGACCATAAAAGTCAAGTGATTTTTCAAATACGCTATATGCAAAAACAAAATAACCTATTGAAATCATAGTAATTTCAATAGGTTGTACAATTCTGGCGGAGACGAAGGGATTCGAACCCTTGATACCGTTGCCGGTATACTACATTTCCAATGTAGCGCACTAGACCAACTATGCGACGTCTCCGGGTCTGTGTTTAGAGGCTTATTCCACCTCGTCAGCGGCAACCTCAGCCTCCTGTTCGATTTCAGAGCTATCCGCCGGCGCATCAACCAATGTATTCTCCAGTTCCGCGTCTATTTCACGCAGCAACGGATCTTCGCTGCCAATTTCCAAGGACGCTTCGTCCGCAGACGGCATTGGAGATTCTTTATAAGACTGAATAAACTCGTGACGGACATTGTCAACGTCCAGCTTGCCACTGGCAATTTCACGCAGGGCTATAACCGTCGGCTTATCATTCGTTTTTTCCACAACGGATTCCGCACCGCCGTTCAAATCACGTACGCGCTGAGACGCAAGCATGCCCAGCTCATAACGGCTTTCTACAAATGGTAATGTATCTGAATTCGTTGTACGAGCCATTTCAAATCCTTTGTTGAAATCGTTTTTAACCCCGCTATAATGCCCTAAGGATATATAAAATGCAAGCAGAAAATAATAAAAACGACATTCGAACGCTGTCTTTTGGGTGCAGACTGAATTCGCTGGAATCGGAAAAGATTCGGCATATGCTGCAGGATGTGGTAAATACGGCGATAGTAATAAATACCTGTGCGGTTACCGCCGAGGGGGAGCGCCAATCCGGCCAGGCGGCACGAAAAATCGCGCGCGACAACCCAAATGTTCCGATTTTTGTCACAGGCTGCGCGGCGACGCGTAATCCGGCCCTGTTTTTGGACATAGAAAACACTTTTGTAATCGCAAACGCCGATAAAATGAGGGCCGACGCATATACAGAGGCCCTGGCTGCGGGACAATGCCAAATCGCCGACCCGAAAATCGCCTGCTTTAATCATGCGGCGCCCCGCCTGTCCAAGCAATTTATACAGGTTCAAAACGGCTGTAACCACGCATGCACATATTGTGTCACACGATTGTTGCGCGGGCCGGCCCAGTCTTTTGACTATGCGGGCATATTAAAAGACGCCCAGGCGGCGGTAAAAAACGGTTTTACCGAAATCGTACTGACGGGGGTGGATATCGCCAGCTATGCCCGGGACGGGATGCTGATATCCGACGTTTGTCGCAAATTGCTGCAAGACGTGCCGGGGGTGGAACGGCTGCGCCTGTCGTCGATGGACCCGGCATCGCCGGAGATATTTAAAATTATGGACTTGATGGAAAGCGACCGCCGCATGATGCGTCACATGCATCTGTCAATGCAATCTTGTTCCGACGATGTTTTACGCCGCATGGCGCGCCGCCACAACAGCGCGCTGATACGCCGCATTGCCGCACGCGGCGCCGAAATCGGCGTTACGTTCAGCTGGGACATAATATGCGGATTCCCGGGCGAGACGGATGAGCTGTGGCGCGACACCATGGACACGGTCGCCGAAACACGCCCGATAAAGGTGCATGCGTTTCCGTTCTCGCCCCGGCCCGAAACGCCGGCGGCCGAAATGCCGAACCAGGTGCCGCGCGCGACCTCTAAAAAACGCGTCAAGGAAATATCCGCGGCCGCAGAATCAAACCGCGCACGATTTATGGCGACGCGCGTCGGCCGGCGCGCTCAGGTATTGGTCGAGGAAAACAACATTGCCCGTGACGAGCACGACATAACTGTCAAAATAACGGGCGACAGCATTCCGGCCCGCACAGTGTGCGACGTGGTGCTTAGCGGGATTGCGGGCGACGCCTTTGTCGGCCGGCGCGCATAAAAAAATGTTGCCATTTGTTCGTCATTACTGCTAGGATTTGGTTATCATGAAAAAGAACTTATTTGTATTACTTTCCCTGTTAATATCAACCCCTGCTTCGGCTGAATTTACGACCAAGGCAAAGTCGGCATTTCTGATTGATTACGATTCCGGGACCGAAATCGTCGCAAAAAACGCGGACGCGCTGATGCCGCCGTCGTCAATGATAAAGTTGATGACACTGGCGGTGCTGTTTGACGAGATAAAGGCAGGACACTTAGGCTTGGACGACCGGGTACCCGTTGGCAAGAACGCCGATTATCAAGATCCGAAATGGTATCCGGCCAGCAAGATTTGCCTGGTCGAGGGGCAAACCATAACCGTGCGCGATTTGATTTTGGGCCTGATTGTACTGTCAGGCGGCGACGCATCGGTTGTCGTGGCGGAAAAACTGGCCGGCAGCGAGACCGCATTCACCCAAATGATGCAGGACAAGGCGCGCGCAATCGGAATGCCGCAATCCACATTCGGAAATGCAAGCGGCCTGCCCGACCCGAACAATTTGATGACCAGCCGCGAACTGGCGACACTGGCATATCATATAATATCCGATTATCCGGAAATTTACCCGATGTTCGCGACCAAGCGCTTTGAATTCGGCGAGCACAAGACGGACTGGTGCCGCGAATGGGGACGGACGCATACGGTAAATTATAACAAGCTGCTGTTTATAATGCCGGGGGCGGACGGTCTGAAAACAGGCCACACGGCCGACGGCGGATACGGCATGGTCGCCAGCAGCAATGTCGGCGGACGCCGCCTGATTGGCGTCATAAACGGCTTTAACGGCAAGGGGCACGACGCCCTGGCCGGCGAGATGAAAAAGCTGTTGAATTACGGATATACGACAACAACAAACAAGCTGTTTTATCGCGCGGGCGATAAAATCGCGGCAATTCCCGTTTGGTACGGGCGCGCGCCGCACGTCATCGCAACAGTTGAAAAGAACTTTGCAATAACCCTGCCGAAAGATACAAGTATGTCCGGCCTGCGCGTGCTGGCGCGGTACGAGGACCCGATACCCGCCCCAATCGCCAAAGGCGCCGTTGTCGGTGAAATCATTGCCGAGCTGAACGGAACGATTATTGCACGCGCGCCGCTGGTCGCGACCGAGCGCGTGTCAAAAACCCAATTTATCGGCCGCATCATCCGCAACATTCGCGTAATACTGGGGGGCAAATAACAATGGCCCCAAAGAAGACACCGGCATATTCTTTCCCGCACCCGATGGACAACGACACATTGGTCGGGCACGCCGATGTCATGCAGTCTTTTATGAACGCATGGGCCGCGCGCGACACGCATCCGATGCACCCGGTGTGGATGCTGACGGGACCGAAGGGTATCGGCAAGGCGACACTGGCGTATAAAATCGCAAAAATGGTGTACGGCAATGTCGGCGACTTTTTCATAATTGATTTGGAACGCAATATCGACAAGGACGGAAAAAGCAAATCCGACGGCAAGGTTATTTCCGTTTATACCGTGCGCGCAATGATAGAGCGCATGCAGATGTCGTCCATGTCCGGCGACTGGCGCGTGGTTCTGATTGATTCGGTGGACGAACTGAATACCGCCGCATCGAACGCGATATTAAAACTGCTGGAGGAGCCGCCGGCAAAAACATTGTTCCTGTTGGTGACGCACCAGCTGGCGAACGTTTTGCCGACGGTCCGTTCACGTGCGCGCGTTGAAAAGATGCGCCCGCTTAATATTTCACAACTGCGCGAGCTGTGCGCAAAATTCATCCCCGACGCCGATGTCAGCACTTCGACCCTGAAACTGGCCAACGGCAGTTTCGGGCGCATTGCGGCACTGAAGGCATCGGGCGGCGATGTTATTTACGATGAACTGGTCGAATTGCTGAACAATCCGCGCGCCGGATACGGCGACATGATGGCAATGGCAAAAAAAATCGCGCCGGAGCCGGCACTGCACAGGATTTTACTGGACGCGGTGGCGGCGTTTGGTCTGGCGGATTTGTATCCGCGGGTCACACATGCAATCGCGGATATCGCGCGCGTTAATCTGGAACCCGAAATCGCCGTATTTAAAATCATAACGGAAATAAAAAAATGCTTATAGACACGCACTGTCATTTAACAGATGCGACAATGTGCGGGGATAATTTGTCCGCCGTGCTGGGGCGCGCGGCGGACGCGGGCGTCGGCACGATAATATGTCCGACCGCGGACCCGGCGGATATCGGCGCGGCGTTGGGCATTGCACGGGCACACGACAACGTATGGTGCACAATCGGCATTCACCCGGAATACGCGCCGACGGATGCGGACGCGTATTTAACCGATAACGTTTTATCCAATCCGCGGGTGGTCGGCATCGGGGAAATCGGTCTGGATTACCATTACGGCACGGACAACCGCATGGCACAGATAGAGCTGTTTCGCCGGCAACTGGACATTGCGCGCCGGTGCGGCCTGCCCGTGGCGATTCACACGCGCGAGGCGGAGGACGACACGGCGGAAATCTTAACCGGCGACGTGCCGGGCGTCATGCATTGCTATACCAGCTCATGGGAATTGGCGCGCAAAATGCTGGACCGCGGGTTTTTCTTTTCCGCCAGCGGCATTTTGACATTTAAAAATTCGGACGCGGTACGCGAAACATTTCGTAAAATTCCGCTGGACCGGATTGTAATTGAAACAGACGGTCCGTACTGTGCGCCGGTGCCGCACCGCGGGAAATCGTGCGAGCCGTTTATGGTGGCCGACACGGCGCGCGTTCTGGCGGATTTGCACGGGGTGGACATGGCGACGCTGGATACAATCCTGGCAGAAAACACGGGACGGCTGTATCCAAAGATAAAACTGTCATAACATTTGATTTTTCCCCGGCAAAGAGATAAAATATATCCCGATGGCAAGGCAAATTATTAAATCAGGTCAGGTTTCCGAAAACCGCAAGGCGCGGTACGCCTACTCTATTGACGATACGATAGAGGCTGGAATTTCACTGACCGGGGCGGAAATAAAATCCATCAGATACGGACTGGTAACGATTGTTGACGGCTTTGTACAAAAGCGCGGGACAAATCTGTTTCTGGCCGGGGTGGAAATTCAAAAACTGCCCACGGCGGCGCGCATTATCAATTTTGACGAGCGGCGGCCGCGCCAGCTGCTGCTGCATCGCGCACAAATCAACAGACTTATTGGAAAATTACAGGACAAAGGCGCCACCGTCGTGCCGCTGAAAATGTACTTTAACAACCGCGGCCGGTTAAAGGTTTTACTGGGTGTCGGATACGGTAAAAACAAAATAGACAAGCGGGAAACGATAAAACGTCGCGAATGGGATAAAAACAAGGCAAGAATATTAAAAAGGGTGTAACGCATGAAGGCAAACAATATTGTAACCGGCGCCGACTATCGCAAGGCAAAATTTATGATTAACAATATCGCGACGTTTGCACCGGTAAAATCCCCGGCGGCATTGGCGATTATGCGCACGGCGGAAAAAATAATCATGCTGTACCACATGCAGAACCGCGGCATTACCCCCGCAACCGAGATTGCAAATCCGGCGAACGTCATCGGCATGCACCAGCAGAATGCGGCAATATTCTTTGCGGTGCGCGCGGACAAAAGAAAAACAAAGTAACAAAAACCGCCCGGCGGCGGTTTTCTTATTTTTGTCTTGTGTTAAATTGCACGGACGGATATGATACGAATATATGGAAAGGAATAGCCATGAAAAAATCATTCGCAGCAATACTGTTCGCATTTGCAATATTCGGCCCAATGTGCGCCAACGGCGGGCGTCCGGACGGGGATTTGCCGTCACTTAACGAAAACTGGCAAAGCAAGCCAAACGTTTGCCTTGATGCGAAAGGCCAACCTTATTATTGTCCTGCGAATGCACCGACAAAATCCAAAAAGCACAAAAACACGGGCGAGATAGTCGTCATATCCGTCGCGGTTGGCGCGGTGTTTGTAGGCGCCATGTATTATTTCTTTAAAAAGAAACCGTCCGAGAACAATCCAGGCCAGGTAAAATTGGCAGAATTTTAAAAACGCCCCATCGGGCGTTTTTTATTCCGAATAATAACAATCCGCCGTATATTCAAATGTGCCTGTTCCATCTTTGGCCACCGTTCCGCCGGGTATATAACAATCTTCTATGACATTGTCATTACCGGCCAATAGAGTTGTTCCATATACGCCGCCCGACGACGGACAGCGCGTGCATCCGCTTAAGCTATCTGTTAAATTAATTGCCTTGCCATACCAGCCCTTGGCACAACGGTAATAGGTAAATTTATTACATTTGATCCCCAGGCAAAGGGCCTCTATACGGCTTTCATATCCATCCGTTCCGGATGCCGTCCAATCGGTACTTTCACAATTCGGGCAATTACCACCACTGCTGCTGCCATTGCAATTAGAACAGTCGGCCCCGATGCCATAACATTTACACGAACCATCTGATGATGGCGTAAGGTCACAACATATGTTAGATATAGCTGCATGACCGGTATTAGATATCGACAAACATAATGCTGCCGGCAATAAAAATTTTAATTTCATTATTCTTTTCTCCTGTTTTTCGAAACGAAAAAACCACCAAAATTTGGTGGTCAGGAGGTTCAGAACAATCCTAAGAATTGTGTGCTTATTCAATATATTCGCAACCCTCCTGACCCGATGGGTTCAGGAGTTGTTTTTCGTCGTAATATAAAAAACGGCGCGATGCGCCCGATATTATATTTTCGACGCTTAGGCAGAGGTTCTGACACCCCGTCAGCGGAACACCCGCCGACAGTAAAATTATATTCCAAGCATCGTTAAAAATCAATATTAAAAAAGCGCGCTATTCGTCGCCTGTTGCGGCACGCGGATGCGCGTGCGCATAAATATTCTCTATTTCCGACATGTTCACACGCGTATATAATTGGGTTGTGGACAATGACGCATGCCCCAGCAATTCCTGAAGACTGCGCAAATCCGCCCCGCCCGCCAACAGCGCCGTCGCAAACGTATGACGCAACGCGTGCGGCGTGACATAATCCGGCAACTGCAGATAATTACGCAGTTTCTCAACAACCTTTTCAGCCATGCGCGGCGACATCGGCAGGCCGCGCACACTGCGAAACAGGGGTTCGTCACCGGCCGCGCCAAACGGACACAGTGCAACATACTTGTCAATCGCATCATATACGACCGACAAAATCGGAATAACGCGCTGTTTTTGCCCCTTGCCCATTATGCACAGCGTTTCAGGGCGGCCGGCAATGTCGCGGTTGCGCAGGGACAGTGCCTCTGATATACGCAGGCCGCATCCGAATATTAAAACAACCAGCGCCCAATCGCGCGCGGCAATCCATGCGTCGCCGGAATCGATTTCACGAATGGCCTCATGCATGTTTGCGACGTCGGCACTGTCAATTGCCTTGGATAATTTACGCGGGACCTTTGGCGACGATATTAAACCGATACTGTCGTTTGAAATGCCGTATTGCCGCCGCAGAAAGCGGTAAAACGCGCGCAACGACGACATTGCCCGCGCGGTTGATTTATGCGCCAGATTACGGCGCGCCCGCGACGCCAGCCATGCGCGAAAGCACAGTGTATCGGCACGCGCCAGGTCGGCCAATTCCGCCCCATCCCCGGCATAGTCGGTATAAAAACTTAAGAAATCATGAATATCCGTTTCATAAGCCGTCACCGTGTGCACAGAATAATGTTTCGTCTGTGCCAGATATTCCGTAAATGCGGCGACGGCTTCGTTCATGGCTTACTTTATTTCAAATATTGCGGAAACATTGACCGTCACCTGGGTATCTTGGGCAACGATGCCGCCGGCAGAGTATGCAACCGCATCTTCGGCCACGGCCATCTTTGCACTGCGCAGGAAATTCGCCGTCGGGCGAGCAATGCTGGTTGTCTGGGCACCGTATTCCACCGCCAGCATTTTGCCCGCGCGTTTTCCGTCACCCGCGGCCAATGCGTTGGCGCGTGTGCGCGCGTTTTCAACCGCGCGGCCCAGGCATTCTTCCAGGACGGGCTTCATGGCCTCGGAACTGGTGAACATGCGCAGGTTTTCAGAATAAACATTCTGTTGTCCCGCGAACTGGGTCAGAATCTTTTCGATGGTATCGATGCTGTCGGCGGAAACCTCTACCGCTATATTTGTCTCAATACCCAGAACAACCGATTTCTGGGCCGTGCGGTCCCATTCGGTCTTTTCATAGGAATCAAACTGCGTTGTCTGCATTTTTACGTCCTGCTTTTTTAAGTAGGCCGTTATTTCCGCCATTTTTGCAGACGCCTGCTTCATGGACGCCGCCGCCGATTTATCCAATGTGGTCACGCGCAGGGTTATCGCCGTGCGGTCTTTTGGCGCAGTGGTTAAGCATTCGCCGCCAACCGCAATCGTGCGCGGCGTTGCAGGCTTTTTATCGCCCAGTGCCAATATTGCCGCGGCAACAATAATAAACGCGGCCCCAAACATCAACTTTTTATTCATGCTTCCTCTCCTTTCGTTTCGTTGTTATTTTAGCCCAGCATGGCGCGGCGTACGCGCGCATACGTCTGTTCGGCGACAACGCGCGCACGGGCGGCGCCGTCGTCCAATATTTTATCCAATTCGGCCGTGTTCGCCATCAGGCGTTCATATTCGGCGCGCGGCGCGGATAAAACGCTGTCAATTTTTTCAAACAGTATCGTTTTCGCCGTACCGTATCCCATACCGCCCGCAACAAATTTTTGGCGCAGGTCCGCAATCTCGGCCGGGGTGGCGAAATTCTTATACAGCTGGAATATCGTGGACGTATCCGGATCTTTGGGCTCGTCTGGCAGTTTGCTGTCCGTGATTATGCGCATTACTTTTTTCTTTAATTCGGCGGATGGCGCGAACAGCGGGATGACATTGCCGTAAGACTTGCTCATTTTCCGGCCGTCCAGGCCTGGGATTATGCCGCTGTCTTCGCCGATGACAGGTTCGGGCAATTTAAACGTTTCGCCGTAAATATTATTGAAATACCCCGCAATGTCGCGTGCGAATTCAACATGCTGTTTCTGGTCGGCGCCGACAGGGACAATATCGGAATTATACAGTAAAATGTCCGCCGCCATCAAAATCGGATAAGTATACAGCCCCATGTTAACGCCGGCATCCGTATCCAGACCGGCGGCGGCGTTTTTATCCATGGCCGCCTTGTACGAATGCGCGCGGTTCATTAACCCCTTTGGCGTGACGTTCATCAGCATTGTGGATAATTGCGGAACCTGAACAATATCGGATTGGCGGAATAAAACGGCGTTCTTTAAATCCAGCCCCAGCGCCACCAAAATAGCGGCGATTTCATACGTATGCCGGCGCAACTGTGCGGCGTCGCGCATAAAGTTCAACGCATGCAAATCGGCGATGAACATAAACGTTTTGTTGGACTTTGACATTTCAACCAACGGCTTTAACGCGCCCACGTAATTGCCCAGATGCGGCGTGCCGGTTGGCTTGATACCTGTTAAAACAATTTTATCTGACATAATGAATACCTTTCCCGGTTTAAAATTTTAATGTGTTTGTTTTGAAAAAGAAAGCCCAAAATTACGGGCATGCAAAAATACCTTAGGCGACAAAGCGCCAACGGGAAGGCAGTAAAATATCAACCATATTTTTCATACTTTGCAGTTTAACCCCGCCCGACACATATGTCAAACGATAAAAACGCCCATGGGGGCTGGCCTGGGCGTTAACATGCAATTTATGTTTAGTGATTGTATATTGATTATTGCACAATTTTTCATTATTGCCATAGGAACAAATACCGCGAATAATTTTTTATAAAAAAATTGTGGAATTTTAGAAAAAATTAAGATAATATTCCAAACGCAACAAAGGAAGTATTGTTGCGGGTCCTCAAACCCAACACTATAAAAATTATCCAACAATTGGTTGGAGTACGTGAATATATTGAATAAGCGTGCAATTTATAGTGATTGTTTGAGCCTCCAACCACCATACTTTCGGTGGTGTTTTTATTGGGGCTTTACCGTCTTCTCATCTCCAATCAAAGAAACGGTGGCCCCACTTTTTTTATGATTTTTCTGGATTGCCACGCCCTGCGGGCTCGCAATGACAATTCAAGTTTACTTAGTCTCCTTTGTCATTGCGAGGAACGCCAGTGACGAAGCAATCCAGTTAATAACGAACCGTTCCAATTTCTTTCTGGATTGCCGCGGTCGTTTCACTTCCTTGCAATGACAGCGGAATAATTCAACAAAAAAATCCCCCGTGTGGGGGATTTTGAAATATTCCGGTCGGTCTATTAACGAGAATAGAATTCGATAACCAATTCCGGGAACATCTGAACCGGGTACGGAACGTCCGCAAATGCCGGCACGCGTGTGTATGTCGCGGTGAAGTTCGCGCTGTCAACACTGATATAATCCGGGAATGTGCGTTCCGCAGATTCCAGCGCCAGAACAACCAACGGCATCTGCTTTGCTTTTTCGCTGACAGTGATGACATCACCCGGCTTTACCTGGTAAGACGCAATCTTTACGCGCTTGCCATTGACATAGATGTGGCCGTGGCTGACCAACTGGCGGGCAGAGAATACTGTCGGCGCCAATTTCGCACGATATACGACCGCGTCCAGACGACGTTCCAGCAAACCAATCAGGTTATCCGGCGCGTCACCTTTCATGTTGGCCGCTTCCAGATAATATGCGCGGAACTTCTTTTCGCCAATGTTGCCATAGTAGCCCTTCAAAGTCTGCTTTGCACGCATCTGCTTTGCGTAATCCGAGGAATTACCACCGCGGGATGTCGGACCATGCTGACCCGGCTTGTACTTGCGCTTGTTAAACGGAGATTTCGCCTGACCCCACAGGTTTACACCCAGGCGGCGGCTGATTTTCAATTTACGAGTGCTGCGTTTTGCACCTGCTCTTGCCATAATTTAATCCTTTTGGTTTTTATGGTGCCGAGTGTTTTACAGAATCCTTATCGCGGGCGGGACCAAAAAGCACCGCCGTTTAATCAGTTCTGATTACCCAGCGGGGCTTAGTTTATATTGTTTTTATTTAGAAATCAAGCGTTTTTTAGTTTTTATAATGGCAATCACTGGTATAAACATAAGTGCCGGTTGTATCTTTCTGGGCGGTATCGGCCGCGATATAGCAGTCCGTGATTACTTTTTCTTGTCCCGCCATGGCATTTGACGTGCCGCCGCCGGGGCATCGGTCACAGCCACGCAATTCATAATCGCCATCTACGGCCCACGGGAAACCATAAAAACCGGCGGCACATGCAACATTGTGGTCTTCCAATATTTCACACCAAGTGGAATCATTGCTGTTGTCATATACATATCTGATAGCATTCCAATCCGCCATACCGCCGTCAATTTCTGCGATTTCATCATTTCTGCCCTGCAAACAGATAAGACATTCGTCGGTCAGTTCCGATGATAGCCAACTGTCATTACATTCTTGAACAGTGCTAAAGTATTCTTGGTCTTCAACCGCGGCCCATGCGACCGTTGTGTCTGCGGCAACAAATGCCGACAAAAATCCGACGATTTTTTTAGGCATAAAACAAGGGAAAAAGATATGCGGAAAACTGGATTTTATAAAAAAATAACGGGCGCTATGAAAATCGTCCCATTTTATTAGGCGTATGTTATACCCGACAATTTTACCGGATTTTCGCGCATTGCGCAAGATAAAATGTAATAAAAAAGCGCCCCGATGGGGCGCGGGCTTAAAACTCTACCTTTGGGGCGGCCTTTTCAGATTCCGCAATTTCAAAAAACTTTTCCGGAGTAATGCCAAAGGCACGTGCGACCATGTTTGACGGGAACTGCTCTATCGCCGTATTCAGGCCCATTACAACCGTGTTATAAAACTGGCGTGCGGCCTGAATCTTGGTTTCGGTATCCGTGATTTCACGCTGCAATTCCAAGAAATTCTCGTTCGCCTTTAATGTCGGATAGCTTTCCGTCAATGCGAAAATGCTTTTCAATGTCTGGCTCAATTTGTTTTCTGCGTCACCCTTGTCCGGGCCGGTGGCCGACATTGCCGCGTTACGGGCCGCGATTACCGCGTTTAACGTATCTTTTTCATGTGCGGCCGCGCCCTTTACCGATGCGACCAGGTTCGGTATCAAGTCATAGCGACGCTTTAACTGTGTGTCGATGGTAGCCCATGCCTCGCGCGCCTGGGTGCGGCGGGAAACAAGGCCGTTATAAACAGCGATAACATACAACAAAACAAGTACGACGACAACGATTGCGGTCCACATAATAAAACTCCTTTTTCTGACGATACATATTGTATAGCGGAAATATCGCCATTGCAAACAAATAAAAAAGCCCGCCATACGGCGGGACTTTTATTATTTATGCGATTTATTATTCAGCAACGGGCGCAGTTTCAACTTCCTGAACCTCAATCTCGCGGATTTCAGCACGCATGTTGCGCTTTACCTGGCGGAATTCGTCACGTGTGATGCAGCCGTCTTGGTTGATGTCCATGGCCGGCAGAGCCTCTGCCAATTTCGGGCACTTTACAGACGCAACGTCCAGGCAACCGTTAACGAAGTGCATGCGCGGTCCGTGATGGCGCGGGCCACAGCAGCACAATTTTGCCGCCGCAAAACCCAGTGCGAAAATGATAACGAACAAAACCAGTTTGCGCATAAAACGGCCGAATTTAGAGCCGCCGCACTTGCACGCAGAGCCGCAGTGGCAATCCGCGCCACAGCCACATGTGTGCATTTCCATGGCGGGGGCCGCCATTTTTACTTCTTTAACAGCCGCTTTCTTTGCGACCGGCTTTTTCGCCGCCGGGGCCGCTTTTTTTACCGGTGCTTTCTTTGCCGGAGTTGCTTTCGCAGCTGCTTTTTTAACTGTTTTCTGTGCCATTTTTCTTCCTTTCTGTTATGACAATCCTATTGTATTGAAAATAATTTTTTAAGTAAAGTGGAAAATAACATAACGGCCGCCAAAATCGGCGGCCGTTATTCAAAACAAAATCAAACGATTTAGTTCAAAGCATCTTTCAGAGCCTTGCCCGGTTTGAACTTAGGCTGGTTGGACGCCGGAATCTTAATCGCGGCACCAGTCTGCGGGTTGCGGCCGGTTGTCGCCTTGCGCTTTGCGGTTGCGAATGTACCGAAACCAACCAAGCGAACTTCGCCCTTCTTTTTCAGAACTTTGGTGACTGTGTTGATGAATGCATCCAAGCATGCAGCAGCGGTCGCTTTTGTGACATCTACTTCGTTTGCGATTGCTTCAATCAATTGCTGTTTGTTCATATGTTTCTCCTTTCATAAATATATTTTAAGGTCTGTCCGGCAGTCCATAGGCAATGTCAACAGAATCTGTCCGGTGCGGTTTTGCGCCACTTTTTATATTCCAAACGGCGTGGCGCCTTTAATTCTGTGGACATTGCCTGTCCTGCTTATCCGAATCGTAGAGAATTCGGGCCTTTAAGTCAAGAGCATAATTATTTTTTGATATTTTTTACATTGTGACCGCATCGGCACGAACCGCCGCAGCACCCGGCGTATTATTCTCGCACAGGACCCAGTCACCGCCCACACCACGAATGTGAACCGTTCTGAAATGATTCGGCGTGGCGGACACCATCAATATTATTACGCCCGCCCAAAATGTGAATTTCGTAAACTTCCATATATTAGAGAAAGATTCACGCTTAAACTTGTCATTCAACAGATTCTGGTACATTGCCCAGCCCCAGTTAAACAGCAATATCATTACCACAAAAAAGAATCCGATAATAATATAGCGGTTAAACGGACGCATGGCGACGGCAATAGAATCCCATGTCTGGGACGCCGCATGGCACACGTACAGTTCCGACCCCGCGACAGATTCCGGAATAACAATCGGATTGTGCGGCGACATCTGAATACCGAAAGAAGCGGCCACGACAATGGCAACCAATGCAATAATGGAAAAGATAAAAGAAGGTTTCATTCCGCCACCCTGCTTTGCAACAAAATCATTATATCATAAAAAACTAAGCGATTGCAATTTTAGAAACTTTTAATTAAAATTTCCCGTATGTTGCGTAAGAAAAATCTTGTCGTGGTGGCGGTAACCACATTTAATACGGAAATGCTGAAATTATCCGTCGCGGCAATCGCACGAATAAAAGCCAAATTCACACTGATTATTCACAACGACAACCCGGCCGAGACCGTCACGCCGCGCGACATTCGCAAAATGGGATATCGCGGGGGTCTGCATATTATCAACAGTACGACAAATGTCGGCCTGCGGACGGCGCGGCTGCGGATACTGGACGCGGCGGCGAATGTCGCGCGTGACGCGGAATGGATTATTTACGTTGACGATGACGACATTTTATTATCCGCGGACATTCCGGCTGTTGACGCAAACAATTTTGCCGTGATACAGAACGCTTTGGTGGTGCGGCGCCGCATATCCGACATGATAACCGCCGTCAAATATCCGGGGCGCCTGGCGCCAGACGGCGACAATATTATTTTAGAGCGGCCGCATCTGGGGCTGGGTGCGAACGCAATCAGAATAAGCGTTATGCGCGGGTTGGCGAATATATTGCATGCCGCGGGCGAACGCCTGGACGAGATTGACGCGTCACTGGACTATCGCCCGCCCGTGGATGCGATGATGTGGGACGCATTAAACACCTATGCACGCAGGGCCGCTCCGGCGGCGACGCCGATTTATATGGATTCCGTGAACGTTGTCCGCAACGGAATTGACGATACGGCGGAAAAATACGGCCGTCCGGCACCCGATGCGCGCCACGCGGCGGCCATACTGGCGCGGGCCATGGCCCGGTATCGCACGGCGATTGCCAATGTGGCCGCGCAATCTTAAATTTTTTCAAATATATGATTGAAAACCAGTCATAATATTTCTAAACTTGCCCATAAGAAAAAGGAATACCAATTATGAAGTACAATGAAATCAGAACTACATTTTTAGATTTTTTCGAATCCAAGGGCCATAAAATCGTGCCGTCGGCATCGCTGATACCGAACGACCCGACGCTGCTGTTCACGGTGGCGGGCATGGTTCCGTGGAAAGGTATTCTGCAGGGCGCCGAGGCGCCGTTTGCCACGCGTGTGGCCGACGTTCAGAAATGCATTCGCGCCGGGGGCAAGCACAACGATTTGGACGAGGTCGGATTTGACGGCCGTCATCACACATTCTTTGAAATGATGGGGAACTGGTCCTTTGGCGACTATTTCAAAGAAGGCGCGATTGAAATGTCGTGGGAACTGCTGACACGCGTAATGGGACTGGACCCGAACAAGATTCGCGTGACGACACATGTATCCGACGAAGAATCGACCGAACTGTGGCGTAAAATCGCCGGGAAAGAGGCAATTCGACTGGGCGACAAAGACAACTGGTGGTCGGCCGGCGACACGGGCCCGTGCGGACCGTGCACCGAAATGTTCTATGATTTCGGCGAAGACATTGAAAATGAAGACGACCGCTGGGTTGAAATCTGGAACGACGTGTTCATGCAGTTTGACCGCGACGCAAACGGAAATTTAAGCCCGCTGCCGAAACAGAACGTTGATACGGGCGGCGGACTGGAGCGCTGGGGCGCGATGATGCAGGGCGTGCGCGACAATTACGACACCGACCTGTTCCGCGGTTTAATTGGCGCGACCGAAAGCGTCGTCGGCGTAAAAAAGACCGCGGACAACACGGCATCGTTCAAGGTTATCGCAGACCATCTGCGCGCGGTGGGCTTTGCCATTGCGGACGGCGTTATTCCGTCGAACACAGACCGCGGATATGTTATTCGCCGCATACTGCGCCGCGCAATGCGCCACGGCCAGATTTTGGGGCACAAGGGGGCCCTGCTCTCTAAACTGTATCCGGCGTTGGTGACGGAAATGGGCGCGGCGTATCCGGAACTGGCCGCGCAGCAGGCACGCGTGGTTGAAATCATTCAGAACGAGGAAAACGCGTTTGCGGACCTGTTGCAAAACGGCATGAAATTGCTGGACGCGGAATTGCCAAAGGTCAACAACGGCATTCTGCCGGGCGACGTGGCGTTTAAGCTGTTTGATACGTACGGATTCCCATTGGATTTGACCCAGATGATTCTGCGCGACAAGAACATGGACGTCGATGTGGCGGCGTTTGAACGCGCAATGGCCGAACAGAAAGAGCGCAGCCGCGCCAACACAAAAGGCACGCGTGTCCTGTGGGAATCGCAGAGCGACCTGCCGGCGACAATCGACGTGTCCAAATATGCGCCGAATGCGGAAATGGATTCTACGGTTTTGGCAATTCTGCGCGGCGGCGAATTTGTACAAAGCGCCACACCCGGCGACGAGGTTGAAATAGCGCTGGACAAGACCAACTTTTACGGCACCCAGGGCGGCCAGGTTGGCGATGCTGGCGAAATAACAAAAGGCGACGATACGGTTATGAACGTAGCCGAGGCCGCACGCGCCGGCGACGTCGTTATTCACAAGGGCGTTGTCACCGCACCGATTGCGGTCGGCGACAGTGTCCGCACATCAATAAACGACAACACGCGCGCGGCGACGGCGCGTGCGCATACGGCGACGCATCTGTTACAGGCGGCACTGCGCCAGGTGCTGAACGAAGACGTGGAACAACGTGGTTCCAAAGTATCGCCGGATTCCGTCCGATTTGACTTCAGCTTTGGGCGCGCAATGACGGCGGAAGAAAAACAGGCGGTAGAGGATTTGGTTAACACGTGGATTGCCGCCGACATGCCGGTCGAGCATGCGGAAATGTCGCTGGATGCGGCGAAACAGCGCGGCGCGATGGCGCTGTTTGGTGAAAAATACGGCGATACGGTACGCGTTATAAGCGCGGGCGACGTTTCATGCGAACTGTGTGGCGGAACCCATGTTTATCACACCGGCGAGATTATGAAGGCAAAGATAAACAAGGAAAAATCAATCAGCAGCGGCATTCGCAGAATCACAATGTCCGTGGGCCAGCTGGCTGAATAATCCAAATAACCCGCCCATGGTGGCGGGTTTTATTATTTGCTTGATTTATGGGCGGAAAACACTATCATATACTCGTTGGAAAGAGAGAAACGGGCACGAACGCCCGGCAAGCACCCCGCAGTGATTTAATTAAAATGCAATTACCACATGGGGCAACACGGTCGCGCGCGCCACAGATTCACTACAAATAAAGTACCGCTTTATTCGCAATGAATTGTGTGGCCGCGCAAAATATGAACATATAAAAAAGGATTAAGTATGGTAAAAGTTCGAGAAAAGAAAGCGGCACCCGCGCCCCAGGCGGCGGCGAAACCGCAAAACAAGCCTCAGGCACAGGCAAAATCCGGGGCGCGCGCACCGAAAAAGGGACCGCGTCCGGACGCACCGGCAAAAATTTCCGGCATGCCTGCACACGAGGGTGACAAAAACGACAACAAGATGTACTTTATGGCGCTGGGCGGATTGGAACATATCGGCCAGAACATGTATGTCTATAAGTACAAGGGAAAGTATCTGGTCGTGGATTGCGGCATGGGATTTCTGGAAGAAGAAATCGGTGCCGGCGACGTTCAGTACTGTGACACACGCTGGCTGGAAAAGCGCAAAAAGGACGTGGTCGGGTTCGTTATCACGCACGGCCACGAAGACCATATCGGCGCGCTGAAATTCATATGGCCGAAATTTAGAAAGCCTATTTACTGCACCCGCTTCCCGGGCGAAATAATTCGCCGCACGTTCGAAGGGATTGAAATGGACTTCAATCCGAAAAAGGACATTGTCGTGTTCGACCACAACGGCGCGACACTGGATTTGGCCCCGTTTGAGGTTGAAACGTTCCACGTTTCCCACTCCGTGCCGGAGGCGCAGATGCTGATTGTAAAAACGCCGGCGGGTAAAATCCTGCATACGGGCGACTGGACATTCAACGACGACAATCCGGTGGAAAATCCGACGGACTTTGCGCGGTTGCGTGAAATAGGTTCGGACCCGAAGCTGTTGGCGTGCGCATGCGATTCCACTTCTTCGTCCCGCCAGACAAAACAAACGACCGAGACAGAGGTCCGCGAAACATTTGAACGCCTGATGAAAGAGGCGCCGGGCCGCGTTATCGTGACCGGATATTCACGCAGTATCGCGCGTCTGAAAATGTTTGCGGAGGCCGCGCGCGCCGCGGGCCGTGTCGCCGCGATTAAAGAACGCAGCAACCCGAACCCGGTGCCGTACGTCGGTCTGCCGGAATTTCGTGAAATGGGCATCAAATTCGGATATCTGGGCAAGGAAGAAGTATATCTGCACAGCGAAATCAAAGATTTGCCGGCGGAAAAACAGGCGATATTCTTAACCGGTTCCCAGGGCGAACAGTTCGCGATGCTGACACGTTTGTGCCGCGGCCAGGTAAAGGAAATGAAACTGCAGCCGACGGACACTATTCTGTTCAGTGCGATTATTATTCCGGGCCGTGAACAGGACGTTTCGTACCTGTACAACAAACTGGCGCGTATGGGCATCAAAACGCATACGATATTTGACACGGACCATCTGCATGCCAGCGGTCACGCCGGCCGTCCGGAACTGGAGCGTTTTTACGACATGGTTCACCCCCAGGTTTCCATCCCGATGCACGGCGATTATATAAACGAAATGCTGAACGGCAAGATGGCGATGGAACGCGGCGGTGCAAAGTACATGATGGTTGTGCACAACGGTGAAATGATTGCCCTGGCCGACGGGAAAGAACCGTATGTCGCCGAAACAATCGAGACCGGTTTTGTCGTTATGGAGGGCGAAACCGAGCGCAGCAAAAACGACCAGGTGTACAAAAACCGCAAGAAAATCGCCGCCAACGGCGCAGTGTTCGTCACCCTGCCGGTGGATAAACGCGGATTCCTGAAAGGCGTGCCGGAGGTATCCAGTGCGGGTATATTTGAATCCGACGACACAGGATTTATGAAGCGCCAGATTCAGATTGAAATCACCAAGGCAATCGACGATTTGTCAAAAGCGGAGCGCAAGGACCGCGACAACCTTGTCCGCGCGGTGCAAACGGCGTCCAACAAGGTTGTGCGCGCGGCGCTGGGGCCGGATAAAAAGCCGCAGTACAGCGTTCACTTTATCCAAAAATAAAAAATCCCCCAAACGGGGGATTTTTTAATCTGAAAATTATTTTTTCCAGAAAGCAAAGCCGCGACGCTCGCTGCGCTCGGTGCGGGCTTTGTGCTCTTCGGTGGAACGACGGCGTTCGGCGCGGCGTTCATGGAAGCGGCGCGCGGATTCTTCGTCGCGCTGAATAACCTTGATTGTCGTGACGGACAGTTTGTCGCCGCGAACCTCCTCTTCAAACTCTACGATATCATTTTCATTTAAAAATCTGATTCCGGCTTCTTTCAAAGCGCTGGAATGAACGAAAACATCATCCATATTGCCGTCGGCATTCGGCGCATCCGGTGTAATAAACCCAAAGCACTTTTTGCCGTTATACCATTTTACTTTACCTTGACGCATAATCTTGTCCTTATGTTATGCTTGTTATGGCCGCACGTTTTTTCGCATGGCCTGTATATATTGTTCGTTATTTGGCGTATTAAAGCAAGAAAATAACGGGCAGAGCCCGTTTGTTTGATTTCCTACGCATCATCCGACGCTTTTTTATAATAACGCTGAACCTCGTTCATGACAAAGTTAAACAATTTGCCAGCCATGGTGTCGGACGGCACCGCCCAGCCGCGCTGCATGTACGGCATGGCCGCAACCAGCACAAAACGCGCCATATAATGAAAAATCTTTGATTCCTGGGCCTGGGTTAACTTTGCCGGGGCGGTCGTTACGTGGAACACCTCGTTCTCAAGCGCGTTGTCCAGCTTGTCCATGATGACATCATATATCTTTTGCGGATAATGCAGCGTACAGTCGCGCGGGAATCCGTCAAACATTGACGCGCCGTTATCCTGCATGTACAAAATGTTCCAGCCCACACGCTCGAACAAATCTTCAAGGCAGTTGCAGACCATCAAATTATATTCTTTGACGCCCCCTTCCATGAAGTCTGCCAGACGGCGCTCTATATTCTCGCTCTTTTTGCCACTGGTCTTGCGCGAAACCTCGTATCCGCCGTGTGTTTTGCGCTCGTATTCAAAGAAGGTGCGAACCTGGCATATGATTTCCATCGGAACAATGTCATCGCCGCGACCGATGTTTATAATAAGCTTTGCATCGCGATAATTACGCGGGTTGTCCATATCATAGAAATTATCACGCACGGACAGCACGCGGTCCGGCATCATTTGATGAACGCGCTCGATAAACGTACGGGCCTGGGGTATCAAATCGAACAGGCACTTTACGCGCCACACGTCCTGAAGCCGCATGCGCGGGCGCGGCACACGGTCCAAAGCGCGGACCAGTTCCACCGCAATATTCTCGTGCCCCCGGCCGATGATTGACAGAACCGTTTCAGATGCGGCGGAAATATATTTTTCCGAAAGTTTTGCGCGAACTTTCTCTGCAACAGCCTTGGCGGAAGCCTCGCGCTCGTGCGAGGCTATGACACGGTACACCGTGTCACAAACTTCATCGACGTAACGCGCGTAATACTTTCCCGTAACCTTGTCCAGGGCGCGGTCCACACTTTTCTGCCCACCGACGATTACCGTGACGATTGACGACACCGCCAAATCTATCTTGTGGCCGCGGCCGCTGTTAAAAAACTGATTGCGCATCGGGTCGGCGTCCAGGCGATGCTGAACCAGATACGGGGTCAACGGATTTATGTCGGCAATCTTTATCGGCTCGTCAATCGCGCTGTCGGTTTCATAGTCGTAACGCATAACCGGCGCCTTTGGCGCGCCAAAGCATTTGCCTAAGAAATAAAACACCTCGCGGAACCAGCCCAGGCCATCGGAATACAAAACGGAGAGATAACGTGCGGCCTCGTCATTGATGCGGCCCGAGGCGCGTGCACGCTCTATTGCGGCCAGATTGCGCCGATCACGGTCGGCAACCATCGCCTGAATATCCGCATTACTTTCCACGATGTCCTGGGTCATATAAAGCCCCTTTGTTTCCTTACTTCATAATTGGGAACAATATCACGTCGCGCAGTGTCGGCGCGTCTGCGATGATTGAAAAGAACCGGTCAATCCCCAGCCCGAGGCCTGAGATGGGCGGCATGCCGTGCTCCATGGCGCGCAGGAAGTCCTCGTCCAGATCAAACGCCTCGTCGTCGCCGGCGGCCTTGTTGCGGGCCTGCTCTTCGAATGCCGCGCGCTGAATAATCGGGTCGACCAATTCGGAATAAGCCTTTATCAATTCCGCACCGCATACAATTAACTGGAATATGTCTATGCGACGGCCGTCCGCGTCGTTGCGGCGCGCCAGTGGTATCATATAGGCCGGATAATTATATACAATCGCCGGATTGACAATCTGGTCGCGGACCTTGCGCTTGAACACATAATCCACAATGGCGGGGACGGACTTTAAAGGCTCCAATTCGTCCGCCGGGAACATGCCGGCCGCGACCAGGTTTTTCTTTAACACGTCGGCGTCTTTGAATTCCAGAATATCCACACCCAGCAGTTCGTTCATACGCGCGGTGTAATCGATTTCCTCGTAACGCGAAAAGTCCAGTTTTGTGCCCTGGTATTCTATTTGCAGTGTTCCGCGCAAATCCATTATGATTTTCTGAATCATGGCCCACGAGAAATCTATGTTCTTGTGGAAATCCCAATATGCGGCGTACCATTCCAGCATTGTGAATTCCTGCAGGTGCATGGCGTCCATACCCTCGTTGCGGAAATTCTTGCCCAGTTCAAATACACGGTCGAAACCGGCGGCAATCGTCTGCTTTAAAAACAATTCCGGCGCGATGCGCAGATAAAAATCGGCATCCAACGCATTGTGGTGCGTGACGAACGGGCGGGCGGCGGCGCCACTGGCCACAACCTGCATAATCGGGGTTTCAACCTCTACAAAACCGTTCTCGTTCAAATAATCGCGTATCAGGCGCAGCATGCGAAAACGCATCTTCATTGTGCGGCGCGTGTCTTCGTTGGAAATTATGTCCAAATAACGCTGGCGGTAACGGGTTTCCATATCGGTTAAACCATGGAACTTTTCCGGCAGCGGGCGCAAAGCCTTGGACAGGATTTCATATGCCGACACTTTGACGGTCAATTCGCCGGCCGTGGTATGATACAGTTCTCCGGTGATGCCGATAAAGTCACCCAGGTCAACGTTGGCCTTCATAAAACGATATGTTTCCTCGCCCAGTTCTTCACGGGACATGGAAAACTGAATTTCCCCGTCAATGTCATAGATACGCCCGAACATCAGCTTGCCCAGCCAACGCAGCGCCGTAACGCGTCCGGCCAAGCGCACCGGCGTGCCGTCCGCCATTTCACGCGCCGCGGCGATGGTTGCGCTGCGGTCAAATTTGTCTTTCCAAACAACGCCGTCGCGTGCACGAATATTTTCAGCCTTTTGCAGGCGCGCTTCCAATTCATTGGTGGACATTGTTTTGTTTTCTGACATATCTTTTTCCCTTTTGATGCGGACTAAAAAAACGGACGCCGAAAAGTGCGTCCGTCATTATTTTTTTGATGGTCGCACGTATCAATTCAAAATTTTTTTCAAATTTAATTTCATTGTACTTTGACCTTTAAACTTTGGTGCGAGCAAAGGGGCTCGAACCCTCGACCTCAACCTTGGCAAGGTTGCGCTCTAGCCAACTGAGCTACGCTCGCACTGCGGAGTGTATTTTTACATATCTTTTTTCTTATTGCAAGTATTATTTTCAAAAAAATAAAAGCCACCAAAACGGCGGCTTTTATCGACATTACCGAATTAGAACCATTTCCAAGGCTGCAACATCTTTATGAAGTTCATTGCACCACGCTTGTCCACAAACGTATGGCCACAACGCGGGCATACCTGGAACGGAGCAATCATCATCTTGACCTTTTTCTTTACCATTAACCAGATATACAGACCCGCAATCCAGGCGGCGGCAACCAAGCCCCACGCGACATAGCCGAAATATTTATCAACCGTGTCCGTTATAACGGTGATAACCGTCACGTCCGATTTCGCCAGGTCATTGTAAATCTTGGTTGCGACCGGCCAGGACGACGGACGCCACGGATACACGTGCTTTATTCCGTAGTTGGTCAGCAATGTCGTGCCCAGACCGCCGGTGTTTTTATCCAGCTGGTTCTTTATGGCCTCGTCTATCATTTTATCAAATTCAACCTGCAGTAACGCGGTCAAGTCATTTTCAACCTTGTCCAGCTGGGCGTTAACCTTGGCGGCGACATCGTCAACTTTGGCGATGGCCTGGTCGGCCTTTGCAACCCCAGCATCAACTTTGTCCACACCGGCGTCAACCTTGTCCAAGGCATTGTCTATGCCATCTGTTTTAATGCCAAATTTACCGGCAATTCCGGTCAATTTTTTTACACCGGCGGTTGTTTCTTTTGCCTTTGCATTGCTTTCGTGCGCCTTGGCGGTGACATCTTTGGCTTGGGCCGTGGTGTCGGTCACTTTGTCAACCGCACCCTGTGCCATTTTTACTTTGTCTATTGCAAAGGCAACGGGCTTTTCCAAGTTAATGGCGTCTTTTATCCCGTCAAGCAATTTTTCATACTGTTCCACAATATTGCGCTGCAAATCAAAGAACATCGATACGACAATTGATTTCTTTATCGGCTGTGAATACGTGTTTTTCACGTGCAGAGGCGCCCAGATTACCAGCGCCAACCACATCACGGTTATAACAGCAAATATTTGTTTAACACGCGTGACATAAGACGTTTTTTTTGCGACAGTCTTGGCGCCACCGTGGTCGATTACCTCAACTTCTTTCTTTTTACGTGCCATTGTTTCTCCTTTCCTTGATGGAAACATTATTGCTTATTTTTTGTATACCGGTCAATAAATTCTTGCTTAAACTCGGCAAAGTGCCCCTGCTCTATGGACGTGCGGATGCCGCGCATCAAATCCTGATAAAACCACAGGTTATGCTGGGTCAGCAGTGTCGCCCCCAGAATTTCGTTGCACTTTATCAAATGATGGATATACGCGCGCGACAGTTTGCACGCCGGGCATCCGCATTCGGAATCAATCGGCGCCGCATCGTCACGGAACCGGGCATTGCGCATGTTCATCGTGCCGTCACGGGTGAAAGCCTGGGCGGTGCGGCCGGCACGCGTCGGCATAACGCAATCGAACATGTCTATGCCGCGCTCAACCGCCCCCAGGATATCCAGCGGCGTTCCAACGCCCATCAAATAACGGGGCCTATCCGTCGGCAGGTGCGGCGTGGTGGTCGCAATCATGTTGAACATGACATCCTGAGGCTCGCCCACGGCCAGGCCGCCGACCGCGTATCCGTCAAAACCGATATCCGTCAGCTGCTTTGCGGATTTTTCGCGTAAATCCGGGAAATCAGCGCCCTGAACAATGCCGAATATGCCGTATCCGGGACGGTCGACGAACGCATCTTTGCTGCGCCGGGCCCAACGGGCGACCATATCCACATTTTTTTCCGCACGCTCACGCGTGGTCGGCAGATGCAGGCACTCGTCCAACACCATTGTGATATTGGAATCCAGCTGATGCTGAATATGAACGGAATCTTCGGGGCGCAGAAAATGCTTTATCCCGCCGTCAATGTGAGAAGTAAACTCAACACCCTCTTCCCGCATCTTTACCAAATTAGACAGCGACATAACCTGAAAGCCGCCGCTGTCGGTCAAAATGGGGCCCGTCCATCCGCCAAAGCGATGCAGACCGCCCATTTTTTCAACCAAATCACCGCCCGGGCGCATCATTAAGTGGTATGTATTGCCAAGGATAACCTGGGTGCCGGTGGCGGCAACCTGGTCCATGGTCAAGGCCTTGACCGTTGCGGCGGTGCCCACCGCCATAAATGCCGGCGTTTCAAAATCCCCGTGCGCGGTATGCACGCGGCCACGCCGCGCACCGCCGTCTGTTTTCAACAAATCAAACTTTAATGACATTTAATCAGAGTCCTTTTTAAACAACAAACAGCAATCCCCGTATGAGAAAAAGCGGTATTTTTCAGCAATCGCATGGCGGTACGCCGCACGCATATTTTCCAGCCCCGCAAACGCCGACACCAGCATAAATAAGGTCGATTTCGGCAGGTGGAAATTCGTAAGCAAAACGTCCGTCGCACGGAATTTATAACCCGGCGTTATAAATATATTTGTATTGCGACATATCGGCACTACACGTCCGGCCGCCCCGAAATTACCGGCATCCATTGCCGCACTTTCCAGTGTCCGCATCGACGTTGTTCCAACCGCAATTACGCGCGTGGCGTTGTTTATTATCGCGGCCTGCTCTTCGGTGATACAGCACCATTCGCTGTGCATCTTATGCTGTGACAAATCCTCGGTCTTGACCGGCATCCATGTGCCCGCGCCGACATGCAGGGTTACCTTTACGATTTTTGCGCCGCGCGCTTCTATTTCCGACATCAATTCCGGCGTAAAATGCAGGCCGGCCGTCGGCGCCGCCATCGACCCCACAGGGTCGGCATACACGGTCTGGTAACGTTCACGGTCATCCGGCAACTCCTCGCGGCGCATGTATGGTGGCAAAGGCATTTTGCCGACCTGGTTCAAGGTTTCAAAAACGTCGTCGCACAGAAAGCGTATTTTTAAGCCGCTTTCGGAATTTTTATCCAAAACCTTTATCATAACGCCGTTTTCCAGTTCCAGCTTGGTCCCGACGGGTATACGCATGAACTTTTTACACAGGCCCCACCATACTTTTTTATTTTCGGCGGTATGCAGCGTTATTTCATGACCCGCCGCCATAAAGCGCGCGGGTATTACCTTGGAATTATTAAATACAACCACGTCCCCGGGGCGGATAAATTCCACAAAATCACGAATGTGCCGGTCAGATATGCGCGGACCGTCCACCACCAGCATGCGCGAGGCATCACGGCGCTCCAAAGGACAGCCGGCAATCAATTCCGGCGGCAGTTCAAAATCAAAATCAGATGTGTGCAGCATTTTTATCTTTGTTTCGTTTTTATTTCCCGCATCAGGCTGTCGCGGCGGGCAATTTCGCGCAATTCATTCAATGTACGACCGTTCGCCGTGTATATCGACGTAACCGGCATCGCCGGACGCATTCCCTGATAATACCAAGACTTATTTACAGGCTCATTCATAAAACGCGTGTTTCCACGAATAGTATCACCAATATTTAAATATGGATAAAATCCGCCACGCGGGTCAATCGTATCGCAGTCAAACGTCATGACATGATTGACACCCGGATTCGCAATTGAATGATACACGATTTTGTTCGCACCCTTGTCGGTGATTATATAATCATCGTTGCGGTTGTCTGAATCACATTTTGCAAACGCCATTGCCCCTACTATGAACATCGCAAACGGCACCACAGTAATAACCATGCCCGCATTAAAATTTTCTTTATCCATCATTTCTTAAACTCCAGCCCTTGGTCGGTATAGTTTTCGGCCTTGTTTTCCCAGTCTGGCTCCACCCGTACAAACAGGTGCAGACGCGCGTTCACACCCCACTGGTCCTGAATATCATGGCGGGCGGCCGTGCCAATCTGCTTTAACTGCGCGCCGCCGCGGCCGATTACAATCTTTTTATGCGCGTCGTTTTGCACAACGATTTTCTGGTAGATGTCCAAGACACCATCTGGGTCAACATCTACGCGCTCGGTCACGACATTTATATGATACGGCAATTCCTGATGAATATATTTATAAACCTTTTCACGCGTTAATTCCGCCAGATACAGTTCGTCCGGAACATCGGACGCGTCAACCGCGTCAAACAAATACGGACTTTCCGGCATTACCGCGGACAACGCCGTCAGCATCTGCGCGACGCCGTCGTTTTTCAGGGCCGATATCATAAATATTTCTTTGAATTCAGCCAATGTGGACAATTCCGCAACAATCGGCAGCATGTCCTGCTTTTTCACGGCATCAACCTTGTTTAAGGCGACGAACAGGTTCGGGCGGTCTTTGATTTTTTGGATCAGTTCACGAATTGTGTTTGTTATGCCCTTTTGCGCGTCCATAATCAGCAAAACGGCGTCCGCGTCGGCAACCGCGTCCATCGCCGCACCGACCATTGCGCGATCCAGACGGCGGCCGGGCTTAAACACGCCGGGCGTGTCGACAAATATCAACTGGCGGTCACCCACCATTTTAATCGCCCGCAGGCGGGTGCGTGTCGTCTGCACCTTGTGCGAGACAATGGCCACCTTGCGCCCCATTATTTGGTTAATCAGCGTGCTTTTTCCGGCGTTTGTCGGACCCACGATTGCAATAAATCCTGAATATGTCTGTGTCATGCCCCAACAATAGCACATAAAAATAAAAAATCCAGCCCATCAGCCGGATTTTTTCAGTCCTCGTTCTATTTTACATAATAGCAATTACCGGTATAGGTCCCACTGCCCGTGGTATCACTGAAAGTGCTGCCCGACGGAATATAACATGCGGTAATGCCCGTGTCGTTTTTGTCCGCGCTTCGGCCGGCCGTACCACCCGATAACGGGCATATCCAACATGTGCCGTTTTCCAGATAATATCCGGGTTTACATGACGTATATGTTTTTGTTTCCGCCGTACAGGCCGCATGGGCGCTTATTCCATATGCCGCCAGCCCCAGGGCGACAACACAAAGTCTAATCGGTTTCATTTTGCCCCCCCTTTATATGGCCAGACACATACATGATGTATCTGCCGCATCACGTGTTTTGATTATATATGTCTCATACTGAGTTTCCTTTGCCGCACATGTTCCGTATGTTTGGGTGTAATAGCCGGCGGCATCGCTGGATATGGTGCTGTTGCGCTGACAAGTATTAGCGGTATGGCTGTACTTCCAACCTGTAGGACATGTATATTCCGTGCCAAATTGCCCCGTTGGGCAACAGCACGGAAAGGCAGAAGATGTTTTGGTTCTGCATTCCGACAGTGGATATCCCAGAGCTATGGCGGCATGCGACGTTAATGGCGCCACCGTGGCAAGGCCTGTTGCGACCAGCAGTGCGTTTATTTGTAATTTTTTCATTTTTCGTATTTCCCTTTTGTTTTTTGTTAAACAAAGAACCACCAGAATCTGGTGGTCGGGAAGTTCGAAAAATCATATAAGCTAAATGACCTTGCAGCCTTTGGACAAGCCTGTTGTATAACTGCAACAACCCGACCTGGTACGCCGGGGTAAATGGCCGTTGGCCACTTCACATATAACGATGCATTCGCACCGAGCTTATACGGGATTTTCGAAGTCCCGAACCCACTTCCATGGATTCAGGGACATTATATAACCTTGACTGAAATATCGCAACAAAAAACCGGCCATCGGCCGGTTGCCTTTATAATTCGTCGGATTTATGGTTCAGCTTTTTCGTCCAGTCGTTATCCGGGAAATTTTTTCGCAGCATTTCCGCATAACCCGCGGATTGGCCGGGCACGCCGATGGCGGCATAACATTCGGACAGGCGATACAAAGCCTCCGGCGTCATGACCGTTTCCTGGGCGTCGGAAACGACGGACTGCAGACGGGAAATCGCCGACGGCCAGTTCTGGCGGCGCATATCCTCGCGCGCAGCATACATAACCTTGCCCGCGATATAATTTTTCAAAATAATTATCTTGTTTTCCGCGTTCTTGGCATACGGACTGCGCGGGAAACGCTGGACCAGTTGCTGGAACTGTTGCAGGGCGTATGTGGACATGCCCGGTTCGCGGCGAACGTCGCTGACCTGGCGGTAATAGCACATTCCGCGCAGATACAGAACATACGGCACATCCGGGTGGCCCGGGTGGAATCGCATAAAACGGTCCGCCGCCAGAATTGCACCGGCGAAATCCTTGTCCAGATACTGGGAATACGCCGCCATTACCAGCGCATCGGCCGCCCAGGGACTGGACGGATACTGCGTTTCGGCCTTTAAGAACTCGGCCGCCGCCTGCTCGTAATGCTTTTTGTTAAACTCCGCGTACGCCTTTTCATATATCTGTTCCAGCGGCTCTTCGACCATAATCTCGGTCTTTTTGCCGCCGCACGCCGCCAAAGTGGCGCCCACCAAAAACAGACACAATATTTTCTTCATTGGTTTCATTCCTGTCTTGATTTTATTTTACAAAGGGCAGTATAATCCATTCCATGAAACTAGGCAAACATATTTTCGGGGTTGGCGCCATGACAGGTGTCAGCCGTATATTCGGCTTTGTTCGCGACATGTTAATCGCACGCGTTTTGGGCGCGGGAAGACTGTCCGACATATTTTTGGCGGCGTTTAAGCTGCCGAATCTGTTTCGGGATTTGCTGGGCGAAGGCGCCCTGTCGGCCATATTTATCCCGATGTATGCGGATTCAAAAAAGGACGAGGGGTTTGCCAAGAATGTATTCTCGTGGCTGGCGCTTACCCTGCTGGGGATTGCGTTGCTGTTTGAAATATTCATGCCACTGGTCATATGGATTCTGGCGCCCGGATTTGATGCCGAACCGGGCAAGATGGAAACAACCGTCGTCATATCGCGCATAATGTTCGTATATGTGATATTCGTATGCGCGGCCGCATTTTTGTCCGCGGTGCTGAACGCGTTTTCGCGCTTTTTACTGGCCGCGTTTATGCCGGTGCTGTTAAACATAATGCTAATCGGCGCATTATTGCTTAGCTCGTTTTACGCGCCGGGGACAATTCTGTACATTATGGCGGGAACGGTCGTTTTGTCCGGCGTGATTCAGGTGGCCGTATTGTGGCACCGCATTCGCAGCAAGCATTTCGGCCTGCGTCTGGTTATTCCACGCTGGACCCCGGGGATAAAAAGCATGCTGAAACGCTTAAGCATCAGCATTGTCGGCAGCGGATTTTACCAAATAACCATTATTGTCGGCACCCTGGTCGCCAGCTTCCAAAGCGGCGCTGTGTCATGGCTGTACTATTCCGACCGCATCGTGCAGTTGCCGTTCGCGATGATTGGTCTGGCTGTGGGGACAGTCCTGATGTCGTCGATATCGAACGCGCTGGCGGATAAAAACATGCGCAGCGTGTATATTCAGCAAAACTCGTCCATGCGACGTTCGTTGATGCTGTTGATGCCGTGCGTGGCGGGCCTGTTCGTATTGGCCGAGCCTATTATCAAATACCTGTTCGAATACGGCGCATGGACGTCCGCATCGACCCATGCCGTGGCGATGGCGATTATGATTCAGGTATTCGTGCTGCCCGCGATGCTGGTCAGCCAGATTTACAGCAAGACACTGTACGCCAGCCAGGATGTAAAGACCCCGGTAAAGACCAGCATGGTGTCTCTGGGGGCGGCGGCGGTCATATACGTGGCGGCGTTCCCGCTTATCGGATACCTGGCGATTCCGGTCGGAATCGTAATCAGCGGGTATTTAAAGAACTATCTGCTGGGTCGTGCATGCCGTCGGCGCGGTCTGGTACGGATATATGGCGGCACCCTGCGCGCGATTACGGCGTTCGGCATACTGTCCGCGGTTATGGGCGCGGCACTGTGGTTCGTGCCGATTGCCAGTATTTGGACACTGTTTGCGGCAATCGCAATATTCGGCGTGATATATTTGCCGCTTGCCTTCTTAATCAACCGTCGCATCGCCACAAAATAAAGTTGAAACCGGCTTTTTTATGTGATAAAATCTTTATTAAGAATGTAAGGAGTTCCACATGAAAAAACTAGTTTCCTTGGCGGCGTTGACCGCATTGCTGGGTGCATGTACAACCGGCACAAACAACAATACCGGCGGCGGATACGGCACCGACGGCTTTGGCGAAGAAACGTTGATTACAACGGCCGATTCCCAGACGTTGAACAATGCATACCTGTTGGCGGCGGCACCGAAGTACTATATCGGTAGCGCGTACAAGGTTGAAGACGTTCAGTACATCCCGGTCGAAGACATGACATACAACCAGACGGGCGTTGCGGGTATCATCCCAGCCGAACTGAACGGAACAAAAACCAGCAACGGCGAAACCTTTGACGTTAACCAGATGGTCGCGACCAGCAAGACGCTGCCCCTGCCGACGATTGCACGCGTGACGAATTTGGACAACGGCCAGTCTGTTGTTGTTCGCGTGAACAACCGCGGCCCGTTCGTCAACACACGTATTATGGATCTGTCGCCGGCGGCGGCACGCCAGATTGGCATGAACGGCCAGGCAAAGATTCAGATTCAGGTATTGCCGGAACAGTCAATGCAGGTTAAGAATGCGACAATCGGTGCATCGACACCGGTTCAGACAGTGACCGAGACCGTAACCGTCACGGAAACAGTGACAACGCCGACCCCGGCAGCACCTGTTGCGTCAGGCGATTACAGCGTACAGCTGGCGGCCCTGTATTCCGAAGACAGCGCAAACGCCATGGCGGCACGCATGCGCACATACGGCAACGCGGTTGTTGTTAAGGAAGGAGATTTGTACAAGGTGCGTATTGTCGGCCTGAACGCGGCCCAGGCACGCAGTGTGATTGATTCCCTGCGCAGCAACGAGGGCATGGCGCCGGGTCTGTTGCAGAACGGCCGCTGGATAAATGCGGACAGCATTTAATCCATGCTTACATAAAACAAAAGAAACGCCCTGCCGGGCGTTTCTTTTTATGCGTCCAATGTAAAATTTTTATTTTTCAATGTTTCCAGGCGCACCTTTATCTTGTTCAAGACACCGCACCGGCGCATCATTCTGAACGCCATTGTTTCGGGCGTGATGGGCTGTAGCGGGCTGGAAGAATATGCCGCACGACGTTCCGACCACAGACGCGAGAGGAACGTGTCCAGAAACGTATCCGACATTTTATTCTTGTAACACTCCCGAAACAATTTTTTATAACGACGATATATCTTGTCTGCGTGACGGCGCAGTGCACGAATTTCCTGATTGCTAAGACGCACGGGACGCCGAATCCACATATCGCGCGGCAAAGAATACGCCGGACCGACCTTGTACACGCCGGGGCCATATTTTGGCTGGGCCACGTCAACAATACTGATATCTATGCCGCGGCCGTATATTCGTATTCGACGACTGCGCAGCCATGCAATCTTTAACGCCGTGGTCATGGCGAATATGTCAATTCCGGGCAATGCAGCGCAGAGCCTGCGCATATCCATAACAATACAAATGTCAATATCACTGGTCGGGTCGTAATAATAATTTGATGTGGAACCGTGCAGAAATATATCCACAATGTCTTCATCTTTGATTGGCAGGCCGACATTTTGCATGTACGCAATATAATGCCAGACAATCATCTGTAATGAATTTGACGGCATGGTGCGCAACTGCATATCGGGTGCCCATAAATTCGGCTCCAGCCGGCGGTTATACACAAATGCCGGCGTGAACAGATTATGCCTCAGAAGATGACGACGAAGAGCTTTCCTCAACTTCATAACCCTTACCATTTGAAATAGAGCATTCTGCAAAGCATGTCTCACCAAGCTTTATGTATCCAGGTTTGCAATTTCCCCAAACATATGCCCCCCACCGACCGTTTGTACATACTCTTGAACAATATCGGGCCTCTGTACTGCAATCCTCAATTGAACCATTAGGAGAGCATGCATTGAGATAATGACAATTTTGAACTAATTTCCAATAAGCAGAGCCTCTGTCATCACTCCACATATCCCCACTTCCGCGCTCTTCTTCACATCTAAGCACTTTTATTTGCGCAGAATCTGTTTCGCATACACATTGTACTGAACTACCTGGATAATAAGTACCAGACCTTCCGCCACACTCATAGTCTTGATTTGCGCCTCCACCAACACACGTTACGGTTCCCGCATATGCTTTGCCGTCATGGGTACGAACACCAAACAGTGATAATATTATGTGACCAACTGGTGCAAAATATATCGCTAATGAAACCGCAGTTATTTTAAAGGTAAAAACCGTTGTACGCCGTATCATATTTACCCCCCTTAAATTGAATAGTTGCAGTTAGAAGCGAATTCATACTCGCCCGTATTGTCTTTATATTTTACACCAGACGGCACATAACATGACGTACGCTGATAGAGGCCCGCAGCCGGCGTCTGGCCATATTGTGTTCCGCCATCTGCACGCGGTAATGAATCACACCGATAACAAGAATACTCGGCCGCCCAATATCCGATATTGCAGCTATAAACCCTGCAAACAGTTTCGGCATTTGATGCGCCGAACGCAAAAATGCCGAATACCGCAAAAGACAATACTTTTAGCATAAAGCCCCCTTTTCCTGATAAAAAACCTAGGATTGGGTTCGGCATAAAAACAGCCTTGACAAGGGCCGCAAATCGGCATTAAACTTATGTTGAAATGAAACGTACGATTAAATTAGGCATATAAAACCGTTATTTTTTTACGTACTATCAATACGCTATATGTTACTAAGAAAAAACGCCCGAACGGGCGTTTTTTATTTTGAAACTTTCTTTTTCTTTGGCTTTGGCACCGGCAATACGCGTGCCAGTTCACGCACCATGTCAACCGACAAATCAATATTTTCGATATCCAGAATCCAATGGGGGCGCGCGCCGTTATACGGAATGCCCGCATCCGGCGTGACGCCGTGCGCGGCAAATATCGCCATGGTTTCGGGAATCTGTTTTACATAAACCGTATCGTCGCATATCAGCAACACAGGACGGTCATCACAGTACAACATATAATCGCCAAACATTTTGCGATAACGGATATTGTCGCCGGCGGCCGCCACCTGGTCCGCAACAAATTTTATAAAATCAGGACTAGATGCCATATTTTCCCCCTTGTAATAAATTAAAACCGACACAAGGTCGGTTTAATTCTGGCGCGTCCAGGAGGATTCCCTCGGCACTGCTGTGCCTGCGGGGCATTCCTGACGTTTCGCCAGCGCAAAGCTCGGCTCAACTACTCATTGTCGAACCCCGGGCTTCTCACCTCTAAACCAATCAGTTAAAATAAAAAATGCCGTACACGGCATTTTTTATTTTAACTGGCGCGTCCAGGAGGATTCGAACCCCCAACCTTCTGATCCGTAGTCAGATGCTCTATCCAATTGAGCCATGGACGCAACGTTGTTATATTTTATACCTATTTATTCAAAATGCAAGAAATAATTACGAATTATTTCGTCTTTTCATTTTGGCCGTGATACATCTGGTTATAATGCATGCGGCAGACCGATTTATAGTTGCTGTCCCCGACGGCAATCTGGGCGCCGGCGCGCACAACGCGGCCATTCGCATCAAAGCGCAGATGATGCGTCGCCAGATGCATACAGCCCGGCATCTGGCACATGGATTCCATGCGGTGCAGTTTGGCGCCGACCTCTACCAAGCGGCGCGAAGCGGGGAAAATCTGCTCATTGCTGTCAACCATTAAGCCATAGCACATTACGATTACCGGCGTGTTATCGGCAATGCGAACCAGCGCATCGATATCGGACGGCGAGAAAAACTGTATCTCGTCAATTAACAGCATTTTTGTATCCGGGTGTGGCGCATAGCCGTCCAAAGTTTTTAACACCGTCGCATTGGCCGATATGCCGACGCGGGAATTTACCTTGTCTTCACTGAAGCGGTTGTCCGTCTGTGGTTTGATTATTTCCGTCTGTTTGCCCTGGTTGTTCAAATTATAGGCGTTGATAATCAACTGGGCGGATTTGGAGCTGCTCATCGTTCCATAGTGAAAGTGTAATTTTGCCATTTTATTGTTCCTTATTGTTTCTGCATGGATTCCAGTCGCGCGATACGCTTTTCTACAGGCGGGTGCGTCGCCAACAGGTCGCCAATGAACTCACGCGGGCCGCGGGGATTCGCAATGCACATTGCGGACATCGCACTCACCTGGTCCAGGCATTCAACGCGCGCGTCCGTGGTAATTTTACGCAGTGCCGACGCCAGCGCGTGCGGATTGCGCGTAATTTGGGCGCCGGTGGCGTCGGCGGCATATTCGCGATTACGGGAAATCGCCATGCGCAGCAACGGCGTTATGATAAAGTTAAACACCATAAACGCCAGCCACACCATCAGCAGCACGGCGCCGGCAGACTTGTTATCGTCGTTATTGCTGCGGGCGCCACCGGATGCGATAACACGCAGCAGGATATCCGCGGCGAACACGGTCACACCAATACCCGTTACCAAAAACATATCTAGGCGAATATCGCGATTGCCGATATGCGACATTTCATGGGCGATGACGCCTTCGAGTTCCAGACGGTTCAAGCGCTTTATAATCCCGCGGGTTAACGCGACTGACGCGTCGCGCGGACTGCGCCCAGTGGCGAACGCGTTCATCGAATCGTCGTCGATAATATACACGCGCGGCGTCGGCAGCCCCGCCGCCAAGGCAACATTTTCCACACTGCGAAATATTTCACGGTTTGCCGGGTCCGTGTCATGGATTTCATGCGCGCCGGCGACGCTTAATATCATGGAATCGCCAAAGGCCCATGATATCCCGCTCCAAATCAGGCATGCCGCGGTGGTCGGAATCGCAACCCCCAGCGCAACCTGCAACGCGTCGGACGCCGGGACAACAATCCACGAGAACAAAAACACCAGCACGATAAAGATTATCGGAAACAGCGCGACCAGCAAAATTGTCTTTAAATTATTACTACGTATATGGTCATATACGGTCTTGACTTTCTTCATAGCAAATGGTTCCTGTTAACATTCAATCGGGACGCCCGTATCATAACCCAAAAAACGGGGCGAGTCATGAAAAAAATTTACATATGTGCCATGCTATGTTTCAGTGCCGCCGCGCATGGGGCGACAACACCACTGGGCAATACGATTGCGGAATACAGGGACGCCCCGCAATACTTGGTTCAGGCCGCAGACGCATGGGACAGTCTTATCGGAACACCGATGCGCGGCGGGGCAATCGCGGCCCGCATGAGCGCAATGAACGACGCCCATAACGACGCGCGCCTGTATGACGTTATGTCCGTGCTGGCCTTTAACAACACGGCGATGACGATATTTGAGGCCATGCGCCATCTGGACGCGGCATACGCGGCGGCGGCAACGCCATTGGTGTCGCGGCGCGCGGGCGGCGCAAAGACATTTGTCCTGAACGCGCACGGCGTCGGCGGAACGGACAAATTCGAACACCACAAGAACGACGATTTTGAAATGCGCACCGGCGGCGCCGGGGTCAGCGCGTACGCATATGTGACGGACGGTCTGGCGTTCGGCGTGGGGTATACTTATGCGAAATCCAAGACGCATGACATGCCGCTGAAGGCGGACGGCGCCAGCGACATAATCAGTCTGTTCACAAAATACATGGGCGAGAACGGATGGTATATGAATATCGCGCTGGCCGCGGGCCAGACACAATGGGATTTGGATAAGACCGTCGCGGGTGTGGCGAACAAAACCTCTTTTGACACGGACCTGTATTCAGGTCAAATCACCACCGGGATGGTGCTGGGGCGCGGGCGTTTAACCCTGGCACCGGAGATATCCACGCGTTACACGCGCCTTATCAATGAAAAACACGTTGACGCCGCCGCCCAGGATTTCAAAAAGTGGTGGTACAACACGCTTAGCGTTGATGCCGGCGCCAGCGTCGGATTGACATTCGCCCTAGGCGGCATGGTTGTGCGCCCCACGGTAAAGGTCGGCGCCGGATACGAAATAATCCACAACGGAACAGACAAGGTTGCAACGCGCCTTATAACGAACCAACACTACGACATGCCGGTGCACGCGCCGAACAGAACCGAACTGCGCGCGGGCGGCGGCGTCGGACTGTACGGCGGGAAAATCGCCGCCGAGGCGGCATACACCCTGCACAGCCGCAGCGATTATACCGCGCATGACGTACACGCGACCGTTAAGATTGCTTTTTAAATTTAACCGCAAAACTGCCGTTGTTTATGGGAGACCACGATACGATATACGGCGCCAATACGCTTTCGGTCGCCCATACGGGGAACAGGCGGTGTAAAATACCGCTGGCCCCGGTTATGATTACGGCATCGCGAACACCCGATGCGGCCAACGACATTATCGCGTCCCAGGCCTGTTGCTCCGTATATTGATGCAGGTCAAGGCGCGGGCACTTTGGCAACGGGGCCGGCGCCGGCGGGATTAGGTGCCCCAGGCACAGCTGGGCCCGGACAGAGCGGTTTACGCTTTTAAAGTCCGGGGTAAATTCCCCGGCAGACATTTTTTCAATATCGCTGTCCGTCAACTGTTTCATAACCCATATATTAAGGCATAAGTTCCAACATTGCAAATATCACGCAATACCCCGTCCTATTTGGCCATTTCAGGGTTCAGGCGCGGGTCATTATACATTTTACATTGACGGTATGTCTGGGGACGGCGCGCGCCGTTCATATAATCAACCAATAAAAACTTCACAGATTCCAGTAAATCAAAACGCTGGGCCTTTAATGTTTTCAGCATTTCATTACAACGCGTGGCATTACCCCGCCGGCGCGCGGCCTCGTCCATGTGATATATCTTTAGCGCCATAATCGACAGCCGGTCCATAATCATCCCGACTGTTTCGGTATTCAGCGGCGCCTTGAACGCCCCCGGCAATGCCGGCTGCAGGATTTCTATTATTGTTTCATCCATTTTTTCCATGAAATCGTTGCGCATTTGATTATATCTGTCAATATTGCGCTTGGCCGCCGCGATTTCACCATCCGTGGCGCCGCGACGGCGGACGATGTCTTCCTGGTGCCACAAGAAAAAATTCATCATGTGATTTATGCGTGCGTACCCCTCAAGAGTAAAATAATCATTCTTGGGCTGGGTTTCAGACATCCAATATTTTATGTCGTCAATCGGGGCTTCCTTGTGCCACTGACGCGTCCAGGTGCGCTGTAATTCCGCAATCTTTAATATATATGCAAAATACGACGGACGCGGTGTTAAGCGAAACAGCAGCGGACTGTCCGATACGATTTCTTTGCCCCAATGGCGAGATGCAATCGGGTGCAGGTTCAAAATCCGCATATCGGATATCTGGGCTATGGCGTATCCGTCGGGCCTTACGATACCGTAATCAAACGCACATTCGGGCAAGGCGACGCGACATTCGTCGGCCGGGGTCGGGATGGCATAGTCCAAGAAAAAGTCATCCAGGGTCAGCCACCAGTTCGCCGACGTGTTACAGTCAACCATCCGACCGACGCATTTAAACAAATCGGGCGTGGCCGCCGCAGTGCGCGGACGCTTTAATTCCGCGCGGATAATGTCCGCGACACGCTTTGGATTAAAGTCCGTTATGCATCTGTACCGATTGAAGCAGCGGCGCTCATCGTCTTTGTCGGGCCACCAACAGCGCCGGACGCACTCCATACAGCGGTTATCCGAAAACACCTTGCGCTGGGACGGGTAATAAAAATCATCGTGTTCGCAGCCATGCAATATGACCGCCGGGCAATCCACGGCACGCGCCAGGTGCATCATGCCGCCAATCGCCCCGACAAACAGTCGCGCATGACTGAGTACTCCTGCAAACTCACGCAGGTTTAATTTAAACAGCTGTTCCGCGTTATATAATACGGGGTCGCCAAAGTCCCCTATCTGCAGAAACTCGTATTCGCCCGCCAGCTCGTCTATTATCCCCTGGGCGATTTTGGGTATCAAGTACTTGTACGGCCCGTTACCGCCGCATTTGATTACTATTTTGCCCTTGGCAAATTTGCCAAAGTCTTTTTCGAATTCCGTTAAGCGAATTTCCGGACGCACATCTATTTCGCCGACGATCCCCATGCGGTTGGCGACCCATTGGCAAATCTGGCCGCGTTTCGGAAATCCGCCGTATAGTTTTTGAATCGTGTTGCCGCAAACATAGACGTTTTTAAGATATTCCAACGGGTACAGGTTAAAGGTATGGCCATTTGAAAGGCGAAGGGGCGATCCCGAAACCTGGGACAGATAAAATTTGTAAAAAACATCCATCGTATGCTGCGTATCGGCCGGATAATTTTCCGGCAGCATTCGCCAATCATACAGATACCAGCAGAAATCCATATAACGAAAAATATGCCATTGCGGCACATACAGTAATGGACGCACGCCCGTCTTTTTATAATATTCGCGCGCGACGCCCGCAAACATCAGGCCGTCGCCAACCCCCTTGTTCAAATGGTAAATATTTGTTATACCGCGACGCGCCGCCATGCGCAGCGTCAACACCGGCACGCCCAGACGGCGCATTTTATAAAACCGGCGCCAGAAATTAACATACCGCACGGGACGCATACTCATAACACGCATGCGCGCACGTGCGACGGTTTGAACTAAGACGCGTAGTAACATCTGTTGTCGTCCGTAAATTGGAATACACCGGTTTCATCTTCAAAATTGCCAACCAGATAACACGACGATATTGCCGCCGCATTATATATGGCGTAAACATTGACCGAGGAACTGCCGTGCGGACGATAATCGGCGGCACCGGTGGGCGTCGGACAGCATTCACACCCCTTGCCGCCGTTGGTCAGGAATCCGAAACGACCGGACTGGCTGCAGGATGCGGTGGCGGTCGATGCACCGCACATTGTGACAACACCGCAGTTAACGCTTTTTGTCGTCGGCGACACCGGGGCCGCATAGCACGATTTATACGAACATTCGGCGCGACCACTGTGCGCGACACCACCGGCATTGTCACTGTAGCAACCGGCCAATGTATAACCGGACGGAACCATGCCCTTTAATACGGATGCGGCACCTATGTAATTACAACTGCCGCCGCCATTGCCCAGCTCCGTACTATAACTGCCGCCTGAATACGGGAACATTGTGCCGCGAAAACTGCCGTTTACGATGACACAATTCCATGAATTGCTTACCGTTTGGCATGCAGTGCCGTCGGGGCACGTGAATGCCGCCAACGCCGAATTTATATTGTACATCATGTTCACAAAATATGACGTTACAATCGCCGCCATCATGCAGTAAAATCTGTTAAAATATGCTCCCATCGTATGTGTTCCCCCCTTTTTGATGTGCCATATTAAACCACCGTTTTTTTTAGGCATATTTCCCTAATGGGGAAAGGGGTAGAATTTGGTTTTTGGGGAAAATAAAAAAACGCCTAAAAAAAACGGTGGTTTTTATTAGGCGTAATAAGTTGCACTCATTCTAAATTTTTTACGCGAAAATGTCAACGTATAATTTTATTTTTCAAACACCAATACGCGGGTTATGCCGGCCAAATCTTTTTCCGCGCGGACAAAGCGCCAGCCGGCCGATCCAAATATATCGCGGACGCGGGGGGCCATGCCATCACCTATTTCCAAATAAATACGCCCGCCCGTCCGCAGCCAGGCGCGCCCATTCCGTGCAATGACTTTATATTCCCCGTATCCGTCGTCGGACGCGTACAGGGCCATGGCCGGGTCGTGCCGGGCGCCGGCGTCAACACGCGCGTCGCCGCGTGCAATATAGGGCGGATTTGACACGATTATATCAAACGGCACGCCGGGCATTTGCGTGCGGTGATAACTGCGCCGCAATATGGTCGCGCGCCCCGGGCACAACGCACGGACATTGCGCCGTGCGACGCGCGCCGCACCGCGTGACAAATCCACGCCCGTGCCGGATGCGCCGGGAATATTTTTTATCAACGATATCAGCACGCAACCCGTGCCCGTGCCTAAATCCAATATACGCGGCGCCGGCGCCCCGTCGGCAATTACCGCCGAGACCAGCGTTTCCGTATCGGGCCGCGGGTCCAGGGTGTGCCTGTTTGTATAAAACGACAGGCCATAGAACCATTTTTGATGAATTATTTTTGCCACAGGGGTCCCGCGGCGTAACCGCCATGCAATAAAATACGTCCCCAGACGCGACAGTTTCCGATTGTTATCAGTTATAATTCGCGCGGCACGCAGGCCGCCGGCACGCTGTAGGATTGTGAAGGCTTGATTTATTTTCATGAAACGATTATAATCGGGCTTATGAAAAAAGCAAAAGATATTATGACAACTAAAAACCTGACGCGCCTGGTTATCAGCATGGCCGTCCTGATGACACTGGTGGCGGCGTACGTGGTTGCCACAAACCGCCGCGGCACCATAATTGGTGGCGATGCAGGCAGCAAAGAATGCACTTCGGTGGTGGTGGTCGCATCCGGCGACACACTGTCAAAGCTGCTGTCGGAACAGGGACTGAGCCACAATGAAATCACGGCGATTGCAAACGTTTTGAAATCCGATGCGGGGATTTCAACCCTGCGCGCGGACAAGGACAAGATTGAATTCCGCCGCGAACAGGACGATTCGCCGGTTTCCAAAATCGTCGTTATCCCGTCCCCGTGGCGCCAGGTGGAATTAACATGCGGCGAAGACGGCACGTGGCAGTGCAACACGATTGATATCGAACGCGACACGCGCGCGGTTTATCGTGCGGGCGAAATTCTGGACGGCGACAGCTTTTATCTGGCGGGAATGCGCGCGGGGATACCGGCGGGCATACTGGCCGACGTGTATGACCTGCTGGCGTTTGAAATGGACTTTGAACGCGACGTACGCGCGGGCCAGAACTTCTCTGTTCTGTATGAGGAAAACTATTCCAACGGCCAGAAAATTGACAACGGCAACGTTATCGCGATTTCGTTCAAGTCTTTGCGCGGCGACGTAAAAATGTACCGTTTCCGCAAGGCGGACGGAACAACCGGCTATTACGACGAAAACGGCAACGGTGCAATCAAATCGTTGAAGCGCACGCCCATTAACAATGCAAAAATCACCAGCAGCTTTTCCGGCGGCAGAAAGCACCCGGTTCTGGGATATACCCGCGCGCACAAGGGCGTTGATTTCCGTGCGCCGACAGGGACCCCTATTCCGGCGGCCGGTGCGGGACGCGTTGTCGCACGCAGCTATAACCGCGGGCACGGAAATTACGTAAAAATACGTCACAACGGAACATTTGAAACCCTGTATGCGCATATGTCCCGCTTTGCCAAGGGCGTAAATGTCGGCACAACCGTGCGCCAGGGCCAGATTATCGGATACGCCGGTTCCACCGGGCTGTCCACCGGGCCGCATTTGCACTATGAAATTATCAAAAACGGAAAACATGTAAATCCGATGACAGTAAAGCTGCCGGCGATAAGCAACCTGGGGTCGGCGGACAAAAAAAAGTTCATCGAATACCGCAAGGTTGTCGATACGGCGATAGAGCAGTTAAAAGACAAGCCGAACCTGTTCATACAAATGTAAATCGGAAAAAACACACCGGCGGGACAGCCCGCCGGTTCTTTTATTTTCTTATTCTAAATCGCACGAAAATACGGGTTGGATTCTTTTAGTCCGGCAATGGTGGAGTCTGTGCCGTGGCCGTGAACGACATACGTATCCGCCGGCAGGTTCATGTTATACAGATTGGAAATCGATTGGAACAGTTCCTGTTGGTTGCCGCCGGGGAAATCATAGCGGCCGAATCCGTCGTGAAAGACGGTGTCGCCGGTTAGCAATATTTTTTCATTCGGGAAATAAAAGCACAGTCCGCCCGGCGTATGTCCGGGGGCGGCGATTATATCCATCGGTATTTTATCCAGCACATTGCGGCGGCCCGGCACAATCGGCGACGGATTCGCGCAATGCGCGCATATGTGCGGAATGGAAAAGAAATCCAGCAGCTCGTTCCCCCAGCCGATAAGCGAATTGTCAGCCGGCGACATATACCATGGCGCATTATATTTACGCGACAAGTCCGCCGCGGCGGAAATATGGTCCGGATGGCCGTGCGTCGCATATATCTCGCGCAGGGTTAATCCGCGCGCGCTCAATACACGCGACCAGTCGTCCGCGCGCCCCCACGGGTCGAAAATCGCCGCGTCCGCGCCACATGCCACCAACACGGAATTCGTGTTTTCCGGCGGCATACGCAGTATTTCAAACTTATTTTGATTTTGTTGTGGATTTTGCATCTTTGCGTCCCCGTGTGGCAGCTTTCTTTTTCTTGCCCGACACAATCGCCTTTATTTGTTCGCCGGTCAATGTCTCCTTGGCCAGTAACTCTTCGGCCAGGCGACGCACCGTTTCACGGTTTGCGCGCAACAATTTTGATGCGTCGGCGTATGCCCGGTCCAGCCATGCGCGAATTTCGCCATCGACTATCTCCGCCGTTTTTTCAGACGCGTTTTCCAACGGCGCGCGCGAATTGAACGCGGCGGCCTGATTTACCGCAACCATGCCAATCTTTGGCGACAGGCCCGCCGTCGTTATCGAATAACGCGCCAGACGGGTTGCCGATGCGATATCCGATTCCGCGCCGGTCGTAATCTTGTCGGCGCCAAAGAAAACCTCTTCGGCGGCGCGGCCGGCCAGTGACACGGCCAGATTTGCGCGAACCTCGGATATTGTCATCGATACCTTGTCGTCTATCGGCAAATGCTGAACCATGCCCAGCGCGCGGCCGCGCGGGATAATTGTCGCCTTGTGTATCGGGTCGGTGACGTCCGCATACATCTGGGAAACGAATGCATGGCCGGCCTCGTGATATGCGGTTAATTTAATATCCTCGGGGCGCATTTTGCGAATCTTGCGCGGACCCATTAAAATTTTGTCGCGCGCCTCTTCAATATCCGCGGGGGCGATTTCATGACGCCCGCTGCGAACGGCGTGCAATGCGGCCTCGTTCAACAGGTTTTCCAGGTCGGCGCCCGAAAATCCGGTGGTGCCGCGGGCAACGTCCTGCAGGTTCACCTTGCCGTCAATTTTCACTTTTTTGGAATATAAATCCAAAATCTCGCGGCGGCCCGCCATATCCGGCAATTCAATATAAACCTGGCGGTCAAAGCGGCCCGGGCGCAACAGTGCCGGGTCCAGCATATCCGCGCGGTTTGTCGCACCGATTACAATGATTCCCGTATCGTTCGAGAATCCGTCCATTTCAATCAACAGCTGGTTTAATGTCTGTTCGCGGTCCTGGTCGTTGAATGAATGCTGGCTGCGGCGCTGGCCGATGGCGTCAATTTCGTCGATAAACAATATGCACGGCGCATTGCGTTTCGCCATTTCAAAGATTTCTTTGATTTTCGCCACGCCAAGTCCGACGATGATGCCGGAAAAGTCACTGCCTGAGGCGGCAAAGAACGGAACGTTCGCCTCGCCCGCGATGGCACGGGCCAGCAATGTTTTACCGGTACCCGGTTGGCCAGACAGCAAGATGCCACGCGGTACACGCGCGCCGACGGCCTTGAACTTGTCCTTGTTTTTTAAGAAATCGACAATTTCCATCAATTCCTGTTTTTCGGAATCAATGCCGGCGACATCTTTGAATGTGGTCTTGCTGCCGGTGGCGATTTTTGTCGGGTTTTGCCCCATGATACTGCGTCCGATGCCGCCGCCCGCCGCGCCGCGCATTCCGCGGAATATCCACCATATGAACAGCAGTCCCATCAAAATCGGAACCCATGTTCCTAAATGGTCCAGCCATGTCTTGGACGTGTCAATAGAAATGGATGCGCCGTTTGAGGCCAATTTTTCCAGCAATTCCGGGTCGTATGCGATTGTCGCGCGATAATTCGTACCGTCGTTTAAGGTTCCACGCGCGTCCTGGCCGTGAATCTGCATGGTTTTGATATCCGGCGCGCGGCGCAGCACGTCTGAAAAAGACAGCTCTATCGGCGCCGCACGGTTCGCGCCCATGTTCATCGGGGTGCCGCCGCCCACCATAAACGCACGCAGCATCACCGCAACAAACAATGCGACGAAAATTACCAGAAAGACAGACGAACCGTCGCCCTTTTTATTTCCAAAGAACTTGTTTTTCTTATTTTTTATGCTTGCTTTCATGTCTTTTCCTAAAACTTGTACGCGCACCTTCGCGGGCGATTAAAATTTTATCGCCAAGGCGTCTGACAACACACCCCCCCAGCGTAAATTTACAATCGGACGTTAGTTTATCTAATGCCATTTCCAATGATTTTAAGCGCGGCTGATATTCCCCCCCACCTATCTTCATGATAAGCGCCGCGATAAACTGTAATCCAATATCGGCGCCCAGGTCAAATAGAAAAGAATCAGAAAAAATCGCACGGTCGCCGTCCATCACACTGTCGACCGCCGACGAAACATCACAGGCCGCCGCATCGCGGGCGCGCCCCAGATTGCGCATGGCAAGCAGGATGCGTTCGTCACTGATGCCGAGCATGTCGCGCAGCACATGTCTGTTTTTGCGAATGCGGACACGCATATAGCGCGCGTCGTCATTCATTTCGTCATAAAAATACCGGATATTGTTATCGTTGCAATATTTTTCCAGCGCGGCGCGCGGCACCCCCAGCAACGGGCGCAAGATTTTTACCCCGTCGCGCACTGTCACGGCGCGCATTCCGGAAAGACCCGCAACACCGCTGCCCCGGGCCAGATTCATCAAAAACGTTTCAATCTGGTCGTCGGCCTGGTGCGCGACGGCCAGGTATTCCAGACCGTTCGCACGGCAGAAGTCCGTCATCATGCGATAACGGGCGGTGCGGGCCGCAGCCTCAAGCCCGGCGGCCGGTTTGTCCCCGCTCCAATGGAACACGTGGCACGGCACGCCCAGGCGCGCGGCGGTTTCACGGACATATTCCTCCTCTGCGGTTGCGGCGGCGCGCAGGCCGTGATTTACATGTAAAACCACAACGTCTGCCCCCGCCGCCACCAGCCAGTGCAACAAAGCGACGGAATCCACGCCGCCACTGACCGCAACGGCCATGCGGGCGGATAAAAAGGGCTGAACAAAATCCAAAAATTTTTGGTTCATAGCGTGGCTATTTTATGCTATAATTCGCAAAAATAAAGGAAAAACATGGCAGGGAAGTTAAAATCAATTGCGGTATATTGCGGGCATCAGTACGGGACCGACCCGGCATTTGCACGCGATGCGGCAAAAATCGGTGCGCTGCTGGCACAAAACGGGATAAAAATGGTGTTCGGCGGCGGGAATGTCGGCCTGATGGGAACGGTGGCGACGGCGGCGCTGGAAAACGGCGGCCATGTGACGGGAATCACCACGCACGACGTCGTGGCAAAGCAAGAGCCGATGCACGAAGGGATTCACGCATTTGAGATTGTTGACGGCGTCAACGAGCGCAAGCAGAAGATGTTCGAGCTGTCCGATGCGTTTATTATCCTGCCGGGGGGGACGGGCACGCTGAACGAATTGACCGACATTATGACAATGCAGCAGATTGGCGAGACGAACAAGCCCCTGTTCTTTATGAACACCGCGCATTTCTGGGCGCCGTTCGCACGCCTGTTGGTACATATGAAGCATTACGGTTTCTTTGTCCATCCGGAGGATTATAATATGCATGGGGCGACGACGCCGGAAGAGCTGATGGAAAAAGTACTGAATTACTAATATTCAATAACTTTATCGCGGGCGGTTTGCCCGCGAATTATTTTTATGGTACTTTTGGGCACCCCAAGGTGTTTTGACAGCATTTTTATCACCGCGGCATTGGCATCGCCGTCGGCCGGCGCCGCGGTGGTATAAACGCGATATGTGCCGTCGGGCTGCGATTCAACCGCATTACGACGCGCACGCGGAACAACACGGACACTTATTTGCACATGCACCCCATAATCTTGCGAAACGTGTCATTGCGCGGACCGGCGACCAGATGCATATGAAAATGAAACACCGACTGGGTAAAGAACGGCGCTTTCTCCCCCGAATTGGCGAAGACATTGAAATTATCGTCTATCCCCAGCAAACGGGCGCTTTCCTTGAAGCATTCCCAGAAACCCGCCTGCTCGGCCGGGGTGGCGTTTGTGGTAAAATCCAAAATGTTCATGTACGGCCCCTTTGGGATAACCAATACATGCGTCGCAAACATTGGATTTACATCATTGAAACTTAACGCGTATTCATTCTCGAACACCTTTTGACACGGGATTTCACCGCGCGCGATTTTGGCAAACACATTGTCTTTGTCATACATATTTATTCCCCTTGTCTGATGTGGTTCAGGATAGTACACTGAAGACGTGAAAGCAAGACTTGAAATCGGGCAATGCTGAACTATATCAAGCGTACAGCAAAGGAGACAAAATGCTAAAACCATTAAACAACTATGTTCTGCTGGAGCGGATGGAAGAAGAAACCAAGACCGCCGGCGGTATCATAATCCCTGATAACGCAAAAGAAAAACCGTCACGCGGACGCGTAATCGCAACAGGCGACGGCGAGGTATCAAACGGCACACGCATCCCCATGACAGTGGCCCCGGGCGACGTCGTTATGTTTGCCAAATGGGCGTCCAGCGCGAACGAGGTTAAAATCGACGGCAAAGACTATGTCATTATCAAAGAAAGCGATATCCTGGGTATTTTGAAATAAGAAAGGAATAAGACAAATGGCAAAAGAAATCGTATTTAATACAGATAAACTGGCGGCCGGGGTCGATAAACTGGCCAATGCGGTAAAAATTACAATGGGCCCAAAGGGCCGCACGGTCGTTATTGAAAAATCATACGGCGCGCCGGCGGCGACCAAGGACGGCGTAACGGTTGCAAAGGCGGTGTCCCTGAGCGACCCGCAGGAAAATATCGGTGCGCGCATGGTTCAAGAGGTTGCAAAGAAAGCGGGCGACGATGCGGGCGACGGTACGACAACGGCGACGGTTCTGGCCCAGAAATTGATTCGCGAGGGACGTCGTGTCATCGCGGCGGGCATGAATCCGATGGACATCAAACGCGGTATCGACATTGCGACGGCAAAGGTTGTGGCGGATATCGACAAACATGCGCGCCCGGTCAAAGACAGCGCGGAAATCGCCCAGGTTGCGACAATATCCGCCAATTCGGACCGCGATATCGGTGAAAAAATCGCCGCGGCAATGGAAAAAGTCGGCAAGGAAGGTGTTATTACCGTTGAAGAGGCCAAGGGTCTGGATACGGAAATCGACGTTGTTGAGGGCATGCAGTTCGCGCAGGGCTTTATGTCGCCCTATTTCGTGACAAACAGCGAAAAAATGCTGGCGGAACTGGAAGGCGCCCAGATTTTGGTGTCTGAAAAGAAAATCACGGGGCTGCAGGCGCTGTTGCCGATATTGGAACCGATTGCACAGTCGGGACGCCCGCTGCTGATTATTGCCGAAGATGTTGAGTCAGAGGCACTGGCGACATTGGTTCTGAACCGGTTGCGCGGGGGCCTGAAAGTATGTGCGGTAAAGGCGCCCGGATTTGGCGACCGCCGCAAGGAAATGCTGAAAGACATTGCGATTGTAACAGGCGCGACGGTTATTTCCGACGACATGGGAATGACGTTTGACAATATCTCGATGGACGTACTGGGGACGGCGAAAAAAGTCGTCGTCGGCAAGGATTCGACATTACTGGCCCATGGCGGTGGCGACAAAAAGGCAATTGCGGCGCGAGCGGATGAAATTCGCAACGCAATGGCGACAACCACCAGCGATTATGACCGCGAGAAATTGGCGGAACGCCTGGCCAAATTGGTTGGCGGCGTCGCCGTTATCAAGGTCGGCGGCATGACCGAGGTTGAGGTAAAGGAAAAGAAAGACCGTGTTGACGACGCACTGGCGGCGACACGCGCCGCGGTCGAGGGCGGAATCGTCGCCGGCGGCGGCGTTGCGCTGGTACGTGCGATTGCGGCGTTGGACGGTGTTACCGGTGACAACACCGACCAGAATGTCGGTATTGACATTGTTCGCCGCGCCCTGTCCGCACCATGCGCCCAGATTGCCGAAAACGCGGGCGTATCCGGTGAAATCGTCGTCGGCAAGGTATCCGAGGCCAAAGACTATAACATGGGATACAACGCCCAGACAGGCGAGTATGTCGATATGATGAAGGCCGGTATCATCGACCCGGCAAAGGTTGTAAAAACAGCCCTGGCGGCGGCGGCCAGCACCGCGGGCGTACTGTTGACGACAGGCGCCGTGATGTCTGAAATACCGGAAGAAAAACCGGCAGGCGCACAGATGCCGGCAGGCATGCCCGGAATGATGTAAGGTGATATAAAAATCCCCGCGGTTCGCGGGGATTTTTAATTATCTGACCTTTGTCAGATTTCGGACCAAACTGGACCGGACAATGTTTGCCAATCCGCACGCAGGGTCAATCACAATATTTTCCCCGACGGAATAACCGACAATCCTGCTGTTCACGTCAAAATATGCAAATGCGGGCAAGTGCTCTTTATTTATCGCCGCGGCGTCAAAGTCCGGATTCAACGCGACAAGCTGTTTTGCCGTCGACCCCACGCATTTAAACACCGGCAGGCAATCACAGCGCGGCGCATTTGACAAGGCTTTGGCATAAACATTGCTGTACATACTGCGATAACCGTGTGCACGATAAAAAGGCTCTGCTTTGGCCAGCGCTATTAATTCAGTGCGATTGGCGAACAATGTGGCCGCACGCTCGACCTGTTGCAACAGACGACGACCGATGTGTTGTTTCTGATAATCGGCCAAAACATACAGTGACTGTATGGTCGCGCAGCGACCAGTCGCATCGCCCTGGATATAGCCTATCATCCTGTCGCCGTCATATGCACCAAATGCGAAATGCGTACCGCGGCGCCATTGGCGGCGGTCCTTGTCAATCGCGGCGTTGATTTCAGCGACATCCACTTTATGATTATAATTCGTATGCATTGTGTTTGCGCAGATGTATGCGAAATCTTCCCAGACACCCGGGGCCGACTGATTAAAAATAGGGACTACGGTTATATCTTGCATACTTAAAATATAATACAAATATCGTATTTTGTCAATACAGTATATATAAAATCAATATTTCTCTTGTACGGCCGGGGCAATATATTTAATATTAAACACATGGCAAGGGGTTTCCGTTTCTTATTTTTTTCGGGCATTTTGACGGTCGGTACGGCGAACGCCGGATTTTTAACCGCGGAAAAATTTCCGACAACCGTCAATGACGTTTCTTTTTCAGACCAGACGGAAAACAAAGCGGCCGGATACGCACCATACAAAGACGCCAGCGCATATATGAGTATTCAACTGCAACCTTTGAACGACGCATTGGCGGACGAAGTGGAACGCATAGAAAAAGAGCACGAGATATACTGTATGGGCCCGGGTGCAAACGAACCCGAATGCAAGCCTTATGTTCCGGACGCGCCGGCTGTCACGCAACAGGCGCCGTCACAAAACACACAGCAGAATTCAACCCCCAACAATAACAACGACAACAATAATAATGTCGCCACCGCGCCCCAGGTGGCACCGAACACGCCCGCAACAACGCCGGGTGTCACACCGGTCGCCCCTGCAACAACGCCCACGACCACACCGGCCCCGGCCACAACACCACAGGCGCCGACCGGCGCGCCGGGGACATATTGTGCGACGACGCACCCGCACATTCCGCGCGGTCAAACATTACCGCTGGGGGTGCCGGTGTCGCCGGACCTGGATATTTATGACAAGGCTCAGCGCGGGCTGGTATGTTCCGGATTTGCTGTTAACCGCGGCGGCGGCCACACCCATCAGGGTAACGATTTGGGATGCAATAAAAAGTATTTTGACACCCCGATATTTGCCACCGCCGACGGCGTGGTTTCAATAGTCAAGCCGGACACCCCACAGTCAACGGCCGGCAATTATATCGTTATAAAGCATGCCGACGGATTTGAATCGTGGTATATGCATTTGAACTCTGTACTGGTGAGCCGGGGCCAGCGCGTTCAGGCCGGCTGTCAAATCGGAACGATGGGATACACCGGCGGCAGTCTGGGGCTGAAAAAACAAGGCAAGCCGTTCCGTATGGGCATCGACATAACCCATTTGCATTACGAGCTGCACAATACAAATCATGCGGCGACCATGAACACGCCAAAGGGGCCGATAAAATTGAAATACGGGCACAAAAAGGCATTTGACCCGATTGATACGCTGAAATACAAATAACAAACGGGGGCGTCGCCCCCGTTCTTTACTGTATCGTCACAGGAATTATCGTTTCACGCTCGACACTGTCCAGCGGATGCCACTGGAACTCTACGGTCTCGAAATCGATGTCGTTCATGTTTATGGAACGGATTACACTGTTATACATGGTGCGATAGTATACCATGCGGCCGGCCATATCGGTGGCCACGGTCCACTGGGTCGCGGACGGCATATCCGGCAGTTTGGCGCCACGGCTGTACTGCACAGCCAGCGGAACATCAAAATTATTCAAGATATGGAACGCATGCATGGATGCATCATAACCCGTCTTTAACGGAATGTTAAAAGACGACAAAAATGCGGCCCGCACAAAACGCGACGGCGGTGTGAAATCACCCGGCAGGCCGCGGAACCCGCTGCCCGAACCGAACGCCCGCAGTGTTAACGCACCCAGCTTTGACGGGCCCGCCGTTCCGGGATTAAGGTTTACATAGTTATTCAGATTTGTTATCTGCCACTGGTACCCGGGGGCGTTGGTTAAAACGCCGATTTCACTGTCGTAAAAATGCGGAGCACCGTCTGTTATTTCCATAATAACCTGGCGGCCGGTGGCGTCTGTTATGCGCCAATGCACCGTTGACGCCCCGGGATATATGTTTACTATGCGAACATTGCGCACGGCATCCATAACTTCGTCAATTGTGGCAAACCGGGCCAGCAACCACGACACCAATTCCAAATCACCGATGGTGCGGTCGGCGTATGCACTGTCATATGGTTGATATTCGCCGTAATTTGGGAAATAAAATAATTCTGCGACCAGGCCGGCCTCGTTCATACCATCGACAACAAATTCCGACTGTTCCATCCCCAGACCGACGTATCCGTATTTGGCAGTGTATTCCAACCCGGTGTTGGGACCGTCGGGCGTGATGGTGCGAACGCTGTGATTGCGCGGCGACACAACATAAATGTTGTTCATTTTTGTGCCGGACCAGTCGATTGTACGGGCGACAACGGTTGAACCGTCGTCGGATTTCAGGGTGATACCCGTACAGGCATCGGCCCTGTTCGCATGCATCAGGGATAAACCCAACAGCAGCGCGGGAAGTATTTTTTTCGTGGACATGCCTTAATTATGGCGCAGCGGTATATCCAAAGTATATAGGAAGGATATGCCAATTACTGACGACGGCGCAGGAATCTTTTGCGCAACATATCCAATGGCAGAACCATAATCCCCAGGCCGAATACAATTCCCCACTGCAGCGGGTTCAGCGGCGCCACACCCATGGCCGCGCCGCTGAACGAGACCAGCAGCAGCGCGCCGCCGATAACGCCGACCGCCACATACAGGAACATCGGATTTTGACGCAATCCCGACAGCAGGTTGTATCCGTCAACCCGGATATTAAATCCGTTCAATATCGACATTATGACCAGCAGTGCGAATCTGGCCGCATCGTATTGCGCGGGGGTGGCAAACATTGCGCGCACCGGCGGCGTCATTATCACCGCAAAGATGCCGATAAATATAAGCGTGGAAACGGCGACATCACCGATAACGCGACGCGAGAGCAGTGGTGCATCCTTTGGCGGGGCCGGATGGCGCATGTATTCGTCACGGGGCGCCTCGCCACCGAATGAAAGCGAATTTAGGCTGTCCATTACAATATTGATTATCAGTATCTGGACCGCGGTTAATGCCTCGCCCCCGATTATTAACGGGAACGCGATGCACAGCGCCACCAAAGAGAAATTTATCGGCAACTGGAACCGCAGGAAGCTGACGACGTTGTGCAGGAATGTGCGTCCGACAAGCACGCATTTGGCAACCGATACAAAATTGTTGTCCGTGATGATGATATCGCCGGCCTCTTTGGCGACGTCGGTCCCGTCGCCCATTGCAAAGCCCACGTCCGCACGGCGCAATGCCGGCGCGTCGTTCGTTCCGTCACCGCACATACCGATGCTTTTATTCATGGACTGGGCCACCGATACAACACGCAGTTTGGCACCCGGCGTCGCGCGCGCAATAACCTTTATCCGGCTCAGATTTTTTGCCAGCCATTCGTCGGTATGCCCGTCCATTTCGGTTGCGGTTATCACAATATCATGAAGGCCCGTTATTATTCCACAGTCGGTCGCAATGGCGCGTGCAGTATCCGGATTGTCGCCGGTTATCATGATTGTCTGAATGCCCGCGCGCCCCAGCATGCCAATCGCATCCGTGACACCGGGACGCAGTTCATCCCGCATTGCGGTAATGGCAATCAGCGTCATATTTCCCGGAATATTGTCATCATTGTCGGCCCCGTCGATATATGCGGCGGCGACCATGCGCAACGATTTCGCGGCAATACGTTTCTGTATTTCATCTGTTGAGTCAGGCTTTAAACGATGCCTTTTGTCGTTACGGTCCATATAATGCGTACAGTGTTTCAAAATGATTTCGGTGGCGCCACGAACGAACGTTTTTTCAGTTCCCGTCCCTGCATCGCGCACGACAGTTTTGGCGAATTTGGTCGCACTGCAGAACGGGACATTACGGATTATGACAAAGCGCCGCATTATATCATGCGCAACGTCCGCCGGCACCGACGCCAGTATGGCGCGGTCGGTACTGTTCCCGCCGGCGGGGTTGCCCGCCGCATCATATACCGCCCCATTGTTCAGCACGGCGCTGGACGCATATATATCCCATGTTGGGGCGCCCTGCTCCAATATCGTATCATCCCCTAAGAAATTTTCCGTTACCGACAGGCATCCGCGGGTTAACGTTCCCGTTTTATCCGTGCATATTATGTGCAGGTTACCCGCCGCCGGAATCTTTTGCGGATTTTTCGGCAGGATATGATTCCGGGCCATCTGGGCGGCATTGCGGCTGATGATTATACTGATGATGAAAGGCAGCCCTTCGGGAACCGCCGCCACAAAGATTGTCAGCGCCACGGTCAAATCGCCCAATACCATGCGAATGTCATTGATATTCCCGGCAAAGCCGGCCGCAAAATACTGCGTCAATATCAATACCGCGAATATCGCCACCGCAGAGACCGAGCCTATTTTCCCAATACGCGCCGCCAAATTGTCCAGCTGTATCTGCAGGGATGTCTTTACCGTTTCTATTACATTTAAACTGCCCAATATCTGGGCGTTCTGGGTCTGCACACCGACATGCGTTACGCGCATCAATCCCGCGCCGCTCTGCACGGTGGTGCCGGCAAAAACGCTGTTTTGGTCGATATAGTCTTCGGCGGTGACACGCTGTTTTGGCCGATATACAAATCCTGGAACGGGGCTTTTTTCACAGTCGTCGGATTCCCCGTTCAATATGGCGTTGTTCACGGCGATGGCGCCGTCAATCAAATATCCGTCGGCACACAATGCCTGGCCGGCGGTAATTTGCACAATATCGCCGACAACGACATCCGTGCTTTTTATTTTTTGTATCGCACCGTCACGCAGAACGTTACAGTAATGCAGATTAACGGTCATCTGCAGGTCGCGCGCACTTTTCTGGGCACGCAGCTGTGTGCGAACACCGATTACGGACACGATAAGCAGAACCGCACCGATGCCAATCGCCTCGTACACGTCGCCGACGCCCACCAAGGCCAGAGCGACGAACAACAGCATCATTATTAACAAAATGAGATTTATCTTGTCGCGAAAGATTTCCACAAAGAAATACCATGCGGATTTCGGCGCGGGGGCCGGGATTATGTTTGCACCGTGTCGGTTGCGACTGGCCGTTACCTGGGCGGCGGTCAACCCCTTGAATTTCATTTTTCCTGTCCTGTATTTATATATGCATGCCTATATTGGCACAAAGAATATAAACAAGGATAGTAAAAAATAAAACCCGCCAATGACGGGTTGAATTCTTGGTTGACGATAGCAAACGAATTTCGAACTACGTATTACAAAGATATTATAGGTTTAGCCCCGATAATAAAAAATATAGGCAATATACCAGAAAAGTTGTATTTGCCCCAAAACTGCCATAGCATAAGAATATAAGCTAAAAATAAGGTGTAATGAAATGACAAAAAAGAAAAAACGTATTTTTGTAGAGTTGCGGCTAAATGCCACAAAAAAGGCTTTGGAATTGCTGAATAACTATCAACCACTGCCCAAAACGGGAAATTCTGTATTGGAGAATTATTCCTTATTTGACGACAGAATATTCCCTCTTACCAACCTAGCGGTTGAACGATATAAAAAACTTGTAAAAATACGCAGTTCTAAACTAGATGTATTGGCTGAACATTTAAACCAAAACCGGGACAAAAAGTTTGATATTCGTAAAATGAAAAACAATCCTGATGGCTCTTTAATATTTAAAGATAAGCCAGAAGGGAGAAAAAGAGCCGCTATTAGAAGGTTAACGTATCGCGAATGGTGGACTATCGGCGCGACTGGGGCACTTTATGATATGTTAAACAAATGCTCTGCCTTTCTAACTTGGTTGAATAACAACCCCGATGCCACTCGGAATCAAAGAGCCAAACGCATAAACCAAATAAAAAACGCTTGGAATGACATGTATGTAGAGTTTGAATCATGTTTAGCACAAATCAATACACAAGAACGCGCCCAAAGCGGACACAGCACCGCAAAAAAGAGAGCGACTATACAAAAATGGGTTTTGGACAAAGCGCATGAAATTTGCAGCAAACAACAAGTACGCAGCAAACGTCAGTTAGCTGATATAATTTTGAGGGATTACTATAACCCTACAGACTGGGACACACCTTTAAAAAAAGATGGAGAACTTAATACGATATATCGTTGGCTTAAAAATGATACAATTCTTACAATAAAAAATTGATGCTAGCGAACCACATAAAATTATAAATTACTGCGTTATGTTCTGTTTATGGCAGAACAAACGCTGTTATCTTTAAAGATTAAAGGGCTGTACTCAGAACCGATTTCCGATAGCGAAGCATCGGAAGCGGAGGGGCGGCTCGTTTCTTTTTTCAAGATATTAAGCGATGTTTATAAACAACAAAACGGAGTAAAAAAATGACAATTTCAGAAGTAAAGATTCAGTTTGTGCGTCCAAATGATGGTCTAGTGGGCTTTGCAAGCATTGTATTGAATAACTCGCTATATCTTGGGTCAATTGGTGTTTATACCAGATTAAGCGGTGGCTATAGATTGACATTTCCAAAAAAGGAAGGTTTTGATGTATTTTATCCGATAAACCGCAAAACAAGTCATGCTATAGAACAGGCGATTTATGATAAATTAAAGAAAGTCCGGCAAACAATTTAACCGCTTTAAAGAACGTATTACAAGCACAACCGACTAAAGCCGCTTTTGCGACCCTGTCAAACACATATCTATAAATCCAACCCGCGGGAGCAATTTTAATAAATTTTTCAACATCAACCCTCGCCCCCACGCGGGAAGAGTTTCCGGAGATAGCAACGATGAAACAGCAGGATTATGAACTTTGGATAGAATATTCAGCCAGTATGGCCATAATGCCTAACCACAGCTTCGCACCAAGTGTGCTGAAGCAGAATCTAGAAAACGAGCGCGCTAAACGCCGTGAATATACCCAAGAACAAGGAAAATTCTTTGTAAACGACCCTCTGAAGCCCTATGAACAAAATTTAGCTTTGATTGCGACCACAAACTGCAAATCGCGCCAAAGTTGGCAAAATGATGAAGCAGACGATATGCGTATGTGTGCAACCGGTATTATGGCTCATAAAAGCGCGGAAGAACTGCTGGAGCATTACAGGACTAAAATCCAAAGCATCTACCGCACAGAAAGCCTATACGAACGCCAGATAGCGGATTGTAAACAGATGATTGTGAAACTGGGACAACAGATAGTTGCCCTGGAACCAACAAATCAGAAACGGGCATTACAGAGTGCTAAAAACAAGTTAAAACACTGGCAGGGACGGCTTACCGGTCTGCAGTGCGACTTAGCTCATCAGCAAAATCGCGAAAAACGTATAGAACAAAAATGTATGAAATGGCTTGGGATAACTGAAAAAATCAAAATTGCAGAAACTGCGCTTGAAATTAAACAAGAAAAAGCCAGTCTTGGCAACAAATACGGCTTTAACCCCAAGGCACAATCTCGCGAAACCGCGGAAATAATGTTTTCAGACTACAAGGACATAATATGCGAGAAATATTGATTAAATTGTTAAACATGGACAATACAACTTTTTATGCTTTTAACCCCAAAAACCAAACAGAGGCAATTGCAGCTGCTCTGATTGATAAAATGCGCAACGGCAATATAAAAACAATTGAATACGTAGGAAAGATTGTTGAACAGCCCCCGTTGTAAATATTCGGTTGGATTTTCTGCCCATTGGTGTTAATATAAAGGTGCATCGCAAAAGAGATGCCGAGGCGTAAAGAACCTCGCGATAGATGGTGCCGGATATGCACCACAAAAACATATCCCTGCTTCTGCGGGGAGCCGTTGGCTATACAACAGGGCTTTGCCCAAAGGCCAGCGGGGTCATTCTATCGTGATTTCTTTAACTCCCCGCGCCATCTTTTGCATAAAAAAGGTGGTTATATGAAAAAAACAATAATTCCCATAATGATTCTTGGAACTTATTCGGCAAATGCTGCCGTTCTGCCGACTGCTGGGGGCGGCCATTATTATCAAGCAAATAGGACGCCTACATACGCACAGGCGCGCATACCGACCAAAGCTAAAAAGCCGACAAGGTTTTATATTAATGCAAAAGGCGGATACAATTTAATGTACGGGTGGCTATATACAGATGAAAATAGCGATGCAGGTTTTACTTTTTCTAAAGGTAGCCCCATATTTTCTGGCTCCGTCGGTGTTGATTTGAACTATGACCCATCTTTGCGGATAGAGTTTGAGGTTGCACATATATCTCCTTCAAAGGTCAAATTTAATGATGACTGGGATTCAAAACTGCATGCAGATGTCGGATATACGGGTTATGTCATAAACTTTATACCATATTTTAAAATGGGCGACACTGTCAATTTTGACCTAATCCTCGGGCTTGGGGCGGCCAGTATGTCGTTTTCAGACTCGGACGAATACGATTACCTAAATATGGAATCTGGTGATATTGCCTTTGCCGCGAATATTGGCATTGGGCTTGACATAAAAGTGTCTGATAATATTTCTTTTACACCAGAAGCAAGGTATCGTCTTTTGCTGACCACTATAAAATATGACATAGACATTCCCTACATGGGTCATACAGAATTAAAAGATAATACATTTTTAATGCATAACTTCCAATTTATGGTCGGCATTAAATACACGTTTTAACCAAGGGGTATATTTATGACGAAAATTTTGCTTGTTATTTTGTCTATTTCGCTGGTTGGTTGTGGCACTGTATCACAATTAACCCCAGAAATGGCCGATGTTATTGAACGCAGATTGCCTTTTATTGACCCACGTGGCGGCCAGTTATGCATGTTCAGGGCTTCAAATTTTGTTGGTGCGGCAATGTCCTATGACATATACGCAAATAATGAATATATTGGCAGACTGCCAAATAGTTCTTATTTTTGCACCAATCTAGAACCGGGTGAATATGTTATCTCAACCGGAGGAACGTGGCAAAGGGGTGGCTCAGAAATAATTATTTCCAAAGGCAGGCGGAAATTTATGGAGCTATACGTTGGTACGGGTGGTATCAGGGTTGATTCTGTTATCCCGGATGTCGGCCTTGCCGGAATATATGACGCGATGTAGTTTTTTATCAAAAGGCGAGAACAAATGAACGAATATTTATTACAAAGCGCAATGGAAAAGATGCAACATCAAGCAGAAGTTGTGCAGACAATGGGGATAATAGCTTTTATCGCAATAGTGCTATCTTGCCTATTTCTGTTTGTGATTATGGTATCAATATTAAAACGTAGATTTTATAAGGAAGAAGGTCTTGAACGCTATGGATATGGCAATTATGTGGCCGATGATGAAGATTAAAGACAAAAAGTGGGGAAATCCCCACTTTGTCATTTATTGCATGTGCAATATAAATCACAATTACATAATATCCGTTATGGCTCGTTTAGCATTTATTTCAAAATCTTTGGCCAAACAATCCAATATTTCTGCTGTTTTGGGATATTGAAATCTTATAGAGGCGGCATCTGCTCTAAATTTTATAGCTTTCTCTTCCCAATATCCCCCCGGATTCGTACGGTCAACAGAATGGAAACCACAGGAATTATATTTTCCCCTAACTATACCCTCTATTATATCACGATTACACACTTCTTCTAGCAGCTCCCTGACATAGCCAATAGGCCAAATATCGTCATTAGGGTCAGTCGGACAATTAGCTAACATAGCGCCAATTTGTCTCATTCCTGTACTACTTAATTCCTTATCTTCTAATTTATCTAATAACTCCATAGCGCGTTTTACCCAGTTGTGCAGTTCGGATTTATCATTAAATATATAATCTTTTTCTAATTTAAAATACATTTTCTGAGCTATTTTTATAGCATTTTTTAACCTGTTTTGTTCTTCTTCACTTTTTTCTTTAGATTCTTCCTTTTTAGCAAACATTAAAGAAATTACCTCTATGAACAGCTCTGGATTTGCCTTTAGTTGCTTATAGATATATACCGGCTCTAATTCATTTGAACCATCAAATAATTCAAAATAATTAATTTCTAAATTAAACATAATTTTTTCATCTATGTCGGAACGTTTATGTAAAATTTTAAATAACTCCTGTATATGATACCAGTCCATATTATTAAGTTGTTCTTTTGAAGACTCTGCTATACCAAACAGCAAATCTACAATATCTTCGGTTCTAACCCTGCTTTGTCTACGATTTTGCATGGCAAGTAAAGTTGCTAATTCAGGAAACTTCCTAAATTCCTTTAACTTGTCAATTGCAATATCATATTCTTTATCAGTATTTGGCCAAATTGCACCTGTGTTTTTCCAGTACAATTCAGAAAATCCTTTTTTCTCCACCCATTCCCAATATGCTTCATTACCTTTTACAGTACATATCAAAGCCTGCTTATATTCAAATTCCCAATCATCACTAAAAATCTCACCGACTAAACTCAGCCCTCTAATATTTATGATAACCGCAAACAATACAGATAAAAATCTTTGTACTTTTGGGTCTTTTCTATCGGAAGAATTTAAAAGCCACACAACATCAGCCATCGATATATTAGATAATGCTAACTCTTCTCCAAGAACGTCAACAGCATCAATCTGCTTGGCAAAGTCAATCAATCCCTGCAGACCGCTAGAACTAATTATTTCTTGAATGGCTTGTTGCAATCTGGGACTGGGGCTTCCCGAGTGCTCTCTATAATTCCAAACGGAAAACTTAGAAAAGATACGTATATTCTTATCTATAGGATTAGTTGGCATGAGTTCAGTCAATATATCATTTATTCTGGCTATTTTTTCAGCTGCGCCCCAATTCTGTGCGTTTTCATCACTCCAGCGATGAGCAGAATCCACCCAATGCTCTAAATTCTGATATACAGAGTTTTTTAATTCGGCATCTGCATTCAACCAATCAATAGAATTTAATGTATTTATAAACATATCGAATCTTTCTGGATTCATATATGTTATATAACGAATTACCTTATCCCATTTATCTTTATCGCATCCTATCATATTAATAATTTCTGTGTATATAAAATTATTAAACTTACCTATAGCTAGACGAGAAACGCGTTCCGTGGCGTGCAATTCAATAAAATGTGGCCTATGGGTAGGCTGACACGTCATATGTTCTGTTGGCAGTAAATTATATAAAAAGTTAAATAAAACATCCGAGTTTTTATTTGTTCTCAATATATTTGATATGCATAATTGCCGTTTATTTAAATCAACCAAAGTATTTGGAAGCCACGTACAGAAAATGCGATTTAAAGTATCTATTGGAGAATTTCCGTATCGTAAATCTTCTCTTCTAATTTTTTCCATCTTTACCAATATATTGATAACCCGCATAAAAAATGGTTCAAACCAGGCAAGATTCTCAAGCCCCCATAAAATACCAGAATATAGACACTCCCCCATAAACCCCATATCCTCGCCTTTCTCATAAAGGTCTATTATTAAAGAGGGGGTATTTGCAACGACATTTTCAAGCAATTCCAAATATTTCTCTTTTGCTGCTTCAGCAAATAGAGGCATTATAGGATTTAAAGTAGCCCACTTCTTCCAATTTTTATCTTCTAAGAGTTCTTGTACATTTTGTTGGATTCTGAATTCAACACCGTTTAAATTTACAAATTTATTCTCTTTGTTGGCAATTGCCGCATACCCATTTCCAATTCCATCAATTAGGTTTCTTGAATAATATGTATGTTTCCCGCTGCTAAAATCATAAGAGGCCAGAAGACTTCTCGTACCACGTTCATTATAGCGCAAATCTATTTCAGATAAAATCTTCTTAGTTTCGTTTAGATATCTCTTGAGAGTATCTTCGGTCAAATGCCCTCCCAAATAATCAATTATAATATCTGGCGAACTAACTTCCCAAATATCGCCTATTTTTCGTATGGGAGCTTCCTCCGTTTTGATATAAAAAGATAGCTTCTTTACTATTTCTGAATAATTCATTCCAAAAATACTGGATATCGCTTCTTTGTCCTTAGTATTTTGGTCTGACCAACTACCAACGAATGAAGCTAGTAATAAAATCTCCGAATTTTCTTTACTTACCCATTGAGGTGCAGGCCTAGAAACATCTTTGCGTTCCATAATTCTTTGTAAATGCAGCAATGTGCCATTATGCCCCAGTTTGTTAATAATTTGGTTGGTTTTTTCATATGAACTTAACTTCTTCTCAAGAACACTGTATAAAATCTCATTATTAAAAGGTTCTATATAGACAGTATTAGACTCTGTTCCTTTTCCATCATTTTCGCCCATTGGTATAAAAATCTGCAAACCTTTGTCCACCAAAAAGCCCAAATTTTCTGGTATGCCGAAAAATGGAATAAATATAAACTTGCTTGCTTCACCATCTTCAACCACACGATTCCAAACATCAGCATCCTGAACTATAACAATTTTGGATTTTATTGCATCTATCTCATCCTTTGGAAAAGGTGCTTTTAAAATGGATGCCATGAAAAATAATAGAGATTCTGTCCGACTAGTAGACTTAATATTAAAAACACCTGAGCCCACATTTAAAAATTTATATACCTCGTTTTGAGAAGTGTTCGCTCGCGCTAAAATTATATCTTCGTCAATTGGAATTTCAGTAGAGGCATTCCAAGTTCTCCAAAAACCATCAAAATCTTTTAAGCCATTAGACTGTTTACCCATAATATCTGCCAACCATGCAAACGTAGCAAAATCATTGTCAAGCCAAGTTTCTATGTCATCTGCATCATATAATTTGATATCAGCCCATAAATCACTGCCTTCTACTTTTTCTTTCGTTGCATTTAATGTACTATTTAAATCTTTGATTTTATTTGTAGTTATAAAGACAAATACAGAATTTTTTTGTTTAACACCCCCTAGTTGAACTGTTCGTTTTTTCAAGTCATTTTCAAATTTTTGTTTATCTTCAACACACTGGCCGCACTCTACCATGTACGTTTTATCTTTTTCGCCCAACAAGCTATCAACACGAGTAAGAATCTTTCCATCAACGCCGGGCTTCCATATACTATCACCACCCGGTATTGTAATATGTTGTATATTATCAAAACCAACTTTATTTATAATCAACCTTCTAAGCAAAAGTGGCAAATATTGCTCTGACTCACGCGTTTTTGCCCAATTTTGTAAATCTGTGGAGGTTATTAATTTCATTTATAATCCTTTTTCGTTAATGATATACGAAAAAATTACTATTTTTCAAGCCTTGACATTTTATGATAAAAACTCTGGTATTGCTTCTTTCGTAAGGTATAATAAATCTAAGTAAAACCAAGAGAATATGTTAATGAAGGCAGTGATATTGGCGCGTGTATCGTCGCGGGAACAGGAAAATGGGATGTCCATTGATGCCCAGCTGGATAATCTGAACAAATATATCCGGCGCAATGGGCTGACACTGCTGGAAACCTTTCAAATAACCGAAAGCTCAACGCGTGGCGACCGTAAAAAGTTCGTTGAAATGCTGAACTTTGTTAAAGCTCAGCGCGAGAAAATCGTCATCGTTGCGGATTGTATCGACCGCGTACAGCGAAGCTTTAAGGAATCTGTTGAATTAGACGAATTACGCAAAGCGGACAAGGTGGAATTGCATTTTATACGCGAAAACCTGCGCCTTCATCGCGATTCTAGGTCAAATGAGATTGCCATGTGGGATTTAGGTGTATTTTCCGCCAAAACCTATGTTGGCAATCTGCGGGATAATGTAAAAAGAAGCATTGACTATAACACCAAACAGGGCATCTGGCAAAGTCAGGCTCCACTGGGCTATTTAAATCGGCGGGATGACAATAATAAGCCCATTATAATTGTTGACCCGGAACGCGCCCCCGGAATAAAACGGCTGTTTGAAGAATATGCCTCTGGCTTATATACGATTGGGGAACTAGTTAAAAATGCCGCCGAATGGGGGCTGACAAACAAAATCAGCGGGAAACCTATTACAAAGGCCGCAATTTTCAATATATTAAACAATCCATTTTATTATGGGATGATGAGCGTCAAAGGCGCGCTTTATCCGCATATTTATCAATCATTGATTGATAAATCTTTGTTTGATAAGTGTCAGGCGATAATGAACAGCAAGAACCGCACCAGATTTAAATATGCTGAAAAGCCATATGCGTTTCGCGGGCTGATAAAATGTGCCAACTGCGGATGCGCGATTACCAGCGACACCAAGACAAAACCCAGCGGAAAGACCTATACATACCTATCTTGTTCACATTTTAAGGGGAATTGCACGCAACCGGCGGTCAATGAAGATATATTATTTCAACAGATTCAGGACGAGATATTAAAAAAGCTGTCCTTTCCGAGTGATATTATGCAGGAGGTGGCAAAGTGCCTGACCAATATATCACGGGCAGAAAATGCCTATGCGTTGGCAGAGATAGACAATCTGCGTAAAAAGCAAGATGCTTTAAAGTCCAAAAGAAGCCGCCTGTTGGATTTATTGCTGTCGGGCAGTATTACACAGGAAGAATATGCCGACAAAAAGAATGATATAGAGAAAGAACTGTATGATGTGGGTGTGCGTTTGGCAGCACATTCCAAGGCAGATGACGAATTTATAACGACGGTGGAATCCCTGTTGACCGTGGCATCCCACGCATCGGAATTGTTCCAGAGTTCGAAAGTAGAACAAAAACGCCAAATTATAAACCTGCTACTTTCGAACTGCGAATTAAAAGACAAAAAATTAGTATATTCAATAAGAAAACCGTTCAATATCCTGATGAATTTGAACGGTTGTAAACCTTGGTTGGGGCAGCTGGATTCGAACCAACACTGACGGAGTCAGAGTCCGGAGTTCTACCGTTAAACTATGCCCCAAGTGTCGTGGATTATACGCTGGTTTTTATCTTATTGCAAGTGTAAATTTACAAAAAAATATTTTATGCAATTTTGACCGGGGCGGTATCTTTACATCCGCGGCAACCGCCGCCAAATTTCCTGTACCCGCGACATGTCGGCCGTGGCGGCGATAAGTTCTATTGTTTCACGTACAAATTCACGCTGTGCCTGGGTCCAGTCACGCGGGCCCATAATACGGTCAAAGAAATCTGAAACGGATGAATACTCGCAATTATTCAGGATGCGGGTTTCCTCAAAATTTGCGCTGTGCCAATCGCATATCATTTCCGCCAAACGGATTTTCGGGATATCGGACATGCGGGCATAATGCTCAACATGGTGCGGCGCATTGCGGTGGTGTTCGGCCTTGGCCGCCTTGAACGCATCCAGCGCCGCCGCTGGCATCATACAGCCGGGGTGGTACGTCACATAATTTCCATACGCGTATCCGATACGTATTGGGTCATGATTTTTATCGTTGTCATGTTCCGGGAAATGATACCCCAGAAGCGAGGCAAAATAATTCAAGCAGTCAATGTGACACTGGGTTCTGTGTGTGTGAAAATTAAGAATTTCTTCTGCGGGAATATGCATAAACGACATGTTATCATTTTTTAAGATTTGTGGCAAAAGCAAAATTGGCACGCGTATAAAAATATTTTTAAAAAGCCTGGACTTGTGCCGGGCTTTTTATTACAGATTATCATATGCATTATTATACATATTATGATTCACCTGTTGGACGATTGCTGCTGGAATGCGATGGGACGGCACTGACGGGCCTGTGGATTGAAAATCAAAAATACTATGCCGCCGGGGCCGCGGACGTGCGCAACATTGACGACACACGACCCGTATTTGACGCGGCGCGCGTATGGCTGAACGAATATTTCGCCGGCACGGCGCCGGCAGCAGCCTGCCCGCCACTTCGCCCGCGCGGAACCGACTTCCAGCGTCGTGTTTGGGACATGCTGCGCCATATACCATACGGCAAGACCGCTACATACGGCGACATTGCGCACCAGTTGAACACGTCACCGCGCGCGGTGGGCACCGCCATCGGGCGGAATCCGATATCCATAATAATCCCGTGTCACCGCGCGATTGGGACGGACGGGGCGCTGACCGGCTATGCCGGCGGATTGACGGTGAAAGAAGTACTGCTGCGCATGGAAGATATGACAGCAATTAACTAATTTCCCCCATTTTTTATTTTGTATAATAACAGTCGCCACCATCAAAGGTGCCGTGGCCGCTCTCGTCGTAAAAAGTACCCCCTTTTGGGATATAACATTCTGTCACCGCCTTGGCGCCGGCGGCCTTGGTTGTACCGGGCGTACCGCCGGCACTTGGGCACTCAGAACAAGAAGATGTTCCATAATACCCTTTGGCGCACACGATATTTGTCGTTCCGTCACAGGTAGCGTTTGACGGACAGGCCGAGCACTGTTTCACGGTCACCCCGGGCGCCGGTGCAAATGTGGACATCATTTGGGTTCTGAAACAATATTCACACGATGTGTTGGTATGCTGTCCATAGTCCTGTATTGCGACCATATTATTTGAGCATTTTGTACAGGATTTTCCGCCGGACAAATAGCTGTTATGGCCGCATGCACAGCTAATAAAAGAGCACCCTGTCAAATTATACGGCGACAAAGACGTGCCGTCACCACTGCCCCGGCCGGTATACGAAATTTTTATATAATCCGACTGACAGCTGAACGCACCGCTGTTCTGACATTTATAATATTTTCCGTCGCCACCGGGCATTGTGTTACCAAAATTGGTGCCGCTGTTTCCCAAATATAATTCCGCCGCGCCGACGGCACCCGGCATAAATACCAGCGTCACCAACAAGTATAATTTTTTCATCTTCCCAACTCCTATTTTTCGAAATGAAAAACCACCAAAATATTTGGTGGCCAGGAGGTTGAAGACAATCTTTGGAATTGTGTGCTTATTCAATATATTCGCAACCCTCCTGACCCGCGGGCTCAGGAGTATTTTTCGTCCGTATATAAAAACAGGCGCAACAGCGCGCCACAACTTTATATTTTGACGCCAAAGCAGAGGTCTTCACACCCCATTTACAGAACACCTGTAAACAATGTAATTATACCTGCATTGTCACCAGGACGCAAGTTCAAAAACGTAAATAATACACCCAAAATTAGACTAAATATTTTTTTGACAAAATATATTGACAAATATTCTTTTTGGGCTATTATGTTCTCATAAACACAAATTAAGGGGCAGATATGTTCAAAGAATTAAAGTTAAAAATCGCCGCACGCCGCGTGGAACGCAAGAAAGCACGCAAATCCACACGCGCAAAGCGCAAGACCAACACATTCTGGGGGCGCGTACGCAATATTGTTTGCTGGCCCTTTCGCACGATTGCGAATGTAATGCGTCGTCTGTGGGCGTGGATTCGCAGCATTGATTTAATCGGTTTGGTAAATTTAACGCTGTTGATTGCGATTATCGTACTGTTTTCCATGCTGATTATCGACATTGTCGGATGCAATAAAAAATCTGTTGTGATTGTTGCAGACGCGCCGGCAATCGCCGTTGTTCCGGAAAAGCCCCAGGTAACAATGACAGACGAGGCGGCCCCGCGCAGCGTTCGTGCCGAGCAGCCGACACTGCCGCTGAAGCGCGACGTAAAAACCCGCAAATACGTATCGCGCACAATCACGGTCGCACACAGCGACGAAGTACGTGCGGCGGCCCCGCGCCAGCTGAACGGCGACGTCATCATCGACCGTCGCGGCGGCAGCCCGGTTCTGGCCGACGGGGTGCAGGTAAACGGAAACCTGTATCTGCAGAACATGCGCAAATATACGTTGCCGTGCGGCACGGTCGTGCGCGGCAACCTGTTCCTGCGCGACGTTGAAATGTTGCAGTTTTGCGGCGACTTTACCGTCACAGGAAACATTTACGTATCACCGCGTTCATCGTTCGGTCCGATTCCGCGCACCGCACGACTGGGCGGCCAGGTAATACTGTAAAACAACACATGTCTTTTCCCCCGCCGGGGTCGCGATGCGACCCCGGTTTTTCTCTTGCGCAAATATTATCAATTCAATATAATGCGGTTATCCAAACGAAGGGAAAAAACAAAATGAAAACATTTGAAAAAATATTGAACGTATTGGCCAAAAATATCGGGTACACCGTCGTATTGGTTGCGGCGATTATCCTGTTCGCGATATTTTCCGGCGGATTGTTGCGCGGTCTGATTACGGCGGGTTCCGCGTTAATCGGATATGCGTGCATTGAAATGCTGTACAAGCAGTTCAAGGCGGACAACACCGCAAAACCGGCGCCGAAACGCGTTTCAAAAAAGAAATAAAATTACCCGCCGATTGGCGGGATTTTTTAATTCTTGTTTTTGACCGCAGCGTAATGTATAATTTAATTGTCGGCGAGAGTTTCGCCGATGGGGTGTCAGAACCTCTGCATGTGCGTCGCAATATATAAAAGGCGCGGTTGCGCTGTTTTTTATATACGGACGAAAAGTACTCCTGAACCGTGGGTCAGGAGGGTTGCGAATATATTGAATAAGCACACAATTCACATGATTGTTCTGAACCTCCTGGCCACCAAGATTTTGGTGGTTTTTCATTTCGAAAAAATCAGGAGATACGAATAATGAAAAATAAATTTTATTTTATACCAACCGCAGCAACATTAAGCTTGGTATGCATTGATGCGACTGCAGCGATATCATCGGGCTGCTCTACATCACATAGTTGCTTAAGCAACTGTAGTATTCTGGTCGGTAGTGCAAGTAATTGCACCAGCAGCACGACAACATATTACAGTGATGGCGGCTTTGATGGCGAAGAATATGGCGGTGTAATAAGCTGTACTATGTGTAAAAGTGGCGCCACCATAACCCGGGCAACATTTCAAATCGCAACAAATTGTACGGCTTCGTATTATTATTGTGCATGCTCTTGCAGCACCACTGGTTGGACGGCCGGAAACACCGGATATGAAAAGCGGACTGTTTGCAATACAACAACATGTGCAACCTCAACAGAATATCGCTGTGCGGTGGGATATTATGGCGCGTCAACAAATGGTACAAGTGGCTGCAGTCGCTGTCCGGCGTCGGGGGGGAGTATACGGCACAACGGCAAGTGCCGGTTCCACATCCATAACCGCATGCTATATTCCCAGCGGGTCTGCATTCAGTGATGGCACCGGCGCGGGAACATACACGGGTAATTGCTTTTACAAAAATTAAAAAATCCCGCGGGTGCGGGATTTAAATTTCACAGCGTTTTATTATTCCGCCGCCGGTGCGGGAACGGTTGCCGCGTCCGCGCTTTCCTGAATCAAAATTTCCTGGCGCAGGTCGCTTTGACGTGCGGACATATCCGATTTTGCAGACACCAGTGCCAGTGCCGCACACAAAATAAAGAACAATGTCGCCAACCATGCGGTTATCTTGGTTAAGAAATTACCCGCCGCCGCGCCGGTTAATGCGCCGCCGAACATGGACGCCGCAGAAGAACCTGACATTCCACTGCCCTCAGACTTTTGTAACAGGATGATTCCCGTCATTAAGACAGCAACGATAATTAAGCAAACAAGTAAAATTGTGAACATACGTTTTCCTTTGATTATGGGTCGATTTTAACGTGCATGCCCTTAAATTGCAAGAATTTTCAACAATTCGGCCGCGGCGGCGGTTGACGCCTCTTTCTTAGACGCGCCGGTGGCCGTCGCACACGCCCCAAGGGCCGTCACACGCACGGTAAAGACCGGATTGTGCGATGAGCCGACGGGCTCTGTATATTCGTATTCCGGCAGGCCGCCCGAGGCGCGTTTTTGAACCAATTCCTGAAGCGCGCTTTTCGCGTCCTTTGGCGCGACGACATCACGCGACGCAATATCGCGCCACAGATGCATTATCACGTCGCGGGCCGCGTCAAAGCCACCGTCGATAAATATTGCGCCAAATACGGCCTCCATCGCGTTGGCCCAAACATGCCGCATGCGTCCGGCCGTCATATGCCCATGACGAACGCGGCGGTCCAGCCCTATTTCAATCGCAACGTCGGCCAGTGTTTCGGTTGATACCAGCATGGCATGACGGCGGGCAAGTTCACCCTCTGCCTCTGACGGGAACATGTCGTACAGCATTGCCGCCACGGTTAAGCCCAATACGCGGTCGCCGACGAATTCCAAGCGCTCGTTATTGCGGGCGGCGTCGACACCGCTTTGTGTCAACGCCAATTCCAACAGGGCCGGATTTTTAAATTTATAGTTCAGTTTTTCCATACTTATTTAATCCCCATTCCGAAACGGGACCAGCGCATCTTGTTGCCCCAGTTCCAGATTGCCAGCATCGGCGAATAATAATTGTGAGAATACCAGACAAACCATACCTTGCCCAATACATAATCGCGCGAGACAAAGCCGATATCGGCGCGGCTGTCGCCGCTGTTGTCGCGGTTGTCGCCCATAAAGAACAGATGGCCGTCCGGGACCGTATATGCCGGGGTGTTGTCAAACATTGCGTTGTCGGCGTATTCAATGATACTGTGCGCCACACCGTTCGGCAGGGTTTCGGTATATTCCGTCACGCGCGCCACGCCGCATGCGCCCGCATATGTTTTGCAATAGCGGTCGGATTTATATTCAATCGTATAATTAAACGGCGCAGGTTCGTTATCAATCCAGATACGGTTGCCCTTTATCGCCATGTTTTCTTCGTAATAGCCGACGCTGCGCAAAGATTTCGGCAATACGGCGACGATATACGGGCGCGGATTGTCGCGCGGCACAATTTGACCATTTATATACAGGCGGCCGTCAATCATCTGAACCGTGTCGCCCGGCAGACCGATTAAGCGCTTAACATAATCCTGGGACTCGTTAACAGGATTGCGGAACACAATGACGTCGCCCATTTTGGGTTCCTTTGCAAAAAAGCGTCCGTTCCACATTTTCCACGATCCGAACGGGAAAGAATAACGCGAATAACCGTATGACCACTTTTCAACAAAGATATGGTCGCCGATATGCAGTGTCGGTATCATCGACCCGGACGGAATGTTAAACGGTTCCAATAAAAAACTTCTGAAAACAATCGCAATCAGCGCGCCATAGAACAGTGTGTTAAACCATTCGCGCGCAACATTTTTATTCTTTGGCATACTTTTTCCGTCCTTTGGTTTTGCCGGTATTTTAGAACTTGAATTAAAATTGCGCAAGCTATAATATGCAAATATGATTTCTTTAAATTCCATTATATTCAACGGCATGGACATAACACGCATTGATGTTCAGGTGCAACTGTCCGCCGGACTTGCCAAGCCGGAATTTAAAATAATAGGACTGGCCGACCGGGCCGTCAAAGAATCCGCCGAACGCGTCAGCAATGCACTGGCGGCGCTGAATCTTAGCCTGCCGCCGAAAAAGTTGACGGTGAACCTGTCGCCGGCCGACGTGGAAAAATCCGGCGCGCATTTTGATTTGCCGATACTGTGCGCGATTATGTGCGCCATCGGCGTATTACCCGAAGAAAAACTGTCCAAATACCTGATTATGGGCGAGGTTGGATTAAACGGCGCAATCGTCCGGACGGACGGCGCCCTGCCCGCGGGCGTGTGGGCGACAAAAAACGGTCTGGGGCTGATATGCCCGGCGGAATGCGGAGCGGAAGCGGCCCTGGCCGGGAATCCGGACATACTGGCGCCGCGGCACGTACTGGAACTGGTGCATCATTTTAACGGGCGGGCGCCGTTGGCGGCGCCGGAAATGCCGGCTATGTCATCATCGGCTGGTGCGCAAAAACAGGACATGCGCGACGTTCACGGCCAGGCGGCCGCGAAACGCGCACTGGAAATCGCAGCGGCGGGCGGGCACGCAATGCTGATGATTGGGCCACCGGGGTCGGGTAAGACAATGCTGGCGTCGCGACTGGCGACGATATTGCCGGAAATGACCGCGGATGAGGTGCTGGAGACATCGGCCATATATTCCATTGCCGGGCAACTGGGCGACAAGGGGCTGGTTCGCACGCGACCGTTTCGCGCCATTCATCACACCGCCAGTGCGGTCGCCCTGGCCGGGGGCAGTGGTGACGCGCGACCGGGCGAAATATCACTGGCACATAACGGGGTGCTGTTTCTGGACGAATTGCCGGAGTTTAATCGGGCAACACTGGAAATCCTGCGCCAGCCGATGGAATCGGGCCAGATAATGATTTCACGCGCACGCCGCAACGCGACATATCCGGCGCGATTTCAGTTAATTGCGGCGATGAATCCGTGTCCGTGCGGGCATCTGGGCAATGCCGCCATGGCGTGCAGTCGCGCCCCGCGATGCGCCGAGGCGTATCAGAACAAGATATCCGGGCCGCTGCTGGACAGAATTGATTTGCACGTGGATGTCGATGCGGTAAATCCGTGGGAAATGCAACACGCCGCGGACGATGCGCCCGGCGATGACAACGCCACCATTCGCGCGCGCGTTATCGCCGCACGCGAACGCCAGATTGCGCGCCAAGGGAAAATCAACGCATATCTGGACGGGCCGGAACTGGACGCGGCGGTCGGCATGAGCCCGGACGCGACGGACTTTTTAAACGTAGCCGCCGAAAAGATGGGCATGTCGGCGCGCGGATACAACCGAATAAAACGCATTGCGCGCACTATTGCTGATTTGCGCGCGGCCGATAATGTTGAAATATCCGACCTGGCCGAGGCATTGTCATATCGCCAAATTGGCCGCGGGAAATTTAGCGCATAAAAACCGCAGAAAACCGACGTTTATATAACTATTTTGTACGCCTAAAAAAAAGGACCGGTTTCCCAGCGGCCTTTATTTTTTATAATACCCAACTATTCCGCCTGTTGTCAACCCCAAAAAAGCCCCTAAAAAAACCGGTCGGTTTTTGACTACAAAGAGGGGAAAAATGCGCATTTTTGGAATTTATATCTCAAAGAACAAAAACAGACTTAATAAAATATATATTCGGTGTGCGGGCACGCTGACAATGATTGCGGGGAACCTATTTCCTATGACATCTTTTGCCGCAAACCCCATCGCAACCCGAACCCCAAGCAACGATATAACACTAGCCCCCGGCCTTAATCGAGTTTTATATGGCGTGGACGGCGGCCTTAACAAAGATAAGCTCAACGACCTTAAAATCGAAAAGTGTACCGGCGAGCCATCTTGTAAAGAACCTTATGGAAGCTTGGACAATGCGATACAGAAGGGCTGTAGGGAGTGTATTTTTACAACAGAAACATTCGGTTCCGGTTGTTCGGTTGGTCATACTCTTACTGATGGAACAAACGGTGGTGCTACCAATTATACCCCCGACGCATGTTTTTACACGTCGTCGGGCAGCTGCGCCCCCGTTGTCGTATCCGGCCATACTATTACAGGCACTTGTTATGGTTCTTTGGTTGCACCGGCTGATGTGTTAAGCGCAATGGGCTGCATTACAGGCTCCATCGTTGTATCAGGCAAGATTATGGCAGACAATGGGTGTGTTTTTGAGCCAATAACAGTGACAGGCCTCAGCTTTGATGTCAGCTGTCCCGCGGCCTACCCAAGAAATCCACTACCATACGACCGGATATTTATACCGCGAACAGAGATTTTTGAGCTCCTCATTATGTCTGGGGCTGGGGGCTGGACTGAAGCAGATCTGGGAAGATTCTTTGCCGTCAAAGGCCGACGCTGGATAAAAAACTCAGACGGTAGTATTGTCAAAGCACCAGAAAATATTGCGAGCGTCCAACCCAACTATTGCCTGTATGGGGGGTGCCCGGGTATAAAACTGATAGACGCAAACGCAAATTTTGAACTAATTGAGGAACCCGCCAGCTTCACAAAATGCACAGAGTACGGCACGGCAACATGGGCCGGAACGCCCCCTAACTGCACCGTGACAATAACATCTAAAAACTGTGACGGCGCATCAACAGACCCTAAAGGCGTGTGGTCCAAAACATGTTCTTATAACGAATAGTCATGACTAACAATAAAATTATCAATATCATTGAAATCGACTCGCGAGATACACGGTACCAGACCGGAATTGCGCGGTATATGAATATACTGTGCGACAATATGCCGAAAAATGTTTTTATTTTTCGCATAATCTTTTACCGTACACCGGATTTGAAAAATCTGAGCATGGAGATGAAAGATGACGAATTGTCAATCATACACCCCTGCAATTTTTCGGCACAAAACCTGTATCCCGCCATCATTGCCATGCTGGAAGCACGATTTAGGCAAATGACAAATCTGATTGTAAAATCAAACTGTTTGGGGGTCGAAGGTTTGGCATACGCCATCAGAAGCCATGTTTTTTGCCGCACCGTCGGGGTTTTACATTGCGTACCGAATACTATTTCCGCAAACGGCCGACAAAATCCGCTGTTTGGCATGGACCATATTATAAGCGTATGCGAAAGCACCCTGCCGTGGCTGCAATCCGTTGGGAACACCAGACCCGTATCAATAATATATAACGGAATTAATCGTCCGACCATATCCAAAGCGGGCGCCAACAACGACGACACATTTCGATTTATATTCGCAAACGGTATGGCGCCCCACAAAGGGTTTGCAAAAATAGTGCCCGCCATACGACGTGTTGCCGCGCATCACAAGATTGAGGTGCTTGTTTTAGGCGGATGTGATGATACGGGACGCAAAATACTGGATGACAACAAGGACCTGCCGATAAAATATGTGGGGCTGGTGACAAATGATTCCGAAATCGGAAAATATTATCAACAAGCTGACTGCGCACTGTTCGCATCTTGTTCCGAGGCATGCAGCTTTGCCGGTATTGAGGCAATGGCGTATAATCTGCCGATAATATCAACAAACGCACCCGGACTATACGAAATGTTCGGACCACAAGGCGCACTTTATGTGGCAATGGACGGCAACCGTGATATCAACGCCGACGAATATGCCGCGAACATGATAAAAATTATTGAAAACAAGCGGTTGAGGACAAAACTGGCGGTGACGGCATATGCCAGATACCTGCAGCGATACACCGCAAAAAAAATGGCGGGCAACACATTGAAATTATATTACGATTTGTTGAAATAAAGAAATCCACCGTTTGGCGGATTTCTTTATATCCCTTTACTTTTTAGGCTTTATTAAATATAATGTCTGTGCCCCGGCGTGTTGCTGGGGCGAGGCTTCATAACCTCATGTGGGCGTCGGAATATATACCGATAGCGCAAGTATTGCGCGCGGGGGTATTGTGACGAAAAACCAACTCCTGACCCGGTCAGGAGGGTTGCGGAATATTTAAATACGCAACGCAATTCTCACAATTGTTATGAACCTCCTGGCCACCATCTATCTTGGTGGTTTTTGTTTTTCAACAACACAGGAGTTAGTAATGACGAAAACAAAAACTTTATTCATAGCCGCAATCATTGCCTGGCAGACACCGCCAATCGGCGCCGCCGAGGTCAGATTATGCATAAACACGAAGAATTTTAACGACACATGTACATCCGGGCAGTTTTGCTGTCCGAACGACAATTATATGATGAGCTACAGCTGTCCCACAGGATATACGCGGTCGGGGACGACATGCAGCCGCAGCGCGACCAGCGGCAGTGACGATACCGGATACTATACCCAAAATTACGGAACATGCGATGCCGTCGGGATGCAGCTGCAATGCTGTGACATTCAGACAACCGCTACAACCAAGTGCATGGCGTGCGTCTCAAGGGGGTAATGATGAAAAAATATATCTTAATGTCCGTCATTGCGGGCGTATTGCCCGTAATCGGCGCCCGCGCCGCATGCGAGGCGACAACAAAAACATACACGGCGTGCAAGCCGGGATATTATCTGTCGGGCGGGAACTGTCTGGAATGCCCGTCGTCTGGTGGGATTAAGGGGACCAGCGCCGACAAAAACAACACCGGCATAACCGCGTGTTATATTCCGGCGGGAACCGCGTTCAGCGATTCCGGCGGCAGCGGCACATATACGGGAAACTGTTATTACAGCAACTAAAAAAATCCGCCGTTTGGCGGATTTTTTTAAAACTCAAAGCGCAGGCCCAACATGACGTTCGCATATATCATGTTTTCAGCACTTACCCAGTCGCGCGTGCGCGAACCGTCCTCGTTTTTTAAAGTCCACTTTATCTTTGGAATATATGAAACGCGGGCGCCGAAGTCCAAAAACATTGTCTGGTTTATGCCGTACGACACACCCAGCGCCAACACACCGGCGATATTTGAAGAGCTGTTTTCGGAACGGTAAAAGTTCAAAACGCCGTAATCGTCCAATTCGCCAAAATTCTGCAGGTCAACGGACGTCGACAGGTCGCCGTACGGGTCGACCAGATTCAGTGTCGTCGTGGTATCCGCATACCCGACGCCAAATCCGACATACGGAATCATTTTGCGCACAGGCTTTTGCATGCCGTCAAAGAAATCGTAAAACGCCATTGCGCTGATTAAATCGGTTGTCACCTTGGACTGAATGGAGCCGCTTTGGACATGGACGACAACCCCTTCGACATCGCCGCCGGTTAAATGCAGGTCCCCTTCGTACAACGGGGATGCGTTATATTCCGCCTCTGATATATGGTCCCAGCCGATTTCCAGGCGCCACTGCGGACGGTTTGGAATCGTCCAGCCCAGCGACGCGCCGGCGGCAAATGAATATTCACGGTAATCCTTGGCCGCGGGAAGCGCGGATGTCTCACCCATGCCGGCGTATTCAAATCCGGCGCAGCCGCCCCCTTCGACACAGGCGTCATAATACGCCGCCGATATAACCATGCCGTCGCCGGGATTTATATAATATTCGGTGGTTAGGGCCCCAACCTCGTTCTTTATCGAACCAAAGCCCAGCGCGGCGCCGCCGCGGACCGACATGACAAAGCGGGAGCCGTCGTCGGTGTACCATCCGTCGCCCAGATAGGTGCCCGAATATTCCCAGTTTGCGTGCGCAGGCGCGACCGCAAAGCATGATAAAACCGATAATATGCAAAATATACTTTTTCTCATACCACGTATTATATCACAAATAGTGTCTGGACACAAAATTGTTTTTATCATATAATTTGCATGAATCAACAGGGATGTTGGCTCAGGGACGTCAGAAATCCTTTACTTAACCCATGCAGTGCATGGAATCCGACAAAATGTCGGCGCAATTGTGGGCGCCGTATATTTTCCCGACCTTAAACCGGCCGGGGATCCGTTGATTATACAACAGCGCGAAAACGCGAAAGTCGACGGGGTCATTGTTAAGTATGATTTTCTGAAATCCCCGACCGCCAAGCCTTGGCGGTTTTTTATTAATAATATTTTTCAAAAAAGAGGGGAAAATCTATGAAAGTCAATCCTTATATTGTTGCAACAGCCGCCATGATGCCACTGTGCGGCTGGGCCGGACCATGCGCCACGCTGTTCGGGCACCACAACTGCATTGAATGGAGCTCGACCTCAGAAACATATATGCATGAATGCAGTTGCGGCAAATGTCCCGCCGGGACAATTCCCCGCGGCACCAGCAAAGAAACAAACAAATACGCCCAGTATAACGGAATACAATATACGCTGCACTCGGGATGTGCGGTTGAATGCAGCTGTGCCAACAATCCAGATACATCAAAGCGCGGCGGCAGCTGTATTGCGAAATCCAACGACATGTCGGTTCCTGATTATTCCACATGCAGCGCAACGCCAGCCGGCGCGCAGCTGTGCAATACAACAACAAACAAATGCAACGGAACATCTATCACAATCGCGGGGCAGATATATTGCGAAATGTCCGGTCAAACCTGCAACCTTCCGTTCGCCGCCACATCCATGCTGGCATCACCGTACTGCAGCAACGGAGCCGCCGCACCCCAGGGGGGAGTCAGCTGTCTGGTTGCCGCATGCAAGTCAAATTCTGTTCCAAACCCAACCCACAGCGCATGCATTTGCAATGCGGGATACTATATGGACCACGATGTGTACGAATGCAAACCATGCCCCAGTCCCATGCCGCCGGCCACAACGGGTGTGCTCGGCGCCGAACGCATAGCGGAATGCTATATACCCGCCCGGACACCGATAAAAGACACCTCGGGAACGTATGAATACACCAGCAACTGTTCGTACACGGAATAAAAACCGTGCACGGCGCTACGTTTTTTATTCCTGAATAAAGCCGCCGGACTGCATTCGCCACAGGCGCGCATACGCCCCGCCGCGCCGGACCAGCGCACGGTGCGCCCCCTGCTCTATTATCTGGCCGTGGCGCATGACGACAATGCGTTTCATATTGCGCAATGTCGACAGGCGGTGCGCGATGGCGATTGTCGTGCGTTCGCGCGCCAATTCTTCAAAAGATTTCTGAATTGCGACCTCTGTCTCGCTGTCCAGGGCGGACGTCGCCTCGTCCAGAATCAAAATCGGGGCATCCTTTAAAAATGCGCGTGCGATTGCGATACGCTGGCGCTGGCCGCCGGACAGTTTCATGCCGCGGTCGCCGACCATAGTGTCATAACCTTTTTCCGCGCCCATGACAAACCCGTCCGCCGCCGCGCGACGTGCGGCGGCGCGAATTTGCGGCAAAGTCGCGTTCTCGCGGCCATATCCGATATTTTCGCCAATCGTGCGGTTAAACATGGTGGGCTCCTGCGGGATAAAGGCGATATTCGCACGCAAAGAATCCTGGGACACGGTGCGTATATCCTGGCCGTCGATTAAAATCTGGCCGCGGGTCGGGTCGTAAAAACGCATCAGCAGATTTACCAGCGTCGTCTTGCCCGCGCCGGATGCGCCGACCAGGCCCACGCTTTCGCCCGGCTGTATCGTCAAATTAAAATCACGCAGAATCCAGCGGCGGCCCGGCCCATACCGAAACCAGACGTTTTTAAACTCTATCTTGCCGTGCGTCACGACCAACGGCGCGGCGTTTTCCGCATCCGTTACTTCAATTGGAACAACCAGTTCATCATACGCCTTGGACGCGGCGCCGATTTTATCAATTATGTTCGGCAATGTATCCAGCAACTGAGAAATCGTGCCCATAACACTGAAATACACACCGGTTGTGACGGCCACATCCGCAATGGACATGCGCCCCTGCGTATACAGCCATGCACACAGCGCCAGCGTCACACCGAACAAAACATCCCACAACACGCCCGGAATCGCCCAGAATATACGCTGCAGAAACGAATTGTACAGACTGGTCTTGACATACTTTTCGCGCGACGGCGCCAAATGCCTTTCTTCGGACGCACCACGCGCAAACAATTTTACCACCGAAAAGTTAGAGATACTGTCGACCAAGTTGCCCGAGAGCGAACTGCCGGCGGATGATTTATCCTTGGATGCGTTTTTCATCGGATTGTACATTTTCCACGCAAACAAAACACGAAACACAATCACACCGATAAACATATATGCGACATAGTGGTTTATCTGAAGCAACAATACGCCGTTGACAAAGATTGTCAGTGCACGCAAAACATTCGCCACTATGTCCGGAATAGTATTAAAGCCGTCGGAAACATAGCTCATCTGGTTCTTTATCTGGCCGGCCATTCGCCCGTTCCAAAAAGACATGGACTGGCTGTGCACATATGTTGTCAAGGTTTCGGATATTCGCCGGTCCGCCCGTGGCACCAAACCGCCCATGGCCCACATACGTGTAACATGCGCCAGCGACATCGTGACGTTTATAACCGTCACCAAAATAATCGTCGGAAGCGCATAGACCAGAAAATTAGCACTGAACCATTCCGGCGCGCCGTTTTCAAACAAGCCGATGACCCAGCCCTGCATCAGTGGCTGCAGGACACGGTCCGATACGGTTACCATGGTTAAAGCGACCCATATCGCCGCCAGCCACCAATATCCGCGAAAGCCGTATTGAAAATAAAAACGCCATAAAGATTTTGGCAATTTACCGCCCATCATGTGTTTCCCTGTATAAAGTCAACGTCCGTTATACACAACAAAAATTTTTAAATCAAATGATTATTCCACAATATCATGGAATATTTCCGCCGGGATTGTACCACCCGTAATTTTTGACGACATCGGCGTAAAATCATCGTTGCCGACCCATACGCCGATTACCAATTCATCCGTGGCGCCGACAAACCATGCGTCGCGGTTTTCGTTACTGGTTCCGGTCTTGCCCCCCAGAACGCCCGGTGCGTTTGCGCGGCGGCCTGTTCCGCCGGTAACAACGTCGGCCAGCATCTGCGCCATGTATTCAACAGTCTGCGGCCCGACAACGGCGATTGCGTCCGACGGATTGCGCGAATACAGCACATTGCCCGCCGCGTCGGTTATCTTGGTAATCGAATACGGGCGCACCGACGCGCCGTCGTTCCAAATAACCGCGTATATTGTCGTCAAATCCAGCAGCGACATTTCAGACGCCCCCAGCACCGTCGAATATTCACGGCGCAGCTGGGTCCCGACGCCTAAGCGTCCCGCCATGTTCAATACGGCGTCAATGCCGTATTCCTCCGTCAATTTTAAGGGGACGGAATTGACACTTTTCGCAAACGCCGTGGACAGCGGGATATCGCCGTAATAGCGCGCGTTATAATTCTTGGGCGTGTAATCCCCGATTGCAAAGGGCGAGTCGTTAACATAACTGTCCGGTGTCAGGCCCCGTTCCAATGCGACCAGATATACGACAGGCTTAAACGCACTGCCGGGTTGCCGCATGGCCAGCGTGCGGTTATACTGGCTGGCCTGGTAATCGGCACCGCCGGACATTGCGCGCAGTGCGCCGTCATGCTCCATCGCGACGACCGCGCCCTGATATTCGCCGACATGTGGCGGCAAAATCGCGGCAATACGCTCCTGCAGATTCATATCCAGCGTGGTATACACAAACAAATCCGTATTAAATCCGCCCAGGCGAGAACGCGTTTCATCCAAAACGAAATCCGTCCAGTATCTGTACAGATTTGTGTCGGGTGCGGGCATCGCCGGCGCAAGGGCCGCCGCCGCCGCGCGCGCCTGGTTCAACGTAATATAACCCTGGCGGACCATTTCCTGCAAAATAATGCGGGCACGCGCAATATTCCTGTCCGGATTTTTCAACGGGCTGTACGTGGTCGGCGCCTTTAACATGGCGGCAATCTGGACCGCCTGGGCCAGGGTCATGTCACGGGCCGACACCTGAAACATCACGCGCGCGGCCGCATCGATTCCACGCATTCCGCCCACCAGCGACACACGGTTCATGTACAAGTCCAATATCTGATTCTTGTCAAACCTGTTTTCCAGCCAGTATGACAAAATCAATTCCTGAATCTTGCGCGACAGTTTCTTTTCACGCGACAAGAATACGTTTTTCGCCGTCTGCTGTGTTATGGACGACCCGCCCGCCGCAACGCGCCCATGCGCCAGATTGGTCAAAACCGCACGCGTGATGCCGCGCATATCAACCGGCCCATGCTCAAAAAAACGCTTGTCTTCTATGGCGACAATCGCCTGCCATACATAGGGGGGTACTGTATCCGTTGACACCGGCATTCCCATAATTCGATTGGAACTGCGTATTTCCGTGCCGTTTTTATCCAAAAACACAATCGCGGCCGGTCTGGTTTCATGCAAAATGGCGTCCAACGACGGCATCTGCAGAAAAATTATCATGACATATGTCAGCACCGCCGCAATCAACAGCGCGACAAGATTTAGGCACCAAAACAGCAGCCGCATGCGAAATGACGGGCGCTTTTTTTCTTCCAAGCCTTTATCCGGGCGGGCGCGTGGCAACTTATTCTCCTTTTGCCCGAATTATAACATAAAAAGATTTTATTATTCCAGCCAATAAAAAAGACCGCCCGACGGCGGTCCCGGTCCGTGTTATACACGGCTGTTTGACGACGGCATGAACTTTAGAAAATCTTCGAGTGAAGTGCCGGTCGATTCCAATATTTTCGCCAAGCTGTGTGTTGACGGCCAGCGCGGCTTGCCATAACAGGTCCAGCGCTTGCTCTTGTTAAACGTGGTAGCGTCCAAGCCGCTTTTCTTTGCCAGGCCCGAACAAGACATATTCAGACTATGCGCGAAACGGTCTATTGCGCACCACAAGTCCAAATGATTCATTTTTCCCTCTCCTTAGCACCAGTTTATCGTTTTTCTAGGATTAAAATCTAGCAATGGTTGAATAATCTCATAAACTCGCGTATTTTTCAATTAGAAAATTTTCCTATTCAGGAAAGATAAACCAAACAGTTTGGGAAGATGTTTCATATTATATGAAAAAATCGGCCGTGAAACAACTCAAAAAATGTGTTTCATATTTTTAAAGAATACGACTATAATCAAAAAGACAAATAATACGGAATACAATAAATGACCGCGCCCTATTCTGATACATTCAAGAAAAAAGTTCTGGAATACGCCAGAGACCACGGCGTCGCGGCGGCCCAAAAGCATTACGGCCTGCCGCATGCGACGATAACACGCTGGAATCAAAGATTAAAAATTTATATTCCACAGACAGCCGAATACCCGTTGGAACGTCGCATAGAAATCCTGAAATACGCCGCCGAGCACGGCAAACGGGCCGCCGCACGCAGACTTAACGTTTCCGTCGGCAGTATCGACCTGTGGGACAAGAAGCTGAACATTGTCGGCGCACGCCAGAAAAAGTTCACAGATGCAAACAAACTGGAAATATTGGAATTTGCACGGGATTTTGGCGTACTGGCCGCGGCGGATAAATTCGACGTACTGCCGTCTCAAATTGTTGATTGGAACAAAACAATGCGCGTGTATAAATCAAACACAAATTATACCGATGACGAAAAAGTAAAAATTTTAACGTACGCACGCGACCACGGCGTCACCGCCGCCGAACAGGCATTCGACGTTACGCAGAACACCATGCAAAGATGGAACCGCACGCTGAAAATATACAAGGAACGCGAAATACCGGACTATAAAAAATGCAGCCCGGAGGAGCAAATTCAAATTCTGCGCCGCGCCAGGGAAGTTTACGACGAAATGCCGGATGACGAAAAAAGCGCCCATCGCGCATTTCTTGCAATCGCCGAAGAATACGGGGTTACAAAAGACCAGCTGCGGAAATGGAACGACAAATATAAAATTGTTCCGTTGCGCCCGCGGGCAAAACAAAGCATATCTCAAGAGATTATAGACGAGGCCCAGGCCGCACTGGACAACAAGCGCGGCCACGTAACCGCGGCATCGCGCCAATCAGGGATAAGCGTTGATACGATAATCAAGCTGAAAAAAGACAAAAAGATTGCCTTTTCACGTGCAAAAAAGAATATCGCGACGCGCCCGCCCGTCGGCAAAAACAAATCCAAGGCCATCGCCGCCATAATACAGGCCCTGATGCAGTCCAAAACATCAAAATAAGAAAGAAAAGGAAAGCGACATGAAAAAACATATTGCCGCATTGTTATGCATGCTGCCCATTGCCGCGCATGCAGAATATGGCACATATAACGAATACGACATGGATTTGCTGGCCCAATGCCCCGCGTGTGAATGCCCGTCGGCCGCCCCCGCGGACAGCCGCGACAATTATGCCGGATTTCGCGTATACAAGAACGAACACGCGGCGTATTCGTACAACCTGTCAAACGGACATAAGGAAAAGTACAAAAAAGACAACTGGGGATTTGGGACAACGGTCGGAAACAATTTAACCGAATATCTGCGCGTGGAATACGAAACCCTTTACATGGGCGCCCAGTACAGCAAAAATGACAAAGATTTCGAATACGACATATGGGCGAACATGTTGAACGCATACCTGCTATATGATTTGGACGGTGCGGCGGCGCCGTATGCGGGGCTGGGCCTGGGGCTGACCGGGATATGGGGCGAAATTGACGGCGAACTTGACAATGCGTTCGACCTGTCGTACCAGGCGATGGTCGGAATACTGTTCAGATTAAATTCCCGGATAGATTTGGATTTGGGCTTTAAATACGTCAATTTCGGCAAAGTCGAACATGACCGCGGCGTGTCAAAGGTTGACGCGACACAAATCTACCTCGGCGCAACATATAAGTTCGGGTTGTAATTAGCGGGGATTCTGTACCAGTTTTTTACTGATTTATCGCTGAAGAACCACATTTGAAATATTTTTCTAATGTTTGTATGAGTCTTTGCTTTTCTTTGCTGCCATCCGTGCTAAAGCGTATCAACGGCAGTTGGAATGTTGAAAATATAGAATCTTTCATTCTATCACGTTCCGATTGCCTACTACCCGCCTTGTGATATGATGTGCCATCAACCTCTATAGCAATAATTGGTCTCTTGGAAACACGGTCATATAGCAAAAAGTCGCAATGTGTCATTATGTTATTGGCATAATTATATTCTGGCTGAGTTAAGCCCGACAAATCACGGAATATCGTTTTTAACGGAACGTGCATTGCAAATCCAATTGTCTTAAATTTTTCCATGTTTAAGACATCTCTTATCAAATCACACATTATGTTTTCACTATCATATTGCGAAACCCTTGATTTAATCATTTGGCGACGCATTTCGGCATAGCAATCATACAAGCAATCAAATACAGAGCCTAAACAGCTATTAACGACAGATAAGTTATTGTAATTTATATAATCTATCAGAGATTGTATATTTGTGTCCTGCGCATCCTCGTTACCATTAGATACCACTATTAGCTGATCTATTGCACGTGATACAGCTACGTTCAGTCTGTTAGGCTGGTCCACAAACTCTGAAATTTTATTATCCACCATAGATAAAATAATTACTGATTTCTCACGTCCCTGAAACTTATCAACCGTATCTACCTGAACAGACGTATCTTTAAAAAATGACCGCAAAGCCCGAACCTGATTACGATATGGCGTTACAATTCCTACAGACGCGTCGTTAACATTCAAATGTTGCTGAGGAATGACCTCATCTATAATAACATCTATTTGCCTCTGATTGGCGTGGCCGCGCGCATGATTGCCCGCAACTGTTTTATAAACAACCAATGGCAAACGGTTGGATTTAGGGCGCGTCAAAGGTATTAACTGGCCGCCATAGAACCGCTGATTACAAAACTCTATAATTTTTGGATGGCAACGATAGTGTTCGCGCAACATTATCGCTGGCGCATTTGGAAACAATTCGGATACAGCAGATAAAATGCTGTGATTTTTATACCTATAAACCTCTGGAATATCAAAACTACTAAATATTTCATCCGTTTTGATACTGGATTGTTCGTCCACAACATTCGGCAGTTGTTTCAAGTCGCCAACTATGACGGCATTTCTGGCACAGCCCAGCGCAAGTGCCCCGGTTGCAATATCAACTTGAGAAGACTCGTCAATAATAACATAATCATATAGACCATCAAATAAGCAATTTGTTAAAGAATATGAAGTACTTAAAACAACGGGATATTCTTTTAAAAAATCCTTTCCAATTAAATAATTTTTCCGGTCACTGTCAGCATACTTTTTAGCCAGTCTATGTTTCATCAATTGCATAGACAGTTCAGAATACTCTCGACTTTTCTCTTCAAAACTATATGTTTTTAATTGTTTTTCTGCTTGTTCGATATTATGTTCTAATTCTTTTCTACGCTGGTTATACCAATGTGTCTGGCACATGACTATGCTTTGCTCTAATGAATTTTTATAGAACCTCCAATTAGTGATTTTATATCTAAATAAATTTATAATACACACCCAAAATTTCGTCATGTGCCTGTATTTTGAACGTTTTTCAAAATCAAGCCATAAGCGCATAACTTTTTCTGAGCTCAAATGCTGAATTGCAGAAGTGTCTATACTACTTTGCGCCACAGAAAAATGCCTATATTCTGTATTTAATGCGTCCAACAACTGCCTATCTTGAGCTAATTTATTTTGAAGCGCCAGCATTCCTGACAGCTCTTTATGCATGTGTTCTATGCGACGCTTTACAGTCAGCACCCAGCGCGAATCTTTTGTCCACTCTGCCATATTTGGCAAATCGTGATTGGCTGCATTAAATGCTGAAATATTTGTTGTATTTCCAAGCAGAGCGGCAATAAAACCAACATCGTATTTTTCCAATTTTTCTAACACATTGGTAATTGCCGAATTATTTGCAGATACAACAGCAACGGTTTTGCCATCCATTACGATATTTGCAACAATGTTTAAAATTGTCTGTGTCTTACCGGTTCCGGGTGGCCCTTCTATAATAGACAACCGGTTGGAAAGCGCATTTTTTACAGCTGTACATTGACTAAGGTTAAATCCGAACGGATAAAGCGGCACCGTTGTTATTTGGTCTTTGGTTACAATCGCTTCTCTAGATAAAAAGTCTGCTAAAACAGCATCTTTCGGCAAGAACCCCATACGTTCATAATTCTTCAGCAGAATATTTCGCCCTTTATCATCATGCAAGCCAATGACGTCTGCAATACTTTTAAGATATTCAAACCTTATGTTAGACTTTTCATCATTAAGGGCAGATTCTTCTATCCGGACGTTAAATGCATTATACGAATAATATCGTCCGTTCTTGTATTTTATGGTAACCTTTCCACCACTATAATCTATGGCGGCTACATCAGTTGTGACTTCTTGTCCTTTTATAAAGATCTTATACTTTTTAGGATCCATCCCTATACCATGGTCCTTTTTATTCATTTTATACAAAGATTAAGAGATTTAACCGCAAAAAGCAACCTAGGAATTTTATTTGCATATATTACGTTTTATTGGCAAAATACGAATAGATGATATTCAAAAGATTTTCTATGCGAGTGACGGCAGCTATTTTTAGAAATCAAGATCAGGTACTGTTAATGCGCCGTGGACCTTGTCAGCCTCTGGCTGGGGAGTGGGAGTATCCAGGCGGCAAATTTGAAGATGGTGAAAATGGCCCACAATGCTTACATCGTGAGCTGAAAGAAGAACTTAACATAGATGCAACTATTGGTGATTTAATAACTGTCTCGACACATATTACCGATAATGGCAAAAGCATAGAGTTATACGCATATGAAATTTTAGATTATCAGGGTACCATCTCTTTATCTGTTCATGATTTGATGGAATGGGTTCCTTTGTCTGATTTGTTGACTCATTCGCAATTACCTGCAGATTTATTGGTTTCTCAATTCTTAGTAAAAAGGGGTAAACTATGAATAATGCGTTTTATAGTGAATATATCCCGAATTTTATACGTCAAAGTGAAGAGGAAATATTTGGGAAAATATCTCTTAATGATAAATATGACTCTGTATCAAAACAAAAAAGCGCCTGGCTTGTTCAAATAAGATTATTAAAGAAAGCACTTTGCGATATTAAACATGGAAGTATTATATTTGAATACACTCTGCCCCGTGTTGGTGGCCGAATAGACAATATACTACTTATAAACAATACAATATTTGTATTGGAATTTAAGACTGGTGCGGATAATTTTGAGAATGACGCTATACGCCAAGTACGCACCTATTCATTTGATTTAGCCAACTATCATGAAGAAAGCCGTAATTGCAAAATTGTACCGATACTAATTGCGACCGGGGCAGACGCCGCCCATAAGAAAAAATCTCAGCCGGATGACGTTATTTTAACAAGTGGCAACGATTTATCAGACATAATTCATTCTCAAACTGATGTACTATGCGCACCAATAGATATGAACAAATGGCTGAACTCACGATATGTGCCAACTCCAACAATAATAGAGGCAGCAGAAACACTATATCGCAATCATTCTGTTGCAGAAATTGCTCAAAATAGCGCCGCTGAAAACCTAACTAAAACATCTGATGCAGTACAAAAGATAATAAAATTATCCAAGCAAAACAAACAAAAATCAATCTGTTTTATCACAGGCGTACCTGGCGCTGGGAAAACGCTGGCTGGATTGAACATTGCAATAGAAAACCAAAAGACAACAGGAAATAATTATTCTTGTTTTTTAACCGGGAATCAGCCACTGGTATCTGTATTGCGCGAAGCGTTGGCGATAGATGACCATAAACTAAACGGAACGCAGATTACAGAGGCTAGAAATAAACTAAAATCATTCATCCAAATAATACATCACTTTAGAGATGCATCTTTGGTCGATACAGATGTTCCACCGGTGGATAATGTTGTTATATTTGACGAAGCGCAGCGAGCGTGGACACAATCAATGCTGTCTAATTTTATGATTGACAAGAAGGCCCATATTTTAAATCAACTGTCCGAACAAAAGCGAACACATTTCCTTGCCATGAGCGAGCCGGAAATGCTGATTGATTACATGAACAGACATCAAGATTGGGCTGTAATCGTATGCTTAATTGGTGGCGGTCAAGATATTAACACCGGCGAAGCAGGCCTACAAGAATGGTTTGAGTCTTTAAAGCGCTCTTTCTCTAATTGGAATATATATATTTCAAATGAAATTACGACCAAAGAGTATATTGGCGAGCAGTCATTTGATGAGCTTACAAGTGGCTTGAACTGTGAAACAATTAAAGAATTACATTTGTCAGTATCTTTACGTGCACACAGAACAAGCGATGTTGCCGCATTTATTGATAATCTATTAGATAATAATATTACATCCGCAACTGAGAAATATAATAAACTATCTGGAATTTATCCAATATATATGTCGCGCGATTTAAATCAAGCCAAGCAGTGGGTTCGAAATCAAACAATAAACAAAAATTTGCGCCATGGATTGATTGCCAGCTCTAATGGTCGCAGATTGCGCGCTGATGGAATATGGATTGAAAGCAAATGTAAACCAGAAAAATGGTTTTTGGGCAACCGTGATGACATCAAATCTTCCTATTTTATGGAAGAAACCGCTAGCGAATTTGATATTCAGGGCCTGGAAATAGATTATGCGGTTGTTGCATGGGACGCGGATTATAGATATGAAAATGGACAATTTCAATACTATAGGCCAAGCGGCTCACGATGGCATACAATCAACCAAGAGGACAAGCGCCGATATTTGAAGAATGCGTATCGCGTGCTGCTAACCCGCGCCCGCGAGGGCTTGGTAATATTTGTTCCAAAAGGCAACGATAACGACAATACCAGACAATGCAAATTTTATGATGAGCTATGGGAATATCTTAAGCAAATTGGAGTTGAGGAACTGAAATCCGATCAGTAAAGTCCGCTTAATGCTTGTTTAGCGGTTATGGCCCAGAATTATATTACTTATAACTTGTAAATAATATGGCGTATCTGTGCGTGTTACGATTTTATGTAATTTGTCACGACTTTGCGGGCTTAGCACCAAGCACCCCGTGTCAATTCCGTACTTATCCATCATTTCTTTTTTGAAGGCCAGCTGTTCTGAGTATCGCACATCAAACTGTTTCTTGGTAATTGTGGGCGACGTGTGCTCTATCGCATATTCATATACATCCAAAGGATTGAATTGAAAGCCGATTCCCAGTATGGCGCTGATAATTTGCGCCCATTGTGATTCATTGGGCATACGCAGAGCCCCTGCGATATTACCGGCTACACGCCAATTTTGGGTCCATAAATATTGAGCATAGTAATACGACAAGCGAAACGCATTATCCACTGCACCAAAGTATTTATCGGCATATTTTTTATGTGGCGCAGAGGTCCGATAAAGTTGCTGAAACCAGTCCAGGCAATATGCATCGTGAACTATTTGCTCCGATGTTAACCCGCCATTCCTGTATTTATATGAAAACTTGTATGCGGTCTTAAAGCCTTTGTCACGCAGTTGTTGGTCCAAATGTATCGCACTGGATGGAATATCTCTATAACCCAGAATACAGGCGGCGGCATATTCGTCCGGACTACATTTGCTTGGATTAACACCACGATCTCCAACTAAGACAATAGCATTTGGTTGTCTGTTATCTATATATTTCCGTATGTCATCATATGCACAGATTTCGCGCATAGACTGCTGTAAATCCAGAAATGTGAACTTGTCGCCCTGATTTATCATGGCATTATCCTTGTACTAAAAGTCATCAGCACAATAATCGCACCAAAATATTATATTGTCAACCCCACTCCATAAATAATACAATAAATCACCCACATTAAAACTGAATATATAACCACATAAGACATCAATACAGAGATTGATACATTTTTTATAAATCCCTATCACTAAAACACACGAGACAATATTGATAATTATCTTGTATGATACTATATTAGCAATAACAACTTTCAACCAAAGGATAAGAAATGGCAGACAATATGACCCATTTTTATAGTTCATTATGTGAAGAAAACGCATATTCTTATGGTCACGATGACAAGCATCTTAAAATATTGTCTGATTTATATACAGACGACAGCCATTTTATCTACGAAATTTTGCAAAATGCGGAAGATGCGGGAGCCTCAGAAATAGCATTTATGTTATATAAAGATAGACTTGAAATTTTGCATAACGGAAGAACTTTTAATGAAGCCGATGTCCGCGCCATCACAAAGATAGCATTCAGCACTAAGGAATCGGATGTAAATACGGTTGGCAAATTTGGACTTGGTTTTAAATCCGTATATTCTATCACTGACACACCGGAGATACATTCCGGCAGATACGACTTTAACATAACAAGATTTATTTATCCGACCCCAGTAGAACACCAAGAATACGCCGATAATTATACAACCTTATTTATATTGCCGTTTAAGGAAGAAAAGCGCGAAGATATTTATAAAAAATTGGGGTATAAATTTCAAGCATTAGAACTAAAAACAATTTTATTTCTTACAAACATCCTATCTATATCTTGGAAAATATATGATAATGAAAATATTTTTACTAAACAATCCGGCACGTATTTAAAAGAAAACAACTTAACCAAACAGGGATTTAAAAAAATAACTTGCTTGGATGATGATTCTTGTTTCGAAAATTGGATTGTTTTCTCTAGGGACAGCAAAGACGGGCAGTTTATAGAAATCGCTTTTAAATACGACGAAAGGAATAATCAAATTGTCCAAGCAACTAATACAGATCTGGTGGTCTTGTTTCCAACAGAAAAAGAAACTGGACTAAATTTTATTATAAACGGAAATTTTCAGACAACGCCGGCAAGAGACAATGTTCCAACAGAACTAGAGCATAATAAAAAGCTGATCTGCTGTGTTCAAGATTTGCTGAAAGAAATAGTCCCTGAATTAAAAAATAAGGGGCTTATGAATATTTCTCTGATGAAAACATTACCAACAGATAGAAAGCGCTTTAATTCTGACAAAATGGCGTTTTTTAGACCTATCTATGATACAGTAAAAAATCTGTTTAAAACATATGAACTTATACCAACCACAATCCCTAACATTTATGCTAAGGCGGATGAAGTTGTCTATGCCAGAGCCAGCGAATTATTAAATTTTTTTACCCCAAATCATAAAAAATGGCTAACCACGGATATTACACATCAAAATAAAAATAAAGATTTACACGAATATTTATCCGATGAACTTGGAATGCCGACCATTACACCCGAGCAGTTTTGCAGAACTTATTTATCGGAAGAATTTTTATCCGTGAAATCAGACGACTGGTTAAAAAAACTTTACGCATTTTTAATTGAACAGCCGGCATTGTGGCGCGATTCTCGCATTTCAAAGGAAGAAGGCCTTGTTCGAAACAAACCAATTATAAGACTAGAAAATAACGCTCTTGTCACGCCAAACCAAGGTGCTTTTTTACCTACAGGAAAGTCAGATTCCGGGTATAAAACAGTAAAATATGTTTTCGTCCAAGATGATATTTCACGTGATTTTTTAACAAAACTGGGCTTAACAAAGCCGAATGCTGTTGACGCATTGGAAAAAGACATATTAGCAAAGTATAACGATAATACGAATATTTCAAATATGGTTTATTTACAAGATATACAAAATATATTGTCTTTTTTGCGTTCACCAGACATAACAGAAAATGAAAAATGCCGAATAAAGAGTTATCCAATTATAAAGTGTCAAGATGGTTTATTCAGGAAGCCTGCCGATGTATATATAAATTCAGAACGATTAAAAACATGGTTTACCAATCAAAATAGATTTTTTGCATCTGATGTATGCCAGGAGACAGATTGGCGTTCCTGTGGAATCAATTTTTTGCCAAAGATAATAAAGAAATGCTTAAAAGGCGACCAAATTCCAAGCCAGATAAAGCGACACATCAGTCACAATGAAGAATTTATAACTTATGACTTGGATGGCCTTCAGGACTTGCATATCACAGAAGACAATGCAGCCATAGTTGCTAATATAATTTATGAAAGATATAAAAATAATGATGGCATAGATATCTTTAAATCCGCCAAATACTCATTTTTTTATTACACAGCAAAAGAATCTGTTCACTATACAGAAATTTACAATAAGTTACAATCTGTCGCTTGGGTTTTGACCAATGACGGCACATTAGCCATCCCTAAAAACATTTCAGTACGTAACTTGGACGAATCCGTTGCTTTTTTATCAGAGTTACCTAGTTATATGTTCAGCAACAATGTGTGTGATGAGGCTATTAAAATGATAGAAAGCACCGGGCAAAAATGCTTTATCACCAAAGATGAGGCCGAAGCACAATTTATTGAAAATGCACTAGAAAATTATAGAGCCAACATCGGCAACTTTAATCTTTCTGATATTTCAGGATATCAAGAAAAAACCGAAGACTGTAGGTGGAGCCCAGAGATAAACATTAATAATGTGGAAATATCAACAGCTATCCTGGCGCCTATTAGCGAAACACGCGGCAACTTAGGTACTGTTGCTAAAACACAGAATATTGATAACAACGAAAAACTATCGCAAAAAATTACTAAGGACTTGTCTGCCTCTGATAAGCAAAAAATCGGCACTGAAGGAGAAGAGTATGTGAGACGATATTTGAAAGAAATAGAGCATTTTGCAGAAGACGATATTATGATATTGAATACTTATACGGAAAACTCAACAGGTAGAGATATAGAAGTAAAGAAAAACGGCAAATTGATAAAACATATTGAGGTAAAATCTACAACAGAAGCCCCCTCAGCTAGGCATATATTTGAAATGTCCGGCAAACAATGGGCAAGCGCACGGAAATATTTAGACAAATATTGGCTGTACTGTGTTTTTGGTGTAGGCAAAAAAGCAAAAATTGTGCCGCTTCAGAATCCATTGCAATTGTGGAGAGACGGACAACTGGAAGCACATCCGGTAAATATAGTTATAGGTGTAAAGAACTAATATTACCAAAGCTACGGATGCCATAGCCTATTTCAAAGCTATTTCTGGTTACCTATTACAATAAAAGCGCGATGCGCCTTTTGTATAATAGCCACTCTGTTTGAGTAGCTGTAAGGCTATCCTGAAACGCTTAGGTTATCATCACATAGCGCCAATTGGGCAAAATACGCTTCAATATGCTATAAAATATCCTCTTATATTAATATCCAAATATTGATGCAATGTATTTAATGGTTGTTTGTATAAAATGAAAAAAATGATATAATACAAGTAATTTATATTGAGTAAGGAAAAGGCTATGGACAGGGTTGCAATTGTCAATATTATCGGAAAAGAATATCTTGTATCAAATATTGAAGGCGGCGAATACAGTTATGTCGCTGCTGCGGGCTCAAAACACAAATTAGAAAAATTGTTGGGGCATGCCTATAAACACTTTAAAGTCGACTTACGCTTTCAAAAAGAAGATGTAACAATCCTTGTTGAGACAAAGCAAAACTTTGTAAAAGCAGATGAAGCACAATTGGAAGAGTATCTTGAAGAGGAACGCGCCGTTCATAAAACAAAGAAAATAATTTGTATTCTCGCAAATACGACTAATACAAAAATGAAAGTATGGCGTTCTGTAATGGATGACGACCACTTTTTAAAAGAAGAACTTATTTTTGATGAAATGGAACATTATATAAGATTATTTGACATAAACAAATCTAATGATAGGGAGCGCGTACTAAAGAATACTTATAAGCTTAATGAAATGCTTCATAAAAAAGATATTGATGAGAAATTACGCAGTCAGTTTGTTGGAACTATTTTGCTACACATAAAGAAACTTATCAAAAATTGGGGGATAACATATATAAGCACTGAAGCCGTTTCTCGCATGAATAATTATCTAAACTCTATGACTAGTGAAAAATCTATTCGTGCTGAAATTGAAACTACTTTAAGTGATTTACTTGATGGTTCAGCCAATAAAGCAAAGAAAATAGAGTTGCTTCAAAAAAATGTTCTGGGAGATCAAAAAGTAAAAAAATTAACAAAAAAAGAATGGGAAGAAATATTTGATACGATCTTGACAGATATATATCGCTATATTGATACAGAGAGTTCCGAAGGCCAAGATATACTTAATTTGTTTTTTATTGCTTTCAATAAATATACCGGCAAAGCAGATAAAAATCAAGCATTTACCCCTGATCATATTACTGATTTTATGTGCAGGTTGACAGAAGTAGATTGTCACAAAAAAGTCTTGGACGCGACTTGTGGCAGCGGTTCTTTTTTAGTTCAAGCACTGGTTAAAGAGCTTGCCGATGCCCGCAAGGGAAGAACGGACAAAGAGTCTGAGCAAATGATGCAAAAAGTTCGACTTGAAAATATTTACGGGATCGAAGTAGAAGAGAAGGCATATGGACTTTCTACAACCAATATGCTAATTCACGGGGATGGAAATTCTAATATAGAATTTGCTAGTTGTTTTGATAGCGAATCATTTATAAAGAAAGCCGATCCCGATATTATATTGATGAATCCGCCATATAACGCCAAACCTAAAAGCATTCCCGAAAAATATAAAACCAAGTGGGGCAAGGCAAAAGATGGGAAAGAGGATCCAACCAAGGGTTTAGTTTTTATTCACTACCTTTCTGATATAATCAAGAGTATGAATGAACAAAGAGTAAAGGATTGTAAACCACGAAAATTCGTTAAATTGGCTGTATTGTTACCGCTTCAGTGCGCAATTGGAACAAGCAGCATCATTAATGATGAGAAAATAGCACTGCTACAAGATAATACGTTGGACGCAGTATTTTCACTTCCTGCCGACATGTTTTATCCTGGCTCATCTGTTAATGCATGCTGTATGTTATTTACATTAGGCCAGCCCCATGTTAAGCCAGACGGAACAGCACGCGCAACATTCTTTGGATATTGTAAAGAAGATGGCTTCATTAAGAAAAAGAACCTTGGACGAGTTGAACAGTTTAATCCGGACGGCACCTCAAAATGGAAAATTATCGAGGATGAATGGCTGTATGCTTTTGAAAATAAAAGCGTGGCGGACGGTAAATCTGCCGTTCAAGCTGTCACAGGCGATGATGAATGGCTTTGTGAAGCATATATGAAAACCGATTACACCAAACTTACAGAAAGCGATTTTCAGCAAACACTGAATAACTATCTCTCTTATTTGATTAAAAAAGGTGAGATTTATGAAGCTTAATACGGAGAACTGGCAAGAATTTATGCTTTCATCACTGTTTGATATGAGAAACGGTTTCTTTAATAACAAACCGGAAACCATTGAAACCAAACGTACATCTACCTCTGTACCATTTTTAGGCGCAACAGCTGAAAACAACGGTGTTACAGATTACTGTGCAATCAAAAGCATTATGTCCAGCAACAGAACAGGTGAAACAGATAACACATTAGAAGGGAAAATATTTGCAGGAAACTGCATAACTATTACCAATAATGGTTCTGTATGTCATGCGTACTTTCAATCATCAACATTTACCAGCAGTCATGATGAAACTATTTGCACCCCAAGATTTGAATTAAATATGCAAATAGCAATGTTTATTTGTTCTATTATTAATAAAGAGCGTTATAAATGGTCATACGGAAGAAAATTGCATGATATAGAAAAATCAAAAAACATTGTTATAAAACTTCCGGTTCAATCAAATTATGATGGCTCTCCAGTAATTGATACAACCTATAAATATTCACAACACGGATATATTCCTGATTGGCGTTTTATGGAGTCATATATTCAATCATTACATCATAAACCCTTAACCACCAAACGCGGTCATAATAAGACGCTAGAACTTAATATTTCTGAATGGGCAGAATTTTATGTCGGCGATTTATTTGATGAAATATACAAAGGAACAGCATATACAGACGAAGACATAGAGGAAACAGTAGGAACAATTGCAATTCCTTATATCACTCGTACTGATTTAAATAACGGCTGTAAATATACAGCTGCCGTTACAGATGAGTTTAGTATTGAAACAGGTAATGCTATTACAATTGGAGATACAACTGCCACATGTTTTTACCACAACGGCGACTTTATTACTGGCGACCACATGGTTATTTTACGAGCAAAATGGCTAAATAAACTGCGAGGTTTATTTATGATCAGCTTGTTTAACAAAGAAAAGTTAAAATATTCATATGGACGTGCGTATAAAATTGATAATATAAAAAAGACATTATTAAAACTCCCAATTCAACGCAATAAGGCAGGAATGCCAATTGTTGACAAGACACACAAATACAACAGAGATGGGTTTATACCCGATTGGCAATTTATGGAGGACTATATAAACGCCCTGCCCTACAGTGATAGACTCTTTATATAATTCATTTAAATCAATAACTACATATACGTGCTACAGTGCACATGCCACACGTATATAAGGCATATATTAGCTCTGCCCAAATCACAGCTTGCAAAGTCACTTGATTTTACGGTAGAATCTTTGACTAGCCCCAGCTTGTGATTATTGAATAGAGTTTTCTAGTATATCTAGGTATTTTGACATCGTTTCAAAAAGATTCATGCTCAACGAGCGCATAGCATACACCATGGCTATAAGCATGTGTAGTGTGTTGCCTATGCTACAGTTACGCTATTTCAGTTCGGTTTTTATACAGTACCATATAGGGCAATTTATCCATGTTTACATAATTGAACATTCTATAATTTGCTCTTCTGGCATGCGGCGATAAAGTGTATTTACTTAAATGAGACTTTGGAACAAACGGATAAAATCTGATTTCCTGAAATTGGCAGCCCTTTTCTCTCCATTTAAAGTTCAATATGAGCAACGGCGGCAGTATTCCCGCCTTTAAAACCTTTTCCATTATGTCCCATCCGGCCCCACGAACGGTCGCCGACGGTTTGCTATTTGCTGTTTTTATCTGCGCTCTAAATTGACAGCCCGTGCACTGTATATCACACAAAGGATAATTGGGAGGCAATAACATCAGTTTCTTTTTGCAATTTGGGCACAAGACCAAATCAACAACCTCCTGCTCGCCTATTTTCCCATTTTCTTGTGTGATAGACATGATTTTATCCTAATTTTTATAAATCTGACAAATGAGATTATATTCAAAAAATTCTTTTATTACAATATCTTTGTGCCGTTTTAAGGGAATATATGGGCAATGCGCGAATAAACATATGTAAAAGCACCGAACTTCAGAGCCTTTCGGGCTTTTAATTGCTAAACCCGATTATCATTTGTTAAACAAATTGCCCCATACGTGCCCCATGGTGGCAAAAATAAAAACGGGGCTTCACGTAGAAGCCCCGAAATTCTTGGCTTGTCCAGCTTGCGGTTATCAAATGGGGTCTCCAGATGATTTTGCAAAATTAGCCCGACAACTCTGCTGCAAAAAAACTGTTATCACGATTTCTTTATTGGTGGATTAGTTTTGCGGGCGCGCTTGTTATTTTTTTGATATTCGCGTCTTTGTTTGGTTATTTCATATAAAACAATACCGGTTGATGTGGCTAGGTTAAGGCTTTCTATGATACCATACATTTCTATTTGAATACATGCAGCACTTCTTTCAACCGCCAAATTGCTGATGCCCCTCGCTTCGTTTCCAAACCAAACTGCTAATTTATCTTGTGTAAAATCACCATCTTGCAATATCACATTGGTCTTGCCCTTTATATGCGGCGATGTTACAACAGATGTATATCCATTTTTTTCAAGATGGTCTAAACATTCCTCTGTTGTTTTAAACTTTTTAACAAAACTCCATTTAACCCCCGACACAGATGTCTTTAATAATGTTTTATTACCGCGCATAGATTCCCATGATGTTGGAATAACCCTTTTGCTATCTACTATATAAAGCTTTTCTACACCCAACGCATTGACATTGCGTATCACGGTTCCAATATTTTTGGGGTCACTGGGCTCTTCCAGAACGGCTATCAGATATTTGCATCTGCCTAACTTGGCGGCATCTGCCTTTTGACGCAGACTGCTTTTCGTTGGGTCAATACGTATCATGTTGATAATCCTTTTTTTATTTTTAACATGTTAGCCCGTTATTCATTAAAAGTAAATATTTTTATCAGTAGTTGGATTCCTTGTTTTTTTATTTGTGTTTTTTGTTTGGAAATTATCGAACCGTGCGCAGATGTCGAGAAACTAACAAAAAACCGCCCCAGTGGGACGGTGTGTAAATCTTGGCTCGGCTCAGATTGCAGTTATCGAGTGGAATATCCGACAGAATTTAGAGAACTAAAAAATTATTTATAGCTATCGGTTTTCTGCAACAATGCCAACAAATCTTTTATATAACACCACTTGTCTATATCGCTTGCGTATTCAACTTCAATATTATCGACGATGCAGAATGTATCTTGGTAATGCTGTGTCTTTCCATAAATGATAAAGTCGCCATTTTCGTTATGACCAACACACAAAATCTCGGCTCCTTTTTGAGGTCTGTCCGTATTCAAATGCCAAATAGTATTATTCATTTGTACCTTCTCCTTCTTCACTTGGCGTGTAGTAATCCGATACTTTATAATAATTATTAAATTTACCTATTTCGTTCTTTTCAAGCAATAAAATTGTATAGTATTGACTATGTTTGGTTATCTCATATGGAACGTATACCCCATTGGAAACGTATCCTGTTTGAGTTTTGCTTGTATCGCCATCTTTTGAAACCATATAAAAATAATCATAGCCCATAAAATGGCTAAACGCGGCAGTGTTATACATACAGCTATCTTTTACAAAACTATAGCTAGCATATCCATTGCCACCGCAAAATATGCGAAACAATTTTCCGTCTAGATGTTCGTATCCTGCGCCTAAATATTCATTAGTTTTTATAGGTTCGACATCAAAGCCGGCCTTTGGCGTAGTATTCGTGCAAGCTGCCTGCAATAACACACTGAAACAAAACAATAGTTTTTTCATACTAGTCCTTTGCAAGGATTATAATCGTAATTGATATACAAAACAATAAAAATCAGGGTGGTTGGACTCGAATGTGTAAAAAAGGTTGGAAATCCAACCCTTTTTATTTGAACTGTTCGATAACGGTCAAAATTTTGCCATTTTAATTCAGAAATTATCGAACCGCGTGCGGGTATTGGAAGCCCAACAAAAAACCGCCCCGGTGGGACGGCTTGTAAAACTTGGCTCGGGCAGCTGGACTCGAACCAGCGACATACGGATTAACAGTCCGTTGTTCTACCGACTGAACTATGCCCGAATTGCCCGCATATCTTATAACCTTTTTTCCTCTATTTCAAGTCTTTTTTTCATTTATTGCATTTATGTATATTTGGTGTTATATTTTTAGCGTCCAATATCACGAAAAAGGATTGAAAAAATGTTATTGAAAGGGAAAAAGATTCTGATTACAGGCGTGGCCAACGATTGGTCTATGGCCTGGGCAATCGCAAAGCGCGCCCATGACGAAGGGGCAGAAATCGCCATGCCGTATGCGATGCCGAATTTGGAAAAACGCGTGCGCCCGCTGGCCGAATCCATCGGGGCGAAATTCGTTCAGGAATGCAATGTACAAAATGACGAGCAAATGGACGCCCTGTTTGCCGCAATCGAAAAAGAATGGGGACATTTGGACGGCGTTCTGCATGCGATCGCGTTTTCTGATAAAAACGAGCTGACCGGCCGCTATGCCGACACAACACGCGCAAACTTTAAAAACACCATGGATATTTCCGTGTATTCGTTGGTTGATTTGACGCGTCGCGCATCAAAACTGATGAAAGACGGCGGCAGCATTGTCGCCCTGACCTATTTCGGCGGCGAAAAGTCCGTTCCGAACTATAACGTCATGGGTGTGGCAAAATCCGCCCTGGACAGCAGTGTTCGTTATCTGGCATCCGACCTGGGCCGCGACAAAATCCGCGTCAATGCAATCAGCGCCGGTCCGATTATGACACTGGCATCCAGTGGCGTCGGCGGGTTCAAGGCGATGCTGCGCCTGAATGCGGAACAGACACCATTGCGCCGCAATATGACACTGGACGACGTATCGGGTGCGGCCGTTTATCTGTTTAGCAACCTGTCATCGGCGGTGACCGGCGAGGTTCATCACGTGGACTGCGGTTATTCCACAACCGGAATGATGCCGAACGAACTGAAAGACGTTTTGCTGAAAGGTCTGGAAGAAAAATAAAGACACCCGCCGAAAGGCGGGATTTTTTATTTCTGATTCTTTTTCCCATTGCGCAGGCGGGCCTGATTTTTCTATAATTTGGGCATGTCTAAAATACCTGATTTATTCGTGCGCGGCGAACACGCGGAATTATTGAAAAAATTAAACGAATGGGACATTGCGTACCATCAAAACGACGCACCGGTTGTTGACGACGCGACGTACGACGCGGCAAAGCGGCGCGCGCTGGAGATAGAGGCCGAATACCCGGAGCTGGCCGCGATGGGCGCGTCAACGCACGTCGGGGCGGCGGTGGCGGACAAATTCAAGTCGCACCCGCACAGCGTTCCCATGCTGTCCATTTCAGACGTATTTGATGAAAAAGAAGTGGCCGACTGGTTTGAAAAACTGGCCGATAAGGATTTATTTATAGAACTGAAAGTCGACGGGGTGTCTTATTCCGCGCGCTATGAAAACGGGGTGTTTGTACGGGGGCTAACGCGCGGCAGCGGGACCATCGGCGAGGATATAACGGAAAACCTGCGTACGATTGCGGATATTCCGCAGAAACTGGCCGGGGATTTCCCGGAGGTTATTGAGGTTCGCGGCGAGGTTTACATGATGCGCGCCGACTTTATCGCATTGAACGAGGCCGCCGCCGAACGCGGCGAGAAAGTATTCGCCAATCCACGAAACGCGGCCGCAGGGTCCCTGCGCCAATTAAATCCGGAGGTTACGGCCACGCGGCGCCTGTCGGCATTCGGGTATACGTACGGCGAACTGTCATCGCGCAACTGGGCGACGCAGAGTGAATTTTTCGACCGTCTGGAATTATGGGGGTTCAAAACAACCCGCCGCTGGGCGCATACCGCGCATGACATGGCTGAAATTCAGGCAGTATATAATGATATTATGATGATGCGCGCCGACATTCCGTTTGATATAGACGGATTGGTATTGAAAGTAAACAATGTGGATTTACAGGAGCGCATGGGGTCGCGCGCCAACAGCCCCCGGTGGGAGGTTGCGTATAAATTCCCGGCGGCGCGGGCGATTACGGCACTGAACGCGATAACGGTTCAGGTTGGCCGCACAGGCGTTTTAACCCCGGTGGCGGAGCTGGAGCCGATAAATATCGGCGGCGTGGTGGTGTCGCGCGCAACGTTGCACAATGCGGACGAAATAGAACGTCTGGGGGTGCGGGTTGGCGACCGCGTGACGGTTCAGCGCGCGGGCGACGTAATCCCCCAGATTGTCGGCGTTGCGGAATCCGCCGGCGGGGCGGAATTTGAATTTCCGACCGTTTGTCCGGTATGCGGCGGCGCGGTCGTGCAAGAGGCCGGCCAGGTTGCACGCCGGTGCATAAACACATTGGGCTGTCCGGCGCAAAGAATTGGCGAGCTGGAGCATTTTGTTTCGCGCAAAGGGTTTGACATAGAGGGCCTGGGGACGCGCCAGCTGGAACAGTTTACCCAGCGCGGATGGATTGAAACGCCGGCAGACATATTTACACTGATTGCGCGGCACGGGGACGATATAAAAAAGCTGGACGGGTTTGGTGACAAATCCGTGTCAAATCTGAATACGTCGATTGAGCGGGCGCGCGATATCGAACTGCATCGGTTTATATACGCAATCGGCATTCCGGAGGTGGGCCAAGCAACGGCAAAAATACTGGCAAGCGCATTTGGGGCACTGGATGCCGTGCGTGGCGCGCCGGTATGGAAATTGAAACAAATCGACGGAATCGGCGACGTTATGGCCGACGAAATATCATCGTTCTTTGCGGATACGCATAATTCGGACGTACTGGACGCGTTATTGGCCCAGGTCCGCGTACGCGATGCGGCGGTTGCGTCGGCGCCGGCGGACGGGCCGCTGGCGGGCAAGAAAATCGTTCTGACGGGCACTTTGGCCAAATACACACGGGACGAGGCCAAAGAAATTCTGGAACGAATGGGCGCCAAAGTACAAGGCAGCGTTTCCGCAAAAACCGACATTGTTCTGGCCGGGGCCGAGGCCGGCAGCAAACTGGCCAAAGCCGAAGAATTAGGCATCATCATTTGGGATGAAGCGGAATTCGAACGCGCCATTGGCCAGAATGCAAATCAATCAAAGCCCGATTGACGGACCTAAAATACCGCCGTCATCGGTATAATTACAGTCATTTGCGAAAACACCGGTACCACTATCATCTGAAAAAGCGGTGCCGGCCGGGATAAAACATTTGGATATAAATCCACTGCCCGCCGGGCTTTGGCCGGCCACACCGCCCAATGACGGGCATTGGGCACAATTATTTTTTGCCAATGTTGCCAAACCATACCAACCGGGCGCACATTGAAATTGCAGACTGGATTCGCATGTCAGTTCATCACAATAAGTACGCTTTTGCACCCCGTCACGACCGTCTGCCGACCACGCCGTGGTGGCGCAATCACATTCAGTCTGGCAACTGTAATACACAATGGGGCCGCATGACACCGTCTGTTTTTTTGGCACCCTTTTTAAACCATCGGGGCATGTGTCACAGCTGTTGACATTAAAACACTGTGATGAATCACCATAATGCAGTTCTGCTGTCTTGGCGCAGGCTGTTCCACCAGAAAGTGCGCGACATTTCGTATAATCGGTCGCCGAATATGTCTGACACGTGGCAATGACCGAATGCGCGGCCATAGGCACGCCCAACACCACACCGGCAACGACCGATGCACCCAATAAATATTTTGTTTTCATTTCTTAATACTCCTGTTTGTTTTTCAAAATGAAAAACCACCCAAAATTTGAGTGGTCAGGAGGTTCAGAACAATCGTATGAATTGTGTGCTTATTCAATATATTCGCAGCCCTCCTGACCTAAACCAGGAGTTTGTTTTTCGTTGCAACACCCAAACCCATGGCGCAAAAAACGCACCACAGACGCCCATTACAACGCATACGCAGAGGTTCTGACACCCCATCGGCGGAACACCCGCCAACATGTGTAATTATATCATTTTACCTATGAAAATCAATATGATAGCGCACAGTCCCGTTGCCAATCAATAAATCGCTGGTAAAATTTTAGAATCTGTGACATAATCGCTGTGACATCGGGATTTCCGATGTTGAGGCGTCGAAACCTCTCGTAAAGCGTCATGCGGACGATAAACGTCTCCTGTCTGTTGGGGCAGGAGGAGTGTGTCATATATTGAAAGCACACTGCTATTCTTTACGATAGTTTCGAACCTCCTGCCACCTGAATTTCCGGTGGTTTTTTGTTTACAAAAACAACAGGAGAACGAAATATGATAAAAATACTGGCCGCCGCCGCAGGAATGCTTAGCGTTGCAACCGGCGGCGCATATGCCGCAACCTTGGCCTGCCAGGCGTCAATGTGCGAGCCTATCTCAAATTATGAAGAAATGGATTTGACCGCCAACTGCTCTAACAAAACGTCAACATGTTATGGCAACAACAAGGTCTATTCCTGCATGAACTGTCCGACAGGATATACCCGAATACAGAAAACAACGGGCAAGTTGCTCGGCTGTTCAAATGAAGGGACTTTTTACACATGTCAGGAAAACTGTAACGGTTGCAGCAACTGCGCCAGCGATACCGCGTGGTCCGCGGCCGGCACCGGATACGAAAAGAAGACGACACGCACATGCAACTGCAATACGTGCAACGCCACAACCGCATATCGGTGCGCCGCAGGCTATTATGGCAGCAGCACAAACGGAACGTCGGGTTGCACGCGCTGTCCGTCGTCGGGCGGAGTATACGGTACTTCGGCGGCGGGCAGCACCACGATAACGGCATGCTATATCCCCGCGAACACGACCATGACTGACGGCAGCGGGACATATACGTTCACATCCGCATGTTATTACACAAACTAATAAATCCGGGGCATCCCCGGATTTAAAACTTTACGTTTAACAGGCGCAGTTTTACCTCAAGATTATCAATTGGGTACGCCTCTAAAAACGGCAGTACAATGCCACCAGGGCGCAGAGTCGGGTCGGACAGCTCCATGGCGCCGGTCCAGCTCATGTCCAAGATATCGGTGTTTATTGATACCAGCGGCGTCTGGGTCGGCGTTGGGTCGACCGCATCCGCGACAGGCGTCAAATCGGGCGACGCGGCCGCATCCGCCAGTGCCACACCGGCATATACGGGCGACGCGGCCGGAACATCCGCGGGCGCGGCCAGCGGGGCCGCCAATAAAGAAAATGCCATAATTCCCGGAATCATTGTAATAATTATACCATATGCCGACGGGGCCCGCATTATGAATCTATTAAGTTCTTTATCACATGATTGGCAAGTGTTAATCCGAACGCCCCGGTCACGGTTATCAATGAGCCGAAGGCACGTCCGGCCGCGGTGCATGGGGCGGCGGCCTCGGTCGAATATACGACATCAAAATCATGCAGGCCCGCGTCACGTACCAGGCGCCGCATTCGCGCGGCCAATGGGCAAACCGATGTCTTTGACAACGGCGCGACACGTATATGGGATATGTCCGTCTTGCGCGCGGCGCCCATGCTGGCGATAAACGGTGCGCCGATATCCTGGGCCCAGCGGGCCAAGGCCACCTTGGACCCGACGGTGTCGATTGCGTCTATTATATAATCCGGTCGGCATTCAAATTTTGTGTCCGCATCAAAGAACATGCGCAGGGCGTCAACCCGTGTCGCCGGATTTATATCGTGGATACGCGCGGCGGCAACGTCAACCTTTGCCCGGCCGACGGTCGAATCCAGCGCGAACAACTGGCGATTTATATTTGATTCTTCGACCGTGTCGGCATCAATTAAAATCAAATGGCCGACTCCACTGCGCGCCAGGGCCTCTACCGCGAAAGAGCCGACCGCGCCGACACCAACGACCATCACCGTCGCGTCGCGCAGGCGCGCCACCCCGTTTTCCCCCAGCAACATTCTGGTTCTATGCAATCTGTCCATTGTTTATCACCCGTAATGAATTGTCATATATTATATCTGCCATATCCGCGGCGGACATGCCACGAATTTGTGCAATGTCGGATATCGTGTGCGCAATTGCGGCCGGTGCCGGGGCAAAGCCGTCTGTTTCGACCAATATTCGATGCACGGGCGTTTCGGCAACCGCATCGCGCGTACGCGGCACGGAAACATCGCGATATGAAAAATAAATATTATCAGACATTGCGCATAGCGCGCGCAGTATGTCTGTATTTCCGGAAAAGCGATGCGCCACAATCACGGGCGGGCGCGGCAGTGTCTTTAACAAATGCAGCATTTTATCCCACGCGCGAACGCAATGAATATGCACCGCGCGGCCCATGTCGGCTGCAATCAAATATTGCGCGGTAAATGCGTTGCACTGCGCATCCGGGTTATCGCGCGTTGCGTCCAGCCCTATTTCCCCGACCGCGGCATGCGGATTTTCGCCCAGCATTCGGCGCAGCGCGTCCGTCCATCCGGCGTGCAATCCCGCGACATGCCACGGGTGCACGCCCAGCGCCACCGATATACGCGCATCCGCCCGCGCCACCGCCGCCAGCGGTTCCCAATCGTCCATAGTCACGGCATTGCATATAAACCGCCCCGCCCCCGCGTAATCTGCAAAGGCGTCCCGATTAAAATGGCAATGCGCGTCAACAAAATGTTCCATGCATGGAAATATAGCGCGCGCGGCCATAATTGAAAAGAGGATTTTTATTTATAAAAAAAACGCGCCCCGTAACAGGGGCGCCAAATTGACATGAATAGTTTTACGGTGTTTAGCGTTCACCGCGGATTGGTTTGTCAACAAACATGACAATCAGCCACAGCAGCGCCGCAATACCAATTATGCAGTACACAATGCTGCTGGCGACGGTTGCCGGTCCGAACAAAAACGTCACGAAATTGAAACCGAACAAGCCGACCAGCCCCCAGTTCAAAGCGCCGATAAACGTCAGCGGTTTCAAAATATAGTTTGTCAATCCTCTCATCTGTTTTTTCTCCTTTCAAGGTTTGTGATGTCTTAAGATTAAAGACAGACGAATTATAACCTGTTTAATATCCGGTTTCAATGCGAATACTTCATTTGGGAAAAGGTTCTTAGTTAGGATTTACGTCATATTACTCGAACAGATTGCCGTATTTATACACAATAAAAAAAGCCCCAAAGGGGCCTTTTTTATTTCGCAAACGAATAATCCATTTTTACGTGGTCCGGATTATACGTACCGTTCATGATTGCAACGGTGTCTTCGACCAGAACCAGCTCTTCGTTTGTCGGTATCATAAATACCTTTACACGCGAATCAGGGGCACTGATTTCCATTTCACCGGCGCCCATGAACGCCTTGGCGGCCTCGTTCTTGGCGGGGTCCAGTTTTACGCCCAAGTGTTCCATATTCTCGCAGATTTTCGCGCGAATTTCCGCATTGTTTTCGCCAACGCCCGCCGTAAAGACGATTGCATGCGTCGGCTCTTCAATCGCGGCCATGTACGAGCCGATGAACTTTTTGGCACGAGACGCCTCCATATCCATGGCCAGGCGGCACTTGTCATCCTCGTGGAAATGTTCCAGAACATCGCGACGGTCCGCATAGCATTCGGTTATACCCAAAATACCGGACTGTTTGTTCAGCGCCTCCATAATCAACTTATCGGACAGGCCCAGCTGCTCTTTTACATAAAACGGAATCGACGGATCCAGGTCGCCGCAGCGCGTTCCCATAACCAGCCCCGCCAGCGGTGTCATACCCAGCGACGTGTCAATGCTGTATCCGTGTTTAATCGCACATGCCGACGCGCCGGAACCCATATGCATTGATATAATGTTGCATCGACCCTCCGGCATGCCCAGCAACGCCGCCGCACGCTTTGCCACATACAGATGCGACGTGCCGTGGAATCCGTACTTGCGCACGCCCAGTTCGCGATACCATGCGCCCGGCACGGCATAACGGTAATTGTAATCCGGCAGCGTCTGATGGAAGGCGGTGTCGAATACGGCGACCTGTTTGGCGTTCGGCAGCACTTCGCGCGCGGCAACAATGCCGATTAAATTCGCCGGGTTATGCAGCGGCGCCAGGGAACTTAGCTCGCGAATTGTTTTTATAACCTCGTCCGTTGCCTCGACCGAGCAGGCAAACTTGTCCCCGCCATGAACAACGCGGTGGCCCACACCGCCGATTTCAGACAACGGGATGCCGTTTTCTTTCAGCAAATCGATAACCGCCGTCAACGCATCGGAATGGTTTTGCATTGCAATTTCTTTTTTGCCGCGATTTGCGTCGGACTTGAATGTGACAAAAGACCCCTGCTCGCCTATCTTTTCGGCGTTGCCCTTAAATACCGGCAGGTATGTTTGTGTGTCGAAGACCTGAAACTTTAATGTCGAAGAACCACAATTCAGCGCAAGTATGTACATAATTTATCCTTTCATTAACTGATGCCCAATCAGGCTAGCAAATGCGGCAAGGATTTTCAACAGTAAAGTCGGAACAAAAGATTCCATGCGCCGGCCGTCGTCGTGGTAACGGCGCCAGTGTTACGGTGGCACACCCATGCGTTCTGGTTCCCGACAAACATGCGGACATGTACCCCGGATTCATCCCGGAAAACGTTCGGCGCCGTGGCGGTGTATGCGCCGATGCCGAATGCGGAGACCTCCTCGCCGACGGAATATCCGGCATCCGCCGCGGCACAGACCAAAACGGTGTTTACCAGAAAAGGCGTTAAATCGGTGTTAAATATGTACTCAATCGCCGTTGTCGCACGCATGGGGACGGCGCGGCTGGTTATAACGGTGAACGGCGCGGGCGCAAACTGCGCAATCTTGGCCGTCCAGAAATCGTCCGGTACGGAATTTATATCAAACGATGCGTTCGGGTCCGGAATCTGGTCGGCGCGGGCCAGCGCATATCCGCCCAGACATACACCGTCATGTACGCGCAGTGTTTTGGCGTCCGTATCAAACGACAGTTCGCCCGCCAGTCCCGTAAAATTATTGTTCTGTGCGGCAGTGCCGCGACGAATTTGTAAAACTCGTGCCATTTAAAATCCTTTTAATTAAAAAATTGGAGAAAAAAAGCACCGCGAAACGCAGTGCCATGTTGTTATGATTATATCACAAATCGGCCGAAAAATCAAGCGGCATATTGATATCCGCTCAGATTAGAGCTGATTATATTGCCCTTTTTCTTGTCAAACTGTTTCTGGCTGTACTTGTTACTGCGCAACAGGCCCCATTTGTACATGGAACCCGTATGACTGTCGCGGCCACTTTCCAGCATATCCCAATACGCCATCAATTCCATGTACTGGTCTTTATGCTTGTCGTCCCACTGGTCGATTTCCTGATTACGCTTGTCAATTCGACCGTTTATTTCGTCCAAGGCGCTTTTCGCCTCTTTGAACTGCTCTATTTTTTCCTTTTGACGCGACGTAGTGTCTTCATAGCGCTGGTTTAAAGCCTCTTGACGTGCGACGGCATCGACAACGGATTTTGCGGACGCATATCCGGCGCCATGCCCGGTGGGCGTTGCAGCAATTCCCGTGCGCCAGGCCTGGCCTGTTTCCGTTTGGTATTCGGCGCTCTTGGCGGCCGCTTCATTCATTTTATTGGTAACGGTCGTCGTTTTGGTTGCCAGCTCATTTTCCTTGGCGCGCTTTTCCTGGGCAATACTGGCCGCCAGGGCGTTTGCCGCCGGCGCGGGCATGCCGGCATATGTCGCCGGGTCGTTTAGGCGCGTATCCAACGCGGCAATATCATTCTGCAGCGCCGTCATTTCGCCACGGAGCCCCAGCAACTCTGACGCCAGTTGTTCCAATTCGTCATTTAAGGAGTCAACCTTTGTCACCTTTTCCGCGGCGTTTACATATCGCGGGCTGGCCTTGCGGCGCTCCAGGCGCTGGCGGCGAACCTCGGCACGCTGGGTGCGGCGGTCAACCTCTGCCTGTTTGGCGGCCAGTGTGCCGTCGTTAATGCCGGCACGGTTTAAGCGGGTTAGTTCGCTTTCAAACGGCTGGCGTGCGGTGATATCGGCGGCGTTTTCCGAATTACGACGCGCAGTGGCCGCCGCCTTGTCCGCGGCATTCTGCGCGGCCCATCTTTCCTGGTCTTCTTTCAGGCGACCGCGCCGGCCGTTAAACTTGCTGCCGTTTAAACGCCACGCATTGCCGACCATTGTTATTCCGTATCCGACACCGATAAAGGCCGCCTTGATGCTTTTATCCAATGCGGTCGTGACGAACTGCATTCCCTGGTTCTTGTTCCATGACAGGCCGCCGTCGGAAAAGATTTTCAGTTCTTCCTGGCGCATGGCGTCCATAATCTTGCTTGTGGTGTATCCGTATTTGATGACAGACAAAACCTCCAATGCGGTCTTGGCATGCTCCACCTTGCCGTCACGGACGGCCATGGTTATCATCTCGGCCACAATCGCCTTTAGCTGCGAACCGTTTTTCAGGGCGCCCTCAAACGCCTTTGGCATCGTCGCCTTTAATTCCGTCAGGGCTTTTGTAAACCAGTCAAAATGCTCGGTCGCGGTCGGCGATTTGTATTGCAGCCCCTTTTTAATATCGCCCGCACTGGACAAAACTTTATCAATACCGTCGGTCGGCTTTATTTTCGCGCTGTCAATCGCCTGAACAATCAAGCGCGCGGACGGCGAAAAATACACACGGTTGCCGTGGGCGCTGAAATATTTACCCAGAACATCGTCCCACGTATTTCCGGCCCAGCGCCGCATCTGTTGCAGCGGGGTCAATTCATCGTCACGTTTTGGCGGGACGTAATCCTTGCTTTCCTTGTCGTCATATGCGACCTTTGATTTGGCCGCCTCTATCTGGCCGGTAATCTTGCCGCCGTCGTGGTTCTTGAAAACCTCGTTGATTTTCTTCTTTTCAACAGAGTTCAACAGGTTTCCATAATCGCGCTTGAACGCGTTTAACTTTGCGTCCGGAACCTTGTCCTCGAACCCGTCTTTTATGGCTTTTAAGTCCAGGCTGGCAAATTCGGGCGCAAACTGCTGAAACTCTTCGGCGCCGTATCCGTTTGCCTGCTGCTGCTTCATATAATGCAGATAGCCGACGACATTTTTTAATACGCCCTGGAACTTGGTGTCTTTGTTATATTTTTTGTTCTTGACGCCGGAAACGAAATCCGAATAAGACATGTCGCCCAGATAGCCGCCCAGCAAATATTCCAAATCAGGATTGGCGCTTAATATCTGGGCCAGGTTGGCCAGCAAAGGCTCTATGGCGTCATCGGCCACGGCGTTGGAAAACATGTGCGTTGCCGCACCGCCGAAATATTCGTCCAGAAATGCGATTGCGTCTTTGTTTTCCTTGAAATCATCGCGCGACGCCGACATGGAACGGAATGCGTCGCGAAACGCCTTGTAGAGCTTTTTCCATTCGTCGTCTGTCAGATGAAAATCTGTACCATTGGGATCCGGCAAATCATTTTGGACATACTTGCCGCTGCCGGCGGGCTGCTCGTGCATTAATTTGTCACGCCACTCTTTCATGTTGCCGCGAAAGTCGCCCTTGCCGTCGTTTCCTTTCAGATAATCTTCATATTTGGCAAATACCTCCGGCGGCATATTGTTAAAGCGACGCTGCATATAATACTGTAGTAAAAAGTCTTTCATTGAAACGTCAGCCATATCGCACCTCCTTTGGTACCCATATAATTATAGTACTTTTTGACAAAATTTCAATATTTTTGGCTTTTGTGGCGTCGGAAATCGTGTATAATACCACCAACATGGAAAGGAACTCGTCACTTAAACAATTTTTAACAAATATCTACGGATATACTTTTTTCAACGCCCTGATGTGGCTGTCGCCCGTATATGCCGTTTTTATGCAGTCGAACGGTGTTTCCGACATCGGGATATCGGTATTGCTGATGCTGTGGTCGGGGGCGATTATCGTGACGCAATTCCCGCTGACGTGGTTCGCGCGAAAGTGCGGCGCAAAAAACGTCCTGTTCGCCGGCCAGGTGTTAAAAATCATCGCCTTTATTCTGTGGGTTATATGGCCGTGCTTTGCCGGATTTGCAATCGGCATGATTTTGTGGGGAATGCACGGCGCCATTTATGACGCCGTATCCGAAGACGTATTGTATGACGAGGTTCAGGCCCGCACGCATTCAAACGTGTATGCTAAAATATTGGGACGGCGCCGCAATATCGCGTCGGCGGCCAAGGCTCTGTCGGCGGCGGGTTCGTTGCTGATGTTCTTTGGGTACGAGGTGATTACCGCCGCCACGGTCGTATGCCTGGCGCTGTCGATGCTGTTTTTAATGCGGATGCAGCTGATAGAGGAATATGTCGGTATCGGCCAGAACGTCAGTCTGGGCGCGCAAATAAAGACGGGACTGGCGACTTTCCGCCAAACACCGGTACTGATTGCCTTGTTGGCACTGTGTGTTATGGTGACAAATTTCTCTTATTTAAACGATTATTTAAGCCTTATCGGGGTCGATATCGGATTGCGCCCCGAATTTATAGGTATCGTACCGTTCTTTATGCTGTGCTGTCAGGTGGCGGGCCAAGGCGTCGCGCATCGGTTCTATAACGCGCGGTGGGCGTGGCTGTATTCGCTGGTTATCATATCGGGCGCACTGTTCATAGTGTTTGCATTGTATTATAACGTATGGGGACTGATTGCACTGGGGGCGGCGTATATGCTGTGCTCGATTGTAAAAATCGTGACATATGCTCATTTCCAAGACCGTACCCCGTCACGGCACAGAATGGAGGTACTGTCGCTGTACAGTATGACGGACCAGGCGACGTATATGCTTGTTAGTCTGATAATCGGTCTGGGGGCGTTGTTTGGCAGCTGGCGGTACAGCGTGCTGATTTTGGGATGCATGCTGGGGTTGGTTGGAATATGGGCGACCACGTGCATACGCAGATATCAACATTATCGGCGCAACACCCGGACGCCGCCTGCGCCCGGCGCAGTGGTTCGCGCCGACGGCATAGACGTGATATAAACGTTCCTATGTATTCATGTGACTTGATTTTATAAAATTGTCCACATGAATACAAAATTTCGCGACATATTGTTAAAATCCATTCCGTACATGCTGTCCATTGCCGGCGGCGTGGCGCTGTTTCTGGTGACGGTCGATAATATAAAAGATCCGAATATCGCAGACCTGATGAACAATATTTCGGCATCGCTGCTGTCGATTCCGATTGTGTTTTTACTATACGACTATTCAAATTACAAAATATCCAAAAAGCTTAACCAGACGCTGGCGACCAGCATGTCGTCGCGCCTGTCGGCGACGATGCTGGGGCTGACGATACTGCTGCGCCAGATGACGGGAATGCGCGGGAATTTAACACTGGGGGAGTTAAATAAAATGCGCGACATATCACCCCGTATGTTGGCCCAAAAATTCAAAACAAAGCCGGACCATCTGCGCCAACTGGGGGCGTATCATACGGAACTGGACGATATGATATACAAATACGGCAAAAACAACATACTGGACGTGGCCAGTCTGCAAAATCTGGGGGAATTGGCGCTGGATTTGCTGCACCTGATAAACGAGCTGGAATTTCATAAGGATAAAAAAGCCGCCGCCAAGTATACGATTGACATTTTTGGACGAATTGCAGACTGGCTGGATTCAGATGCGGGCGCAGCGATGAATTTTCAAAAAATGCTGCAACAGGCACTGGATACAAAAATACCGCAAACGAATTAAAAATTAGTATTTTTTCTTGCATTTTTATTTTTTATGTGTCAAAATTGGCCCCGAACCACGGAAAAAGAATCTTTGCATTCTCCCTTTCCGGGTCCGGTTCTGGGGACATAGCTCAGTTGGTAGAGCAAATGACTTTTAATCATTGGGTCCAGGGTTCGAGTCCCTGTGTCCCCACCAGAAATTAACCGCGGGACTCCGCGGTTTTTATATAAAGTTCAAAGATTTTTCTGTTGAATAAACACGCCAAATGAATATAATCCGGCCAGAGGCAAATTCATGAGGGCGCGCACATGAACAAAAAACTGATATCCCGCATATTATCCTGTATATCCATAACATTATTGGCAACGGCGTTTATATTAACACTGGTGCATTTGTACCTGGGCGACAGGCATTTTGACACGGGGAAAAATTTCTTTCCGCCGGAATCCCAATTCATACAGACGGACAATCCGGATTTCAATTTTGCGATTATGTCCGATTCCGGCAACAACAACCTGGTGCTGGAAAAAATTATCCGCCATGCCAGACGTTCCGACCAAAAATATGCATTTTTCCTGTATCTGGGCGACTTGGTCATGAACCGGCACGAGACATACTTTTACTGGATGCTGTCCGAGATATTGCCAAAGCTGCACCACAAGCCGTTTTACATGGTGCCCGGGAACCATGACGTAATTCATGACGGCGACACGGACAAGTCTTTTTATCGCAGCGTTATGGGGGCGACATATTACTGGTTCGGATATGGGAACACACTGTTTATCGGGTTGGATTCATCGGCCGAATACATGGAAAACGAACAGTTTCTGTGGCTGGAAAACATACTGACGAAAATCAGCCCGCATTTTAAGCACTGTATAATATTCAGCCATCGGCCGCCCCAGATTATACCGGGATATCGCGACCACAAGATGGATGACGAGTCTATTGAGCGTCTGCGCGCAATTGTAAAAAAGTATCACAACAAAATAGATGCAATGTTTTTCGGACATGTGCACTATTTTTCGGAACAAAAATTCGAAGGTGTGCCGATTTACACCACCCCGACCGCAGGCCAAGGTTCGGCCGTGGACAAACGCTTTGGGTATATCGGCGTGCAGGTAACGGACAAAGGCGGCGTCAATGTAACCCCGGTGTTTATCGAGCCGCCGGAATACAGACGCGAATACTTTGAACTGTTTTGGGCGGCCCAGATATTGACCCCGAAACTGCGCGGGATTGTCACGGTTCTGCTGATACTTAGCGCGCTGTCGGCGGCGGGTTATTACGCGACAAAACCATCATGCGGGAAACCGTCGCGGGACTGACATTAAAACGGCGGGCAATTTCACGATACGAATGACCGGCACGAAACATTTGTCGCACGGTGTCGTGCTGCCCGTCCAGCTTATGCGAACGGTTACGTGAGCCGGGACGCCGCCCCAACGGGCACCCCAATGCGCGACGACGGGCCAGTGCTTCTTTGGTGCGCTGGGATATAAGGTCGCGCTCTATCTCGGCGGCAAGGCCGAATGCAAACGCCAGGACGCGCGCCTGAAGATTATCATCCAGGACATAATTATCCTTTACCGTATAAAGCTTTGCCCCACGATTCATGCAATGTTCCAATATTCGCATTATCATGAACATACGCCGCCCCAGGCGCGACAGTTCTGAGCAGATTATGACGTCCCCGGGGCGCAGCCCCCGCAGGCATGCGCCCAGCGCCCGGCCGTCCGGCGTACGCAGGCCGGATATTCCCGCATCCTGGACATAGCGTCCGATGCACAGGCCCAATGAATTCGCCTTGCGCTCTATCCCTATTTTCTGACTTGCACAATCCTGGCGGTCTGTGCTGACCCTGATATAACCATATACCATTATCACCTCCAATCTGTATATGAACTATACCACAAATCCGAATAAGTCCTTGACTTTAAAGGCATTTTCTGTCACAATGCGCTCAGAATTTTTCTCCCCCCTAGATTTCCCGACATCGGGATTTTGGCATTTTTGTGCCCGCATGGCGGGCATTATTCATAGAAATCGGTTGGATACAGAAACTTCAAACGGGAGCATCCATCAAATTTCTTTAAATCGAAAGGAGAAAATTGATGGCAAGACAAATACAAATGCGCCGCGGCACCAGCGCCCAGCACACCAGCTTTACCGGCGCCCCGGGCGAGGTTACGGTCGACACGGACCTGAACACGCTGCGTGTTCATGACGGTGTCACACCCGGCGGCACAATATTGGCAAAACAAGGCGGCGGCATGCCGGGAACCGAATTTACAGACATGCAAATTGGAGCAAACGGCGCCACATACACAGCGCCCGCCGCCGGGTATATTTATGTTCAAGGCCTGTCAACAAATGCCAGCAGCGCCCTGGATATTGTTGTAAACAATTTATACGCCGTATATCAACCGGCGGCATACAATTCGTCAACGGTGCGCGCATTGGTTCCGGTATCCGCTGGGGCGGCATTCAGCATCAGCTGGATAAACGTTAATATAAACATGTTCCGTTTTATACATTGCGCATAAAAACCGCCCCCGCCACCCGGCGGGGGAATCTTTACATATTATTTAAAAAATTCTGAACCAATTTTATTTCCGTATTGTATTTTTGATATTTGTCCGCATATTTTTTATGTGCATTGCCGCCAAATATATGTTTCATATTACGATAAAAAAATCTTTTCAACTTAAATTTTGTCATATGATTCATTACATGCATAATGTGCAACATTTGGCTATCGCCAGATTTTTGTATGTTGGCCTCTTCCATTAAACGAATTAACAGCTCCTCATAAAACGGGGTCTGGCGCGCATAGCTCCACCATATTTCCGCCATGGCTTCGTTTGGGAAAAGCCACGGCTTACGACGATCGGCGTAATGAATAACTCTTGGTTTTACAACTGACGTATATATACCTCGAATATATGGCGTCATTTTATCCAGATAATTCTTTTCAATCATATGTCCCTGCAAAGGCGCATAATTCCAATCAACATCAAACCTAATATAAGACTTATTAAACTCTTCGTTCAATATGTCTTGATCCATCATATGGTAATTATAGGAATGTGCCCGTTGCATTAATTTTTCAGACATATTGTTTGCATTATACTGTCGTACATCAAACAACAGAACACCCGCCTGGAAATATGTATCTAAATTTTTTATTCCCAACTTGTCTGTAAAATATTCTCGCTCTTGGACGTCACATAAATTTATCAGTGCAGAAAACAAGCATTCTTCCGTGGCGGCCAACGGCGCATTATGCATATCCATAGAATAAAGCTCAAAAATATCATCCAAGATTATTAAATCCGCATCCATATATAAAAAGCGGTTATATTTTTCCATTATTTTCGGCATTATCAGTCGAAAATATGTTTCTTCTGTTATATGACCTGCCGTCAGGTGCACTTTTGAGGTAAATATCTTTTGCAAATCAATGAATCTAATCGATATGTTGTCGGTCGTCGTCATAGAACGCAACAGGTCCATATTTTGCGCACTTAAATCTTTTGAAAACACAAGAATATCATAATTATGCGCCCCGTTGGAATTCAATATAAGCGATTTCAATGTAGTGGCCAAATACGGAACATAATAATTATTAACGGCAAAGGCCACCGCACAATAGTTTGATTTAAATACCGGTTCAATTGAAATCATCTTATTTATCCTCATTGTTAGCATACATTTTTAACAAGTGCTTTATTTTTGTGAATTTGCGGTCAAAGTAGTGACCCGGGCCACCAAATGTTACATGTTTGGCCATACGATATACAGCTAATTCCAGCTTCTTGCGGCCACGGTGTTTTGCAACATATAACTTGCATAAAATACTACGATTGCTATCGGCTAATTTTTCGTACATTTTATTTCCATATTCAATCGCGGTACGTTTTATTATTTCTTCATATTGCGGCGTTTGACGTGCATAGTGCCACCATATAGACGCAAATTCTTCATCTAAAAATTTCCATGGCTTGGCCGGTCCCGAATAATGAATAATATACGGGTCCGATTTAGCCGCCGCACGATCCAATTTAAAATAATGCGGCATTCTATTTACAGTATCATAAAATCCGCGTTGTAATGTTTCATAGTTCCAACGCCCGTCAAAATAAAATACATCATCTTTACAAATTAAATTTAACGCACACTGGTCCACACAAATAAATTTCTCGCTCGCACTGGCATCAATAAGGTGCCGCATATACCCTTTGTCTATATATTGGGCAACATTAAACAATAAAACCCCGCCCTGGAAATAATCATTTACATTATTTAACCCCAATTTTGTCTTTGTATATTCATACACATGCGTCCAATAACCTGCAATTCCGGCCCACAATGTGCAGTAATGCGCACCTATGGTCTTGCCGTGCAAATCCATATCCAGCAGCTCGTTAACATCATGCAGTATTAAAATATCGGAATCCAAAAATAAAACGCGTTTAAAGTTTTTCAATATGTTTGGCATAGTAATTTTAAAATATGTTTCCAAAGGAATATGCTCATAAGTAAATATGTTCAGCCCCTCAAAAAATTTCATGGGATTACAAAACCTAACAGCTGTATTTTCAGCTTTCATTACATTTGTTATTATTCGCTTATTGCAGAGACTGATATCACGTTCAAAAATTATTATATCATACTGAGATTCCTGCAAAAAATGTTGTTTCATTGATGTTAACGCCACCAATAGATACGGCACATAGTAATTACTGCACGCAAAACATATTGCATGCCCGTTATCATAACAGGGTAATATTTCATAAGGCGTTGAGTTTACATAACTGACATCCAACTGCTCTATCTTTAAATTTGTATGATATTTCAAATTATAAAGATACATTCCTATCAGACGCTCGCCTATGAATCCAATTGCCCGAGCCTGATATGAGTCGTATTGGGATGTATCCAGTTTTTTATATGTCTTTAACAAAATATCAAACAGCCATTCGCACATGTCGAAAAACTGTTGGCGCCTCATAATGAACATACAAAAAAATATAGGATATTCACATTTGTTATATTCTTCTGCGACAGCTTTCCATTCAGGGTGGTATGCTTTTAATACTTCCATTGCGGTATCGTAATCCGCAACATTATGCGCCGCGGCATATTGTTCTCTCACAGGTGCTTGCCTGTATGGACGGGGCATAATGCAATCACATGCTTTTACAGCCTGAACGACATATTCATCTTTAAGATGAAATTTCTCCTTATAATTATCATCAATACTTTCAGCTGTTATAAAATAGTCATCTGGAGAAGTTTTTGTCAGCTCCTTATTAAAAACGAAATGCCGACGATAATGCATAAAACCTATGTAGTCAGGGTTCCCGATTTTGTCATAATTTTTCCAGGCCCAATAAATAGCTGTTAATTCACAAAAATGAGGATTCAATCCCGATATATTATTGCCGGTATCATCGCCAATCATTTCACCAAATATATCATCGGAAACAGCCCGCCCTGTTTGAACGGGAATAAAAACGTCTGATTCCAATATAGTATGCCTATCTTTATACGTGATAAGTACTTTGACTGATGGTTCCGACATTTCTTTATAACCCTCTTCCTGTATTAAATGCCTGGTGGCTCCATAAATAATCCCATGTGCCAAAGCGGCCGATGGTTTCAATTCCGACGGAACGCAAATAATTGCGCACGATTTCACGATTTTCACGCGTGCCGTGCGCGAATGTTATATTGGCATACGGTTCAAACCGAATGTCGCGGACGGCAATGTCGGCGTCTGTAAAATTACAAATCTGCTTCAACTTTTCCGTTGTATCGTGCAAAACCCGGTTCGCGTCTGGAATTTTGTCGCGACAGTCAAAAAACACCTCTGCCTGAAGCGAGGAGCACCCCGCGGGGACATTGTCCGGCGACTTTAAATTCGGCGAATAAACGCGCGCCGGCGGAATGTCCGCATCATAGATATAAAACCACAGGTATTTCGCCACGTCCGGCCGACGGAAGCCCAGCGACACCTGGTACCCGCACGTCCAATGCAATGCATCCGCCGCGGCGCGCACGTCGGCCGGGCAATCGGCAATCATTTTTACCATTTCCGTTATCGGTAATGATGAAATTAAACGCGCGTATGTGGCAGCGGTGCCGTCCGCAAATGTAATCCGGCGCGTGGCCGGGTCAATCTGCACCGCGCGCTGGTTAAAGCGAATGTCCGTCCCCGCACGACATTTGTCCATTAAGCTACGAAAGCCGCCGTGACGGGGATATTTCATAAAATTTGTGTAATAAAAATTTTCACTCTGTGTTTCAAACGCGCCGCGCAGCACCTGGGCCAGGTCGGGCGAATGCATGCGACCGGCGACCCATGCGGCCTCCATATCAGAGGCGTTCAATCCCCAATATTTACGGGTATAAACACCCGGGAAATTATCGGTAAAATAATTACCGTACTGCGTACGCAGCCACTGGTCATAATTTTTAAAACCGTCGGCGGGCGCGGCGGGCCGCGCGATAAAATCGGTGATTATTTTTACCTTTTCATCCGTTGCCAGCGGCGCCAGATTGTTCTGGGCCGGGTGCTTTAACCAATGTCCGTGATAATAATTTCCAGAGACGCTGGGGTGCGAATATGTCGGGGACGAGGCCTCAAACAAATCGCGGGTGTAATCATCGGGCGCGAATGTAAAATGCACGAAACGATCAAACCGAAAGCCGTCCAACATGAAAAAACCGCACAGGCCGCCCCAGTCGGCGTCACGCTCGTACACGACGGGGCTTCCGCCGCGCTGTCTGATATGATAGGCGGCGGAAACACCGGCAAATCCGGCCCCAAGGATTACCGTATTATCTGACATGATGTTCGCCATGCTCCAAAATTTGCTTTACACAAAAATCGTACATGTCTTTGGATTTCAAGGCTTCTTTGTACCAATCGACCGTTTTCTGAACCGCCTCTGTTAAATTCCAGCGCGCCTCCCAGTCAAGCATGGTGTACGCCTTGGTCACGTCCAGATTCAGCAAAGTGTTTTCATGCAGTGCATTCGGATCGGACGCGTCGATAACGGTACCCTGGCCATAATATTCAACCAGACGACGAACAACCTCCAGCACTGGCTTGTTCGCGGCCAGGCCTGGGCCGAAATTAAAGCTGGTGGCGTATTTTATCGGGTCTTCATACAGTTTCTGGCCCACACGCAGGTATCCGGACAAGGGTTCCAAGACATGTTCCCACGGGCGCGTCGCAACCGGGTTACGGATTTCAATCGGACGGTCCGCCTGAATATAGCGGATGCAGTCCGGAATTAAACGGTTCACGGACCAGTCGCCACCGCCGATAACATTGCCCGCACGAACAGAGGCGACCGCCTTGCCATGCTGGTCAAACTTCATCGGGTCAAAATAAGAATGGCGATACGCCGCAATGGTCAGCTCAGCCGCACCTTTGGATGCGGAATACGGGTCTTGGCCGCCCATGCGGTCTGTTTCCTTGTACCCCCAAATCTGTTCCACATTTTCATAGCACTTGTCGGACGTAATCATGACCGCGCGGCGCAGATTCTCGTCGCGGCGCATAATATCCAGCACATTGATTGTACCCATGACGTTCGTTTCAAACGTTTCGCGTGGAGATTCATAAGACGGACGCACCAACGCCTGGGCCGCCAAATGAAAGACTATTTCCGGACGGAATTTCTTTACCGTCGCCGCCAGACGGTCGATATCACGAACGTCGCCGCGGACGTCCGCAAACATGCGATTGCTTAAATGGCACGCGCCGAAATTACCGTTATCGGAGCTGGGGTCCAAAGAATATCCGACCACGCGCGCGCCCATCATCTGAAGCCATATGGTCAACCACGAGCCCTTAAAACCCGTATGACCCGTTACCAAAACCGTTTTGTCTTTATAAATATTACCGTACATTTTGAACCTCTTTCCACCAATTGATTGTTTGTTGCAGACCCGTATCCAACGAATATTTCGGGGTCCAGCCTGTTGATTTTAATTTTTCGTTATTGCCCACGACCAAATCGTCACCGAATGCGGCGGGTATGGCGCCCCACAAAATCTGCCCACGGAAATCGGTAAAGCGCGCGATTTTCTCTACAATTTCACGCAACTGTACCGGCCGGCCGGAGCAGATATTGACCGCACCCTGCAAATCGGAGTCAAATACCGACGCGATGCCGCGGGCGGTATCCTCTACATGCAGATAGTCTTGAAATTTCAAGCAGTCGCTGACACGGACGTCTTCGCCCCGCAGGCATGAATTGATAACCGACGGCATTAAACGCGCCGGCTTTTCATTCGGACCGTACAAGTTGAAAATGCGCGGCCATTTAAAATCTATGCCGTTTTGTGCACAATACACACGCGCCGTGTTATAAACCGCATTTTTCCCGTTGCCGTACAATGTTCCGGGATTGGTCGGTGTTTCATCCTCGCGCAGATAGCCGTACTTGTATTCATATTCCGATACGGTGCCCGCGCCCAGGAATCGGCGGCCGCCATGCTCTGCAAAGCTTTTCAGCAGATGCAGCGTCGCGATAACCCAGTCCATGTTCAGATTGGACACATGGCATTTTGGGCCGACATACCATGCCAGATGAATCAAACTGTCAATCGGGTTTTTATCAAAAAAACGGTCAACCGACGCGGCGTCCATTAAATTCATGTCGTGATAAACGACGTTTTCCTGCGCCACCGGACGGCCGCCGTACACCATCTGGTGCACCTGGTATCCGCGGCGCAGCATTTCGTTCGTGACATTGGTACCGATAAAGCCGGTGCCGCCCGTAATAACTACTTTTTTCATCGCTGATTTCCCCCTTTGCCGCCCCATACATGCCACGGCGCCTGGCCGGACGCCCACAGCTTGTTTAAGTGCTCCTTATCGCGCAGCATGTCCATCGGATGCCAGAATCCGGTATGTTTGAAAGTATTCAGCTGACCGTCGGCAACCAGACCGCGCAGAGGCTCGGCCTCCCACATGATGCCGTTGCCGTCGGGGATATAGTCCAGGACCTGTGGCTGGCATACAAAAAAGCCGGCGTTAATCCAACTGGTCGCGCCACGCGGTTTTTCCTGAAAAGAAGAAACCGTTTTGCCATCGGGTGCAAATTCCAAAACACCAAAGCGGCCGGCCGGCTGAATTGCCGTCATTGTCGCCAATTTGCCGGATGCGGAATGCGCCGCCAGCAAATCGTTTATATTCACGTCGGACACACCGTCGCCGTATGTCAGCATAAAGGGCTGGCCGTCGATATATTTGGCGGCTTTCTTAATACGGCTGCCGGTCATGGTGTCAACACCGGTGTCAAGCAATGTCACACGCCACGGTTCGGATGTGGTGCGGTGAACATCGACCTTGTTGTCACGCAGGTCAACCGTTATGTCCGACTGGTTCATGTAATAATCGATAAACCAGCGCTTGATATACTCCTGTTTATAGCCGCATAAAATTACAAAGTCATTGTGGCCATAATGTGAATAAGTCTTCATAATATGCCACAGGATTGGGTATCCGCCAATCTCTACCATGGGCTTTGGACGCAGATGCGTTTCTTCGCCCAGACGTGTTCCAAGGCCGCCCGCCAATATCAATGTTTTCATTCTTTATCCTTTTTAACATTGCCGTTGTGTCTAAAAATGCCGCGCGTTACCAAACAAAACGCACGCCAGCCAATCCCTTGGCCGAAATACCCGGCCGCCGGACACGTCATCAAACGCCACTGCCCCCCAAACGAATGGGTGTGATAACAAATATGCTTAAATTGTCCGCGAAACATGTCATAGACCATGTTCCCCGGCAGTTTTTGTTCGTTTAACCGTCCCACCAGATTATCCAGAGCCTTTATCCCGTCTGCCGCGCGGGACGTATCCCCGGCATACAGGGCCGCCAAATCATCCACAGATTCAATGTCAATATTATAGTTGCGGCCAATCGCGGCCAGCTGGGCCCTGACGGCATTGCGCCACTGGCGCGTTAAATTTTGCTGGGACACACTGGTCGGGAAAAAGCGGTACAGCGTCAAAACCCGCGGCAGCAGCGCGAATTCCGTACGTCCGGTCAAATCCAGCCACAACGCATAGTCTTCGGCCGGGAACAGGTTCGGGTCGTATTCCAATTTATTATCGCGCAGTACGTCCGCGCGCATCATGACACTGGAATGGCACAGCATGTTTCCGCAAAACAGCAGGTGCCGGCATATTGCGTCACTGTCCGTGGGCAAGGTGTCACTGAAAAAGGCGCCGCCCTCCGTCGTGCGGCTGAACGTGCCCAAGACGCCCACAGACGGGTGCGCGTCCATAAACGCAACCTGGGCCGCCAGGCGTTCCGGCAGCGCGACGTCATCGGAATCCAGTATCGCCAGATATTTCCCGCGGGCACGCGCGATACAAAAATTACGCCCGCCCGCCGGCCCGATATTTTCATCCACCCGGAAATAACGAATGCGCGGGTCGTCATAAGACGCGACCAATTCCGCCACATACGCGTCGGACGCATTGTCCAAAATGATGAATTCAAAGTCTGAAAAGGTCTGTGCCAGAACGGAGTCAATACACTCGCGCAAATATTCGGCATGCGTATTGTAAATTGGCGTTAAAACAGATACTTGCGGTCCCATACCATTGTCTGCCATGAAATAATTCCCTGATTTTATTGCTAATTATATGTATCAGCGTTTATAAAACCATAGTCACTTATTCCTATTCTGTGGTGATGGGTGTTCAAACAATCAAGTCCCCCCAGGCACCTGATTCCGATAATCTTGCGATGTACCGCACCCATCGCGGTTTTTAAGCGTCAACAATCAAAGGTTCGTTAAATTGTTGCAGTTTACAGAGCGGACTATAGGTTAATATTCCCACATTGTCAACATATTTAACCCGCTCAAATTTAACGAACCTTTGATTGAAACACTCCAAGGATAGAGGCTGTTATGTCCGACCCCAAAATATCTGTCATTGTACCCGTTTATAATGTCGCCCCGTATTTGGCACGCTGTTTGGACTCTTTGGTCGGTCAGACCATGTCGGACATTGAAATTATTTGCATAGACGACAAATCGACCGATAACTCGCTGGAAATTCTGCAGGAATACGAGAACAAATATCCGCAAATACATGTAATCGCATTGGATAAAAACAGCGGTGTTGCCACCGCCCGCAACGCCGGAATTGACGCCGCACGGGGCGAATATCTGGGCTTTGTGGACAGCGACGATTATATTGACGCCGATTTTTATGAAAAACTGTACGCAACCGCAAAAAAAGAAAATGCGGACATGGTGCGCGGAAATGTAAAGATTGTGCAATATGACGGCAGTATTTTTACAGACCACAATGAAATCAAAGACGTTCAAAAGCACGGTAAATGGCACTTTTGCTGGCAATGGTGGACGGCGATATACCGCGCAAAGATGATAAAGGACGCCGGGCTGAAATTCCCGACAGATGTAATCAGCGGACAGGATACCGTGTTTTTAACCGCATGCCTGAACAGCACCAATACGGTGGCGGTACGCACAGACGTATTTTACAATTATATCCGCCGCGAGGGCAGCCTGGACGAACAGATAATGCCGCCGCACAAGATTGCATCGCGGATAAAGGCCCTGTCCATGGTGGCGGACATATACAATTCTTCCGTCACAATATCCGACGCGGACTATATTGCCAGATATGCCGTCGTACTGGGCGGAATGGAAAACCACTTTCGCCGCAACACCTCCAAACAGTGCCGCGAAAGCATCGGCGCCGCGACCATTGAAATATTTAAATGTTGCAAGCATAAATCAGCGGTCGCAAAAAATTTGTCCCGACGTTGGGGAAAACATTTTGCGGACTGTCTGTTGTCATATGATGCCGATGGAATTGTCGAATGCTGGGCCAGGATACAGTCACAGGCCACACAGAAAAAAAACGATATTAGAAAAACCGCCTATTTGTTCGGCTTTGTGCCGGTTGCGCGCATATATCGTTCCGATAAAAAGTTGCTTATCAGAATATTCGGGTTAAAAGTGTTGCAAGTAAAAAACGAATATGGCGTATATCGATTAAATTTCATGTACCTGCCCATTATAAGGATTAAATCAAAATGATTGAGTCGGCTCCAAAAATAAGCGTCATTATTCCAATATATAATGCGGCCTCGTATTTGGCACGATGCTTGGATTCTTTGGTTGGACAGACTCTGCGGGATATCGAAATCATCTGCATCGACGATAAATCGACCGACAATTCTCTGGAAATCCTTAATGCATACGCGACCCAAGACGACCGAATAAAAATCATTTCTTTTCAACAAAACACCGGCGTTTCGTCTGCGCGAAACGCCGGTATCGCCTCGGCCCGGGGCGAATACCTGGGCTTTGTTGACCCTGATGATTATGTGGATTTGGACTTTTATCAGAAATTATATACACAAGCCATAAATTGCGGCACCGATATCACGGTTGCAAATATCCGTGAAATACTGTTTAACGGCAAACAGCGCGAATTTACAAAATGGCTGAACAAGATTCCTGAAAACAAGATTTTCTTTAACTATACGCAATGGTGCGCCATCTATAAAACCTCGTTCATACGGGACAACAATCTGGAAAATCCAAAAGGGATAAACTCTAACGAAGATACGGTATTCGTTGTCAAGTGCGCGGTTTTAGCCAATAAAATTGCAATCGTTCCGGATACTTTTTACAACTATGTCCGTGTTTCGGGGTCTTTGTCATCGGAATATTTGTCCGACGAAAAAATAGACTCTAAAATAAAGGCCGCAAATCTTATTCTGGATTTCTTGAATGAGCACAATCTGTCGGAGCAAGATTATTACGATGCGTTTGCGCCGATGTTCCGGTTTATATCACAATACTGCTTCTTTAGAACAACCAAGACATCGACAAGAATGACGATGATAAACGCAACATTGGACCTGTTCAAAAAATTCAAATATGAACACATGCTGCAAAAATACGAAGCACAGATATACCCGTACCTGGTATGCAATGACGCCGAGGGATTGTACGAACATATTTTCAAATCCGGATACCGCAAGGCACGGGTTACCAGAATAAAACTATTTAACTGCATTCCTTTTATACGAATAAAAAACTATCAGGGGAAACGCATCAAAGTCTCAATTTTCGGTATTCCGATATTTGGCATTCTGGTTCCGCATAAAAAACATGGGGTTAAATATAATGGATAATTTGCATTATAAAACATACAAGGATTTAATTCTGGACATAAAGGCGAATATTCACAAGCTGCCGCCGGTGGACTTGATTGTCGGCGTTCCGCGCAGCGGCATGGTGCCCGCATATATGATTGGATTGGCACTGTCGAAACCGGTGTGCAGCATAAACGAATTTTTAGATGAAAGCTTTACAAAAACCGTCAAGGCGACTTTCCGTGTAAAGCTGGATGCGGAAATTAAAAACGTGCTGATAATCGATGATTCCGTGAATTCCGGCCGGGCGATGGAAAAGATACGCGACGCCGTGAACGCCGGTGCGGTCGCCACAAAATACAATATAAAATACGGCGCCGTATACTACAAGCCGGGTGTGGAAAATCTGGTTGATGTCGCGCTGTGCGCCGTGCCGCAGCCCCGAATGTTCCAGTGGAATTATTTAAACCATGTAAATTTGCAGAATGCGGCGCTGGATATCGACGGCGTGTTGTGCATCGACCCGGCCCCGGAACAAAACGACGACGGAGAAAAGTATATTGATTTCATTTTAAATGCCAGACCGCTGTATATTCCGCAGTACAAGGTGGCCGCGCTGGTCACGTCCAGACTGGGGAAATACAGAAAAGAAACCGAGGAATGGTTAAAGCGAAACGGCGTAAAGTACGACAAATTGTACATGCTGGAAAATAAAACGGCCGAGGAAAGACGCAAGGAAGGCCTGCACGCATCGCACAAGGCGAAAATATACAAAAGTCTGCGCCATACGAACATATTTGTTGAAAGCGAGCCGGCACAGGCGCGCAAAATTGCGGACTTAAGTGGGAAAATCTGTTTTTGTTCGACAACCGACGAGCTGTTTAGGCCCGCGAAGCCGAATAAAAAATCACGTCCGAAATTTTACACGCTGCGCCGTATCGCCGCATCAGTGGTGCCGGTAAAAAAATGGCGCCGAAAAATCAGAGGGCATTAAGCAACGCCGTTAACGAACCAATAACCGCCGCCGTTAATTTTAATACTGGTGGTGTCGGCACTGCCGAAAACGGCGGCCAGTGTATTGTGGCTGGCGGTGTTGGTGCCGGATAAAGACGTCTGGCCGCGGCAAAATGTAAATAATGTTGTCAGCGGTATCGGCAACGTTACGGTGGCGATTCCGGTTGCCGAGACATAGCCGCCCTGTTCTATCCATCCCGATTTATATTTTCGATACCATGTATGTCCGTTGGCGGCGGTGGGCAGTTGGGCTTCAATAACATAATCCGCATTTTCCGGCAGCGCAGAGCCGCCAACCAGATGGCCGCCGGGGGTCGTGCCGTCATGCACACGCAGGGTATTGTTCGTTGTATCCATTGTTATTTCGCCCTCGGCACCGATAAACGTTTCATGCTGGGCCGCGGTGCCGCGACGAATTTTAACTTGTCTTGACATTTCATTTTCCTCCATATAATAAAAAACCGGCAGTGCCGGCGATAAAAAAGCCACGGAATAATTCCGTGGCGGTGTTGATTATATAATACCATAAAACGGTAAAAAAATCAACAAAAAAGGCGCCCGATGGGCGCCCCCGGATTAGCAACCACCGGTCGCATTGCCGATAATCTTGGAAATAGAAATATCCTTGTGCAGCAAGAAATCATATTCGCAGTTGCCGGACTTGTAAGAACCGGTGCATGCAGCCAATGTCATAACGGCGAACAGCGCCAACATTACTTTTTTCATTTATTGTCTCCTTTTTCTTCAAAAAGCAGGATTATTATAATAGGAAACATGTCCTGTTTCAAGTTTTTTATATGGCGCCACGAATCCAATGGCTGTGCCGGCCGCATATGATAATAACATCAAAACGCGCATCCCCGCGAAAGCGACGGCGGCCCATATATCCGTATGCCGCCGCGCGCAGGCGCGTGACCTGGGCCGGGGTTATCGCCGCCCATGCCGAGTCAATTGTGGGGCGGCACTTTACCTCTACAAACACCATTAAATTCCCGCGGCGGGCGATAATATCAATTTCTGCGCGGCCTGTATGACGGCCTGTCACGTATCTGGATTCCAATATTCTGAAACCGTGCAGGCGCAAAATCCATCTGGCCCGCCATTCGGCAAGCAGCCCGGCACGATAAGAGGTACGGTTAGAAAGCATACGGTTTGGCTTTGAAATTCTCGCGAGCGTCGCTGACATTTTTTGCCTGGTCGGATGCGTTGCGGCCGGCGTCCACCAAATCCAGCGCACCGTAATACGCCGTCATCATCGGGTCGTATGCATTTGTGGTCGTTATCCATTTGTCCGAACCTGAATTCGGCGCGCCGTATTTGTCCAGCACGCTTTGCCAGAATGCCAGTATCTTTTTCTGGCGCTGGTTCTCGAATTTTTCGGCGGAGCCCTCCACCTCGTCCACGTCGTTGTTATATACGACGCGCCAGACCAGGTTATCCGTGGCATTACTGGTAAAATAAACCGTTATGGTTTCGCCGGTGTTTGCGCGGACAAGGTGCACCTCTGACGCGTATAACAGGCCGCGATGGCGCGCCAGCGAACGGATACAGTTTTCCAATTCCGCCGGGGCAAAAATATTCTGCTGGCGGCACTCGTAATCCAAATTATATTTCCAGTCGGGGTGTATCGTGTATATTATCGCGTTCTTTTCCCGCGGGGCGTACAGGCCGTGGCCTTTAAAAAACAGGGTTTGCACGTCATCGAACGGCATCCCCAGCATAATGCCTGCAATATCGAACGTCGCAACACTGGCACCACCCGCGTCCATATTCATGGACACTGGCGCCGCGGTTATGTCCACAGGCGTACTGTCCTCGATTGCATAATCCAAAAACGGCCCGTCGTCGCCACGCGCCGTCGACACCGCACACGCCGCCCAAAACCCAAACATGCAAAATAACAGTTTTTTCATAAGCTATTTGTCCTGTTGTCTGCCGATTGCCGTCACGCCAAAGCGGAAAATCGCCGCCGGGTCGTATCCCTCTTCCAAATACTGCGCCACATCGATATTTTCACGAAAATCCATCATATACTGGTCGAACAGGCCCATATATAAGACGTCACGCGTGACAACAGGTTCTTCGGCCATGTCGTTTGGATGGCGCCATGTCTTCATTTCGTATTCCACGGTCCAGAAGTCACTGTCGGCGGGTTTGGTAATTTCACCAATAACGCGCACCGTTCGAAATCCCCCCTCGCCTGCAAGGGTTTGGATATAGGCCCCCTCCTGCTCCTGCCACTGGCGGAAAACGTCGGGGGTGGACATGCGGGCCAGCGGTGAAAATGCACTCATGCGCTCCTCTACATTCGCGGGGTCTGGAATGACATAGAAATATTCCGATATGTATTTTTCAACCAGGCGGCGGCGCATCTTGTCCGGGCCCAAATCCGCCGGCGTGGCCGGAACGCCGACACGTTCGCCCGACAGGTTGTTCGGCTGAAAAAAATATGTTTCGACCCGTATCCGGCGCGCGGTGTCATATATTGCGGCCGCGCCGGCAATCGCCCCGAACATCAGCGCCAAAATACACAGCCCGATAAAAAACGATACAATCTTTCTCATCAATTTATTCTGTATGCGTTAAAGTCCGACACATAATACCCCATTGTCATTGGATAGCGCCCCACGCTGCGCGCAATGCGCACAAATGCGACAACGTTAAACGCGGCGTTGATATTGGACCATACCGTCGCCTGAACGCGCCATACGCCGCCCTTTGCGGCGTCAATATTGCCGATGGGGGTTATCTGAACGGTATCGGTCATAACACCCCATGTTTCGCCGGCCGAGCTGCGACGGTGATACCCCTCCATCACATCCTCGATAAACTTGTCGTACAAATCCGCCGACGCGGCGCAGGATATCGCACATTTGCGGTCGCCGTATGTCATGCTTTCGGCGCCGCTGCATTCCTCTATCGTGCATGCGCTCCATACCGTGTTGTTATCAGCGACAGAGTCGGATATATAAAACCAGCTTTGGAAAAAGTTGCCGGCGACCGCCTCTTGCATGGTGTCGTAAACAGACACCGCGCGGCCGCGCCATGTACTGCGCCCGATAACACTCCACGTGCCGGTGATATTGTCGGTGGATATCAGAAACGGGTCCAAGCGCATGGAACGAACGCCCCACATCAGCAGGCCACACAGGCACGCAATCACAAAGAATGCGGTCAATATGCCGACACCCATCGCACGGGAAACGGCGATGCGCCGTCCCGCGGGAAATGCCGGTGTATTAAAACTGCCTGGATATTCTGGTGACATCGCCCCTCCCCTGCGTGGCCGGGTCGCCTTATGCCTGATATACCATTATGCAGGCGCAAGGGCTAAGCTTTAGCTCATTATTATCATATCCGACGCCCACAGGTTCACGGTCATAGACCTGGCCGCAGCCGGCCAATGCAATCGCCACAAACAGGCCCAATATAATTTTCTTCATCACTTTTCCCCCTTTCCTATTCGGGTTTGGGCACCTGAGCAAAACAGATGCCGCCGTTTATTTGATTATAAGAAAATTCCGCGCGGCCCGTCAAGGCTAAAAGAGGCGCAAACACTACAAATAATTTGACAAAAGGCAAAGAAATAGTACTATTACAGCTCCTATTCAAGAGAACGGATTATGGCGGAAGATAACGATAATAACATATCAAAGGGATTTTTTGCAAATTATCACCAGATTCAGGACGAGAAAGCCCGCCCGCTGACTAACATATACTGGTCCCAGGTGCCGCGTTCGGATGCCGTTTACGGAACCGTTTATCTGGTGCACGGATACGGCGGCAGTCCGGTTGAACCATGTATGAAAGTACCGATGCAGAAGGCGCTGGCGCACGGGTTCGACGTGGTCGCCCTGGAAGGGGTGGATTTGTCCGCAACCGCCGGCCAGGTTAAACAAATAAACGCCATGACATTGGACCGGCAAAAACAGGCGCTGGAAGCCGGGTTGCATTTTTGCCGTACGCTGAGCACCATTAACCATGACTATAACATCGGTTGGATACATTCCATATCATGTCGCGCGTTGTCGGATTTGATGATAGATTCACCGGAAATCCGGAACTATTTCAATGAAATCGTGCTAAACAATCCGTACTTTATGCCACCGCCAAAGGTGCAGATGCTGCGCGAAAAATTTATGCGGCGCGACCCGTCGGGCACGTCTTGGGATATGCTGACGCACAAGGTATCGACACAGATGCGCGAGATAGAGCGCCACACCTTTAAAATCCCGACCTGTCTGTACAATTTGTGCATACCGTTGCCGGGCCCGTGGACAAAACGCGCCGATTGCGAGGAACTGGCGCGACGCGTGTCGTACTTTATCGCCAGAAATCCGCAGATGGCGCTGTATCTGCACTTTATATTGGGCTCGGCCGACGATATGGCGGATTATAACCAGAACGTGCGTTTCTTTCACGGGTTAACTATTCCGAACAAACAGCTGGTGTCCATTCAGGGTGCAAATCACGCGTTTGAAAATGCACTGGGACAGTATTCCGATTACTCTCAGGTAATTTTGGACACAATCCGGGACCGCAGAAAGCGTCAAAAATAAAACAAAAAAACAGGGACCGTTCGGCCTCTGTTTTTTATTTGTGCGCCCCGAATTAGAACTGGGTCTCAAAGGACAACAGGAATCGCTGTTCGCGGTCGTACTTGTTCAATTTCAACGGCCAGCCCCAGCTGAAGTTCATCGGGCCCATGGGCGTATTCCAGTAAATACCCACACCATAAGACGTACGGATGTCATCGTCGATATGGTTTGCATATTCGGGACTGTGCATGTTCTGGGGATAATAATCCTCGGCCTTGGGCGGTTTACCCAAAATACCGTAATCCATAAATACAAATCCCTTTATCTGGTATTCGTCCGGGATAAAGATTGGGAAATTCAACTGGGTCGAGCCGTTAACCTTCCACATACCGCCAAGAGAATATGTGGAGTATGCCCAATTTCGGCTGCCGACACCGGCGACGTCAAAGCCGCGCAAAGTCTCGCCACCTAAGAAATAACGGTAAACACGCGATACATAATCGCCGTCCAGCGGCTGAATCAAACCGAAATCCAGGCTGGATTTCAACTGCCACCGGTCGGAAAAGAATTTAACCATTCCGGTAACGTCCGCACTGTATCGCATGAACGTTTCGGTTCCGCCAAAACCCGTGTACGCAACGCCGATATTTCCGACAACGCCGGTATGCGTGTTCTGCTGGAAATTGGTGTCCAGATTATGATAACGGAAATTCGTCCCCAATGTATACAGGTTCGCATCATGCCAGCCGGACAACTGAATATCATAGTTCTGGTCGAACGATGCCGACAGACGCAATGTCTGGAACCAGTGGTCGGTTAAACGCCATCCCATGCGGCCCGTTACGGCGAACGAGTCGCGGTCATAGCCGAGCGAGCCCAGCGACGAATAATTATACATGGTATAAGATACGTCAAAACCGGCGGACAGCGCGCGGCCGAACAGGTACGGTTCGGTAAAGCTGAACAACGCCTGCTTTTGATATTCGGCGATTGAGCCGCGTAATTGGACCACCTGGCCGCGGCCCATGAAATTGCTTTCGGTGATGCCGGCGTCAATCATAAAACCGTTTATGTTGGACCAGCCAAAACCGCCGGACAGTTCGCCGGTGGGCTGTTCCTCCACACGCACGTCCAAATTCATCATGTTCGCGTCCGCAATGCGGGATGGGACCATCTGAACATCTTTGAAATAACGGGTGCGCATCAAATTCTGGCGGCCGGTTTCAATATCCTGAAGCGAGAACGGGTCGCCCGCGCGCATCGGCAAAGACTGCTCTATCACGCTGTCGAATGTACGGACATTGCCTAAAATGTTTATCGAATTCAGATAGATTCTGTTTGTCTTCTCTATCTTGAATTCCATATCAATCGTGCGTGTGTCGTCATGCTTTACCGGGACGGGTTCAACCGTGATAAACGCATATCCGTATTCCGCAATCGCGCCGCGCAGGGACGTTATGGTCTCTTCAACCTTATCTATGTTATAGACCTGCTTTTTGGATATTTTCAGCGCGTCGCGCAAAACCTTGTCCGGAACGTCCGGGAACGGGTTGTCAATCGTGACATTGCCGATTTTATACTGCGGCCCTTCGTCCACGACAAACGTAACCGAATAATATTCGCGGTCGGGCGTAAACACGCCGTTGGCGCTTTTTACCTGAAAATCGACATAGCCGTTGCGCAGATAAAACTGGCGCAGCATCTGCTGGTCATACAGAATACGGTCTTCGTCGAATACGTCAAACTGGGTCATGATGCGCCACCAGGCGTGTTCACGCGACAAAATCGCACCGCGCAGATCCTTGGAGCGGAATTTCTTGTTCCCTTCAAATTTTATATCGCGGATATATGTCGGATGCCCCTCTGTTATCTCATAGACGATATTCACACGGTTGTCGTCCAACGCAATCTTTTTCGGATTGATTTTGGTTCCGAAATATCCCTTGCGCTGGTACAGGGTCAGCATGCGCTGAACGTCGCCGCCAATTACGGATTCGTCATACGAGGTGCGCTCGCGCGTTTTTACCTCTTTCTTCAGGTCGTCGACCGAGATTTCATCATTCCCCTCAACCGTGACCTGATTGACAATCGGGGCCTCGGTAATGTCAATTTTCAGCACGTCGCCCGACATGCGGACATTGATTTTGGAAAAGTAGCCGCTTTCCTGCAACTTTTTTGCGATTTGGTTTGTACGCTGGGACGTGATGTTTTCGCCAACCTTAACATCGGCCAGAATACGAATGGATTCCGCGTCCATACGCTGGTTCCCGGTGACGTCGATACGCGACACGCCCGCCGCCGCCGGCATGGCGGCCGCCGCCGCAACAGTTGCAAACAATATTTTTTTAGTGTTATTCATATCAATTCAACCCAAAGACCCGCGCCAGGTCGTTCCACATAGTAAGCACAAACAGCCCGAATATCAATATCCATCCTGCAATAATCGCAATTTCCATGCCGCGACCGCCCAGCTTGCGACGTGTAATGGCCTCTATTATCAATATCAGCAGATATCCGCCATCCAGCACCGGCAACGGCAACAAATTGATTACAGCCAGATTTACCGACAGCAGCGCGATTATCGACAGCAATGCAAAGAATCCCATCGCCATGGCCTGGCCGGAAACCTCTGCGATTGTGATGAACGAACCCAGCTGCTTTGACGAACGTTCGCCCGTTACAATCTGTTTTAACACGACCAACAGCGTTTTCGACTGGTGGTATGTTTCGCGCGCGCCGGAATAAATGGCACCGAAAAAGCCTTTCTTGCGGAACTCGGTCTTGCTGCCGTCGGCGATAAGGCCCCAGCGTTCGGCCGGCGCCAATTTTACCTGAACCAGTTTGTCGCCGCGAACCAGCAACACGTTCGCATCACGGTTTGAGGCGATTTCCTTGGCGATAATCAGTTCGCCCCAGTTGGTGATTTTCTCTTCATCAATGCGAATGACAACGTCGCCCGGTTTTACGCCGGCATTGAATGCGACCGATTCCTGAATAACCTGGCCGACGACCGGCAACTGGACCGTTTTCGGCTGAAACATAAACAGGAATGAATATATAAACCATGCCAGAATAAAGTTCATTGTCACGCCGGCCGCAATGATGATGAACTGTTTCCATGCGGGCGCGGACAGATAATGGCCCTTTTTCTTGGCTGCGGGCAGTTCTTCATACTTTTTACGGTCGAACATATCCTCTTGCCCGTAAATGGATACATATCCGCCCAGCGGCAGACAGGCCAGTTTCCATGTCGTGCCGCGACGGTCATGCCATTTTACAATCGCTGGGCCAAATCCGATTGAAAACGTGTCAACGCGAACACCGGCCCAGCGCGCCGCCAGGAAATGCCCCAGCTCGTGCACAAAAACCACGACGCCCAAAACGATTAACAATGCGACAATGGTTAACAAAGTATGCATAATTGACTATCCCTTCCCTTACCTGAAAAAAACTATAACATAACCAGCCAAATTATCGGCAGAACATAAATCCAGCCGTCAAACCGGTCCAGCAGACCGCCGTGGCCGGGCAGAATGTTACCGAAATCCTTTACCCCCATGCGACGCTTTATCCAGCTGGCGGTCAAATCGCCGTATTGGGACAGCAACGCCACGCTGATGCCAATCCACATCAGTTGCGGCATGAAAGTATCCGTCCCAAGCAGCCCGTACATAATCGCCGCCGCCGTACCGCATGCAATTCCACAAATCTGGCCCGACCATGTTTTGCCGGCGGACAGTCTTTCCCACATTTTATCCCCGCCCAGCAGACGGCCAAAGAACCATGCGCCGATATCCGCCGCCGCAATAATCAGCAACAGCAACAATACAATCCACGGACGCGTGCCGACGTAATAAATCGCCATCAGCATAACCAGCAGCCACGCCATAAACGCACCGCAGACAATCCAGTTGCGGTTTTGGCGCAGCGCCGCGCGGTTGCGCGACATCATGGCCGCCAGTTCAATCATCATCATGACAACAACCGCCACCCCCAGCCAACGCACCGCAGGCAGCCCAAAGTATTCACCCAACGCGGCCATGCACGCAATCAGTGCCAAAACGCCGCCGACAATAATTCTTTGTATTGTGTTGGACATATTATTTCACCTTTTGTTTACCGGCGTAATTTGCCTTTTTACCACCGCCGAATCGACGGTCGCGGTGTGCGTATTCGTCCAGAACGAACTGCCACAATTTTTCACTGCGAACCAGGTCCGGCCAATGCTGGGGCACGAACAGCAATTCCGCATACGCCAGTTTCCACAGTAAAAAGTTTGAAATTCTAAACTCGTTACTGGTGCGGACCATCAGGTCAATAGGCAGCAAATCGCCCGTATCCAGATATGTTTCAAACGTGTCACGGTCAACCGGACGGCCGTCGGCAATCGCCGCATTCACGGCGTCAATAATTTCAGCCTGGCCGCCATAGTTCAATGCGAACACAACCGTGCCGCCAGTATTTTCCGCGGACGTCTCCTCCAGTTTATCGCACAAATCCGCCAATTTTTTCGGCAGGCGCGCACGACTGCCAACAATGCGATAGCGCAGGTTCTTTTCCAGCGCATGTTTCATATTCTTTTTCAATTCCTCATAAAACAGGTCCATAAGGAAATTGACCTCTTCGTCCGAGCGGTTCCAATTCTCCGTCGAAAAGATAAAGAACGTGATTGTCGACACGCCGCGCGCAATATACCAGTCAACCAGATTTTCAAAATTTGAAATCCCGGCCCGATGCCCCATCAGCGGCGGCAGCCCCCGGTTTTCAGCCCAACGGCGGTTACCGTCGCAGATAAACGCAATATGCGATGGCACACGCATCGACGCGGTGGGCAGAGTTTGCTTTTTTTTGAACAGTTTGAACATATGCAAATCCAAATATTATCGGTTATACGGACAAAATATCTGCTTCTTTCTGCTTGGCCAGGGCGTCAACCTCGGCCGCGCGGCGTTCAAATACTTTCTGCAGGTCGTCTTCATACTTACGCTGGTCGTCTTCGGATATTTCCTTGTCCGTGACGGCGCGCTTTATCTTGCCCATTGCGTCCTGGCGAATGTTGCGCATGGAAATCTTGGCCTCTTCGGCGTATTTGCCGGAAACCTTTACCAATTCCTTGCGGCGCTCTTCGGTCAGCGGCGGCAGGTTCAAACGAATTACACCGCCGGCGGTCATGGGGTTTAAGCCCAAACCGGAATCGCGTATCGCCTTTTCAACGGCGGGCGCATTGTTTATATCCCAAACGGTCACGGACAGCGTCTGGGTGTCCGGTGCGGATACGGTCGCAACCTGGTTCAACGGCATTTCCGCACCATACACCACGGCGCGAACGCCGTCCAACAGGTGCACGGACGCGCGACCGGTGCGCAGGCCTGCGAACTCGTTCTTTAAAACTTCGATTGTTTGTGCTGTTTTCTGCTCTACTTCTGCCTTAAGGGCGGTATAATCCATGATGAAATCTCCTTATGTTTAAAAATCGTAGCAAATTGATTTGACATTTGGCAAGAAGAAATATAGAATAAGCGTTCGCATGGGGTTGTAGCTCAGTTGGTAGAGCACTTGCATGGCATGCAAGGGGTCGTCGGTTCGAGTCCGATCAGCTCCACCAGGTTTTTATGGTTCTGGTTGGGACACTTGATGACATGCAACACGCACTCGTCGGTTCGAGTCCGATCAGCTCCACCATTATTTTGAATGGGACGATTTTCCTGTTTGGAGTATGGCGGGTGTAGCTCAGTTGGTTAGAGCGCCAGTTTGTGGTACTGGATGTCGCCGGTTCGAATCCGGTCACCCGCCCCATCTTAAAATAAAGCCCACCGAACGGTGGGTTTTGTTTTTTTATATAACCTGCTTTTGCAATTCTATTAACCGGGTGCATGCGGCGGCGGCCATGTCCATTAAACTTGCCAGCTGCGTGCGTGAAAACGGATGCTGTTCGCCGGTGGCCTGAATCTCTACAAAATTCCCGCCTTCGGCGACGACGAAGTTCGAGTCCAGTTCCGCCTCGCAGTCTTCGTCATAATCCAAATCCAGAACCAGTTCGTTTTTCCACAGACCCGCACTGACCGCGGCAACGTTCTCTCGTATCGGGTTTTCCTGTATGCGCCCGCGTTCCATCAGCCATTTCACCGCCAGCGCCATTGCCACAAATCCGCCCGTAATCGATGCGCATCGGGTGCCGCCGTCGCCCTGAATCACGTCGCAGTCAATGTTTATCGTATGACGGCCGAGTAGTTCCATATCAACCACACTGCGCAGCGCGCGGCCAATCAGGCGCGATATTTCCGTGGCGCGGTGGTCACGCGTCATCTGCTCGTGCCCCTTGCGCGTGGAATTCGCGCGTGGCAGCATCGAATATTCCGCCGTCACCCATCCGCCGGTCTTGTTCTGCTGGCGCTTCCACAGGGGCTGGTTCAAATCGACCGAGGCCGTGCACAGCACCTGCGTTCCGCCCATTTTGATAAGACAGGACCCCTCGGCCCATTTGTTGACACCGGTCTCCATTGAAACGGGGCGCATTTGGTCGAATTTGCGCAGTGACGGACGCATCATTTAAAATCCTTTTTTATTGCAGAACATGATAGCATTTGATGCGGTCTTTGCAATTATTTTTAAGATTTGATTTTTTCCGCATATGTTGTTAACATTCGCCCCACAGAAGGATACAAATGTCTATAAAAATCAAACGACTGTTTAAAAAGCTGGTCAGCTACTCCGGGATTTTTTTCTTTGTATTGGCTGCGGGCATGCTGTACTGGCAGCTGCGCAATTACAGTCTGCACGATATTTTTCACGCGATAATCAGCATACCTGTGCTGAATCTGGCGGCGGCGTGCGCGGCGTGCTTGGCGGGGTATTTTGCGCTGGCGCTGTATGACTATCTGGCGCTGAATTATGTTGGGGAAAATAAAAAGGTGTCCTGGTGGAAATGGATGCTGGCAGGAATGCTGGGGTTCGCAATCAGCAATAATGCCGGCCACGCCGTGGTCAGCGGCGGCGCCATACGGTACCGCCTGTACACACGGTGGCGCATTCGCGGCGGCGACATTGTCAAAATGCTGACGATATCTGGATTTACATATTTTCTGGGCTGTGCGTCGATTGTTGTTATCGGATACTTTTTAATACCGCACGATATTCTGGGGGCGGCGGCCGGGGCGCGTTTTGGCATAAACCTGCTGTTTGCGTTCTGTCTGGCGGCGGTATTGGCTTATTTCGCCGTGACGATTGTTTTTCGCAAGAAAAGCATCAAAATCGGCCAGATAAAGTTTCAGGTGCCCAGTACCAAGATGGCATTAACACAGATGTTGCTGGGCATGACGGACAGTGTTCTGGCCGGACTGGTTCTGTATTTCTGTTTGATTCCGTTTGTTGATATTCCGTTCGGTGTGTTCATCGGACTGTTTGTAATCGCCCAGACCATGGGTGTATTCAGCCAGGTTCCGGGCGGCATCGGCGTATTTGAGACTATTTTCTTGGTGGCGCTGCCCGATACAGTGGACAAGGCCGATATTTTCGGCGCCTTGTTGGCATACCGCATAATCTATTATGTGTTGCCCTTGATTGGGGTCGGCGGGCTGTTCTTTATATATGAGCGCTGGTTGCGGGCCCAGATGCACAAATGGAAGGAGCAGGTAAAGCAAAAATTACCCCAAATTCCGCAACTGCCACGGCGCGGGAAGAAAAGCAAATAAAATTACCTTGCGAATGTGGCACATCTCATGCTAAGCTATATATGCTTATATGGCATGGGGTAAATAATTTGCTGTTTATACTGTCAATATTTTCCTTAATTCGCAATGCGCTGATGGGTATCATGGCGCCATTCCTTGGCATGGGCTGGACCGCCCCACGGGAACGGATTATTTCCATATCATATACGCCTGAAACCAAAGGATTATTATATGTCAAAGAAAATATATGTGGACGCAGTCCACCCGGAGGAAACACGGGTCGTGGTGGTGGATACCGCAACGAATCGTGTGTCTGATTTTGACGTTGAAACAACGACTAAGCCCCAGATAAAAGGGAACATTTATCTGGCCAAGGTAATCCGCGTCGAACCGTCGTTGCAGGCGGCGTTTGTGGATTACGGTTCGGGCAAGAACGGATTTTTGCCTTTCTCGGAAATTCATCCGGATTATTATCAGGTAACGGCCGAGCAGAAAAAGAAACTGCTGGAACTGGCACATGCGAACATTGTCGAAGACGATGACGACCCGGACGACGAAGGGGACGAGGTTGCGGAATACGACGACCACAGTGCGGGCGAAGACAACAAGGAATTTGTTAAGCGCGCACGCGAGTTCAAGATTCAGGACGTTATCAAGCCAAAGCAGATTTTGCTGGTCCAGGGGGTAAAGGAAGAACGCGGCTGCAAGGGCGCGTCGATGACGACATACCTGTCGCTGGCGGGGCGCTTTGCGGTTTTGATGCCGAATTCGCGCAAACGCAACAGCTATGGCATTTCCAAAAAGATTTCGGACAAAGCGGAACGCGCGCGCCTGCGTGAAATTCTGCACGGACTGAAAATTCCAAAGGGCATGACGGTTGTTCTGCGCACGGCCGCATTCGGGGCAGAGGCCGCGGATATCGCCGCCGATTACGATTATCTGGTAAATCTGTGGAATGAAATCCGCAAGACGACACTGGAATCCGTCGCGCCCGTCACAATCCATACCGAGGATTCTTTGTTGCGCCGCGTGGTTCGCGATTTCTTGGCGGACAAGGACGACGTTCTGGTTATTCAGGGCGAAGAGGCGTTCGACGCCGCGAAACAGTATTTCCAGCAGATGTACGGTCGCGCACCGAAAAAGCAGCTGGTTAACTATAAAGATGCGGGCGTGCCGCTGATGGTAAAGGCCGGCGTTGAAAAACAGCTCGAGGGTCTGCACGGCCCGTATGTTCAGCTGGCGTCCGGCGGGTCGCTGGTTATCAACCAGACTGAGGCGATGGTGACAATCGACGTTAACTCGGCCCGTGCGATAAAGGAAAAAGATATCGAACAGACCGCCCTGAACACGAATTTAGAGGCGGCGGAGGAAATCGCGCTGCAGCTGCGCCTGCGTGATTTGGCGGGAATCGTCGCGATTGACTTTATCGATATGGAAGAGGAAAAGAACAACCGCAAGCTGGAATTAAAAATGCGCGAGGTTATGAAACGTGACCGTGCACGCACCCAGGTTGCGAAAATAAACAATTTCGGTGTTTTGATGCTGTCGCGTCAAAGACTGCGCAGCAGCTTTATGGAATCATCGTATGTCGCATGTCCGCACTGTATGGGCGCGGGCGTGGTGCCGTCAATTCAGACAGCGGCGATTATCATGTTCCGTCATCTGCAGGAAAAACTGCTGGCGAAATCGGCCCAGAAAATCATTATGACGGTGCCGACAGACGTCGCAATTTATCTGTTAAATCACAAGCGCGCGGAACTGGCCGCGATGGAGGCAAAATTCGAAACCGAAATCGTGATTGTCGGCGATGATAGCCTGATGAACATCGACCAATATTCGATACAGCGCGTGGCACCGGAACAAAACAAGACGGACGATTTGCTGGCCGCGCACGAACCCTCAACGGACGCGAAAAAGAAAAACGCCCAGCATGCGGACGCGAAAAAGACAACAATGAACGCGCCGCGTCGCCGGCGTAAAAAGCAGCCCCAGAAAAAGACATTCTGGCAAAAGCTGGTTGGATAATACGCGCTCATCCGACAAAAAAAATCCCCGCAACCCGCGGGGATTTTAATTTGTTGTTGCAATTTATTTACTGGATTGCCACGTCGGCGCGGGCGCCTCCTCGCAATGACAGTCGGCCTAGAACCATTGTCATTGCGAGGGAGTGAAACGACCGCGGCAATCCAGTTAATAATTTTCTATCAACACCAATTTGACTCCATATACGTCACACAACGGTGTTAATATTTTCACAAAACGCATGTCTTTTTTAGATTCCAAAATTAAATATATCGCCGGGTCGCGCCCGGTCGCATATGCATAATGTAATGATTGCCCCAAGGCCTCGGCCCATTTAGATGCAAAATCAAACTCAATGGCGTATTTATCAGTCAAACAATCAACGCGCGTGCGGCCCGGCAACATAAATTCCATAACGCCGTCACAATGTTGCGAAACATATTCACGCTCCAATCGTTTATGTTTCGCATTCGCCACACCAACGACAAACACCGTAATAAATACGAACAACCCCCAGCGCATGAAACCCCGTCTTTGTTTTTATACAAACAAAAAACCATCTAAGCAGATGGTTGGAGGTTAAGAACTATAATACTCGATAATAGTGCCGCGTATTGTGTATTCCGCGTGCCCTCCAACCCGATTGCGGATTGGAGATATTTTTTGTCATCGCTGACACGAGTATTCGGAGTTCTTACACTCCGGTCCCGGAACACCCGGAACGTAAAATTATTTTACCAATAATAATTTATTTTGCAAATAAAATCCCCCGCCGAAGCGGGGAGGCATGCTTATAGTGATTGTTTGAATAAAAAAACCACTTATTTTGATGTAAGCGGTTGGAGGTTAAGAACTATAATACTCAATAGTGCCGTTTATTCAATATATTCACGGACCCTCCAACCCGCAGGCTGGAGATGTTTTTTGTCATCACTGACAGAGTATTAGGAGTTCTTACACTCCAACGACAGAAAACCTGTCGTCACTGGGTATTATACAATAAATTATTCGGATTGCAATTTATTTACCAGATTGCCACGGTCGCTACCGCTCCCTCGCAATGACAATGTGTTTAAGTGCACAATCTTGCAATGATAGTAGAACTGGACTCATTGTCATTGTGAGGAGGCGTCTGCGCCGACGGGGCAATCCAGTGCGGCATTATTTCTTGTTCAAAATATCGCCGGATTTTATAAACTCTGGCGTATCATGCGGCAGGGATTTTTGTGCTTTTTTGGCGTATCCGCGCGCTTTTTTATCATTTCCCATAAGTGAATAATATTCCGCCATGGCCCAATTTGAACGCGGGTCATTTCCATATGCGCGCGCCAGTGCCCAGTACGACAGCGGCGACGGCGACGTCAAATTCGCGCGCAGGCATAGTTCACGCGCGCGCGCATCATCGCCGGGGTTGGCGCGCTCGGTCAGCACCAGCGCCAGCGCCGTCTGAATCTGGGGCGCGTTCGGCGCGTATTTTAATGCCGTTTCATATGCCGCCGTGGCCGCGTCATAATGGCCGGCCGCAAATTCTATATCGCCCAGCAATTCGGAAAAATAGGGATTTTTTGGGCTGCGCCCAATTAATGTTTTTACGCCCGACGCGGCCGCGTCATATTTGCCGCCGCGCATATCCGATATTGCCCGCGCATAAACGGCGCCGGTCGATTTATCGGGCGCCGGGTACAGGTCCGCAATGCGTGCCGGTGTTTCCAGATATCCGACCAATTTTGCGCGAACCAGTTCATATTCGGCCGCATATTTCGTATTCGCCGATTTATATTTTCCGGGGTGCGCGGCGATATATTCGCGGACGTTTTTTAAGCGCTCGGCCGTTAAGGGGTGGTTTATTCTGTTCGGGTTTATTTTGGATTCCGCGGCGCCGGTGATTTCGCGCATTTGTTCAAAGACCTGAACAAACGCCACCGGGTCGTATCCGGCACGGCGCATTAAATCCAGTCCCATGTTGTCGGCCATGCGTTCTTCGTCACGCGAGAAAGACAGCATTCCCTGGGTCGCGACACCGCCGGCACCGGCCAAGACACCCGCGCCCAATGAAGGCTCGCCGCCCGCCGCCATCAAACCGATACCCAGTGCCTGAATTAACAGCGCCCGGCGCATTTCCGCCGCCATGCGGTCCGCCATCTGGGCCATGTGGCCGCCGACGGTGTGCCCCAACTCGTGCGCGACAACGGCCTGAAGCGCGGCGGGTGACTTTATTTTCGTCAACAGGCCGGTATAGATATACACGTCTTCGCCCCCGGTGACGAACGCGTTAAATTCATCGTCATGGACGATATGAATCTTTAATCGCGCGGGCGAGATATTTGCCGCCGTGGCGATGGGCGACACAAGTTCTGTTAACAGATTTTCCGTTTCCGTATCGTTGATAAGTGTCGCCGCGCGGGCGGGCACGGCAATAAGACAGCACAGTAAAAATATGAAAATTTTACGCACTGATTGTATCCCCGCGGTCAAATATGTACATTAAATCGCGCGTCCAATCATCGGGCGCGGACATTTCCATCGCCGCCGATGACGCCAGACGGAACAGGTCGCGATGCATGCGGTAATCAACAAAATGATACTGAATCCAGCCGCTTTGCCGTGTTCCCATCAACTCGCCCACGCCGCGCATCATTAAATCCTGTTCGGCGATGGCAAAGCCGTCCTCGGTTTCGCACAGCACGTCCAGGCGGCGCATGCCGTCCTCACTGAGGCCGCGGCCAAACAGCAGAATGCAATAAGACTGTTTATTGCCGCGGCCGACGCGCCCGCGCAGCTGGTGCAGGGCCGCCAGACCAAAACGCTCGGCATTTTCAATTACGATAATCGTCGCGTGCGGGACGTCAATGCCAACCTCTATTACCGTAGTGGCGACCAGAATTTGCATATCGGACCCGTCGCGCGCAAATTCCGCCATTACCACATCGCGGGCTTTTTTATCCATCTGGCCGTGGACCAGGCCGACGTTTTCAAAATATTTTTGCAGGTCGGCGTGGCGCGTGGCGGCGGCTGTCATGTTGGGCTCGTCCCCCTCTTCCACCAATGGGCATACCCAGAAAACCTGGGCGCCGGCGTCAATCTGGGGACGCAGGTGCGAAACCAGCTCATTATAACGCGCCATCGGAATCTTGGACGTTTTTATCGGCAGGCGGCCTGCAGGCTTTTCATTTATAATCGACACGTCCATATCGCCGTACATTGTCATGGACAGCGTTCGCGGAATCGGCGTCGCCGACAGGGCCAGCATATCCGGATGCGTGCCTTTGGCACGCAGGGCCTGGCGCTGGGACACGCCAAAGCGATGCTGCTCGTCTATTATGATAAGGCCCAAATCCTTATACTCGACATCTTCGGAAAACAGTGCATGCGTGCCGACGACAACGCGCGTGCGACCGGACCGCAAAGATATTAACTTTTCACGGCGCGCCGCGCCCTTGTCCCGGCCGGTTAAAATATCGCAGACAATTCCGATTTTGTCGCACATGGGTTTTAATTTCGCATAATGCTGTTGCGCCAATGTGTCGGTCGGAGCCAAGAATGCCGTCTGGGCGCCGGATTCGGCCATGCGCACCGCCGCGGCCAATGCGACGATGGTCTTGCCACTGCCGACGTCACCCTGAACCAGACGCATCATGGGCATGTCGCGCGCCATGTCTGCATAAATTTCGTTTAACGCACGGGTCTGGGCACCGGTTAACTCAAACGGCAATGCGGCCGCAAAACGGTCCATCAAATCATACTTTTTCGGGCGCACGGTTCGCCGATTGCGCGCGTCCAGGCGCGCACGGCGACTGATTGCGATGGCGGACTGGTGCGCCAGCAGCTCGTAATACGCCAGCTTTGCCATTGATGTCGCATTGGGCTGCAAATCATCCGCTGTGGCGGGGAAATGTATATCGTGCAAGGCCTCAAAAAATTCGCGGGTATTGTCGTCCGTGCCAATCAGTTTATCGGGCAGCGCGGCAAAAATCTGGTCGCGAACGGCGGTGAATGTTTTCTGTGTCAACCCCTCGCCCGCGGGATAAATTACCTGTATTGATGGGATTTTGGAAATGTTTTCAGGCTCTTCTATAAACTCCGGATGGTTTATGATATTGCGCGTGCCGCTGCGGTCCAATTTACCGCTGACGATGCGCCATGCGCCGACGGGCAATTTTTTCAGCCAGTATTCCAAGAAATTTGAATTAAAAAATTGAATCACGACCACGCCGCCGGCGTGGTCGTTGCAAATAATCTGGGTCGGGGCCCGACGCCCGCGAAACACGCCGCCCGGGCGCACGGATTTTACCATAAGCTCGATTGTAATCGTCTGACCGGGTGTGGCGTCGGCCGCCGCATCGGTTAGTTCACGCGGGCGCACGCCGGACGGCCGGTGCAGCAAAAAGTCCAGCACGCGCCGACCGCCGATAACATCGTCAAAACGCGCGGCGACCTTTGGGCCGACGCCCTTTACAAATTGCAGGTCGGTATTTAGAAAATCGAACAAATCTTTCTTCATATATTGAAATTTAGTCGATTGCGCCCGATTATTCAATAATAAAAAAATCGGCGGTTATTTGATAACCGCCGTCTTTATCATGGTGACGTCTTCTTTTATGCCGTCGATTTTCATCTGTAACTGGCCGATGCCCGTTTCCAGTATCGTCGCACGGTTTTCCAGTGCGGTGATGCGGTGCTCGTTACGCTCTATCTCGGCCAGTGATGAATCCTGGCGGGCGACCCAGTATATCATGCCCGCAATGAAGGCTATTAAAAACCAGCCGTCGCGCAGCGTGTCGATGAAACCCATGATTCCGTTTTCGTTTTTCATATCATATTTTCCCCCGACGGATTAGCGCCTCTATCTGATGAACCAGGGCGCGCTGGGCCTCTAAGCCGCGAAGCTCCGCATCGGTGGCGGACGGGCCCAATGTGCGTTCTATTGTGATTTTACGCAGGTGTTTCATTACAATCGCACCGGATGCGGTTGAAAAACAGCGCGAATAATTCTGCTCTATGTCGTCCATGGGGCTACTCCTGTACCGATATTGTTTCCGACGCCGCCATCTTTACAATCGGCGCCAAGTATTTTAATTCCGCGTCACTGTGCAGTTTTATGCGGTCAATCGTACCGCGCCGCGACAGTATCTGCAGGCCGCGGTCAACCAAGGGTCTGATAAACTCGTGCAACAGGCGTCCGTATGTCGCGCCCAGAATGCGCACCATGTCCGCATTGCGCGCCAGAATTTCCGTCGCGGTCATTTCCTTTTCGGACAACAGTCCCAGACGGTCGGCCAGCATGGCGTGGCGAATGCGTTCGCGCAGATCTTTTAATATTATCTGAGACACGTCAAAATCCGCCCCGGACGCCAACGGCGTTAAACCAGAGGACCCCACAGCCTTTGGTATAATCGCGCCGGGCGTTAAATTGATGTTCGCCAGATTTATCACGCCGTCGTCGTCCGCCTGCCAGATACCGGAAACGGCGATTGTCGCGTTTTTCAGAACCAATTCCACGACCTTGTTCGCGGTCTTGATATCCGGCAATGCGCGCAGGACCGGGCCGCGGCCGTACTGCTCGCCACTGGACAAGGACCAGCGGAATATGATGTACGGGCTGGTCTCGAACGTGCCGCGGGATACGATATTGTTTTCCGCATCGCCGCCCGCGTCCAGCCACGCCGTAAATTCCGTGCCATTTAAACACTGAACCAGGCGCAGCGGCATTTCGGGGTCGCGCTTTATCGCGTCGCGAATGTCCGCCGGCGGTGTCCATGACGGATACTGCGTCAGGACGTCGGATGCCGGCATGGATGTCGTATGAAAGACGACGTCGTTCAATATCGCGATATCATGCATCGGTATCGCACGAAATGAAAAAGCCGATGCGGCGCCAATCGGATTTTCGGCCATAAACAGGCACGATGTTCCCAATGTCACCAAATCCATATAACACTGGTGTACGGTGGTGTAAAAATTTGAATCATTCAAATTCGCACGCAATGCCTCAACGGCCGGCGCGGCGTCGGGTGCCGCGTCACTTTCGGGCACCAAATCAATCCACATGGATTCCGGCGGCGTTAACAGAGAATACATTGCCGCGGCTAAATTATCCGCACAATCGGCGGCGGTTGCATCAAACAGCACCGCCGCATCGGCATCGTCGCGCGGCATCGTATACCGCAGACACGCATCCCAGCGGCGAACCCAAGGCTCGCGCGCGGACAATGCCCGACGATACATTTTTTGCAGCGTTTCTATATTATTTTGCATAATGTTGCTCCTTATTTTTTGTTTGCAAAAAATTGATTTTGCACTTGCGTAAATTCAAAGAATTGTGTATTCTTTAAACAGCTTATTTATATGCCTAATCTAAACGACCGTTTTGATTAGGTATTTTTTCTTATAAGAAAATTCCTGATTTCTGCGTTTTGTTTCCGGGGCTTTCCTGCCTAATCAAAACGGTCGTTTTGTTCCCGCAACGCGGAGAGTACAAAACATGAAAAAACTGATACTGATTTGCGGCATTGCCGCATATGCCGGTCCGGCAATCGCAACCTGTACGATTACGACAAACTCGTCTGCCAAATGCAATGAAGAAACCCTTAGCTGCAGTGACGGCAAATGCACCCAGACATACAAATACACCGCAAGTGGCGGGCAATCATGTAATTGCACCGGGAAATGCAACGAAGAAACATTCCCCGCCGGCTGGGACAAAAACAGCTGTCATTGCATTCATGAGTCCAACTAAGAGGCGAACAAATGCGTACAAAAAACATTTTTATCATTGCGGTTCTGTTGGCGACGGCACACGGCGGCGCATTGGGCGCCCTGGCCGAGTTTGAATGTCTGCCGCGAAACAACGCATGCACGCACTGCACCAAATACAAATGCGACAACGGCTATTACGGAACGGCGACCGCCACAACAAATAACTGTGTTCGTTGCCCCATGCATCGTACATCCAGCAGCACTCTTTCGTTCGTGTACGGAACATCGGTTGTCGGCAGTACGGACAAGACGGACTGCTATTTAAAAAACGGCACGGCCGGATATGACGTCACCGGCAGCTGGGTTATCGATACGGGTAACAGACTAAGCATTGGTCTTGATAAACCGGTCGGCTGCTATTGGTCGGAAGACTAAACCCGGAAATCCGTATTTGCCGCGAACAGGCGCGGGGCGGCACCCACGGGCCGGACCGGCCACGGCGTCATTGCCAGGGCGCCCGCCACCGCGTCCAATCCGTCGTCATGCGCGAACGCGCCGACAGGACTCCACCCCAGCATTTCCGACATTAACGGCGTTTGACGGATACGCACATGCGCGTGCAGTCGACCCGTGGACAACAGCGGCTCGATAGCGTCCAGGATTCTGGATTCTTTGTTGCGGTTGTTGACAATCTTTTGAACAAAGATATTCGCACCGCGGCGCGCGGCCACATCGCGCATAATTTCCGGCAGCGCGTTTCCGATACCGTTTGTCTCTATCGCAATACGCCGCATGTGGCGGGGCGCCATAAAGTCCAGAATCATGTCGCACTGGCGCGCCAGCGGGTGCGTTTCGTCGTCGGACACGGTCAGATACAGAATGTCGTGCACGAACGCGCGCCGCGTTCGGTCGTCACGCATGACCAGGGCACAAACACTGCCGTCTGATTTTGTGCGTCCCGACGACGGGTCCCAATACAGCGCGACACCGGTTATCGTATCCGGTCCGATGCGCGCGGTATGCACGTCAAATTCCGCATCGTAAAAGTGCAGTGCGCCGGGGTCCAGGCGGCTTTTGTCCAAATCAACATATTCCAGCATCATCTGGGACAAAAAGTGCCGCCGCCCGACCGTCGCACGCAGGTCGTCTATGCGCGGACCGGGGAAAAGCTCCGGCCAGGCCGGATTTCCGGCGTTATCGATAATCGGTATCTTTAATTCGCGAAATCCGCGTAAAAAAGGTGTGGAAATAGCAAAATTTTTATATACTATGTCTGACATGGACTTTACCCCTAAAACATTGCCGACCAATCTGGAAGCCGAACAGGCCGTACTGGCCGCCGTGCTGATGAACAACCGCGCGTTGGAACGCGTATCCGAATTTCTGAGACCCGAACATTTTTCGCACCCGGCGCACCAGGAAATATTCAAATTGGCCCAGCGTCAATTTGCCGCCGGTATTCCGTTTGACATAATCACGGCCAAAAATTATCTGGACCAGCAGGGAACCTTGGAATCCGTCGGCGGGGTGGATTATTTGACACAGCTGGCCGGGGCCGGCGCCACGGTTGTAAATGTGGACCAATACGGACGCATCGTTTATGAAAACGCACTACGCCGCGACCTGATTAACATTGGCCAGAGCATTACGGACGCCGCATTTGTCGAAGATTTGGACAATCCTGTTTCAAGCCAGATTGAAAAGGCGGAACAGGCGTTGTTCGACCTGTCAACAATGGGCGATACCGAGCATGAGCCCGCATCCATCGCCGACGCATTGTCAGAGGCACTGCGCGAGGCGGAGATTGCATACAAAGCCGACGGAATGCTGTCCGGTTTGACAACGGGATTAACCGCGCTGGACAAATCCATCAGCGGCCTGCACCATTCCGATTTGATTATTATCGCCGGACGACCCGCGATGGGTAAAACGACACTGGCGATGAATATCGCCTTTAACGCGGCGAATGCGATTCTGGCCGGGCGCGCCAATGAAAAGTACAAGGGCGCGGTGGTGTTTTTCAGTCTTGAAATGAGCAAGTCCCAGCTGGCGGCGCGCGTGTTGTCGTCGCAGTCAAAGGTTCCGGCATCCGCCATGCGCGAGGGGAACTTGACGGACGAAGACTTTTTAAAAATGTCCCAGTACTCCAATGCAATCGGGCGCGTGCCGCTGCATATCGACGACACGCCGGGCATGTCCGTGCCGATGATGCGCACGCGCGCCCGCCGTCTGGCGCGCAAGCATGGCGGAATCGCGCTGATTGTCATCGACTATCTGCAGCTGATGACGTCGCCGGGCGGCAAGCGCAACGACAACCGCGTTCAGGAACTGTCAGAAATCACCCGCGGCCTTAAAATGCTGGCCAAGGAGATGGACGTGCCGGTTATCGCCCTGTCCCAGCTGTCGCGTAGCGTTGAATCACGCGACGACAAGCGACCGATGCTGTCCGACCTGCGTGAATCCGGTTCTATTGAGCAGGACGCCGACATTGTTATGTTCACATACCGCGAGGAATACTATCTGCAAAACCGCGACCCGTCACAGCGCCTGTCGAACACAACCAGCGAGTCGCAGGTTGAAAACTGGCAGCGTCGTCTGGAGCGCGCACGCGGCAAGGCGGAAATCATTATCGGCAAAAACCGTCACGGCCGACCGGAAACAGTTCATACAGCGTTCTTGGGCGATTACAGCCTGTTCGACAATCTGGAAGAATCGGACGCGCGCGGTGAAAATCCGTTCGCGGACGCCGCATCACCGTCCAACAATTTCACACAAGACCAAGAAGATGTGCCGCTGGATATTAGCGCAATTCCCGACGACATATAATTATTCGCTTGCCAACGCCTTTAAAATTGACTAATATTTTGTCAAGATTATCAAGGAGTTTGCAATGGCCCAGGAAGAAATCATTTTTCCAAATAATATTCGCAACATACGTTTGGCGGCTGGCATGAAAATGACCGAGCTGGCACGACGCGCCAACCTGTCTTTGTCGGCGGTTTCAAAAATCGAAAAAGGCGTGCGCCGCTTAAACCAAAAACAGCTGCTGAATATCTGCAACATACTGGGGTGCAAACTGTCCGATATTTTCATCAAGGAATCGGACGACGTCGCCGACCAATGGCAGAGCGAGATTAAACGCCGTCTGAACGACAATGAAAACAGCGGCCTGAAAGTATTCGGCAGCGGCATTCGCAAAATCCGTCAAAAAACCGGCAAAACCATCGCCCAGGCGGCCAAAGACGCCGGCATGACACTGTCCGTATATCACAAGATAGAGGTCGGCCAGCGCGAAATCTATGAAAACGAAATCGAGCCGCTGGCAAAGTCTTTTGCGTACAGTGTTGAATCACTGTTCGATGAAATTGCAAAACTCTATAAATCCGGTGATTTGAACAAACAAATCAGCAAGGTCAAAGAACGCGTAAAATCCGTTCTGGTGCCCGGCAATCCTTTGTCCGGCATCGACATGCACGGCAGTCTGTACGGCGCAAAACTGTATGACAGCGCGCGCAAGAAACTGGTCCCCGTATTCGGAATGCCGGCCGGCAAATCCATTGCGTTTAAAAAGTCCGACAAAACGATGATTGTCGCGCCGATGCCGCTGGAGGGACGCAACGGCATATACGCCATCATGCCGAACACCAAACGACTGGGCGGTTTTATCCCGGAAAAATCATACGTCTTTGCCGATGCTGGCGCGACACCCGTGCCGGGCGACCTGGCGGTGTTTATTGACGCGGATTTCGCATCACTGGAGGCGGACGCCGCCGCCACGGCCCAAATCGCCGTTGTAAAATCCGACGCAAAAGGCAAGATTCAGGGCCAGATTGCGTCACCCGAAGAAAAGGTGACCGGCAAATCCGTGCACAAGGTCATAATGATTGTGATGGAATAATATCACCCCCAGGAGAGAGAACATTATGCAGAACGTAAAAGCCAGCATCATTGCACAAAGACTGTTAAACCTGTATCGCCAGGAACACGTGATTATCGGCGGATGGGCCGCGGTGAACCAGGTCTTTGTGGACGAGGCCAGCGACGAGGTAATCGAGGCCCTGGGCGAATTGCCGACGGGCCGCAGTCTGGCGCGCCACATTGCAAATCTGCGCAGCGGGAAAACCCCGATGGATTCCATAGAACGCGAACTGTTGCCGTATGGCGGCGCAATGAGTCAGGCCCCCGACGCCACACCGGTCGATTCCGCGCAGCGGGTGGCGCTGGAATCGCTGATTGCGGAATTTACACCGGACCAGGCGGGACTGGCACAGCTGGCGGCGTCACCCGTTATTCAACAGTTCGGGCCGGAATGGATTGTCGCGGGGCGCGCGGCACTGGCCGGGAATGCGGAATTACAAAAAAAGTGGGACGTGGTCGTTCAAACATATCGCGCATACCATCTGTGGGATACGGCGCGCGAAATTTTAAACACACCGATATCGGACCGCGTGCGCGCACAGTTACAGGTGGACATGCCGGAATACGAAACATATCTGCCGATGTTTGGCGATGCCGGCAATGAATTACTGGGCAAATTGCGCACATTTATCAGCACGATAAAACCCAACCCAAATCAAACATCCGAAGAGGCCGCTGTTTCGGCCGATGCGGCATCCGCGGCGGTTCTGTAAATCGTATCCGCCGCATGCGGTGTGCCGATATAAACAATCGCACCGGACGGTGACAGGATAAAATCCAATTCCCGCAGGCGCTCGCGCAGTTCCGCACGCTTGCGCGGTGTGTTTGATGTATTTGGCACCTCCACATCATCACACAAAATCAAATCAGAGCGCAATCCCGTAATGTTTCCGTACAACCCCTGGCATATTACAGAAGGCTCGCGTATGCCAATCGGCCGGTTCACGGTAATGCGCCCCGACGCCCATTCTTTTTTGTTTGACGGCACCAATGCGCTGCAACGAGGATGATTTTCCAGTATATGCCGGATATGCGCCACCATTCGCGTGGCAAGAGCCGTCTCGGCAGACAATATTAAAATGCGCGTCTGGGGGCGCATATAGAGCACGCACGCCGCAAACACACCGACAACCGTCGATTTGCCGGAATGCCGAAAAGCCATCAGCAGACCACGGTGCGGACTGTCGCGCCATACCTCTACCAGGAAACGCATTATTTCCCGGTGATGACGCGGCGTCTTTAAACCCAGAACCCCGTTCCATTCGTCCAGAAAATTATAAAACTCCGTAATCATCGCGATTTTCGTTCGGCGCCGGGTCCGTGATATAACCGTAATCGTTTATCAGCAACGGCAGAGCACCCGCCAAAACCGACACCAGATTGTTATACACCCCCAGCGCGCCGCCCCCGCCCAGTTTGTCCGTTACCAGATTGTTGGTGTATTCTAAAAAAGCCTTTACATTGTCGTGCGTGTTTTGCCACTGTGTAATGTCAACGTCAATCTGGCGCACGTCACGCAGGGCCGCCAATAAGAAATTAAAGTCGGTGTTTAAATCCTCGGGGTCTATTTTTGCCGTCGGCTGGTAATCGATAACGCGCGACAGCGTAACCTGGCGATAAATATCGATGCGCGCGCCATCGGCGGGCGCGGCCGGAAAGATAACCGTGCCGCCGGTCAAATCCTCGTTCGGATACACGCCGAATTCAGATGCGGTCAACGCGCCCTCGTCCACGGCGACGCATATGTCGGCGGTCTGAAAAAACGGGAATGCGAATAGGAATTCGCAGGTGACGCCGTCACCCGTATATGAGATTTTATACATTGTCGCCTCCCGTCGTGCTAGCCGACCAGCTCATCAAATCTTGACAGCAATGATTTGACTATGTTCGGCTTTTTTGCATGCGCCTGTTTTAATTTTTCCAAATTACTGCGGCGCTTGTCCTTGTACGGTTCCTCCGTTTCGTCGCGCAGACGTTTTAAGACGGCCTCTTCCGTCATGCCGCGCCCCGCCCCGGACATGCCGGCCGCGCCGTATTTCGCACGCTGGGCCGCCAAAGCCTTTTTTACCAGATTGGTTTTGGCCTGTTCGTCGGCCGCCATCTGTTCCAATATTTTTTTACGTTCGCTTTTGGCTTCCTTTTTTGCTTTTTTGTAATCCAATATTTCTGTCACATCAGATACAACCTGTCCCATTGTTTGTCTCCTTAAATATTTATTGTTGCTGATTAAATCGAATACCAACCATGCATCGTCACCGACAATATGGTGGCGTTGTACGGTTCACTGCCGTGCAGGCGCCACATCGGCGAAATGGTATCGCCGCGCGTTCCCAAAATGTTAATCGACACATCGCCGCTGTAACCCGGGGCGCCGTCCGCGTACACACTGTTCGGCAGTCGCACGCGCGAGCCGTTTATAAACAGTGATTTGGTGTCCAAAACGCGGGCGGAAATTTTCCTGATTCTTAATTTTTTCGGATTATGCCCGCCGGCGCGCAGCGGCAGCGCCGCCGCCGTAAACGAAAATCCGTATTGGCCGGCATCGACCGTGGCGGCGTCTGAAAAACGCTCAAGCCGGTATCCGGAATCACGCTGGACCACGACATATGTTTCGCCGCCGACAACCGCAACCGATTTGAACAGGCCGGCCGTCTTGTACCGCCCCCATGCGGATATGCCCAGGGCGGAATTCTTGTTCAGCACGGCCATGCCGCCGTCGGACATTACGACAAACAGCTGATGCGTGTCGCCGTTGTATGCGATATCGACCGGGTCGGACATTAAACTTTTCGACAGCGCACACAAATCCGTGGCGTTATAATTTTCGCCCAACTCGTCCAGGGTCAGCTCTCGGATATCCTTGCCGGTGGCGGATATAAAGACCGTTGCGCCCTCCACTTTCTGCGGCGGCAGATATCGCGCGGCGACACTGCCGACGGAGGTGTGCTGCTTTATATCCACAACCGAGGGCGTTAACGGCTTGCTGGAAATCGCCCATTCGCCGACGGATGTTAAAATCTGCAGGTTGTCACTGCTGACAACGGTGCAAATCTGCTGGCGCTGTTCGGACAGCAGGGTTATAAATATCGCTTCGTCGTCAAGGCCCGTGCCGACATTGAAGTTATTATGACGCCCGACCTGGGACAGCCACACACCCGACGGCCAATCGCGCGAGCCCCCGAAAACCAATCGGTCCTGGTGGAAAGAAATACTGCACGGCCATCCGCGTCTTTGGCTGAATACCGCTTCGCGCCAATTCAGTACGGGCGACGACGGCAAAGTATAAGGCCCGTTGGTGTATGCGGTCACAACCGTCGGACTGACATATTGCGTTATGACCCATTGACGGTCCAGCAACAGCAAACGCCCGTTAACATTTTCCGACGTCCAAAATGCGTTATTCGTCGTTAACGTCGCATAGTTGTTCCCCTGCGCGTTCTGGGTGACCGTTATTTTTATATCTTCGGCGTCGTCAAATTTCATAAACGGAATGTTTATCGTCATGTCCGCATCATTGCGGGAAAATCCGAACAGCGACAAAGAAAAACCACTCTCGGTTTTCTTCAAAACACGCGGCTGATAATCCGGATGCACGAATATCATGGTGCCAAAGCGCTGGGCGTACTGCAGACGCGACAGCGCGGCGGTCGGCCACGGCGCCAACAGGTCCCGTATCAACTGGCCGTTGGAATAAACCAATATATGGCCGTCTTTCAGCGCAAGCAGGTAATCCTCGGTCTCGGATACGGAAAAAGCAATCAGGCGCGCGACAGAGCCAAGCTCGGCGACAGACGCCAGACCGCGACGACGAGTCAGGCCCCCGCCGGAAATCACGTCCATGTTTTCCAACACAGACAATCCGTTTATGTCGTCGCGCGCAAAGAATTCCGAGTCCACCTGGCCGCTGGCAAATGAATTTTGTGTTTTGATAAAATCACCCATATCCTGTTCCCTCCGTCACACCATTAAAAGCGCGCATTGATTAAAGAAAAATTGTCAATCGAGCCCGATTGCGATGTCGTGCTGTCTATGAACTTTGCCGACTGCAGCTCTGTTTCATATAGCGCCGCCAGCATGCGGAACACACTTTGCTCGCCCAGCAATGGTATGCAAAACTCCATCGCCAGACGCGTCGCCGCCAATGATGCAAAATACCCCGGGAAATGTTCCGGCGTCGCGCGCGCAATACCCACGATACTTATCGTATCCGCACCGGGGGCCGATATTTTGTTACCCTGAACCTCGCCTTTGCTTTTAATTACACGCAGACAGTCCGCCGGGATTAAAAAGTCGCCGTCGGCATTGCGCGTCAAATCAAACGTCCGACATGCAAAACGCCACACATGCGAGGCCAGCAACGCATCAATTACCGGGTCAAACAGCGTACGCGACAACTGCGACGCCGCCGTGTCATCGGTCAGCGACTGAATGGGCGTTTCGCCCAGTTTCAACAGTGCCATTGAACACAAATCTATTTTTGTAAGCATAAAACGCCCCTTTGTTTGTTTCAGATAAAAATCCGGGCCGGAATAATTCCCGGCCCGATAACAATTACGCCAGTGCGGCCACCGTCACATTGGTTGCGTTTGCGGAAACTTTCTTCAACGACGTATTGTCAGATGCATTGATGATGACGATATCACCGACGTTCATCAATGTCTTTACGCTGTCAAAATATCCGCTGGCAGTAATCGCGGTCATTTTGTCCGCGGACGACGCATAGTGCCACAGCGTAAATCCGTTCGCATATGCAATCACAGACAAATTTTTGTTTTGAAATGCCATTTCTTAATCCTTTGATTGTGTGTGGTTATTCCGTGGGTGTGGACGCTGCGGGTGCTTCGCTGCACTTTACGCGCACGATGCCGGACGCATCAATCATCACCGCGCCCTGGGACATGCTGTTGCTGATAAAGTGAGCGGCACGCTCGCCATGCCACGAAATATCCGTCTTTACCTCTTGACCGCAGGCATGACCGATGGCGGACGAATGATAGATAAAGCAGTCACGGTTGGTACCCGTACACGGCAGGCCGTTGTGCAGGACCCATGTGATGCCCAACCATTTGCGGACCTCGGCACCGTTTGCCAGCGGCGTGTCGCCGACATAATCCGCGGACACAAATTCGTCCATGGACAACAGTTCGTTCCACTGGTGCACGCCGACAACCGCAAAGCGACGACCGTCATCCGGCACATCGTTTGTATTCAAAATTTCCAGCGCGGACAGGATAAGAGATTTTGACAATCCGGCGCCGGCGGTATAACTGCCGACGGATTCGGTCGCATTGGACATGGCGCCGATAATCAGCTCGTCCGTCTTGCGGCCCAACGCATATGCGCCCGCCGACGCAACAACACGGCGTTCATCAACATTGGTTTTCAATTCATCCAATGCATCGACCCAGTCGCCGGCATAATAATCCTGCAGCGCGCATTCAACAGGCTCGTGATTCAGATTCATTACCGGAACAATGCCGTGGCGCGATTTCGTGCTGGCGGTGCCGCGGCCTACTTTCTGGAATGTTGTGGTTGCGCCGAGAACGCCGGATTTGCTGCGAACGGTCGAACGCAATTTCGTGCCCATTTGCTGATACGCCAAATGAACATCCGCTTCGAATTGTTTTACGAAGACTTGATCTATGGAAACTGACATATACTTTCCTTGTTTAATTGATTAAAAAAAGACGCGCAAAAATGCACGTCGGTTTAAAATTTTATTTCACGGTTATGCATAAAACAATGCGCCGAAAAATAAAATACGCGGGTCCCGGGCGGGATTATCCGTGTTAAGATTCAGTCGGACAGAACATATCGTTTCATTATCCGACTGAAACTTAACAGATAAAAAAACGTCCGACACAATCGGACGCAATCTAAAAAAATCCCCGCAAACGCGGGGAAATATTATTTTTTCTTAGCGCAGCATTTTTTCGCCGCAGCTTTTTTTGCAACGGGTTTTGCCGCTACTTTTTTAGCAACCGGTTTTTTTGCAGCCGGTTTCGCAGCAACTTTCTTCGCCGCCGGTTTTACCGCAGCTTTTTTCGCAACGGGTTTCGCCGCTACTTTCTTTGCAACCGGTTTTTTTGCAGCCGGCTTCGCAGCAACTTTTTTCGCCGCCGGTTTTACCGCAGCTTTTTTCGCAGCAGGTTTTGCCGCCGGTTTAGCAGCAGGTTTCGCCGCTACTTTTTTCTTTAATGAAAATAATGCCATTCGTCTCTCCTTTACATTTTTGGGATAGAACAAACTTTTTTGTTCTTAGTTTATATTTTATATGAAACGTAAAACTTAGTAAAGAAGAAAGTGCAAATTTTTTCTATGAATACAACTTTTTAAAGCCGTTTTCTATTTTGCGAACGTACTCCGGTTCCGCATCACGCCAATATTTCGGATCACGCATCATGCGACGCAAATCGGAATCGGATAAATTTTCAGACGAATTTTTTTCCGTTTTCACATCCGGCTCCATCGACTGCATCATTCGATACAGGCCTTGGATTCCCTGGGGTGTGGCACACAATGCATCAAACGCATCGGCCGGCAAAAAGCGCGCGCCGAAATCGTTAATCGCACGCAGCGCATCAATCATTTTTTCTTCGCCGCCAAAAAAGTTTTCCAATTCGGTGCGTGCGCGCGCATCATTTTGCATGCCGAACAAATCGGATAACACAGGCGATAAAAACTCTTCGGCCATCTTATAAATTTGTTCAACCTGCGTTGTTGTTAAACCTATTTCATGAAAACGTTCGCGCACCGACGCGTCATCAAACAGTTCTGAGACGGGGTATTCGGACGCACTGTCGGGCACGCCGATTGCGTGATTAAATTTCGCGCGCGCGTCATCATCCGCATCGGCCGACGGCACAGATACCATCGCACCAATCTTTTTTTCCAGTTCCGCGTACGATTTTATCAGCGCATCCGTATTAACGGTGCCGTCCTTGTTCAGAAATTTTTCTGGAATCTTGTCCATGTTGTTTTCCTTTTGTTTTGTTTGATTTATGCAGGAAATAAATTCCACCCATTGTAAAGACCGCCTGCAACATGGCGAACACATCACTGTCGCCGACCAAGTACGCGGCGACCGCAGACAGTATCCCGACCGCAGACATAACCTGTGTGCGCCGGTCGCGCAAAAAACCGCCGCGAATAATTTTCCGTATCATTGTCGCCGTCCCTTTTATGCATAAAACAGAATGCCCTCGATGTCCGCAACATACCCCAGCGCCATCGCCCAATCCGGCAATTCATCGTCATGATGAAAACGCGTCGCGCCGGCGCATACATCCCCCAGCGTTCCGTTCAGCATTTTGTGCGCCACACGCAGGCACATCTGAAACGCGGGCGATGCGGCCGACACGTGCCAGCGCGCATGACGCGGCGACGACGCATATCTGGCGTCAAATCTGGCCGGGTCACGCACGATGTCTATGGCGCTTGTTCCACATTTCGCCGCGGCGTTTGCAATCATTGCGGCAAACGCCTCTACCACGCGCAGCGACGTCGCGCCTGTTTCCGCATAAATTGTGCGGGCGATTTCATACTTGTCCTTGCTTTTTTCGTCCGGATTGGTGATTACAGTCAAATGCATTTTCGCCCTCCCATGTCGCAGCGATAAAAAAAATCCCGGCACGAAACGCCGGGATAAAAAAATCCGCACATGAGTGCGGCAAAATCTTTACTGTTTATGTTTTGCATAATATCACAAATCGCATTGAAAGTCAATACATTATTTTTTTATTTCATCTTTATCTCGTCGCCATAGCCCAAAATATATTCCGCGCCACGGCGCAGCATCAATGCGCCGTTTTCGTTAATTCCAATTAATTCCACGTCTTCGCCGCGGTATTCAACCATCCTGTTCAATCCCACCGCCAAATCGGTCCAGCGCGCCCGGACGTCGATGAAATCACGTCTGAACCATATGTCCAGATTCTTCATTATAGCGCCCAGAACATCCATGACGGTGGCGGTGCAATACCGGTCCATTCGCGTTGTTTTATAGCCCGCCGCGACAGTCGGATTTGATTTTATATTCACCCCTATTCCAACAATTACAAAATTACCGGAATATTCAATCAGAACGCCGCAAATTTTCTTGCCGTCGACCATAATGTCATTGGGCCACTTTATCCGCGCCGGCACGCCAAAAGATATCAGGCTTTCCGCAATGGCGACCGCCACCCTGTACGACAGACGCGCATCTCGTTGCGGGCAATCAAAAATAAAGCTGACATACAAATTTCCGTGATGCGACACCCATGTGCGGCGATAGCGGCCGCGACCCGCGCTTTGCGCCGCCGCAACGATGGCGGTATGGTCCGCGGCGCCCCGGCGCGCAATCAACTCATGCGCATAAGTCTGCGTACTGGGGATTTTGCCAAAAAACAGCACTTTATAATTTGCCAAGCCGATAAACCCCGTGGTCATTAACGATAAAGTCGCGTCCAAAAGTACGCCGCAGCTGATAAATCACCGTGTCAACGGCATGCGTTGCGGTATTTGGCGAATAGCCCAGGGCGTCTTTTATTTCCGCCGCGCGCATTCCGCCCGTTTTATACAGCAACGCGACCACGCGCGCCTGCATTCGCGGCAATATGCGCCCCGGGCCCAACAGTCGCGCGATTATCGCACTGTTATCGACCGCACCCAAAATCAAAGACTTTAATTGTATGGGCGAGATTTTTTCCGGCACGTCAATCGTATCAAAATTTATATCCGTCGCCGTCGGCGCGTCCAGCAATATTGCCCCCAAATCCCCCAGGATTTGGCGCCACATTAAATCAGATGCATATATACGAACACCCGTTAACATATTTTCAGGATAAATCATGGGCGCGCGATTGTCCATTAAAAAAGCCGCCATACGGCCGTATGGCGGCGGGGTGTCAGACCTTTGGAATTTTGTTATCTTTCCGGTTCTTGGTCGATATACTTGGTAAAGTCCTGTATTTTCGACCCGGTTGATGACAAAATTTTTGAAATACTGTTGGTAGAAGGCCACCGTGGTTGCCCCTCTTTGGACCAACGCTTACTCTTGTTAAATGTAGTGGGGTCTAATCCGCTACATTTTGCCAGACCCGAACAAGACATATTATGAGCCATGGCAAAGCGTTCTATTGCGCGCCAAACATCTTCGTGTGTCATTTTCTATCTCCTGTTATATTAGCGTCGCCCCCCTAAAATGATGGCTGAGGACAAATTACTAACTCACAAAAATTTTATGAAAAATAGCCTGTATAAACAACAAGTAGCTTTTCCTAGGATTTGGCGGAAAATTGGCAAAAACGGCCTTAAAAATAAATACAAAAAATATTTTTGACAAAACTCTTGACAAATTAGAAATAATGTATTACATTTCGATTCGTCAAAGGGACAAAACCAATGACCGGGTGCGAAAGCCTCCGCAGGGCCCAGGGATTCAGACTCCCTCCTACATTCTCTCTCCTCTGGACCTTGGACCCTGGAAACACTTTTTAGAATGCCCATTTCTTTTTCTCCTTTCCTTCCTTTCGGGGCATTCGGAACACCGCCGGGCAAAACCGGCGGCGTTTTTTATTGATAATCATCGGGAATAAAAAATTGCGGCGGACAACGCCCGCCGCAACAAGTAACACATATGTGCCAGAAAATTAGTGCGAAACCTTCGCTTCTGTCATAACGACATGCTTGCGCAGTTTCGGGTCATATTTGCGGAATTTCATCTTGCCCGCGGTATTTTCCGACTTTGTATTTTTTGATGTGATATAGAAGGAGCCCGTTTCATTGTTACGCAGCTGTACAACTTCTTTATTGCCTTTCTTAGATGCCATTTTATTATGCCTTTTATTATTCTGCCACGGATTATGAGATAAAAATTACTGGAAATCAAGTACTTTTTATCATGGTGGGCATACAGAGACTCGAACTCTGATGGGTTGCCCCCGAGGCCCCTAAATCCAGCACGTCTACCAATTTGGCTTGCCTGCGGCTTGCCGCACTCCGCTTTGCTCCGTAGTCGCCACTATTTTTGGTGCTGGTAAAGAGACTCGAACTCTTATGGGTCGCCCCACTGGAACCTAAATCCAGCGCGTCTACCAATTTCGCCATACCAGCTTCGCGACATGGCGGCACTTCGTAGTCGCCACGCCCGCCCTTTAGTACACAGGATAATTACGCGGGAAAGAATCCCCCGGACGGGCCAAATCCGATTTTACGCCGCATCCGGCCAATATAATCAAAGCTGCCAACGTCAATATTATCTGTTTCATGGCCGCATTATAAAAACAAATGCGACGAATTGTCAAATCTCATATGGGCGAAAAGGCTCCTATTACTAAAAAAAGCAAGGGCGCCTAATATTGCGACATACACAAAGGAGATAAACATGTATCTTAGCAATGGAAATTACGAGGCGTTTGCAAATCCACTGCCGCCGGAGGGCGTGGATAAAAAGTCCGCATATATAATCGGCGGCGGCCTGGCGGGACTGGCCGCGGCGGTATTTTTAATCCGCGACGGCCGCATGCGCGGCAACAAGATTCATATATTCGAAGAACTGGCCCTGCCGGGCGGCAGCATGGACGGCATATACAACCCCGAGCGCGGCTATATAATCCGCGGCGGGCGCGAGATGGAGGCGCATTTTGAAACCCTGTGGGATTTGTTCCGTTCTATCCCGTCACTGGAAAATCCGGATGTTTCGGTATTGGACGAGTTTTACTGGCTGAACAAAGCCGACCCCAGCTTTTCGCATACCCGCGTTATAGAACGCCGCGGCAAAAGACTGCCGACGGACGGCAAATTAACATTAACCCAGGGCGCGATAAAAGAGCTGATAGACCTGGCGATGATGCGCGAAGAAGATTTAAACGACGTCCAGATAAACGAGGTGTTTGGCGAGGAATTCTTTGAATCCAATTTCTGGCTGTACTGGGCGACAATGTTTGCGTTCGAACGCTGGTCGTCGGCGATGGAGATGCGGCGCTATATCCTGCGCTTTATCCACCATGTCGGCAGTCTGGCCGATATGTCCGCGCTGAAGTTCACAAAATACAACCAATACGAATCGCTGATTACGCCGCTGGTAAATTATCTGGACGCACGCGGGGTCAAGTTTCACTATGACACGCGCGTAACCAACGTGATTACAAAATCCGCGCGCGGAAAAATCACCGCGACCCAGATTCAGATGCTATCGCACGGGCATACGAAAAACATTGATTTGACGCCCGACGATTTGGTGTTTGTGACAAACGGTTCCATAACGGAATCCACAACATACGGCACGAACGACACCCCGGCCCCAAAGCCCGACGGTGTGGGCGGCAGCTGGACACTGTGGAAAAACATTGCGGCCCAGAATCCGGCATTCGGAAAACCGGAAAAATTCTGTGAAAGCATACCGGTGGCGAACTGGGTAATGTCGGCGACAATAACGTTCAAAGACGACCGTATCGTCCCGTACATTGAAAAAATCTGTAAAAAGAACCCGCACAGCGGCAGCATCGTCAGCAGCGGTCCGGTCACGATAAAAGACTCCAACTGGCTGTATGGTTTTTCCATTTCGCGCCAGCCGCATTTCCGCAAACAAAAAAAGAACGAGATTATCGTTTGGACATACGGCCTGTTGTCGGATACAAAGGGGAACTATGTAAAAAAGAAAATAACGGAGTGCACCGGGGCCGAGCTGTGCGCGGAGCTGCTGTATCACATGGGCGTGCCAAAGACGGAAATAGACGACATTGCGCAAAATTCCGCCAACACGGTGCCGTGCCACATGCCGTTTATCACAACGTACTTTATGCCGCGCGCAATCGGCGACCGGCCGCTGGTCGTGCCGGAAGGCTCGGTAAACCTGGCGTTTATCGGGAATTATGCCGAGACAAAGCGCGACACGGTTTTCACAACCGAATATTCGGTCCGCACCGCGATGGAGGCGGTATATACCCTGCTGAAAATCGACCGCGGCGTACCGGAAGTGTTCGATTCATGCTTTGACGTACGCGTACTGCTGCGCAGCATTTACTATCTGAACGACCGCAAGCCACTGCGCGACATCGACATGCCGTGGCTGCTGAAAGTTCTGGGGAAACAGGGCCTGAAAAAAATCAGCGGCACGTATCTTGAGCAATTGCTGCAAGAGGCGCACCTGGTATAAAAAATCCCCCAAACGGGGGATTTTTTTAAGACTGTTTTGCAACGCGCTTTCTAAATTCCGTGCACGGGCGGAATGTCGCCACGCGGCGGGCGGATATTACCGCCGGCTCGCCCGTTTTGGGATTGCGGCCGACGCGTTCGGCCTTTTGCAGAATCTTAAAGCTGCCGAATCCGGCAAACTTAACCTCTTCACCGTTTATCAACGACTGCTCTATTTCATCAAATATCAAATCAACCATTTTATACGCGTCCGTGGTTGTCAAACCAAAACGTTCACGCAGTCTGTTTGCAAAATCAATTCTTGTCACTGTTGCCATTTTTATATCCTTATCAATGCCGCACCCCATGTCAGACCACTGCCGAATGCGGGGTACAAGATTAACTGACCTTTCTTAATAATTCCGTTATCCAGCGCATAAGACAACGCCAACACACCGGACGCACCGCTGGTATTCGCGTGGCGGTCAACCGTCACGACAATCTTTTCCAACGGGAATCCCAATCTTTGCGCGCCACTTTGAATAATGCGCAAATTCGCCTGGTGCGGGATAATCCAATCGACATTGTCCGCCGTTATGCCCGCATGCTCCATGATATAGCTGGCGGCCTCAGGCATCAATGTGACGGCCTTTTTGTATGTCTCCGGGCCGTTCATGCTGATTTTATGGTCCGGCGTACCGTGCAGCATGTCAAATTCACGCCCGTCGGCCATTACGACCGTGTCGATAATACCGCTGTAGCCCGACGAGGAGTGCTCAAAAATAAGCGCGCCGGCACCGTCACCGAACAGAACGGCCGTGCTGCGGTCGTTAAAGTCTAAGAAACGCGTCATTTTTTCCGCACCAATCAACATTATGCGGCGATGCATTCCCGCCGCAAAAAACGCGCGCGCGCAATGCAGCGCATAAATATATCCCGTGCACGCGCCGCGGACGTCAAACGCCGGCTGGCCGCGCGATGCGCCCAGGCGGCCCAAAACCTGAACCCCGACGGATGGAAAATCCAGCTCCGGCGACGTTGTTGCACAGACGACCATGTCGATGTCATCGATTGTCAAGCCCGCGTTTTCCAGTGCGCGCGCCGCCGCCGCCGCCGCCATATCGACAACCGTTTCATCGTCGGCCGCAAAATGGCGATTATGCATACCGGTACGCTGAACAATCCACTCGTCCGTGGTGTCCATAATTTTTTCAAAATCTTGATTGGTCATGATTTTTTCGGGCAAATAAGACCCGTATCCAATCAGCCTGCTTCCCATGTACCCTTCCTTTTTTCCGGGCTCATTATACAAGGGGTGATTACAACTTGCAATATTAAAATCTGAGGAATAAAATAGTCACCGCAGTCCCCATAGTTCAACAGGATAGAACAAATTCCTCCTAAGAATTAAATCCAGGTTCGAGTCCTGGTGGGGACGCCAATTTTATTTAGCGACCGCGCTGCATCGTCATTACCAAATCGACATGCCCCGGCGTGCATGTTGACGGCACGCGCCTCAATGAAAACTCATCCGGACACGACGGCCCCAAAGAACGCTTTAACGCCTCCAGCGCACGCGCCCAATGGTCATAAAAATACGAATCCGGCACGTTCGGCATGGAAAACAGATAGTCAAAGCATATACGACCGCCGCCGTTTAAATGCCGGGCCGCCAAATCCGTCAATACTTCATTATAAAAACGCTTATAGACCGTCAAGGCGTTTTCTTCCCGCGGATACATGGATTCGCATATATTTGACAACAAAATCAAATCGTATTTTCTGTCAAACTTGGCCGACAGCCCCGTTATATCCGTATGAGTGAATTTTATATCCGCCGGCATTTTGTTACGCAGTGCCTCATACGACGCCCGGTCCGATATATACGATACAAAATACGGGCAATCGTCAGCGTAATCCCGCACCACGCCGGCCTTCATATAGCACGACAATAAAAACATCTGCAACTGGTGGGAAAATCCCGACATTATTGGACGCAATATCTGCGGATTGAACATGTTCCGGCGCGAGAAAAAGAAATCCATGAAATTATCATAGCTGAGACTGCGTATCATTTTGCTTTTCAATTCCAAAATAATGCGCTGGTCTGAATTTACATCAAACGTATCCACACGGGACGCACCCGCCGACAGGGCCTCGAACGCCTGGTCGCCGGACGCGGCGACACTAAGCACGCTTTTGCCGCCCAGGTTGTCGTCCGATGAAATATAGGCGGCCACGTTTTCGTTTGTAAATACGAAAGCCGGACTTTTGTCGTGATAAACGCAGCTTGAACTGTATAAAGAATCCGTAGTTTTATTCATGTCGCGAAATATTTGCACAAAATCAAAAAATGTCAATTATTTTTTACATTCTTATTGTCATTCGATTTTTTTTGTGTAAAATCTTGGGCAAAACAAGGACAAATTATGAAAAATAAAGCCGTCAAAATCAGTTTAATCGCAACATTGTTGCCACACGTATTTTGCTGCGGCCTGCCGATTGCGTTGTCCGTTATCGGTCTGATTGCACCGGACGCGGCACATTTTCATATTATTCCGCATTATATGGAGCCTTGGATTTTCGTTATATCGGGGGCGATGCTGGCCCTGTCGTGGTATATGGTGCTGCGTGACTGCGGTTGCCGGTGCGACCAATGTCACGGCGGTCATTCGCACCGCAAACAGAAAATCATTCTGGGCGTGATAACCGTCTTGTTTATAATCAGCATTATTTTACACATTATCACGCACAATTAAAAAGCGCGCCAAATCGGCGCGCTTTTTTTATTAAACGAACTTTTCCGGAACCAATCCGCATATATTTTTCCAGATTCGACGAAATACGCTGGTATCCGGACTGCGGCGATATGTCTTTGGTGCGGCATCGCCCGTTCGCCAACCGGTCCAGCGCGGGCTGCCGTCCTGCAGCGTCACGTGCCAAGACGTCACGGTATCGCCGATTATCATGTCACGCAGCTTTTGCGCAAATTCCCGACTTTCAAAAATCGCCACGTTTTCAGTATTGAAATACGCGCTGCGCGGGTCCAGATTAAAGCTGCCAATCCATGATATGTCATCGTCAAACACAATCGTCTTGCTGTGCAGGACCGAGAAACTGGACTGTTTCCGCTCGCGGTCATGCTCTTTACCGCGCAGGTTTTCCGCACTTAACATAAATTCATACACGTCCGCGCCGGATTCAATCAGGCTTTTGCGATATTTTTCCCATTTCGCATATACCGTCGGCGCGTTGGTCGATGCCAGTGAATTTGTCACGATGGTTAAGTGAACGCCGGAATTTTCTTCGCGCAACATATGCTCCAGACCGCCCTGGCCCGGGACAAAATATGCCGCAGACAAATACACCTCGCGACGGGTCTGGTTCCACAGACGCTGCAGCTCCGATATTATCTCGCCGCGATAGGCCTCTTTTTCACGCATGGTCATTTCCACCTTTTCCGGCGGGTCGGCCAGGAATTTCCCACGCCCCCACGCAAAGTCAAATTTTTTCGACTTATACTCGCGCATGACCATGTTGATTATCGAATTGTAATTTTTGACCGCATTGGCGCTTTTTTCACTGTATTCCGCCAAATTCTTTTCCAGACGATGCATCGCCTTTTTAGACTTTGCCTTTGGGAATACGGATGCCGGAATCGACAGGTGATGGTCCCAGTATTCATTAAAACTGGTTGTGGCATAGCGCGTCATGTCACCGATGAACAAAACGTCGGTGTCTGAAAAGTTTGATGCCGTTTCCGGGTAAAAATAATTACTGCCGACGTTGCGACCGCCGGTGATATAGGCAATGTTATCAACAATAAACAGCTTGTTATGCATGCGCGAATTCAAGCGGTTAAAATCCATCAAAAATTGGGGATAATACAGGAATCGCGCACGATTTGATACCGTATTGAAAACCTTGACCTCTATATTCGGGTGCTGGTTTAACAGCATTACGTCGACAATGTCGGATTTTGTGCCGTAATCATCCAACAAAATACGCACTTTGACGCCGCGGTCGGCCGCATGCATCAGCTCGCCAATCAGAACCTTGGACGAAAAGTCATTGCTGTAAATGTATGTCTGCAAATCGATGGTCTTGGTCGCCATGCGCGCAAACGCCGCACGGATTACGAACGCGGACAGGCCGTCTTCTATCAGCGTGGCGCCACTGGCCCCGCTTTGCGCAGACAATTCATCCGCATAGCATTGCGCAATCGGCGTCTCCATCGGGTTGTAATCAAAATCCGCCGCCGTGATTTTCGGCGTATAGTCCGCCAGGCGGCTATCATGCGTTGACGTCGGCACAGTCGTGCACCCGACCAGAGGCAACGCAAAAACAAACATTGAAACTTTTTTTAATAATCCCAACTCCAAATCCTTTTGTGCGTGATTATAATTGTAATCCCTATATTTTACAAGACAAATTCGCTTTTTTCGTTTGCATGCCAGCGGCGGTTATGATAAAATTAAACGTAATAGAAGGGAAGATTTCGCATGAAAAGACTGATTGCCGTGCTTAGTGGATTGCTGGTTTTGCCAGCTTTTGCCGAGGTTGCGCCGATTTATTACGACGACGTAATAGAATATTCCGATATGGAATTGGACGTCGCCGAAGACGACGGTGCGACGGCCGAAGAAAATACCGCCACTCAGCCGGCGGTGAAGCAGACCGTACCCACAACGGCAACGGGGCGCAATACGACGGGCCGCACCGCATCACGTGCGGTGGCGTCATCGGGCGCACAATCCGTGGCGCCGACACGCGCGGTCACATCACGCGGAACCACCACACGAAACGCATCGGCGGCACGTACGACGACATCCACGGCATCGCGTGCGGCAACCGCACGCGCGACCGTATCGCGCGCGGCATCCACACAATCTGGCGCCGCAACGACGGTGACACCGCGCCGCACGACAACAACGGGCGCGACAACGGCGCGCGCCGCAACTAATTCTTCGATTGTTCAGACAGACACGGTTAACAAGCCGCTGTATACCGGACGCGTCGGCGTTCGCACAACCGGCGTGACCAGTCGCGTTCCCACAATCCGCATGGCGGGCACGGGTACGGAAACAACATCCGCCACGACGACCAGTGCGGCCGCGACGACAACCGATATGGACGAACTGGCCCAAATAACAGATTTCTGCAAGGCGCAGTACACACAGTGCATGGATAATTTCTGCAACGTTCTGGATGACAATCAGGGCCGCTGCAGCTGCAGTGTAAATCTTAAAAACTATGCCGCGACAGAAGAAGCGCTGGAAAAAGCGACAGAGGAGTTACAGGACGTCGCACAAAAGATTCAATATATAGGCCTGACCAGTGACGAAATCGAAACCCTGTTCACTCAGACAGAGGCGGAATTAAAGATGCAGAACACATCCGACAATACGCAGCTGAAAAATGATCTGGACAAGATAAAGGGCATGATTGTCGATGTAAAAAGCGGCACGGCCACCACGACCGACACGGGATTGAGCCTGGATTTGTCAGGTCTGCTTGACTTTACGATTTCCAGCACGGGATTTGATTTGTCATCCATGTTTGGCAATACCGCCAACACATCCAGCATCAGCAACCAGCGCGGCGAACAGCTGTATAAAACGGCGACGGCCCGCTGCAAGGCGTCCGTACTGAACACATGTTCGGCCCAGGGCGTTGACATATCGCTGATTACAAACGCATACGATTTGGAGATAGACAAGCAGTGCATACAGTACGAGCGCAGCTTAACCGACACCAACAGCCAGATGGCGTCAACCGTGCGCAATGCAAAAAGCGTTCTGCAGAAAGCGCGTCTGATGGTTGCCCAGCAGAAAAATGCGTACGACCTGCGCGGCTGTATAAACGCACTGGATACATGTATGCAGGATGAATACGTCTGCGGCAGCGATTATGAAAACTGTCTGGACCCGACCGGCAAATGGATTGTTAACGGCGAAGTCGTAACGGGAAGCACCCCCGGCGTATCCGGCGGCAATTACACCGGCAATGCGGCCGCATCCAACACATTGTACAGCGTATGGGATTACACCGCGGGGGACACCCAAAAGAACGCATGGTATAACACCGGCAGTGTCGGCGAGTATATTGACAGTGAATTAACGTCCTCGACAGGTAAACCAGCATCTAACACGACGAAGATGATAGAATACCTACGTAATAAGATAGGTTACGTAGAGGACGGCAAGAACTACGGCATGTGCGTAAGCGTACTGAACAAGTGTCAGGACCTGACCTATACAGGGAAGAACAACAACAAGTCGTTTGATTTTGACAACGATGTAATAAAGCAGTATCTGCAGCGCACAATGATACAGATAAAGGCGCAGCAGGACACTGTATTGGCGGAATACGCGGACAGCTGTATCTCGGATGTAGCGTCATGTTTGTCGCAGAACAACTATAATTACAGCGGTTTGAGCAGCAGCACCTCCGGCACGACATATTCGGATGCGGCCATCAACGCCTGTATGTCCATTATCAAAACTTGTAAAAGTGCCACGACACCCGACGACCAGGCGTCCACGGTTAAAGACTGGCTGAACAAGGCTTTGAATCTGAACACGGTCAAATCTGTTGCTATCAACGGTCAAACATACAACATCACACGTACAGAGGCATGGGACGTTTCCGGTAATCCGGCGATTCTTGAAACGTCACAAAGAGTACTGGCGGGCGACAACGCATATGCAAAACTGGGCGACAACCTGTTGGTGTCTAAGAATGCATCAACGATAAACGTGTCAAAGAATTTTGCAGACACATTGACGGAGTCACAGCTGACCGCGGCGGGCTTTACAAAAACCTGCGGCACAACAACATGTCAGCTGGTAAGTTCGTCCAATTAGTAAAAATAACAAAAGTGATTAACAAAAAAATCCGGCTGTCGTCGGATTTTTTTGTTTCGACATATACATTTGTCAACTATGATTTTGTCCAATTCCCAAACGCCATAGACATCTTATTTATATACGCATCTGCCGATGCTTGTTTCCCAGGACAGACCCGGATATTTATCGGCGGCCGTCTCACAGTCCTTTTTTGTGACGGTGGACGGCCCAATCAGCACCCCGCTTAACGATGACGGACTGGGCGTGAATGTTCTGTTGGCGCCGGAAATATCCAACACAATGGGCGTCCTGGATTTTGTATTCGAATTTATATGGTATTTCAGCACACACAAATCATTCGCCACGGTTGCAAGCGTCGTCAATTTGCTGTTGCAATCCGTTGCGGACACATTTGAATACTTTGCATCCGCCAGTGTCTGCATAACGCCCGTGCCCATATCGGCGTAATAATCGATACCTCCCAGCTCGATTTTACATTTACCGCCAGACTCCATTGTTCCGCCGGCGCTACGGCATGCGTATGCGGTTCCCAACGCCACGTCCAACCATGTATAAACGTCCGTATCCTGCATGGAATATGTCGTGGCACTTTTACAAGTTTTGATAATGGACATACAGGCGTTGATGGCCGCATCCGAATATGTCGTGCCGGAGGTGCTGCTGCTCAAACCGCTGTAATTATAGTTGTTCTGCGACAAACATGACGCTACATCCGAGATACAGCTGTCCGCGTATTCCGCCAATACAGTGTCCTGCTGCGCCTTTATCTGTATCATTGTGCGCTGCAGATACTGCTTTATTACATCGTTGTCAAAATCAAACGACTTGTTGTTGTTCTTCCCTGTATAGGTCAGGTCCTGACACTTGTTCAGTACGCTTACGCACATGCCGTAGTTCTTGCCGTCCTCTACGTAACCTATCTTATTACGTAGGTATTCTATCATCTTCGTCGTGTTAGATGCTGGTTTACCTGTCGAGGACGTTAATTCTGTGTCGCGTCCGGGGCACACACAAAATAAAAAATACCCCGCACTTGCGGGGTATTTTTTATTTCTGGTGGCCCTGGTCGGACTCGAACCGACACTCCTTGCAGAACTTGATTTTGAGTCAAGCGCGTCTACCAATTCCGCCACGGGGCCAGAAGACGCAAGAAAACTTATGCAGCTTTCTTTGCTTCAACCTTTTTGACCAAGCGGGCACTGCGCGCAGGCTTGTGCACCGGCTTTTTCGCAGGAGCCTCCGGCTTACCCACTTTCTTTTCAATGGCTTTCTTAATCGCAGCCATTTCTTCGGTCAAACGCGATACCGGCTTTGCCATTACGTAACCGTCCAGACCGCCGTGCTTGGTCAGCGTGCGCAAGCCCGCCGTCGAAATACGCAACGAAAAGTCACGGTTCAAAATATCGCTATGGAACTTTAATTTTTGCAGGTTCGGCAAGAATGTGCGCTTTGTATGGCGCATAGAATGGGAAACGTTCATCCCGACTTCTGTTTTCTTACCAGTAACTTTACATACACGTGGCATAATATAATCCTTTGATAACTGGGGCACAATTTATAACAAAAAACAAAAAAAGTCAAGTAATGTTTTCATATATTTATTTTGAATGTGCGACGGGCGATGTTTCCTATAACTTGAAATAAAAAAAACTGCCACTATATATCTGTTAACAATAACAAACAGGAGGATTTAATATGAATCCAGAAGAAATGCAGGAAACGCCCGAACAGGCCATTGCCAAATACACCACCGACTTTACCAAGCTGGCGGCGGACGGCAAACTGGACCCTGTTATCGGACGCGACGAAGAAATCCGCCGCACCATTCAGGTGCTGTCGCGGCGAACAAAAAACAACCCGGTTTTAATCGGAAATCCGGGCGTCGGGAAAACCGCAATCGTAGAGGGACTGGCCACACGCATCATAACGGGCGACGTGCCGGAAAATCTGCTGAATAAAAAACTGTTGAGTCTGGACATGGGCGCGCTGATGGCGGGCGCAATGTTCCGCGGCCAGTTTGAGGGCCGCCTGAAGGCCATATTAAAAGCGGTCAAGGATTCCGACGGCCAGATTATTTTATTTATCGACGAGCTGCACACCCTGGTCGGCGCCGGCAAGGGCGAGGGCAGCATGGATGCCGGGAACCTGTTAAAGCCCATGCTGGCGCGCGGCGAGCTGCACTGCCTGGGGGCGACAACACTGGACGAATACCGCCAGTATATTGAAAAAGACCCCGCCCTGGCCCGTCGTTTCCAGCCCGTATATGTTGACGAGCCGTCGGTTGACGACACCATATCCATCATGCGCGGATTAAAGGAAAAGTACGAGGGGCACCATGGCGTCCGCATTGCGGACAGCGCGCTGGTATCGGCGGTAAAGCTGTCGGACCGCTATATTACCGACCGCTTTTTGCCGGACAAGGCGATTGATTTAATTGACGAGGCCGCCGCACGCGTTCGCATTGAAATCGCGTCCAAGCCGGAAAAACTGGACGAGGTTGACCGTCATTTGATGCAGCTAAAGATAGAGCAGCAGGCACTGAAAAAAGAAAAGGACGAAGAATCCAAAAAACGCCTGAAGGAACTGGACGGCATTATTAAAGAGGCCGAGGCAGAATCGAAAACATTAACCGAACAATGGCAGGCGGAACAGAAAAAGATGCGCGCCCTGTCCGATGCAATGGCGGCACTGGACGCGGCAAAGGCAGAGGTTGCGACCGCCATGCGAAACGGCGACTATGAAAAAGCGTCCGCGTTGCAGTACGGCAAGATTCCCCAGTTGGAAGAGGAAATCAAAAAGATGAACGCCGACGCGCGCGAATACAAGACGGTTCTGCCGGAGCATATCGCGGCCGTGGTCAGCAAATGGACCGGCGTGCCGGCCGACAAATTAAGCGGCGAGGAACAGAACAAATTGCTGAATATCGAGGACGAACTGCGCAACCGCGTTGTGGGGCAGGATTTGGCCCTGAACGTAATCGCACGCGCCATCAGACGCAGCCGCGCGGGCCTGTCCGACCCGCGCCGACCGGCCGGCAGCTTTATGTTTTTGGGTCCGACCGGCGTTGGTAAGACAGAGGTGGCAAAAGCACTGGCCGAATATCTGTTCCACGACGACACGGCAATGACGCGAATTGACATGAGCGAATATATGGAACCGCATTCCGTCGCGCGTCTGATTGGCAGCCCTCCGGGGTACGTCGGATACGAACAGGGCGGCGTTTTAACCGAAAGCGTGCGCCGGCGCCCGTATCAGGTATTGCTGTTTGATGAAATTGAAAAGGCGAATCCGGACGTATTCAATGTCTTTCTGCAGATATTGGACGACGGCCGCCTTACCGACGGCCAGGGTCATGTCGTGAATTTCTCAAACACGATTATCATCATGACTAGCAACCTGCCCGATATGGAGGCGGTAAAGAAACACTTCCGCCCGGAATTCATCAATCGTATCGATGAAATCGTGTTCTTTAACGAACTGGGCAAGGACGTGATGGCCGGCATTGTAAAGATTCAGTTGCGGAATCTGGAAAAACGTCTGGCGGAACGCCATATCAGCCTGCACGTATCCGACAAGGCGATAAAATGGCTGGCCGAGCACGGATACGACCCGGCATTCGGGGCACGCCCGCTGAAGCGCTTGATTATGTCGAATGTAGAGGACAAAATTGCGGATTTGATTTTGTCCGGCCAGGTTTCCGACGGCGGCACGGTAGAGGTTGACGTCAAAGGCAAAGAGCTGGTTGTTAAATAAAAACACACCGGTAGAATAAAAATCCCGCCATACGGCGGGATTTTTTATTAAAATGACTGGACCGCCACGCTTATCACCCACGCGAATAAATTCGCGCGGGGCCCGATGACGCTCGCGGTGACAATGGTTCCAGGCACTACTGTAATTGCGAGGGGAGCAGCCCCGCGGCAATCCAGTAAATATTTGCAAATAACAATTTTTCTGATATAATTCATAACGCATCGGGTGACACCCGGCGCGAGGTGTAGTAACCTCTTAGAACTTTTTACTCCACAACCGGTTGGAGGGTTGCGAATATATTGAATAAGCAACACTATTGTTCTAGTAGTTACTAACCTCCAACCGCCCATTCGTCACGGGCGGTATGTTTTTTTATAAAACCGATGGAGGAAAAAAATGGTAATGTCACAAAAAAGAAAAGCTCTGCTTGACATGTACAGACGCGAACAAAAAACATATTCCCCCGCATGCAAGACGTTGCGTGATGCGCGTTCAATGCTGGGGATATCCAAGGCACGCATGGCCCAGAAAATCGGTGTGCCGGAAGAAGTGTGGATAAAATATGAAAACGGCGGTGTGCGAATACTGGAAAGTTTGATGCTGAAAATATATATGTTCGGACTGGATTTCTGGTGCGAACGCGCGGAATAAAGAAACGGGGCAAGCGCCCCGTTTTCTTATTTTTGTTTCCGGTCCTCTGACACAATTTTGAATATCTGCGTTACCGGGCGCGCGTCCAATATGACGCGCATTTTATTGCTGACCTCCAGCGACAGCTGGCTGTCGCCAATCGGCGCAATGCTTTTGATATAAACGCTTTTTCTGGTATACTGGTGCACCTGGGAAAAAGTGCGGCGCTTCATATTCGTATCATAGACCTGCCATGACGGATTGTCCGGGAAGTTCGGGATATCCGTAACACGGCCATAAATCCCCAGAACGGTGCCGTTTAAAAATACCTGAACCCGAGTGTCTATATGATTATGCAGGATGCATTTGCCGTTTACAAAAACATCGTTATGCACACCGTCCCGCGATATCCTTAGGCGCTTAGTCGTGACCAACAATTCCGACGGCGCGGCAACCTGTGGCGCGGCCGGCGTGACGGATGCGGCGACGGGCTGTTCCTTTGTGGTCTGAGCGGCCTGTTTTTCCGCGGCCTGTTTCTCTTCGGCGATGCGACGCTGAGCCTCTTGCTTTTTACGCTCTTCGGCACGGCGTGCGGCGGCAATGGCCGCGTTACGCTTATCTATTTCTTCAATCTCCTCTTTGGTCGCCAAACGATATCCGCCACGCAAATCAACAAACGTTTGTGTCTTTTTATCATATGCCGGGAAACGACGCGCCAACTCATTATTCAGCTCCGCCGGGATATTGCCCGCACTGCGCGCATTATAATACATAATTTTCAACGTCTTATCCGCCAATTCACGCAACGGCTTTTTCTGTTTACCACCATTGCGCTTGTCCGACAGAACGCGATTTTGCGCATCATAACGCGTCGGATAGCGACGCTTTAACTCCTCATGCAACGCATCTGTAATCGGCGTACCGGCCATAAGTGCGGACTGATATTTTACCATTATCTGATTATTGCTTAAGTCTTTATACGGACGCGGCGTAGCGCGACCTGTGAACGTATGCGTCGCGGCATCATATGTCGGGAAACGACGTATCAATTCCGCCTCCAGCTCCGGCTCTATATCCTGGCCTTTTTTGCGGCGATTGGCATATGCCGTGCGCAGGGCTTTATCGGACGAGCGGCTCCATATGGCCTTGCGACCAGGGCGCTTTTTTGTCGCGGCCGGCCGCGACGCCGCAGCGGTGGCCGCGGCGGATTCCAGCGGATGGAATACGGACGTGATAACCTCTTCAAACATTTCCGGCGACATGCCCGCGCACGTGCGCGCAATATTTAAAATCGCATTATCAACCAGCTTGTACATATCGGTGCGCATCTGCTCCAACTGCGCCGCCAGTGCCTGGGCCCGGGTATTCATATCATCTTTATTTGTCATCTACTTTTTTCCTTTTCTTGTTTGCTGATCTCTCCCGGTTATTTGATGAAAACTGTATGTCGCGCAGGCGTTGGTACTCGCCGCCGGCGGCGCGTAATTCTTCGTCCGTGCCCTGCTCTACAATTCGGCCGTCTTTGACGACACAGATTATATCCGCATCCAAAATCGTCGATAAGCGGTGCGCGATTACAAACGTCGTGCGGCCCCGCATCAAATCACGCAGGGCGGCCTGAATCAATTTCTCGCTTTGCGTATCCAGGGCGGACGTCGCCTCGTCCAACAACAGTATCGGCGCGTCTTTTAAGATAGCGCGGGCGATTGCGATCCGCTGGCGCTGGCCGCCGGACAGCAAAGAGCCGCCTTCACCGACATTGGTGTCGTATCCGTCCGGAAATTCCATAATAAAATCATGTGCGTTCGCGGCGCGCGCGGCGGCGATAACCTGAGCCTCGGTGGCGTCGGGATTGCCGTATTTTATGTTGTCCGCAATACTCATGTTAAACAGGAACACGTTCTGCGAAACCTCTGCGATATTATCGCGCAGGGACCGGGTCGTATATTTGCGAATGTCTTTTCTGTTTATGGTAATTTTACCAAACTGGGGCTCATAAAACCGCTGCAACAAATTAAACAGCGTGGTTTTACCGCCGCCCGACGGGCCGACCAGCGCACACACTTTGCCCGCCGGCACATTCAAAGATATGTTTTTCAGAACAGGCTCGCCCGGGTTGTATTCAAACGAAACATTGTCGAACGCGACCGACATTTTGCCGCGCTTTAATTCCGTGGCGTCGGGGGCGTCAACAATGTCGGGACGGCTGTCTAAAAATTCAAACAAAACCTCGGCCGCAAGCAGGCCGTGCTGAACCGTGTCGCCGGTGCCGGTGATGCTTTTGGCCGGCTTGTACGCGGCGGTCAGCGCCAACAGGAACGCCGTAAAGTCACCCGTCGTAATCTGGCCCGACGCGATAAAGTGGCCGCCCATAATCATGGCGATGCACAGACCGATTGAAATCATAAATTCCATCAGCGGCGAACGCAGGGCGTTGGCTTGGGTGCTTTTGTACGAATTTACAACAGACGTATTCACAACATGCTTGAACTCTTTTTCTTCGCGTGCTTCGCCGGTAAAGGCCTGAATGGTTTTTATTCCGTGCAGGGTCTGGTTTAAGCGCTGGGTCACGCTGTTGGCAATCTTGAACGACTGACGCGATAACTTGCGCCGTTTGCGCATAATCAGCGCCATCGGAATCATTATCGCCGGCGCCAAGAACATTAAAACAACGCACATCTGCGGCGCATACCAGAACATCAGCGCCAGCGTCATCGCCAGTGTCGCGACATTCTGAACCAATTTTAACACCGTTGTCGTGACCAAGCTTAGCACCGCGCCGGACTGCACTGTGAAATAGTTCAGATTCTTGCCGATGCCGTCACCGTAAAAGCGCGACAGGTTCATCCGCATCATATGGCGGAATATTTTGTTCTGCAGGCCCGCATGCGCCATTAAACCGCCTTTGGACATAACCAGGGCCTTGGCATATGTGAACACGCCCTTTATCCCGAACGCCAATATAATCTGGCCGCCCAAGAAATATATGGCGTCCATGCTTTTGCCGACAAACGCCTTGTCCACGACCTGTTGGACCAGGGTTATGGTGTACCCCTCGGCCCCGGCGGCCAGTATCGTAAATATAACGCCCAGCACCAGCCACTTCAGATACGGGCGCCCAATCTCGCGCCAGACACGACCGTACAGTGACCATTTGATGCGTCCCGCCTCAGGGTCGCCGTTTATAATTTTTTTAATTTTCTCTGATATTTTCTTTGCCATGGGCGGATTATAGCGTGCCGGAACGAAACCTGTCCACCCAAAGATTTTATTGACAAGCCGCCAATAAATATATAGAATGCATTCCGCATTGGGGTCATAGCTCAGTTGGTAGAGCACCTGCTTTGCAAGCAGGGGGTCGTCAGTTCGAGTCTGATTGGCTCCACCAAGATAACAAAAGACAAACGCCGCAAAGGGGGTGAATTAAGTATGGTAAAGGTTCTGGTTCGCGACAACAACGTTGAACAGGCTCTGCGCGTTGCAAAACGCAAATCTCAGAAAGAAGGTCTGTACCGCGAAATGAAAGAACGCCAGCGTTATGAAAAACCCACAACAAAGCGCAAGCGTTTGAAAGAAGAAGCTGTACGCAACGAAAAGAAGCGTCAGTCGAAACAAAGAATGGTCTTTGGTTTCTAATTCAAAAGTCCCCCCGCCCGGGGGATTTTTATTTTACCGGCAATCTATTGACAATCGCGCTTTTTGTATTATATTTATATTGTAATAAACAATAACAGAGGGAAAAATACCATGAACACAAAACAGATTAAATTGTCATTGCGCGACGCGATAAACAAGATTACAGGTAAAAAGGTCCTGATTGATGAATTTTATTCATTAAGCCACCGGCTGTGCGAAATGTCCGACAATACACCGGTCGGCACGCCGCTGAAAAAGCAGATAATGAACAGCATTGATTCCATTTTGGAACAAGAAACCGTTTATACACAGCACGGCTTTTACATCGACAGCTATGACCCGTACAAGGGCAGCAAGGCCACCACGCAGAAAAAGATTGAAGCGTTGAAAATGGCGTTGGAGAGCTTTACGCGCCTGCAAAACGTACACTAATAACAAAACAAACCGCCCACGCCCACAATGGTGCAAGGCAATCCGTTTAATAAAAAACGCCCGTGCGGGCGTTTTTTATTTTCCAAATTTTCCACTGCGCGGGAATCCGACGGGGACTGTGCGCCCCTGGGACGCACGCCGGCCCAGCCACGGTTTGATATCGTCCAGCTTTGTCGTCCCGCGGCCGGTCGTCCATCCAAAACCGTCCGCCGCGTTATAGAACATGACGTCCAGAACATATGTGCGTTCGGCATTGTATTTCTGCAAGATTACGCCCTTGCCGCGCGCCATTGTCGGAATTTCCGCGGTCGGGAATATCAACAGCTTGTCGTTGGAACCCGACATTGCGATGGTGTCGCCGGTTACCGGCACGCACATAATCGCCGGATTCTTGTCATCGGTGTTCATAACCTGTTTTCCGGTGCGCGTCTGGGCCAGACAGTTTTCGCCCGCAACGATAAATCCGTTCCCGTGCCGTCCCACCAACAGATATTTTGCACCCGTATCCAGCACGAACGCGCGAACAATATCCTCGTCCGCGCCGATGTCGGCCATCATGCGAACAGATTCACCAAATCCGCGGGCCGATGGCAAATCGCGCGCCAGCAACGTGAACATTTTACCGCGTGACGTGAACAGATTGATTTTATCCGTGCTCATCGCGTGGAATGCGGTCTGCAGCTCGTCGCCTTCCTTGAACTTCATTTCCAGATTGTTCAAGTCCAGATTCCCCTTTGCCGCACGTATCCAGCCCATTGTGGACAAGATGATGGTCAACGGCTCCTTTTCAATAAATTCGTCCGCGTTAACAACGATTTCTTCGGTCTGTTCCGCCCATGTTGTGCGGCGACGCCCCAGTGCGGTCTTTTTATCATATGTCTTTTTGATATCCGCGAACCACGCCTTTATCTGGGTGTTTTGCAATTCTTCGGACGCCATCAAGGCCATTAACTTTTCCTGCTCTTCACGCAGGGCCGCATCCTCGCGGCGGATTTCCATTTCCTCCAGTTTACGCAACGCACGCAGGCGGGTGTTCAAAATCGCCTCTACCTGAACATCGGTCAATTTAAATTCGGCAATAAGTGCGGCCTTGGCGTCGTCTTCGGTGCGGATAATTTCAATCACGCGGTCCAAATTTAAATAAACAATCAGCAGCCCGTCCAATATTTCCAAGCGGCGCGCAATGTTGCCGAGCCGCCACGTCGTACGCCGACGCAGGACGTTTTTCTGGTGCGCGATAAATTCACGCAGCACGTCGCCGATGCCCATAACGCGCGGCGCGCCGTTGGAATCGATAACGTTGAAATTCATGTTAAAGCGCGATTCCAAATCCGTCATCGCGAACAGGTGCGCCATCATTTTATCCAGCGGCACATTGCGGCTTTTCGGCGTAATAACGATACGAACGTCCGTCGTGGATTCATCGCTGATATCCTCAACCAGCGGCAGCTTTTTCGCATCAATTAACCCTGCAATCTGCTCAACCAGCTTTGATTTTATAATTCCATACGGAATCTCTGTAATAACGGCCTGCTGGGCGCCGCGCTCCAATTCCTCAACATTCCAGCGTGCACGCACGCGAAACGCGCCGCGCCCGGTTTCATAGTTTTTAACGATTGTATCGAAATTGTCGATTAAGACGCCGCCTGTCGGAAAGTCCGGTCCGACCAGTTTCTTCATAATCTGGGCCGTTGTCGCGTCCGGCCGGTCGATTACCAGCGCCAGGGCGTCACAAACCTCCGCCACGTTGTGGGTCGGAATGTTTGTCGCCATACCCACGGCAATACCCATACCGCCATTGGCCAGCAAATTCGGAAACGCGCCCGGCATAACAGTCGGCTCAACCGTTGTGCCGTCAAAGTTCGGCATCATGTCGACGCTGTCTTCGTCGATGCCCTCCATAATTAACATGGCGGCCTCGGTCATCTTGGACTCGGTATAACGGTACGCCGCCTGGGGGTCACCATCGATATTGCCAAAGTTTCCCTGGCCGTCTATTAACGGATATCGTACCGAGAAATCCTGGGCCAGACGCACCATGGCATCGTAAACACTGCTGTCGCCGTGCGGGTGATAATGACCCAGCACGTCGCCGACAACCGTCGCGCACTTGCGGAATGCGGCCGCCGGCGACAGTTTCTGGCGCAGCATGGAATACAAAATGCGGCGATGCACAGGCTTTAATCCGTCGCGCACATCGGGCAGCGCGCGCGAAACAATCGTCGACACCGCGTATGATAAATAGCGCTCCGACAGAGCCTCTGCCAGTTGTTGTGAATCAATATTTTCGATAATTTTAGTGCTCATGATGATAAAAAATTAGAACATTTGAAAAAAAATAACAACAGTTTTTTGGGCTAATCCAGTCAATAATTTTCTATCAACACCAGTTTAATTCCGTATACGTCGCACAGCGGGATTAATATATTTACAAAGCGCATGTCTTTTTTAGATTCCAAAATTAAATATATCGCAGGGTTGCGATGCGTCAAATACGCATAGTGTAACGATTGACCCAAGGCCTCGGCCCATTTGGGTGCAAAGTCAAATTCAATGGCGTACTCATCGGTTAGACAATCAACACGCGTGCGGCCCGGCAACACATATTCTATTGCGCCATTACAGTATTGCGATACATATTCGCGCTCAAACATTTTATGTTTGGCATGGGCCGTCGTTGTGGAAAGTAAAACAATAAATAGGAACACCCTCCACCGCATGGAACCCCGTCTTTGTTTTTATACAAACAAAAAACCATCGGAAAAATTCAGATGGTTGGAGTTTGAAACGATACCAAAGTGTTATCCCGGCTTATTCAATATATTCGCCGACTCCAACCAAACAAGTGGTGGAGCGTTTTACGCCCGTGCGGGCAACCAGTGACTGAGACTGCAATCTCAGGCAACAGAACTCTGTTGCGTTGAAAATTATATCCTAGTTATTAAATAAATGCAATCCATAAAAAATCCCGCCGGGTGGCGGGGTACTTATTCCATTGCGACGATAAATATTTTGGCGTCGTTGGCGGCCTTTATCACCGCCGGTTTGTCCACGACAAAGCACGTTTTCGCGTTCACCACAATCCCGCGCAGGTGCGCCGCCGCAACCGCACGCACTGTATCAACACCGATTGCCGGGATGTCGATACGCAAATCCTGGCCCGGTTTCGTCATTTTTGCAAACACGCCGCTGCTTTTCGTCATGTCGCGGCGCATGTCCACCACACGGCGCAGCATGTTGGCCGTGCCCTCGGCCGCCTCTACCCCGATAACCTGTTTATCCACAACGACGGATGCGCCGATATCCTCGGCCCCGATGGTGTGCGACACGGCGATTGCACGCTCTATATCCGCGGCGTCACGGGCGGCCGGTTTTGCGCGCGTCTGAACACCCGGTGTGTCAAATGTCAATTCTGGGGCCAAATCCTGGGCCGCGACAATTTCAAAGCCACGCTTTTCCAATACCTTGTTTAATGCAACCGCCATTGAATCATACCCCTTTTGATGTCTTTTTATACTTATCAGTGCGCCAATCGTCCAAAAATCCGGGCGCAGGTCCGTTAACTTTGGATGACCGATTGCGCCGACAAACGTCATTTTGCGAATGTCGCGACGGCGAAATTCCCGTATGGCCGCCCCGCCCCCGCCCAGGCGCACAACCATGTCGGGCATCAGCCGCGGGTCGTAAAAATTTTTCAGTCCCACGACAAAAACGTCCCACCCCGCGGCGCGCAGCGCATCACGTGTAAAGAACGGCAGATCCAATGCACCCGCCACCAGCGCTATCTTTTTATCAGATGAATTTGATTTTTTCTTCATGCCTTTAATACTACGCATAAATAGGGCTGGAATCAAGTTTCAAATTTTGTTAAAGTTTTATTAAAATAAAACGGAAAGAAGAAAAAGTGATGAAAAAGACACCATTTTTAATTGCACTGTGTGGCGCGATGACCGCCACGTCTGTGAACGCCGCATACACTGACCGTCAATTCCGGTCAGAGGTAACTCGGGGCTTGGATATCGTCAGCGCCCGCGCAAATGTTGAGGTTGTAAAGGACGATGCGCCGGGCGAACTGGGGCTGGAGGTGTATCAGACCGTTGATGCGGTCGATACGCGCGACGTAAAACTGTTTATCCCGACGACAATGTATGTACGCGGCGGGGCGGGCCTGAATCTGGGCTTTGCAACGGACAAAGCGAATTTCGGCGGCAAGGAATATGAATCCAGCGGCAGCTGGACCACACAAATCGGTCTGGGATGGAACCTGTCGTCGTATGTGCGTACGGAAATTGATTTCCAGGAATCGACACTTAAATTTTCCGATTTAGACGACCATCAGGCGACATATCAGACAATCGGCGGAATGCTGTATTTTGATTTGGCGCGCCGCTATGTCCAGACGGGCGACATTACACGCCGCCGCGTGTTTGTGCCGTTTATCGGCGTGGGCGCGGGATTCGGCCGTTATGAATTTGAGGGCGCCAATGGCGCCGACGGATTTGTTATCGCGGCACCGCGCGCACAGGTTGGATTTAATATCGCACTGACCGATTTGATTGGCATCGATATCGCGTACCAGTATCAGATGATGATTGGAAACGGTTTCGGCTGGGATGTGCGTGCCGGCGGCGTTGACAACATCAGCAATGTTATGGCCTCGTTCCGTGTGAACTTTTGACGTGGGAGATTTTAAAAGATGAAGACAAAATATTTATTAGCGGCCGCCGTATGTTTAATGCCATGTGTTGCAAATGCGGCGATTCCATACCGCGCACAACAGAACCGCATGCCGGCGCCAAGCGCCCCCGATGGCCGCGATGCCGAGGCACTGGCGCGCAATCACCGCTTTTATATCGGCGGAATGTACGATTTCTCGATGTGGAATTCATATACCGACGACAAAGACGTTCACGCCGGCGGTAAAAACACATCCTCGTTTGAGGCGGTGGCCGGTATCCGTATTTACGATACGTTCCGTTTAGAGGCGAACTATATCCGCACGCGTGCAAAATGGAACAATTTCTCGCTGGATGGGAATACCGGATTTATCAACGCGATAATCGACGCGCGAATCGATAACCTGTATCGTCTGTTTTATACCCAGCGCCTGGTGCCGTACATTGGTGCGGGTGCCGGTCTGTCCTGGAATTCGGCAAACGACATTCATATCGACAACAAAATCACGCCGGCGGTTGCTGCGATGGCGGGTCTGGGCATAGAGCTGGGCGAATATTTCACGATTGACGCGGGATATCGCTATATGTACATGTTCACGCCAAAGTTTGACGCGGTAAAAGATTTGGCGCCAATCGCGCACCAGTTTCGTATCGGCGCACGTGTGAATTTCTGATGAATACATGTCCGTTTTTTGGAAAATGCGGCGGTTGCAAATTTGATTTTGCGGCCGCCGATTATCGTTCGGTAAAACAGTCGCAACTGCGTGGCATATCGCAGACGGCCGACGCCGTATGGGTTGCCCCCGGCGACCGGCGGCGCGTTGACTTTTGCTTTGCGGGCGGGGCGTTCGGCCTGTATGCGGCGGGCTCTAAGGATATCATCCCCGTACGAAATTGTCCGAATGCCGCGGCGGAGATAAACGCCATGCTGCCCACGCTGGCCGCCATGCCGTGGGTTGGCGCCGGCAGTGCGCTGATAACACTGTGCGAAAACGGGATTGACGTTGCGGTAACGTCGGACGTTCCGTACTGCAGTGCGGATTTTAAACGTGCGGCGGACGCCCTGCCCGTGATTCGGATTACATGGAACGGAAAAATAATAAAACAGACCGCCACGCCCATTATAAAATTTGGCGACGTGGCGGTTGAATATCCGGTTGGCGCATTTTTGCAACCCGGCAAACCGGGCGAAGATGCCATACGCAAAATGGTTATCGCGGCCGCGGCCGGCGCGCATCGCGTCGCGGACTTATTTTGCGGCCTGGGAAATTTTACACACGCGTTAAAAGCGGACGGATTTGATATAAGCGGCCCGCACTGCCAACGCGATTTGTTTAAAAATCCGCTGACGCCGGGAATGCTGAAAAATTATGACTGTGTCGTGATGGACCCGCCGCGCGCAGGCGCCGACGCACAATGCAAAACACTGGCGAAATCGGACGTGCTGCGTGTTATTTACGTATCCTGTAATCCGGCGACATTCGCGCGCGATGCAAAGACACTGCAACGCGGCGGATATAAAATAACCGCCCTCGTCCCGGTTGACCAATTCGTCGGCAGCACGCACTGGGAATTATTCAGCGTATTCGAGAAATAAAAAACAAATCTCAAAAACATACACAAAATTTAAAACCACCCATGCGGGTGGTTTCAAATTTTGGCAGCCCAAATTGAATTAAATGCGAATGAAATAATGGCTGAAATTATAAACATAGCGGAAATACTGACCGACGCTGACATTGCCCTTTATACCGGCATATCCACGTCACATGCAAAATGTTCCGAATTCCTTACATAATATATCCCTGGTGGGATTATAACTGTATTATATAGGGGGACATGACACTGCGCTGGTTATAATAGCATGCCATGCGACGGTCGCAATAAAAAAAGCATTCTTTTCGTTTGTGGGCTTCATTTCAACGCGACACCTATGGGGGTGGGGGATATAGGACATAGACATAGTGCGCTGGGTTGATGCCATGCATAGGGAGCACACTATGGGTGCATACTACGGGCAACCATTTGTTTATAGATGCTTTTGTTCGCCACAGCCGAACGCGGTGACAGAGATGCCCGACAAATCGCTTGTCGTGGCCGACGTCGCACGGAAATAATTTTTAGGCTATAACCTTACACAAAAAAAACCAAACGCGCGACGTCGGGCATTTGTCGCATTCTGTCGGCAATCGTGTTTAATACACACGCAGTTGCAGAATTGGTTTATTGTTTTTGTATTTTTTACAGTCCCTCAAATAACAACATTCCAACCAAACTCAACAGATTGATTAGAATTGGCAATAATACAAAAAAAGCTAATAATACTAACCAGATTGTGTTGTTAACAGATGCACCAGGGTTTTTATTAAGGACATTAACTTCGCGACCGTCTTGATATGTTATTGAACAAGAAATGCCAACCATCTGAAACTTTAATATAATTGTTCTTACATTTTGCATATTTTTTATATGAAAAGTATGATCTTTTACCTGAATATCACATTCTGATTTATCATTTGGTAATTCAATTGTTGTAGACTTACCATTTCGAAGATTCAAACTTATTACGTCATCAATAACAATTGGCATAGACAACAACATGCCTGTCCATGCACTTTTTCTTTTAATCATTATATTTCTATTTTTGGTCATACAATCTCCTTTTTATAAAAACGACATAGGGAGTACTGAGGGTTAGAGACTATGTTGTTTTTGTCACCTTTAATACAGACGCATTTGCCCCATGCGTGTATAAATCGCATTGAAGCCGTCGTATATATAGGTCGGTAAGTTTATAACACTGGAATATATCAGCAGGTTTACAAACAGCCCAATTACTAGCAGTACAACAATCGTTGTTAGTAATTTATTAGTTGTCGCTAATTCGTCCGCTATTGGTTTTTGTTCTGCGTTTTCTTGTTGTTTCATTGTTAGTCCTTGTTAGTTGTTAGCCACTATTTCAGCATTTTGAATAAAGGTGTACATCGCTTGTTGTTGTGCAAGTTCTACAGCCACCCCCAAAAGATATCGATGTTGTTGGTTGCTGTCTGTTAAATTCTTTAATTTTTCAATGTCATAGCTGTTATCATTACCTGACAGCTTAAATTCTGCCGCTAATAGGTTATTGGCGTCGGTATTACGAATATGTAGCACCAGGTCAATTTGAACATATCTATTAGAACACGGTAATTCTTTCACACCTTGCTGGCTTTTGTTGTATTCGCAGTCCACGTTGTAATGTTGCAAACTAACGAACCTTGGGTCATTATACAGCATGTCCTGCATATAATACATAATCCTTGTTTGGCACGCATTTTCCATACCGCCACGCGCAATCAAGTAATAATCGTTGGCATATAACTTTGCGACAGATTCAAATAACAAGGCTTTTAATAAATCAACTGTTGGCATGTTTTTCACCTTAAAATCCAACAAAAAATGACAAAGACAAGCTTTGTATGGCATCTATGTTCTTTTGCCCCGAAATATTTTTTGTTTCACCACGATACAACCAAACATAATCCGGTTGATTGTGTTCACGATAATCTGTGCCGGCATAATACGTGGACGCATCAAATTCATATGGCAACTCTATTTTGTGCCCACTTGTAAGATATTGCAGTCTTATGCCGCCGAATTTATGTATATTCCATTGAATACCGGCTCCAAATCTGACTAGAGTGGATTTTAATGATTTGGAAGCAGAGGTCCCCTTTATAAAACCAATAGCACCCGCCCCATAAATATACCAATCATCGCCAATTACAAATCCCAAATTCGCAAAAAACGGTTCGTTATATTCCCAATCAAACTTTTGTGTTTTTAAGGCCACGATAGGCTCGTCAGAGTCTGAAAAATATCCATAGTAGGAATCGTTATATCCTCCTGACGCAGTATGTTGATAAAAGACCCTGTATTCGCATTGTTGGCCCGCTGGACAACTTTGGTTTCTTGACAACGGATGAAATTCATACTTATAAATATCGTATTTCAAATTACTTGAACCTACGTCTATATTTAGCCACTGCACACCAATTCCTCCACGAATGCCAATCATATCATTCATGCGCTTTCTAGCCCCCAATTCAAGCCCGGCAGTCAATCCAAAATCATAATTTGAATAGGCCCCGCCAACAAACGCCAATCCCGTCATCCCAAGAAGACCACGCGCCCAATTGCTGTCATCCTTGCTAAATGTTTGTTGTGCGGATGGATAATAAGTAGTTTCTCCGCCCTTTACTGTTATGTTTTCTGATTTGCTTACGAAATCTTTTTTTGATAATTCTACTAAATGTTCTATGTCCGGCGACAATTCACCCGTTGTGTTGCCTTTTATTTCCTTGCCATCAACGGTTATGCGGACGCCCGGGTTTCGCACCTTAAACGCGGAAAAGTCCAACCGACCTGGCAGTTTTTCCATGTTTATTACATATTCGCTATCTGAATCCTTGGAAAATTCGCGACTGCGGGTAATTTTTACGGCCTCCGCATTTGTGGCGGTAATTGTTTGTTCAATGCCAAGCGGCGCATTAAATTTCACAGGCTCTTTTCCATAATCAACGCCGTTGATTTCAATTTGTGAATTACCCAGGCTTGTGCGAACCGTTATACGCTTTGTGCCGCGTTTCAAGGTTTTGTTTATCGTGCCGTTTGATGGAACGACCAACTGCTCTTGCACCGGTTCATAATTATCCTTAGTTATTTCCAAGGTGTATTTGCCGGTGCAAACATTGCCGAACTTTATTGGTGTAAAACCTTGGTATTTGCCGTTATCCAGTGTCACAAACGCTTTTTCGGGGACTGTTCGTATTTCTACCGGTGCGCCACGGCATGTTGTGTCACCGGCAACCTCTGTAAAAGGACTAGCGCTGTGTGTGCCAACTGGCAGTTTAGACAGGCGCTCTTTTTCACGCTGAAATTCCCTTTGTGAATAGCGGTATTGCACGCATCCGACCCAGCCGCCGGATTTCCGTGACACGTCGCTTTTTTGCCGTTCCAGTCCTTTTAAGGCAAGTGTGCCAATGGACCGTTCATAAGACCTTGTTGTACCTGCGCTGGTGCTTTCATCGGCATAAAACGCAGACTGGACATCTAATGACACGCCGAACAAACGTCCCAACTGTGAATCAATGTCACGTTCCGCCTTGTTTGCGGCGTCGCTTGCGCTGGTGTCAGAATATGATTTTGCAACAAAATACTTATACTTTGCGTCGTCCGGCGGGGTGTCGGTTGCCCAATCGCAACCGGCGGCCAGCGCCCCAAATGACGCAAACATGCCCAGAATTGAAACGGCAAAATATTTCATAACACACGCCCCTTATTCGGTTATCTGATACTGCTCGGCAACCATTAAATCCCACTGTTGGGCGGCCTTCTTTTTCAGGTCTTCAGAGATACCCTTGGCGCTGTTTAATGTACGGTCAATCGCCTTTTTCAAATCGGCTTCGCTAATTTTTACACGGGCGAACACCGAATAAAACATTTCCTTGTCGCCATCGGCACTGACTGTGCTGACAACTTTTTCCCAATAGTGGTCACTGGGCACGGCCTTGGACATAACCGCCTTGGCTGATTCTGTGCTAACAAACTGAACCTGGGTCGCATCGTATGCGGTGCCTTCTTCGGCATTTTGGAACATATAGGTCAGGTTTTGATTTATTGCCCCGGCCAGCGAATTTTTTGCGTTGTTTTCCGCAATTCTGTATCCCATGGACACATTTGCCTTTTCTGCCGGAATACGTGCCTGGCCCAGGAAGTACAGGTCGCCGCCCTTGCGGGTCAGGGGCTTTTCTTCTTTTGCCCAAGACGGGCGCGAGCCACGGTCGTCGCTGCGCGCTACAACCTTGTCCCCCATTGTGCCACCGCATGCACTAAGTGCGGCAGCCGTCGCCAACATTAAAACGGATTTTTTCATTTTTGCTCCTTTTTTTGTTATTGTTAAAACCGCCAGCTAACAAATGTCATTGGTGGTGGCGTTTGATTTTGCAGATATTCTGTCCCACCATCTTTGTAAAACACCGTGCAAATAACATCACGAGCTGTTATTTTGAATGTGATTTCTTCAATGTTCTGCACATGGGTTAAATTGTAGGTTCCGTGAATTCCAGCACATGAAATTTGAAGTAAACCGTTTTGCTGTTTTGGGGATATTTCAAAATATTTACTTTCGCCATTGCGTATTTTTTGTGTTTGGGCCCGATTGAAGGTGACGTTTACACCTATAAACATTGCGCACCAAGCTGACTCACGCGTTATTTTTATCATTTAAGGTTCCGTATACAATAATTAAACCGCCAACGGAATGGCGGTCGGGGAGTTCGAAAAATCATACTTTCAATGACTCTGTCAGCCTTTCAGGTAAAAGCCTGTGTTTTATAACTAACAGCCCCCCGACCCATAACAGGTCAGGGATAAATAACGACGCATAAACATCAGGAATATCGGATTGCGATGACCCAATTTTTATGCACCGGAAAGTAAAGGCTTTTCGACAGCCCCGAACCCAATTCCCATTGGATTCACTTTATACTTTACCACGGACATTATTCCGGCGCAAGGCGTTTATAGAATACCCGTTTTTTAATCAATAAAAATTTTTTATTGACATTTTATGCCGGATATTTTATGCTAAATTTAACCCAAATACGAATCGCTTTTTTGGGTTTTTTGTCGTTTTATAGGGATTATTTTTATGATTCGTATAAGATGATTGAAACCAAACAGAGTAAATTATGACAAACACAAAGATTGACCTTTTATGATTCGTGCAACACGTTATATAAGGGGGAACTTTATCCTGTTTGTTTTAAGTTTATGATTCGGATTTAACGATTCAGATTTATGATTGCCGCGATTGCGGTGTTTTTTTGTGCAATTTTTACGATTCATTTTCCTGTCCGATCTTTCCTGACAAATTATGACAAGCCCCCGCGTGGGGCTTTTTTTATGACTATTTTTCGTGACTTGCCGTCGTGACGAGTGTCAATGATGACTTGACTCACGATTCATAGTCGAGCAACAATCCTGACCAATATGGTGTTGGGCGGGCAAGTGTTGCTGGTTCCCTTTAACAAAAAGGATTTAATATGACAGGGAATAAAAAATACATAAACGTTGAAAAAATCAGTGCGGAAACACACGCACAGTTTGACGCATTTGCCGCCGGTGTTATGACCGACACAATGCGCGAATTGAACGCGCCAAACCAAGAACTGGCATGCGGCATGGACGACCAGTGCATGCGTAAACTGCAACACTGGGCCAATGCGGGTCTGTTAAATGTACAGCCGGGGCAGCCATGGTCTGCGCTGGATGTTGCTATGGCAACCGTTTTAACTGTGCTTAAAAAACGCGGGTTGTCTATGAATGCCCTGCGTCAAATACGGGATGGATTAAATCTGCCCATGTACGAAGAACTATCTGTGCTGGGGTTTGCGGTGCTGTTATGCCGACAAGAATACCATAATGACCGGACATTACACAATGCCCCATATCTGGTGATTGACGGCGAAAATAGAATAACATTATGCCGTGCGGCAGATGTGCCACTGGTGCTGACCGGTCCTGAAATACCCACATATTTGCACATTGTCTTAAACATGGGGCGCGTGTTGTATGATTGCAGTTTTATCCACAAAACAAAACTGATGCATGAAACGGAATTTTCAGAACTACCAGCGCAAATTGCACAGCGACTATTGGATTCTGCAACTAAACGGCTAAGCTTTGACCGTGAACACAATCGCATCAAGACCGTTTCAAATGGTGGCGCAAACCCACAATACGGCGAACGCATAATCAAATATGCAGCCGGTCGCGTGGTGTCTGACACTGTGACAACTGTGGAGCCGCTGAATGAATAGCTGGCAAATATTGAATCTGCTGTGGGTGGTGACCGGATACGCCGGCACCGCCCATGGTGCAATTAACAAATCTTGTTTTAGTGACTGGATAAGCCAGAGCCAAAACGCAACCGAAAAGGTGTTGCTATGGCGGTCTTATCAGTTGCCCAGGCAAGAAAGTTTATAAAGGACGAAACCTTTACAGACGAACAGTTGTCGGAAATGCTGGCCCTTATGGAAGAGTTTGCATGGACGCTGTTGAATAAATAAACAATCCCCGGGCGCTGTCCTATGTCCGGGGCAAGTAAATAAAAGGAGCAAAATATGAAAAATAAACCCGTTGAGACATTGTGCCTGTGCCGCGTGTCATCCGACAAACAGGCCAAGAATGAAAATATTACGTCCCAGAAACAGGCCTGCATTCTGTATGCCAAACACAATGGCTTTGTCATAGACAAGTTCTTTTACGAAGACGGCGTGTCCGGACGCGGCGAAGACCGCCCCGGCTTACAGCAAATAAAGGAATACATAGAACGTGAACACAAGAACAAGCGCATCCGCGTTATGTTCTATGACATGTCGCGTTTGGCACGCAACATGAGCGTTTATACAGACTTTGAAAAGATTATTATCAAACATGAAATTGAATTGCTGACCGTTGTCGGTGGAAAATCAGAAAATAACGCTATGGGGCGTTTCGCGCGTGGTTTTGACGTTTTGCGGGCACAATTATTCAGTGACGAATTGTCAGAAAAAACAACGGGCAGCATGAAAGCACTGTCGACGCTGGGTTATTATCAGTTCAACCCGCCTTTGGGGCTAAAACGCGTCCAAAATGCAGAAAAACGCATAATTTTGGTGCGGGACGAACCACGGGCCAGTGTCGTATACGAAGCGTTCGACGGTTATGCTGCCGGGCGCTTTGCAACCAAGCACGAAGTCACGTTATTCCTGCAACAATCAGGGGTGTTTAATGGCGTTAAACTAAACGACACAAAGGTGGACGCTATGTTAAAGAACGAGGTTTACACGGGCATATTCGCATATGAAAAGTGGGGAATCCCGCGCCAGGAATGGAATATGGACAAATTGATACCGGTGGAACTGTTTCAAGCGGTGCAGGCACGCATGCAACGCAGTGGACGCGCCCCCAAACGTTCAAACAATGCCGCAGACTTTCCGCTGGCCGGTCTGGTATGCTGTGAACATTGCGGCCACCCAATGACCGGTTATTACGCAAAAGGCTATAAAGGCAAGCCGCACCCATACTATCGCTGTTATAATAAACAGTGTGCCTATAATAAAAAGTCCATACCGCGCGGCCTGATTGAAAACGCCCTGCAAGAATGTCTGGACTGTGCAGATGCGGACGACGGCATACTTGACCTGTTCGTTGAAGTGTTAAACCGGGTTTGTTGCGCCAAGGAACAGGATATAAAGGTTCAAATACAAAAAGCCCGGTCTGATATTGAAAAACTAAACACACGCATTGCGTCAATTACCGGCCTGCTGGCGGATGCCGCAACAACCGGCGACAATGCGCTGGTTGAATTATATAGGGGCCAATTATTAAACATGAACCGGCAGAAAAACGAACTGGAATCACGCGTCGGGGGCTATACGCCACTGTCGGCCACGGCAACATTTCGAACGGCCATGACGCGCGGCCGCGAATTTTTTAAGCACCCCGGAATTCTGTGGAAAATCGGAACCCTGCACCAGAAAAAGCGGCTTGTTCGCATGTTATTTTTGGACAAACCGCAATGGAACGCTGAAAATGGATTTCGAACGGCCCGAATGCCGCGGATTTTCAATAAAAACACCGCCCAAACGGACGGTGAATCATTCCTGGCAGCCCCAACCAGATTCGAACTGGTGTTCTCGCCTTGAAAGGGCGGTGTCCTAGGCCTCTAGACGATGGGGCCAAAACTGCCGACGGATTATAATCGGCATTTTATTTATTGTCAAGCGTTTATTCGTCGGACGGCAATTCATCGACCTGGTTAAATACCATTTCTTTGCCGGATGCATCACGCAAGACCAGACGGCCGTTCGACAAATCATATGTTTCGACCGCGTCCAGGAACTGGAAATACTCCTGTTCGGTCTGCATCGCGTCCATCGGCCCCATCATCATGGTTGACGCCATCTGGCCAAACTGCATCTTGTTGCCGTCAACAGAATATCCGCCGTTATACAGATTCACGACACGGCCGTTCACCTTCATTTCGTCCGGCGCAAAAGACAGTGTTATTGTCGCGCCCGGCTGGTCCGAGACAAAATTCGCCCCACGCAACGCCGCCGCGTCCGGCCCAGAATCACCACATGCCGCCAATGCCAACACGCACGCACCAATTGCAAATGTTTTTATATTCATATCTTTCTCCTTGTCATTCCGAATACATGATAGACTTTATTGCAATCCATATGCAAACAAAAAAACACCGTCAAATGACGGTGTGAATCTCTGGCGGGATTGAAGGGGCTCGAACCCTCGACCTTCTGCGTGACAGGCAGACGCTCTAACCAGCTGAGCTACAACCCCAGAGCGATACGTATATTATACTGCCGAGCATGCAAATGCAAGACTTTTTTTCACAAAAATGAAAAATCCGGCAAAACGCCGGATTCTTTTTTCGATACAGACAATTATATCAATTTGCCCATCGCAACCGCGGTGTCGCCCATACGGTTCGAGAAGCCCCATTCATTGTCATACCATGCGGTGACGTGCACCAGACGGTCGCCCAAGACCTTGGTCTGGGATGCGTCAAAGATGGAACTGTGCGCGTCGCCGGTAAAGTCGATGGATACCAACGGCTTGTCATTATAGCCGAATGTGCGGGACTCGGCCGCCTTCATCGCGGCGTTGACCGCATCAACGGTCGCGTCTTTTTCCAGATTCACAACCAATTCAACAACCGATACGTCCGGTGTCGGTACGCGGATTGCCATACCGTCCAGTTTGCCCGCCAATTTCGGCAAAACCAGACCGATTGCCTTGGCCGCGCCGGTGCTGGTCGGAATCATGGACAGGGCCGCCGCGCGTGCACGACGGAAATCTTTGTGGTTTTTATCCAGCAACTGCTGGTCGCCGGTATATGCATGAACAGTCGTCATCCAGCCGGATATGATGCCGAATGTGTCGTCCAAAACCTTGGCCACGGGGGCAAGGCAATTTGTTGTGCAGGATGCGTTCGACACAATCAAGTCTGTGGATTTCAGTGTATCCTGGTTCACGCCGTACACGATTGTCGCATCCGCGCCGGCCGACGGGGCCGATACCAATACGCGCTTTGCGCCCGCTTCCAGATGAACCTTTGCCTTTTCAGCGGCGGTAAAGATACCAGTGCATTCCATCACAACGTCGATGTTCAATTCGCCCCACGGCAGTTTTGTCGGGTCTTTTTCCGCAATGCACTTAATCTTTTGATTGCCGACGATGATGGTGTCGCCTTCCAGTTTAACCGGCATCGGCAGTTTGCCATGAACAGAATCATATTCCAACAGGTACGCGTTCTGTTCGGCCGGCGCCAAGTCGTTTACCGCAACAAACTCGATATCATCACGTCCCGATTCCAGTGCCGCACGCAAAACCAAGCGTCCGATACGGCCGAAACCGTTAATAGCAACTCTTACTTTTGACATAATTTTTTCCTTTCGTTTTTTATTGGACAACCCTATTCTAGCACCATAATTTTGGAATTTACAATTGAATTTTACATTTTCGGCATTTATACTTTTTTACAATGACTTATGATTCATACATTATCACGGGACCGACTGCGTCGGGAAAATCCGCATTTGCACATAAACTGGCGGCGCAGGTCGGCGGTGTCATTATAAACTGTGACAGTGTTCAGATTTACCGCGGCATTGAAAATATCGCGGCCAGCCCCTTTGCCGGGCGTGACATCACACCCGACGTCGACGGCGTGCCGTACAGGCTGTTTTCCGTGCTGGATTTAACACAACAGATTTCCGTGGCGGATTATATGGAAATGGCGCGACGGGAATATGAAATGGCCCACCGCGCAGGACGCCCCGCAATATTCGTCGGCGGGACGGGATATTATATTTCCGCATTGCGGTCCGGTATTTCGCCCATGCCCGACATTTCGGACGACGCGCGGCGGCGCGCGCGGGAAATGGTGGCGGCGGACCCGAACGCGGCGCGCAAATTGCTGCCCCCGGATTTTAAATTTACCGACCCCCAGCGCACGGCCCGCGCGATAGAGGTATTTTTACAAACCGGCCGTCATATAACGGAATTTCAATCGATGCCGCGCGTCGGTGCGGTTGTGCCGACGGCGCGGCGCATACTTATCAATCCGCCAATCGACGTGTTACGCCGCCGCATTGCCACGCGTGTGCCGGAAATGATATCCGGCGGCGCCGAGCATGAGGCCCGTCGTATAATCGCGTCCCGTTGGGACCCGCGGCGCGCAATCGGCGCGCCCCAGATGTGCGCATACGTTCGCGGCGAGATTTCCATGGCGGAATGCATCGACACATGGATTACAAAAACCAACCAGTATGCCAAGCGCCAGCGCACATGGTTCCGCACGCAATTTGACGCCGATGTAATTTTAAACGGCGCCGAAGATATCGACGCCGTGATATAATATTTCTTTGCAGGGTTATTTCTGCTTCGGGCCTTGGGCCGAAGCAAGGCGCCGCTGCGTCGCCTTCATTTTGTCGTACGCCTCTTTTGCATCCGACGTCTGTTTCTTGCCGGCGCTTTGGAATCTGATATTGCGTTCGCGGCGGGCGGCACGCTGAGCCTCTTGACGCGCCAGCATTTTCTGAATATGTGCGAAATCACTCCACAGTGTCTGCATCAACGCCTCTTTGGCTTTTTTACGGGTGCGCTTTGGGAATGCCGGATTCTTCATCGTATATGCCGACAGATAATCCACAACCAACTTTACAAACGCCATCACAAATACAGGGTTTTCCGCCAATTTATTTACGTGATGGTCCAAGAATACAATAAACATCTTGGTTTCCATGACAAATTCATCTTCTATTTCCGCGGAATAAGGAATATATGAACGCCACGTGTTGCGCTCGTTCTCATAACATGCATAAGAGCCGCCATGATTCTTTAATATCATATCCGCAATGTGGGGAACATATACTTTTCCAAATAATTCTTGGGCGACACTGGGCTGAGTGCGACGGTCACGAATAGATGCCATTTGTTATCCTCTTGGTTAGGCCATCTAATAAATAATACAAAGATATTATTTTGTCAATCTTCTTTTTTCCAAATCGTAATATTTTTTTTGGATGTGCGACAAGATACCGGATTCCTTGATTTTTTTAGAAAAGCGAACGCAATTATCAAATTCCGTCGAAAGCAGGCCCCAGCCCGAATATTCCCAATCAATAACCCCTGTAACGCGCATTGTTTTGGGGTCTATGATTACGTTGTTACATATGTCGTTATGGTTCCAGCCATCGCCCGGGCGGTCGCGCAAATCGTCCAAATCATCAGGCCGGGCCGTATGTATCGAATGAATAAATTCGCCAATCTGGGCGCCCCACGTGTCGGCATGACGCGCAATTTGTGCCGGGGAAAAAGTGTTCATGTTCCGCCCCGGGATAAAGTCATACTTATAAAACGTATATCCGCCGGTGCGCACAACCTCTATCCGGGGGATGCGAACGGACGCCGCGTCCGCCAAGGCACCCGTTATCCGCTGTTCCCGCATGATTTTTGCGGCGGGCGTGTTTTTATCGTAAAACTTTCTGATTTTAAACACATATTTGCGGTCAACGATAAATCCGATGTTCCAGCCGCCCTTTATCATACGCGTGCGGCGAAAATTCAATTCAGGATACGCGCGCCGCAATGCACGATACTTTTTGCGCCAATCGTATAGTTTCTCGCGACGGATTCCCGCACGACGGGAGCGTCCGGGAATAAAATTGCATAGAAAATCACTGACTTCAAAAAACTGTTTCCACATGGCATGAATGGTATTGAAAAAAAGAAAAAAAACAAGTATTTTATGCTTATGTTCAATGCGGGCGATATCGTTAAAATTTTAGTGCCGAACGCGGTTAACACCGGATACGACTATCGATTGTCGGGGCCGGCGGAACTGGGTTCCTATGTGGCGGTGACAATTATGGGCCGGCCGTATGTCGGTGTTGTATACGGAATGCCAGATGGACGTGTTGCGCCTGAAAAAATCAAAAGTACGGGAACCGTCTTTCCAATAAAGATGCCGGTTACCGACCTGCAATGGATTCAGAAAATGTCCGAATGGACATTGATGCCGCCGGGGGGCGTGCTGCGCCTGATTATAAACGTGCCGGACGCGTTTGCACCACCGCGGGTAGAGGCGCTGTACTCATATAATCCCGATTCCAAAATTCGCATGACCGATGCACGCCAGGCGGTGGCCGACGGGTTTGAGGCCAATGACTTTGCCCCGATGTCGGCGTCGGATATTCAAAACATTTCCCGCGCCAGCCGCGCCGTAATCAATGCAATGATAAAAAGCGGCGCCCTGGTCCCGACCGATGCGCGGCCGATTGCCGCCGACACATTTGTACATCAATATCACGACACGGGCGCCGTCACGTTAAATGCCGAGCAGCAGGTGGCGGCCGACACAATCGCCGGGTCGATTTCACACGGCGGATTTTCGGTTCATTTATTGGACGGCATCACCGGCAGCGGCAAGACCCAGGTTTACTTTGACGCGGCGTGGCGCGCGTATAACAACGGCCGCTCCGTTTTATTGATGATGCCGGAAATCGCTTTAACGGCCCAGTTTATGGACCGATTCTCGCGCCGCTTTGGCGCGCCGCCCGTCGTATGGCACAGCAATTTAACCGCCGCAGCCCGGCGCGAAATATGGCGCGGCGTCGCGCGCGGCGACATTCGGATGGTTGTCGGCACGCGCAGCGCATTGTTCCTGCCGTGGCAGAATCTGGGGCTGATTGTCGTGGATGAAGAGCATGACACGTCGTACAAACAGGAAGACATGGGCAACTATCACGCGCGCGACATGGCCGTACTGCGTGCCAAGATTGCCGGATTCCCTGTAATATTGGCCAGCGCAACGCCGTCGGCCGAAACATTAAACAATGCGGCAATGGGGCGGTATTCGCACCTGCGTTTAACATCGCGTTTTGGCGGCGCGCAACTGCCCGCGATTTCCACAATCGATTTGCGGGCCGAGCGCCCCGCCCCATACCGCGCGCCGGACGCCGAAGACGGGGCGGATGAAACACCGGGCAATCTGACACCCGCCCTGTGCGACGCCATCGGCGAAACACTCAGCGCCGGGCGCCAGGCGTTGCTGTTTATCAACCGCCGCGGATTCGCCCCGATTGTACAGTGCAAGAAATGCGGATTTGTCGCGCAATGTCCGGACTGCAGCGTGTCGATGACATATCACAAGCGTCTGGGCAAGCTGTTGTGTCATATGTGCGGACGAACGGCGCCGATGCCAGGCGCGTGTCCCGATTGCGGCGGCGCGATATCCACACGCGGGGCGGGAATGGAAAAGATAGAGGCCGAGGTGGCCGCCAAATTCCCCGGCGCGCGCACCGCATGCGTATCCAGTGACACAATCATGTCGCGCGCAGCGCTGCAACGTCTGGTCCAGAAAATGGAATCGGGCGAGATAGACATTGTAATCGGCACCCAGATTCTAGCAAAGGGTCACCATTTTCCAAACCTGACACTGGTGGGTGTCGTTGACGCGGACATGGGACTGTTTGGAACGGATTTCCGTGCGGGCGAGCATACATTCCAGCAACTGTTTCAGGTTGCCGGGCGCGCCGGGCGCGGGGATGCGCCGGGGCGGGTTCTGATGCAGACATACCAGCCGGACCATCCCGTACTGCGCGCGATATGCGAATGCGACCGCGACGCGTTTATGGCGACAGACATGGCGGCGCGACGGGCGGCGAAAATGCCCCCATTCGGCCAGTTGATTGCACTGATAATAGAGGGGCAGAGGGAATCCGCGCTGCAACGTTTCTGTGCGGAATTGGCGGCGGCCGCGCCCGCATTGTCGGGCGGACGCATAATGGGCCCGGTTCCCGCCCAGATTTACCAGATACGGAACTGGTACCGCATGCGATTTTTAATATCGGGCGATGCGCGCGCCAATCTGCAACCGGTGGTGGCGCGATGGGTGGCAAAGGTGCGCGTGCCGACAAATATCCGCGTAAAAATTGATGTCGGCCCGCAAAACTTTATGTAGGGATTGAAGTTAGGATTTTTTGCGATATAATATATTTATCAGAACAAAGGAGAAAAAATGTTCGTTGAATATCTGGCCCTGTTTTTTATGTTTATGCTGTTGTGCGCATTTGTGTGCGCGGTGATATGCATACCGGTAATGATTGCAAACGCGCGCGGTATATGCGGCACGCAAAAGACAATTATTCTGGTGCTGTCATGGCTGGGTATATTTTTCGGTGTGACATGGCTGGCGGCGCTGATACTGTCACTGGCGTGGCATGGCGAGGGGCAAAACTGCTATGCATGCGGCAGCAGACTGGACGAACTGGAAAAGCTGGCGAAACTGTATAAATCCAAGGTCATTTCCAAATCGGAATACGACAAGATGAAGGCAAAACTGCTAAGCGACAAATAAGAAAGCCCCCGCACGGGGCTTTTTTTTAATCTTGTATTTAATATCATTGCAATATATAATCCAAGTGTCGCCGGGTGTTCCGGTGACGGGGTGTGACTACCTCTGCTTTGGCGTCGGAATAGATACTTATAGGCGCGCTTTATGCGCTTGTTTTACTATTACGACGAAAAACAAACTCCTGAACCCACGGGGTCAGGAGGGCTGTGAATATATTGAATAAGCACACAATTCCAAAGATTGTAGTCAACCTCCTGACCACCAAATTTTTGGTGGTTTTTCGTTCGCAGAAAAACAGGAGATTGAACAAATGAATATCAAACATTTTATAACGATGCCGCCAATTATTGCGGCGGCGATACTTGCCAACAGCGCATATGGTATTTCAATAGGCGACATTAATATCGGCGATATAGAACCAATGGTGGGGTGCACAAAAACGACATGCCCCAGCAACACAACCGCTCTGCCAATGTTGCCACAGTACTATGTATGCGCAACATCTGGCGCAAAAGAATGCTATAAATCAGGCAGCACAACTTATGTTTATACCCCATGCACATCTTGCTCGCCGGGATATACACTTACAAATGTCGCCTTTTCACAATGCGGTTCATTAAACAAAATATTCAAGGCATGCGACTGCGTCTGTTCCAATTGCGTCAGTGACGCCACATATACCGCCGCAGGCACGGGATATCAGAAGAAGATTAACAGACAGTGCGACTGCGGTTCGGGGACCGCCACATGTAAAACAACGACAGTATACCAATGCGCCGTCGGATACTATGGCCGCAGCACGAACGGAACATCCGGATGCACACGATGCCCGTCGTCCGGCGGCGTTTACGGCACAACCGCCGCCGCAGGCAGCACGGCAATAACATCATGCTATATCCCAAGCGGCAGCAGTTTTTCCGACGGCACCGGCAGCGGCACATACACCGGAAACTGTTACTACAAAAATTAAAAAAGCCCCATGCGGGGCTTTTTTATTAACGCGTATGCTGTTGCGTCTGCGACAGGTTTTTATCTTTTGACTTGTCTTTGAACATTTTCTTTTTCAGCGCCGCGATACCGTCTATGAATTTATCAATCATGGACGGGGCGTTAATGCGTTCTTCTTCCTTGCGGGCGGCACGCGCAACCTTTTCCTCACCCCACTCTTTTAAAATCTGTTGACGTTCCTTGTCATCTTTGGCGTTTGCCAACATGTCTTCCAACCATACAATTTTTTGTTCTGCCATATTCGCATCCTTATTTTAAATATAACCCTATTATAACACGAAAATTTCAGAAAACAAGCAAAGGCGCTATACCACCTCGGTCACGGCACGCAGGGCGCCGTCACGCGATAATTGCACGACGCGGATTTTCTTTCTCATTTCCGTAATCAATTCAGTGCGGTTATACGCCGGCTGAGTATGCAGGATACGGTCCGCGAACGCGGCGTATGCGGCCTCGGCACTTTCGGCGTGAATGGTCGTATAAAAGTGGTCGTGACCCGTCCCCAGCATTTCCCACAGGACGGATGCGTTATCGGTCGATATTTCACCGCCGATAATTACGTCGGGCGTCATACGCACCACCAAATCCAACAGGCGCGCATAGTTAAAATCGTTATTCTGTTCCGTACGCGACAGAACGAAGTGCACCCGGTTCGCCTGGGGCACGCGGATTTCACGGGCGTCTTCGACGGTGATAACACGGCTGTTCTGGTCAATCAGCTTCAGCATGTGGTTCAAGAACGTCGTTTTTCCGGTTGCGGTTGCACCACTGATTAAAATGGGGCTGCCGTCGTTTATGGCCTGCATCAATCTGTCGTACGGGTCATCGGGCCGGACGTTATCGCGCGGCTTTACCTTTAACAAATCCTCGCCACGTTTTAAATGATAATTCTCGAAACTGGTGTCTGGGGCGTTTCCACCGCGGATATTCATCGCGACGCCGCCTGTGACGTCGTTTTCATCATATTGGACATTCGGGCCGGCAATGGCCGAAAAACGATGATTGCCGGGCAACGTCGCATATACGACCGGCACGCCGTGTGTTGGGTCAAAAGGCCGCTCGTAAATATTTGCGACTGTATGAATAAGGTCAACAAGGTATTGTTTGCTTAAATTCTCGGCCTGGTATGCAACCCAAGGGACGCGCGCACCGTGCAGGCGCATCCAAACCTCGCCCGCGTGATTGATTGCGATTTCTTCCACGAACGAGGGTTTATAAAACTCCTCCAGCGGGCGCAGCAAAGAATCCAGCACAATATTAGCCATGCCATGATTTTATCATAAATCCTCGCTTGAATCAAAAAGCTTTATTTGATAAAATCAAAAAAAAGAGAGACTGATATGAAAAAATTCATGATTTTTGCAATTATGTCGGGTGCACTGCTGGCCGGGTGCAACAACGGCGGCGACACGCCGTACAACACCACCGATTTTGCAGAGGGTGGACCGGACGCGCCGTTGTACAATGAAAGAACCAGCGAATTTATGCAGTCTGACAACCAATACGCAAACATTGATTCATACAAGCCAAAAACCGCCGAAGAGAAAGAGCAGACCAGCAACCGCTGGACCACGGCACGTATGGAAACCCGCTGGCAGGAGTACAAGGGCGCGATGGTTCGCGTGCAAATCCTGCTGGGGAACACGGACATGCGCGAAATGCGCCTGCGTTTAATGCAGAATGCCGACGGCATGGACATTGACGGCGACGCGCGCACAATATTGGCCAAGGTTGCGGATTATGAAATGAAACGCGTATGCGGCCGCAATGCCGACAGCATTGTGATGGTGTACGACCGCCCGTCGTTCGACGCCATGCGCCCCAGCTCGTTTTACGACTACCGCATAGAGGCCGAGGGGGCCACCATGCGCGAATACGGATTCCGTTGCGTTTATGTAAATTAAGCACTGGACGAGGAACAAACAAAGCGCTATGTTAAATAGCGCTTTATTATTTTAACAAAAAGGGGAAAACATGAAAAAGTTTATGACAGCGGCCGCATTGTGCGGTGCACTTACACTGGGCGCATGCGACAGCAATGCCGGCGCACAGAACGGCGACACGGTTATCATTGATTTCGCAGGATTCCTGGGCGACGTTCAGTTCGAAGGCGGCACCGCGACCGGTTTCCCCTTAAAATTGGGCAGCGGCCAGTTCGTTCCGGGCTTTGAAGAGCAGCTGATTGGAATGGAGAAAGGCGAAACCCGCGACATCAATATTACATTCCCGACGGAATACGTTCCGGAACTGGCCGGAAAAGACGTTGTGTTCAAAGTCACCGTCCAAGACATTATCAAGGAATAAAAAATCCCCCGTTTGGGGGATTTTTTAAGGCATAATTAACTGGATTGCTTCGTCACTGGCGTTCCTCGCAATGACAATGTAAATAATCTGGACTCTGCATCACTATTGTCATTGCGAGCGTAGCGAAGCAATCCAGTAAATAATGAACACTGCCGCTTTATTCTGGATTGCCGCGGGGCTGCGCCCCTCGCAATGACAGTGAGTCTAGGCCGATTGTCATTGCGAGGGAGTGAAACGACCGCGGCAATCCAGTCAATAATTTTCTATCAACACCAATTTGACTCCATATACGTCGCACAATGGCGTTAATATATTTACAAAACGTTTGTCTTTTTTGGATTCCAGTATTAGGTATATCGCCGGGTCGCGACGCGTCATATACGCATAGTGCAGAGATTGACCCAAGGCCTCGGCCCATTTGGGCGCAAAATCAAATTCAATGGCGTATTTATCAGTCAAACAATCAACACGCGTGCGGCCCGGCAACACATATTCCATAATGCCGTCACAATGTTGCGAAACATATTCACACTCCGGCATTTTATGCTTCGCATGCGCCGTTATTGCGGCAAACACGGCAATAAATACAACCAACCCCCAGCGCATGAAACCCCGTCTTTGTTTTTATACAAACAAAAAAACCACTGGAAATAATTCAAGTGGCTGGAGTTTGAGAACTATACACTCATATAGTGTTGCTTATTCAAATATATCGCAACCCTCCAGCCCGTTTTGGACTGGATTTTTTTAGTCATCTCTGACTTGAGTGTAAGGGGTTCTCATACCCCAACGCGGGAATACCCCACGTCATGCATATTTTAGCAATAACAAAATATAAAATCAAATTAAAAACCCCGCCAAAGCGGGGAGACATACAAGTTATAGTGATTGGTGTTATAAAAAAACCACCTGAAATACAAGTGGCTGGAGGCTGAGAACTATACACTCATAGTGTCGCCTATTCAATATATTTAGCGACCCTCCAGCCTATGTGGAGAGAATGTTTAAAGTCCTTCCGGACCGAGTGTGGGGTTCTCATACCCCATAGCGCTAACACAACGCTACATTAAGTACTATATCCTAAAAAATCTCGGAAAGCAAATAATTACTGGACCGCCACGCTTCGCTCGCGGTGACAATAATTCAAGTACGACTGTCATTGCGAGCGATAGCGAAGCAATCCAGTTAATGATGAGCTATTCCACTTTAATTCTGGATTGCCACGTCGGGCTACGCCCTCCTCGCAATGACAGTAGTGATGAAGTGCCCGGATTATCCTCATTGTCATTGCGAGCGTAGCGAAGCAATCCAGTTAATCAATGACCCTTGCCAACTGCAAATTTTCTTTATTTTCCTGTCATTTTTTACTTGAAATACAAAACTTTTTTGTCTATATTGTATATACAAAACCTTGGTTCCCCGTTTGGGGCGGGCTGCGGGTGCGCGAATTTCGGCACAGCAAGTCGGGGTGTTTGATTTAAACAAGCATCTGAATGTACGTTGCGAATTTCTTCTTTTATCGCGACGAACCAATCAAAACGAAAACGAATACATAAATGGATTAAATGGCATATCGCCGCTTGGTCTGTTTGATTGCAAAGGGGAATAAAATGAAGTTGTATAGAATAGTGGTTCCTTACCTGATGATGGGGTCGGCAGCCATATTTAGCAATAATTCTGCCAATGCTCAGGATATCAAAACGCCGGACGCACCAAATCCGAACACGGAATTGCAGGCGCCGAACGAACTGATTGCGAAAAACATGTCGGTTGTAAACACCGTCAGCCCGTATGCCATTACACAGTCGCGTTTGATCGCACGCGCGGAAAACACATGCGATATGTATATTGGAAACATGCTGGCCGCGCAAAAACGCTTAAACCCGAAAATCGGCACACGCGGATATCGCGCCGCCGTGCGCAAAGAACTGCCCGGCGCCCCGGTGGGTCTGCACTGCATGTACGGACAGTACACCCAGTTAATGCGCGCGCTGAATGAAAACGGCGACACGTTGACCGTTATTCCAAAGAGCGGCAAAAGCGCATGCATAGCGTTCAAGGACCAGATGCGCCGCAAGTATTCCAAACCGGAATACGCCGGTGCCATCAAAGAAGGCCGCGCGTTTGAATCCGATTCCACATACAGTGCGGAGTTGGCAAGATACCTGGCCCGCCGTGGAATCACCGATTCCACCGAGGTTGCCCGGCGTGACGCGGCGATTGCCGAATTTGCCAAGCATAACTTTTCTTTGGCGCACGTCAATCCGGGTTCCATCATGATTGTTCCGCGTTTCCGCGGCTCTAAAAGCAAGTTTCATGCAATCATGTTTTTAGGCGAGGGACGCGTCGAGGCCGGCGAATTTGTTCCGGACGCAACCGGCAAATATATGTTCACCGCGCACAATCGCGAACGCATCGGCGACGTGGTTCAAGCATGGGACATGTCGAACGTATTCTGTGCGGACATTGAACAAATTCTGCAGGTTGAATATGCAAAAGAATTAAAACGCCTGGAATCCATGCCCCGCGACCAGATGGTCGAATACATTGTTGCGGGAACGCAGATTTCGGCGGAAAAGCTTTTGGCGCTGCCGCGCGGTGACCTTATCCGCCTGGTACATGCCAAATACTTTGGCGACGATGTTCAAAAAGCGCTTACCGCGCCGCAGATGTCGCCGCAAATATCCATGCAGCACCAGCTGCAAATCGGCCGCTCTTAATAAGTGCGGTCGGCGCGGCCGAATACGGTCGCGTACAAAAAACCTTGGTTCCCCGGGAACGGGGCGGGCTGCCACACAGGCAAGTCGGGGCATGGCGTGACACGCCATGTTTGAATGTACGGCGAGAGTATTCATTTCATCACGCCGAACCAATCAAAACGAATATTAACGATAACACAGGCGACCGCGCGGGGTTTTGCGCGCCCTGTTTGATTGCAAAGGGGTAAAAAAAATGAAAGCTAAATTTACATTACCGTATGTGATAAGCGGCATAATGACACTGGGGATGTTCACACATTCCGACAATACCGCCGCAAAAACACATGACGACAAGCATTATACCGTCGACAGTACTTACACGCTGCCACGCGACACGACGGCGACGGATATCGACATAGACTGGGATGCATTATTGCCGCATGCGGTCGAAGCGCTGGAATACAAAAAGGAAGTTCTGTATGTCATGAACACCGGCGATACAATTCGTCGTCATGGCGGCACGCGCGCATGGCGAAACAACAATCCGGGATGTCTGGTATACGGCGATTTCACACGCGAACGCGGCGCAATCGGCAAAGGCGGCAGATTCGCAGTATTTCCGGACTACGAGACCGGCCGGAATGCCTTGGCGGACCTGCTGCGGTCGGACAAATACAGAAATTTGAGCATAGAGCGCGCAATCATAAAATACGCGCCGCCGCATGAAAATAATGTCGCGGTATATAAAAAACGTCTGCGCAAAATGACGGGCCTGGCACTGGGGACAAAAATTCGTGATTTGGATTCACTGGCGCTGAACAAGGTGGCCGATGCAATCTGCGTAATCGAGGGCTGGGTCGAGGGCAAAACGGAACGCCGCCCGGGCAACGGTGACATGATGGCCGCGGCAAAGACAAAGCTGATGCGCGACAGTATGCAAAACACGCTGTAAAAAAACGCCCGACGGGCGTTTTTTTATTGTGCGATTTTATGCTTAATCTCGCGTATGCGGGCAAGTATTTCCCGCAGGTCGGCGTCCGATACGCTGGGCGCGGGGCGATTGCTGACCTCGTCCGCAAGGACAATGCACAGCGTCGCCAGCAATGCGTTTTCCGGCAAAGGACCGATTTTATCCAAAATCTCGCGCGCACGGCCGTCCACCATTTTCCCCAGCTCAATCAGGCGGGCCTCTTGCCCGTCTTCACAGCCCATGGGGTAATTTTTATTCACAATCGGTATCGATACGACGCTCATTTCAAATTCTTTAACATATCCATCGACTTATCAATCAACTGGGTCGCGCGCGCGTTCTTGTCGCGCAGTGTTTTTACCTGTTCGGTTAAAATCGCAACCTCTAAATCCGTCTGACGGCCGGCGATTACCGCCGCACCACGCAATTTCGAGGCCGCCTCTTCCAGTGCGGTCAGCTCTTGAAAAATCTGATGCTTTATATCTGCCATGCTGTCAGTTTAAGATATTTTTTATATGCGTTCAACACTAAAATATGATATAATATGCCAGAATTATGGGGGGCTTTTTTTCATGAAAACTAAAATCATCTATATTTCCGGCAGTGAAGTCTTTGAAATGTCCGATGTACGCGCCGCATTTGACGAAGTGCGCAATGCATTGGGCCTGGGGCGTGACACAGTACTGTTTGGCGTGCCGGTTGATAACGATGATGCACTGACACCGGCGCAGCCCGCCGCAAAGGCACCAGAAATTGAAGAAATCGCACCGGTTGTCATAGAAGAGCCCACAGAAATTATATCCGAACCGGAATCGGAACCCGCCCCCGCAGAACCTGAAGAAATTATTATCCCCGAACAAGAGATTGTAATAGAAGAACCGATTGCAGAGGTCGCGCCTGTTGTCGAAGAAGCGCCGGCGCCGGTAAAAAAATCACGCGGCCGGCCGCGCAAAACGGCGCCAAAGGCAGAGGTGACGGGCGACACCCCGGCGGCAATGCCGGCGGACGGGGTAACGGCGGCGCCACAATCCGAAAAGGTAATTCCGATTTTATCCGTTCTGGCGGCGAAGGCACCGGTGGCAGAGGCGGCCCCGGACATTGTATCCGATGCGACACCGGCGGTGGCGGAAGAAGATCCGGCCGAAATTGCGGCAGTCGCGGATGAACAGGCCCAAGACGTGGCGGATGAACCGGCGGCGGATTTGGCGGATGATGATACCGCGATTGAATCCGTTTCGATTGACGACATGATTGCGGACCAGGCGCCCGAGGAACCGATTGAAAAAACACTGGAGCAATTACTGGAAAGCATGACGCCCCTGCGCGAGGACCATGGCGAGGCGGCGATTGCCGACGCGGCCGACGATATCGCCCCGGCGATTGACATGACCGACGACGAAACAATACCTGTGGGCGATGCGGATGCAACGCTGGAACAGCTGGCGGCGGAATTTGCAAATACCGAAGATAAAATCGCCGCCCCCGCCCCAACACAGTCACAGGGAAAAATAGGCAAACTGAAAAACATTCTGCCGTTTAAAAAGGCGCGCCGCGAAGACACGGGCTTAATGGGCGACCTGTTCGGATGGGCCGGTGTCGCAGCAAACGACGAAGATTTTACAATCCCGGGCTTTTTCACAACGGCCGCAAAAAAATAGGCGCCAATAATATAAATGGACCTGCAACATATTCTTAGACTGCTGGAAAACGCCGGATTCCGGAATATTCAGTATGCACCCGGCGCCCAGATTATCTCTTTTGAAGACCCGGCCTGTATATTGCGCAGCTTTGCCACGTTTGCCGAATACGCATGGATTGCATTGGTGTGCGTGACGGGGTTGCTGCTGTTCGGGTGGGCGATATCCATGATTCGCGGCGCAAAAAACGACATATTCACAAATATGCGGAATCTGGTGCTGATATTTGGAATCGTGTCGGCCGCCGGCCCCATTATTAACCTGATATACGGCGACGACCTGTTTGCGCGCGGATGCAAGACCGTCGAAGTCTCCATGGCAGAGGTGCAGCAGATGCTGGACGCAAGAAATGCGAAACTGTCGAAATGGAACCAGGACGACCTGTACGAAGATTTTGATATTTATGACACGGGCGCGACAATACCGAACGGGGATGAAACAACGCCCCCGGAATCGCCGAGCACGCCCGACAACAACACCCCGCCGCCGGCCGGGAATTCGGGCGACCGCGCTGTAAAGGCACACGCATCCGGGAACGACGTCGTTTATACATATACCGACGAATCACAAAAACGGCGCAGCCGCGGCACGCGCGCATGGCGCAACAACAATCCCGGCAACATTCGCCCGGGCCGATTTACGCAGGGTGCGGGCGGCATCGGCCAGGCCGGGAACTTTGCGGTTTTCCCCGATGAACAGACCGGCATGGACGCGATTATCAAGCTGCTGAAAACGGATTCGTATCAAAACAAGACACTGGCCGGCGCAATCAGCGCATGGGCGCCACTGTCCGACGGAAACAACACATCCGCATATCAACAGCGCGTAGCCCAGGCGGTCGGCACTTCATTGGATACGCCGATGCGAAATTTAAGCGACGCCCAACTGGCCCGGGTGGCAAGCGAGATACGACGTGTCGAGGGATGGCAGCAGGGTCGCGAAACCCGTGAATAAACAAAGGAATGCACAAATGCACAACAATCAGCGCGGAAGTATTGCCATTAACATTATGCTGGTGTTATTACTGGCGGTTATTGCGGTGCTGATATACCTGTTGGCGGGCGACGGCGGCACGCGAAATGGCCGTACAATCGGCACGGTGTCACCTGTACACACCGCGCCGGGTCCCGCAAAAAAAATGCCGGCGGCGGCCCTGCCCGCGCACGGGGAATTTGACGACGGCCTGGGGCGCGCGACGACAACGACGGAATATCCGCTGGACGATTTTGGGGCGGGCCTGGCGCGTGTCGACGTATTCACGCGCGATATAAACAACGACGGCCTGGCCGACAGAATAACGCGCAGTCGTCGTGAAAACGGCACGGACCATTTTACATACGAATATAAAATTGAACTAAATACCGGCGACGGATACACCGACATTACGCCGGACGGATTCACAACCGTCGAGGGGGCGCAATGCGCGCTGCAAAAACTGCGCTTTGTATTTACACCCGGATTTGGCGTGATAAGGATATCGCGTCCATGGCAGGATACATGGATTACGCCGACGGTCGCCACGCGCGATACTTTCAGCATAATAAAAGACAACATCCACAGAATAGAAAGCCGCACGCTGACATCCGTATGCGACGTTGAAGAATTGTTCTAATCCAGCATATGCATGTTGCGCGCGGAATAAACGGTTCCGCCGGAAACGACATAATGGTCGTACAGCGTGATGTTCATTGCACGCAACAACAGCATTAACTCTATCGTCATTTCCTTGTCCTGTTCTGAAAAAGACGTGCACGGCGTCGGATGATTATGAACCAGCGCAACGCCGCGCGCGTTCAATTTCAAGGCGTGCCGAACTATTTCACGCGGATAAATACTCGATTCATTTACGGTGCCGACGCTGTGACACTGGTCCTCCAACAGGCACAGACGACTGTCAAGGTATAAAACATGAACCTCTTCGACGGGTTTGCCGCCGACGTTTAAACGGCAGTAATTTTCAAACTGGGCATAATCATGAAACAGCGGCGTTTTTAGAAAATATCCGCGAAATCCGACCGTCATCATTCGATGCATGGTTTTGATAAATATCGCGCTGTTGCGCCCCATTCCGGGCACCGCCGACAAATCTGCGACCGATGCGGTTAAAACCTGGTATACGGTTCCAAACCGGTCAATCAGTGCACGCGACACGGGACGCACATCACGACGCGGTATGGCAAAGCTTAGCGCCAATTCCAGCAACTCGTAATCGGTCATTTTGCCATCAAGAAATTTTTGACGCAGGCGTTCGCGATGACCGGCGTGAAAAGATGCGTCTGTTTGCTTCACCGGTCACCCTCCATAATCGCGCTATACCATTTTTTCCGTGAATATTATCACGCCGTCTTCGGTAATCCCCAGCGTATGTTCCCACTGGGCCGACAGGCCGCCGTCAACCGTGCGCGCGGTCCAGCCATCGGCATCGATTTTGCATTCGGGACGGCCGGTGTTTATCATCGGCTCTATGGTGAATACCAGGCCGGGAACCATCTTTACCTTGTCCCAGCGCTTGTCATAAAAGTGATAAATCTGCGGGTCGTCATGCATTACCTTGCCGATGCCGTGCCCCACAAAATCGCGAGAAATGGAAAATCCATGCGGTTTTACCACCGCCTCTATCGTGCGCCCTATTTCCGACAGCGGCACGCCCGGCGCACAGACGGATATCGCCGCGTTCAACGCATCCTGGCACGTCTGGACCAATTCGCGCGCCTTTGGCGATACATTGCCAATCATGAACATGCGCGACGCGTCCCCGTGAAACCCCTTGTATTCGGCGGTCAAATCAACATTTACGATATCGCCGTCCTTTAATATCACGTCATCGCTGGGGATGCCGTGCACGATTACATCGTTTACGGATGTGCAGATACTTTTCGGGTACCCTTGGTATCCCAAATCGGACGAGCGCGCACCGTTTGCCTTTAAAAATTCCGCAACCAGACGGTCGATTTCGCCGGTCGATATTCCCGCGCGAATATGCGGCGTAATATAATCAAAACAGCGCGCGACCAAGTCGCCGGATGCACGCAAACGCTTGAAATCCTTTGGGGCGTAAACAGATGCCAACATTTTAATTCCTTCTTTTTATTGCCAATTTCGCGGCACGCACGGATAACTTTAATGCAAAGTCACGCAACAAAATCTCGGCCGGCATGCCTGTGGTGCGCATCTGCGCCTCCAGCTCGTTTAAGCGGTTTAGCACGACCGCAATTTCGGCCGCCGGCCAAATCTTCATCGCCAGATTGAATTTATCCGCAACCTTCCAAAACAGGCGCGGCAGCTGGCCGTCAACAACCGCGGTCATCAACTTTTTAAAGTGGCCGTCCAACAGACGGATTATCATATTCGGCTGAGCATTGTCATATAACAGACGGTCCAGCGCCGTCATCGTCTGCTGAATATGGCCGGCAGTCAAAGAATACAGAAAGTCGTCCATGTCCGCCGCACCGGTATCCGGCAGACATTTTTCAACATCTTCGAGCTCCACAACCTTTTTATCAGCAACATACAGTGCGATTTTTGCCAAAAATCCGCGCGTAATACCGCGGTCGCCGCCCAGATGCGTCGTCATGTACGCCATGGCGTCGGGGCTGATTTGATTTATTCCGTTTTCCGCGGACAGCGCGCCGCGTATCAGATTTGCCAGTGAACGCGCATCATCCGTATAGCATGCCAGGGCGGCGATTTTGTCGCCTCCTTCAAACAATGCGCGCAGGCCGCCGCCCGCCCGCAGGTCGCCCGCCGTAACAATTACCGTCGCGCACAGGCCGCCGTGACCGACCAATTCCGCAATCTGTTTCGCGTGCGCGTCGCCGGCATGCGATATGATTACCATCTTGCGGCCGCCGAACATGGACGGACTGCAGCTTTCTGCGAACAGTGCGTCCTGTTTTTCACGCAGCTCTTCAGAATCAAGGGCAAACAAATTGTCTTTTTCGATTTCCAGGCGGTCTATGGCGCGGTCGCACAGCTCATCAACCTGGCCGGCGTCGGGCCCATATATCAATACCGCACGAATTGTCGCGATACCGTTGTTAAAATCCGCTTCTTTCCATTTCATTACCGGTCGGTCTGCTCTTTCTCGTAATCGGCGGTGGCCGTGATAACGCGCACGCTTATCTTGTCGGCCAGAACGGTTATAATATTTTTTACAGCATTATTATACGATGCGTTCGCCGCAACCAGATATCGCACAAATGTATATGATTCCGCCGCAACCTCGCGTCCGGAGGCAATCTTTTCACCGTCACGGGCCAGCTCAAAATTAGCGCCAATGGACACCTGTTGCCATGTGGCGTCGCCCGTGCGTTCCAAGGCCTTGTACTGGGTCGTAGGCTCGCCCAAATTAACAGTCAACGTATAGCGGGCCGACGCATCATGCTGGCCGCCGAATTTCGCATTTAAGCTGTTGCGCAAATCAATGCCGTTAATCCCCGATATGGGCGCAACGTAAATATCGGCATCATAACCGGAAAACATCGGACGAAAGCCGCACCCGGCCAAAAGCAAAAACACAAGGCATTTCTTCATAAGACAACCATATTTTTTAAAGTTGCAGTTTATTCTTATATTAGCTAGACTTTTAATAAATCGCAAGGGGGAATGATGAATATTTTTATCATGATTTTGGTCGCAATATTCATGGCCGGATTCTATATGCTGAACGCCCCGTCCCAGCGAATGACAGAACAGGAAACAACATACGCGATAGAGCGCGCGGACCTGCGCAGTGTGGCGGAATGTGCCGCCGCCGCCCACAATGCGACAATTCACGGCGGTGAATTTAACGACATATGTGTGGAGCAAAACAAAATAGAAAGCCGTTTTGTTTGCCTGAACACAAATTTAAGCGTCGCAAAATGCGAGGTCGTACGAAAAAAGAAGCCCGCGTACAGTTTTATCGTTACCGCCGCCGCGCCCGTGCCGCCGGAAAAATACAACGACATGATGGAAATTTTAGAGCAGCACTTTGCCGACGCCGGAACGTTCGGGATATATCAGGACAAACTTATCATGTCCGGCGGAACCGCGACCAAGCGCGCGGTGCCGGCCGGCATAATAACAGACATGGAATTGACCGACGGCCAGCTGGTATATATGACCCAGTATGAAATACCGGATGCGGACACGGCATTTACGGCCGCCGCCACATCGGATGTGACATGTCCGGCGGGCACGGTCAAGGCATACAGATTCGGCCGGTGGCAGTGCATCGGATACAACACAAAAACGGACTGCGCGGGGGACATGATTTGGGATTCCGACCTGTTGGAATGCGTGGCGGACGAATCGCGGCGCCCCCTGTGCGCCAGCCAGCAGACCGCCGTACTGGTTGACAGCGTGTGGGAATGCGTAAATCCGTTTCCGGAAAAGCAATGCCCCGACAACATGATTGCACGACTGAATTACAATAATCTGGAATGGGAATGCGTGACGGACCCGAACAAAACGGCCGACGCAAAAAAATGCGCCCACATTACGGACGGCGCGATTTACGGCAAACCGGGCGCGACACTGCGCGTACCCCAGACAACGTCGTGTACCGACTGTGAACAAATGATAACGGACAGCGAAACATGTACATCCGTGTGCGTGCCGAATCCGGCAAAAATAAACGACCCGCAATGCTATCCGGGGCGCGCAGAGGAATGCAGCGGCCCGTCGCGCGGATTTTATTTCGGATTCCCCAGCCAGAAATACGCCGCAAATGTCGATGCGGTCGCAAAAAAATCGGTGCCGATTGACGCCGCACATTCACAAAACAGAAGATTTAACTGCATGGATTGCGGTGACAGAACGGTGAACGCGGAAAAGTCTTTGCCGCCGTATATAACGGTATGCAATTAAACGTATAACTAACGCTGGTGGTCGTTGTTAAATTTGCCCATGCGCATCCCCAGCATCTGTTCCATATAATCCTGAAAAATTTCATCGGTGTCATGCTCAGGCGTCATGGTGCCCAGCAATTCAATTTCACGGTCGGTCGCGTCCGTGTTTTCTTCATCGTCTTCCATAACAAGCGGTGCGGGCGGCACGGGTGCCGGCGATTCCGGGCGGGCGTTGGGTTTGCGCCGCGTACGCGCGACGTCGCGCAAACCGTCCAGCTGGGCCCGCACAGAATCGTATTCCGCCAACAGCTCGGTATAAAATTCACGGTCATGGCCGCGATGAATTTTCATCTCCGTTTCTATTGCGGACAAACGGCGGGCCAATTCTTTTCTGGTGCGGATATTGTCGCGGCGCGCGGCCGATGCGTTTGCCATGGCGCGCAGTGCCGCACGCATATTCGGATACATTGGTATTTCGAGCGCATTTGCAAAATGTGCGATGATTTCATCGCGATATGCCGCCTTTTTAAAATCGGCCAAGTTTAAACGCGCAATATCTTTGAAGCAATCACGCAGTTCGCGCAGAAAATGGTACCGCGGGTCGGCTATATCAACAATTGAAACGCGGTCTGCGATACCGGCCGGCCACAAGGCCTCAAACTTAAACAAAATGTTCTGAATAGATTTGACAATCGCGGCGGCCTCTGGCGAAAGAGTGTTGGCATTATCCAAAGACACACCGCCAAAACGCAAGGGATTATAAGCCATCTCGCGCAAAAATGCGGCGCGCAAAATGTCGGTCGTAATGCGGCCGCAATATATGGAATAAGTACAACCGTTATTCTCGGTTTCGTTGAATGTGCGCCAGAGATTGTGGATTGCGGCGGCCGATAACGAGGCGACATAACACTTTGCCGCCGAATATTTCAGACGATTTCTTATGAAAGAAACTGTATCCAAGGCCTGTGGCATCGCGCAACCCCTTTTCTTTCAATATAGTACACGATTACAATTTTGTCAATATGTTATATACGGGGCGACGCGCCCCGTATATAACGCCGACATTATTGCTCGGCACGTGTGAACTTGCCGGCGTCCAACATTTCTTTAACCGCAAAATGCTTTATCTTGCGCGCCGACGTCTGGGGCAGTTCCTCTTCGGTAATCGCAAAATGCTTTACCCATTTATACGGCGCAATTTTTAGGTTCGACGCCTTTATCAACAGCGCCACCTTTTGCGTCGTAGTGCCGGGTGCGACCTGAAACACCGCATAGGGGACTATCTTGCCCTTGATGGTGTATTCGAATACGGCCGCGGCCTGAATGTCCTCGTTCTGGAGATAGAGGTCTTCCAGCTCGTCCGGATATACGTTTTTACCGCTGTCCAGAACGATGACCTGTTTCTTGCGTCCCTTTACAATAAGGCGACCTTTCTTGTCTAATTTGCCCAGGTCGCCCGTCTTGAACCAGCCGTCCTCGAACGCATCTGCATTAGCCTGAGGATTATCAATATAGCCCGGCATTACCATATTTCCGCGCAGCCAGATTTCACCGACGCCGTCTTTATCTGGGTTGTGTATCTGCAACTCGTTCCCCTGCAAGGGGCCCGCATAATACATTTTCCCGTTATCCATGCGAAAGGCAAAGTTAAAATTACCCGGCCCCGTGCATTCCGTTAGCCCGTAACAGTCGCCAACCGTAAAGCCCAGCCGTTCAAAGAATCGGCGTATCGTCGGCTTTAACGTGGCGCCAGCCGACACCAGAACCTTGGTATTGCCGCCGAACTGTTCGTGAATGGGTTTTGTGACCTTGTCCACGACACATTTTAATCCGACGCGGCGCAATATCCCCTGGGTCGCCATGACGGTGCGCATCAAAGTATAAACATGCTTTTCCTTGGCGCTTTGCACTATCTTTTTATAGAACGCCTCCCATATGCGGGGAACGGCGGGAATAACCTCCGGATGATACTTCTTAAAATCGGCGATAAATTCACGCGGATTCAATACCGGCTGCAACAGCAACTTTCCCTGCAGCACCAGCGGGGCGACGATATTTATAACAACCCCGTAAATATGGTACAGCGGCAAAAATCCATAGAATGTATAGCCGGGCTTGATAACAGGCCGGTAAAACAAAGCCCCCTGCCCCAATGACAATATATTATTGTGAGTCAATCCCACAACCTTTGGATTACCCGTGGAGCCCGACGTGAACGACAGCATCGCCAAATCGGAACGCGAAACGTCCGCGGCGACGAAGTCTTTTTCATCGGTATCGTCGGGTGTTTCAATGTCGAACATTTCCGGACCGCCTTCGACAAAGTGCGAACGCTGAGCCAATGCCAGCTTGCACCCGGTGCGCTGCATCATGTTCAAATGCTCGGCCGGGGACAGCCCCGTATCCAGCATCAGCACACGCGCCCCCTGGGACGTGATGGCAAAATACGATTTGATAAATTCAGGCGTGTTGCCGGACAATATCGCGACAGTGTCACCCTTTTTAATACCAAAACGTTTCGCCAACAGCACCGCGCGCTGCTTTACCTTTTTCAGCAAATCTGCATAGGTTTCATTTTGTCTGACAAAGAAAATACGGTCTTTGTTCTGAATACAAACCTCGTGCAGCATTTCATATATGTTTTTAACCATAATAATTATGCTCTTTTTGTTATTATTAAAAATCTGGATAACCCCTACCCAGACAGTATTCATTATGCCCGCAAGTATTGGGAAAAACAACCTATTTTAAATATTGACATATGTGGTGGCGCATATTAAAATTTTAGCCGCATAACATTATATTAAACATGGCAAGAACAAGAAAACAATTTGTAAAAATTCCCTTAAACGGAAAAACACTGTTAATTATTACACTTTATTCCGCAATGCTGATGTGCCTGGGCGGCATGTTGAAGTCATGCAATGACGACGCGAACGAGGCACGCGCCAAAATAGTCAATTCACGCGTACGATAATTGCGAATCTGTACAAAATTTTGTATGCGGCGTCGGAATCGGCGCCCTTTATTTTGTCAATATATATGTCACGATTCGTATTTTTACACCTATATTTTGTGTTTTTATGAATTTTACCGATTCTGTTCCCAATCAATTTTTGGTGTTTTTTTGACACAAAAATACCTTTGGTATTGTGGTTGTGTACATGACTACATTCTGCAAGGCGCAGAACAGCGCCCTTTTTAAAAGTAAAGCAAAAAATGAAAATTTTTTTCATTTTTATATATTGCGCCCGAATCATATACACTATATATTGATTATAAATTAAACGATACACCACTACATATTGTGATTTTGACAAAAACAGGGGTTATACATGTCGGCCACAGAAACAACAATTCAGGTTATTCCAACGCTAACATCAAAGCTGGTCGCCGTTCAAAAGCGCAGCGGCGAAACCGTGCCTTTTGACGGCCGCAAAATATTCGACGCGATAAAGAAAGCCGTTTCCACAACAGAGGAAATATCGGACGCCGATATCGTAAAGATTACACAGAGCGCCTTGGATAAACTTGACGCCATGTTTGCCGGCAAGACTCCGTCGGTAGAGGTTATTCAGGATATTGTCATTCAGTCCTTGATGGATGCAAAGGCATACAAAACGGCCGAGGCATATATTATTTATCGCCAGAAACGCAGTGAAATCCGTAATTCTTCGGTTGATGCGGTCGATATTATCGAGGGGTATGTCGGCGGTTCCAACTGGCGAATCAAAGAAAATGCGAACATCGGTTATTCAATCGGCGGCCTTATCCTGCGCACATCTGAACGCGTGACGGCGGAATACTGGCTGAACCTGTATCCGCGCGCCGTGGCCGAGGCACACAAGACGGCCGCGATTCATATTCACGATTTGGGATGGCTGACAGGATATTGTGCGGGCTGGTCCTTGCGCGAGTTGCTCTACGAAGGATTTAACGGCGTTCCGGGTTATCTGCAGTGCGAACCGGCCCGACACATGGCGACGGCGATTTCGCATATGGTAAATTTCCTGGGGACGCTGCAGAACGAATTTGCAGGGGCCCAGGCGTTCTCGTCCGTGGACACATATCTGGCGCCGTATGTAAGAATTGACAACATGTCGTATGCCGACGTAAAAAACGCGATGCAGACATTGGTCTTTAACTGTGCGGTGCCGTGCCGCTGGGGCACCCAGACGCCGTTTATCAATTTTACATTCGACTGGACCTGTCCAAAGGATTTGCGCGAACAGCGTCCGTTTATCGGCAAAAAGATGGTCGATTTCACATACGGCGACCTGCAGGCGGAAATGGATATGATAAACAAGGCGTTTATCGAGGTCATGACCGAAGGCGACGCCCAGGGACGTCCGTTCACTTTCCCGATTCCGACATACAATATTACGCCCGATTTCCCGTGGGAACACCCGAATGTCAAACCGCTGTTTGACCTGGCGGCGAAATACGGTATTCCGAATTTCCAGAACTTTTTAAATTCCGATTTGGAACCGACGGACGTGCGTTCTATGTGCTGTCGGTTGCGTCTGGACGTACGCGAATTGTTAAAGCGCGGCGGCGGCCTGTTCGGGTCGGCGGAAAAGACGGGTTCCATCGGCGTGGTGACAATCAACCTGGCGCGTCTGGGATACACGCACAAGGGCGACCGCGAGGGGCTGTTCCGTGAATTAAAGCGTCTGTTGGATTTGGGACGCGACTGCCTGGAAATCAAGCGCACAATCATCAGCAAGAATATGGAGCGCGGCCTGTATCCGTTCACACGCCGTTATCTGGGAAATTGGAACCATCATTTCTCGACCATCGGTGTCAACGGTGCGAACGAAATGGTCTTGAACTTTACCGGCGGCGCGGAAAACATTGCGACGGTATTCGGCAAGAAACTGGTTCTGGACGTGATGGACTTTATCCGCGACAATCTGGCGACATTCCAGGAACAGACAGGCAATCTGTATAATCTGGAGGCGACACCGGCCGAGGGCTGTTCATATCGCTTTGCAAAGACGGATACGAAGAACTTTCCGGATATCATCACGGCGGGAACAAAAGACGCCCCGTACTATACAAATTCAACCCAGCTGCCGGTGAACTTTACGGACGACCCGTTCGTCGCACTGGAGCACCAGGAAGAATTACAGAGAAAATACACCGGCGGAACCATGCTGCACCTGTATATGGGCGAACCGGTATCCAGCGGCGACGCCGCACAGAAGATAGTACGCACAATCTTTGAAAATTATAAGATTCCGTACATGACGCTGACCCCGACTTTCTCGATTTGCCCGAAACACGGGTATCTGGCCGGGAACTATGAATTCTGTCCGAAATGCGACGCAGAAATTGCCGCCGCAGCCCGGGCATCGAATGACCAATAAAAAAACAAACGCAACGCCAAAAACAACAAAAGGGAGGAGACACTATGGCAAACGCAGAAACATTACAGAGAACCCCGTGCGAACGCTTTTCACGCTCGATGGGATTTATCAGACCGGTTTCCAATTTCAATATCGGCAAGTATTCGGAATTCTGTGAAAGAAAAACGTTTAAAGAATCCAACTGTCTGACAACGGGCCAGCGCCACAGTGACTTGATGAAAAAGGCGGCGTAAGAAATGTCTGACATACAGATTGGCGGTTTTGTGCCGTTTACCACAATAGACTATCCGGGGAAACTGGCCGCGGTGCTGTTTCTGCGCGGATGTCCGTTGCGGTGCGCATATTGTTCCAACCGCCATCTGTTAAATGTCGGCGACGGCGAATACGACACGGACAAGGTTTTAGAGTGGCTGCATGGCCGCATCGGAAAACTGGAGGCGGTCGTTTTTTCCGGCGGCGAGGCATTGATGCAGGGCGACGCCCTGATTGAATATATGCGCCGGGTACGCGACATGGGGTTTGCAATCGGTCTGCATACAAACGGATTTTATCCTGAGATGCTGCAGCGCGCGGCATCGGTTGTGGACTGGATTGGACTGGATTTTAAGGCCACGCGCGAAAGCTATGGCCGCCTTACTGGGAACGACATTGCGTACGAGCGCATGATAAAATCGCTGGACACGTGGATTGCGACAGGCCGCGGGATGGAGGCGCGGATAACATGCGACCCGCGCTTTATATCCAAGGCGGACGTGGACGATATCACGACGCTGTTGGCGGCGCGCGGTGTGAAAAATATCGCGATACAAAAATACATTCCGCACTTTGAAGACGAAAAGGAACAAACAACCGCCGATGCGCGCGAGCAGTTCTTTAACGACGCCGCGCTGCGCGACAAAATAAATTCGCGTTTTGAATCCGTCATTTGGCGGGAATAAAAAAACGCGGGAATTATCCCGCATTTTTTTTGACCACACATTTTATTTTTCCGCGTCCTTTGGCATTGGACAAAAGCGCGCGAAATCTATCATATACGCATTATTTGAATCCAATACCTTTGCCAGACTTTGCATTGACGGCCATCGCGGCTTTCCGTCACGCGTCCAGCGCTTGCTTCGATTCAATGTCGTAGAATCAAGACCGCTGCGACGCGCCATGCAAGAGCAAGTCATATTGCGACTGCGGGCAAAGTCATCTATTGCGTTCCACATGTCTGCATGCGTCATTTTCTCTCTCCTTTAAAATTCCATCAAATCCTAAGCATACAAGGATTCGGTTCTTATTCTGATTGAAATTAACATAAAATTCAACTAAAATTTTAACGGAATTTTTCCTATAAAAACAGTGCCGGCAATCCGCCCGGCCCAATGATTATTTTTAACCGACAAACGAATACGCTACAAGATGCAAAGAAATAAAACAATCCCCCATTCCGGGGGATTGTTTATATCCGAATCCGTCGCATGACGGATTTTTTATCAACCGTTTATTATTTCCAGAACGGCCGCCGGAACATCCGCGATTTTGACGCGGCGCTGCTCCATCGTGTCACGCAGACGCAGTGTGACCGTGCCGTCTTCCAATGTCTGGTGGTCAACCGTGACGCAAACCGGCGTTCCAATTTCATCATGGCGACGATAGTTCTTGCCGATATTGCCGGAATTTTCCAGCTCTATACGGCCAATCGCCAGCGCGCGCAAATCATTTTCAATGTTCATCGCCGTATCCAGCAATTCCGGCACATTACGCGCCAGCGGAATAACCGCGGCCTTGACCGGCGCCAGTTTCGGACGCAGTTTCAGAACCAAACGCGATTTGCCATCCCCCAAATCTTCTTCGGTATATGCGTTATGCATAACGGCCAGCATTGCGCGGTTAACACCCATCGCCGTTTCAATAACATACGGGATAAAGTTTTCGCCGGTCTGCGGATCGCTGTATGACAGTTTCACCGTGCTATCCTTGTTCTCCATAACGTGCGCATTGATTTTGAATTCGTTTTGCGCCTTGGTATGGCTGCCCAGGTCGAAATCCTGGCGGTTGTGGATGCCCTCAACCTCGTCAAAGCCGTCGGGGAATTCATATTCAATGTCACATGCGGCCTTGGCATAATGCGCCAATTTTTCATGTGGCAGGAAACGCAGCTTTTCCGCCGGGATGCCCAAAACATCCGTCCACCAGGCCATACGCGCCGCACGCCACATTTCAAAATATTTTTCATCGGTATCGGGGTGCACGAAATACTGCATTTCCGCCTGTTCAAACTCACGCATGCGGAACACAAATCCGCGCGGTGATATCTCGTTACGGAACGCCTTGCCAATCTGGGCGATACCAAACGGCAGTTTATGCGGGCGGGCGTCCAAGACATTTTTGAAATTGACGTATGTCGTGGTCGCCGTTTCCGGGCGCAGGTATGCGTTTATCGCGCCGTCGGCCATCGCACCGATAGACAATCCCATCATCAGCTGATATGCACGCGGTTCCGTTATATCGGTGCTGCCACAGTTGTCGCACTTGGTCGGGTCCGCCATCTTGTCCTGGCGCATGCGGGCGCCGCACTTTTTACATTCGACCAACGGGTCGGAAAATCCGGCCTCGTGCCCGGAATATTTCCACATCAACCGATTGCTGATTTGCGCCGCGTCCAGACCTTCGATGTCATTGCGCGAATATATCATCGCGTTCCACCATGCGTCGCGAATGTTGCGCATCAATTCGACGCCATACGGACCATAATCATAGGCGCCGCCCAGCCCGCCGTATATTTCCGAGCCTGTAAAGATAAAACCGCGCCGCTTGCATAATGCGACGATATCACTGATTGTTTTTGCTGGCATTTATTACCCCTAAATATTACAAAACATAATATTATACCGTTTATTCGGTTTTGCAATAATAAATACGGACATATTGACAAACAGCGTATCGGCGATATAATCCGCGATATGAAAATATCAGATAAAATTTTACCGAATAAAACACGGAACTTGTTCGACCGTCTGGAATTCTGCATGGATGTGCTGATAGACTTTCACGGCCCCGACACGGACGAGGGCAAACGGATGCTGCGCGCAAAGAAAACCCTGATTGAGCTGCGCCGCCAAAGCGTACGGGTTAGCGCGGTGTGGCTGGCGGAGCTGGTGACCATGCTGGGGATGATTGTATATAATCTGATTGACAAAGAGGGACACGCCAGCGCGGGTCTGGTCGTATATCCGGCAATGATGGCCGGCGTCGTGTACGGCGGCCTGTTGATGGACAGGATGGAAAAGAAAAAGGATATTTTTAAACGACAAATGGACGACCAGACCACGTCCCGATAAAAAAATAAAACCGCCAAAACGGCGGCTTTATTTTTGTGCTTTGGCAAACCTAGCGGGAACGCTTTTGCGTGCGCGAATGGGACTTGCCCGTCGTGGCGCGACGCGGGGCGCGGTGCGTATCCTCCGCGGAATCTTCATCGGCGTCATCATCCCAGCCCAAATCCGCACCGACACCGCCGGTTATCGCACCGATAATGTTGCCAAACGTCTTTTTCAATTCCGGATTTTTATCCGAATATCTTTTTACACCCGCCGCCAGGGCCGCAACGATATATTTTTCTATATCCTTGCTGGATACGGATTCTTTTAAAGTCTTTTTAATAGAGCCGGCAACATCCTCGACCGCTTCTTGGGCACGATACAGGAACGAGTGACGACGACGAATTGCATGAATTATATGCATTATCCACATAACTATCAGACCGACAACGGCCGGAACCGCCAACAGCGCGATAAAATACTTAAACACGCTGTCATTGCAGAACGAGGCGCCAAACATTGCATCACACGTATAGGGGCAATGCAGCAGCAATACCGCCAATATTTCGTACAACACGAAAACAGTGGAATATATTTTTAATTTCAACATCATTTTTGTATCTCCTTGTTGGGTTGTGGGTTGGTTGTATAAATTTTGTATTATTTGCCCCATAAAATCAGCAGGAACAAATACATGGAGCGCGGACGCCAAGTATGATATAATGGCGCGCACAACAACAAAGGAAACCACATGATAGCATGCGATAGAATTTACGGCGTAATCGACGTGACGGAACCCGTCTTTTCACAGATTATATCCGCCCCCACGTTTCAGCGCCTGCAGGGGATAAACATGGGACCATGGCGGCCGAACATGCCGTTCTATTCCATTCCCGTATCCAGATATCATCACTCAATCGGGGTGTTCATGCTGTTGCGAATCCATGGCGCGTCTGTGCCGGAACAAATTGCGGGACTGATACACGACGTGTCGCATACGGCGTTTTCGCATCTCTCAGACCGCCTGTTTGGCGATACGGACGCCGCAAAAACACAAGAATATCAGGACGACGTTCATGAAAAATTTGTTAAGAATTCCGAACTGGCCGAAATAATAACCAAGGCCGGATTTGATTTGGACATGATTCTGGACGATACGCGATTCAAACTGAAAGAGAACGAACTGCCGGACCTGTGCGCGGACAGGCTGGATTACAGCCTGCGCGCAATTCCACATATGCACCAGTACGGCAAATTGCTGGAATGCGACGAAGTTGAGCTTAGCCGGGCAATCGTCGCCACGCCCGACGGATTTGTAATGCGCGATATGGAATCGGCACGACTGTTTGCGCATGCATTCAACACAACCGACGAAGAAATATATTCCAGCTTTACCGGCGTGTTTTATGAAGAAATGCTGGCGCGGATTTGCCGCGACGCAATCGGCCGCGGCATATTGACACGCGACGATTTCTTTCACCTGAACGACATGCAGGTAATTCGTAAAATGCATGCCGCTGGCGTTGACTTTTCACTGCTGTATTCCGATCCGGACCAATGGCGCGCGGACGACGCCGCGACGGACTGCGTCATGCTGCCGCAGAAATTACGCCGGGTCGACCCGCCGTTTATAGCCGCGGACGGCACGATAACCCGCTTAAGCCGGGTTGACGCCGAATTTGCAAAATACTTTGCCGCATGCCCAAAATTTGTGGAATATAAAATAAAGAAAGAATTGTAATCGGCACAACCGTAGAATTTGCAAATGCCCCGTTGCCTATATTAAAGGCCAAACACACAACACCGCCAATAAATCTTGTCTATTGTTTTTCGTAAGTATTTGACTAAGTGAGATTAAACAGATAAAATTCACGCAATGAAAAAATTATTTGTCTGCTTTTTAGTGACTATGTTTTCATTGCATTTAGCTAAAGCTGACCAATGCGCATTGCTTCCGAAAAATGTTGCAGACAATGCGTATCACTTGCTGAAAAATGCAGGGTCTTATATTGATTTCTGTGCACCATGTATGGATAAAGAGCCTGTTACCAAACACGTCAACAACCTAGAAATACAGTCAGTATATTATAAACCGACAAACAAAACCTTGTACCAGATTTTAATAGATGACACCCCTATTGATATCGCTTATGTTTATGTCAATGGGAAAAATTTAGGGATACAATCCGAGTGTACACCCATACACGACGTTCCTGAATATATTGATGATTATGTGTTGGGACGATGGCATTTCGAAGAAAAAGATATTCAATAGTTGTTTGTACGTTTTGTCCAGCCGCCCTTGGCTGTTGACCAGTTCTTGGTTTGTTGTAAATATTCAAGCCGCTCGGCTTTTAAATTTTCCATAAAATCCGACACTTTATTTGCCGGAATAGAATTTAAAGCCTCAACTGTTTTTGGACCAATTTTGCCATCTACGGCAAGCCCGGCATCACTAAAATCATTCAATGCCCTCTGGACAACTCGGCCCGCCCCTCCCATTACATTCATATCAAAGACTGCGTTTCGTACTCGGTCATTTTCTATTTGTGGTATTTCTGTATTATTCCAGTACATATCCTTATAAATTTCTTTTGCCTGTGATGGCTGTAAATATTTTACATCTGCGGGCAAATCCTTTGTCGGATGCTTTGTCGCATAATTATCCAGCGTACTTTGCTTTATTCCCATGTTTGTCGGCTCATCACGAACTTGATTTTTACCGTCGGTATAGCCACCTTCTGGTTCTTTTAATTTATTATATGCCTGTTCAAATTTCTGGTCTTTCGTCATTTCTTTTATATCCTTTGCAACTGTATTCTTTTCTTCTTTTGCTTTTGGCGAATACGGTTTACTGCTGAGCGTGTGACCATCCGGGCCTATTTCATCCTCTGTTATGCTACAATGGCAATTTGGGTGCACCGGGATTTCCGGAATATCATCCGCACTTTCATATATTTCGCCATCACGCGACGCGCATTCATCACAGGTGTTATCACCATCTTCTGTATGCCATCGCCAAACACGCCGCACGTTGCCGGATGGTCTTTCATCGTCCTCCGGCAAATCAAGGGTATAAACCTCCAGCTGTTTGTTTTCGATACGACCATCCGGCATCAGAACACGTACGTCTATGGCCTCTTCTAATTCCACATAGGCATCAATATCTATCTCTTGCCCAGCTTCTTCATACTCTGCTTCGGCTTCTTGTTTAGCCTCTTCCAATGCGGCCTCCAAGGCATCCTGCGCTTTATTAAACTGCTTTAGCGTCATATCGTATTCGGGTTCGGTCATGCGCCCCGTGGCGTCGGTTTGCGCCATGCCCGGGTACAGCAGATTCAGATACCTTTCCGCCATTGCATACGCCTTGCTATTTTTATCCATATATGCAGGCGACGACATTATTTGCCGTAAAAATTCTGGTGTTTTCATTTATGATTCCTTTGGGTAAATAAAAAAGCCCGCACGCGGCGGAGCAATAAAAAACGGCGACAAATGTCGCCTTTATTCTTGGTTTATATTATATCATAAACGCACGTAAAAATCAATATAAAACCCGCCATGCGGCGGATTTATTCCTGGCGGATGGTGAGGGATTCGAACCCCCGGAGGGCTTGCACCCTCAACGGTTTTCAAGACCGCCGCATTCGACCGCTCTGCCAACCATCCGAAACTGCGTTGTGTATATTATATTATTTTTTTCTCATTGCAAAGGCAAAAATTATTGCGCCGGCGACAAACATTGCACCTGACAACAACTGGCCCATGGTAAGGCCCCAGCTGGTTAAAAAACCAATCTGAGCGTCGGGCGCGCGGAACTGTTCACAAAATATGCGAAACACCGCATACAGCATGCCCAGCATTCCCGCCAGCGCACCGGGGCGCCGACGCAGTCCGGTAAACCGATACAGGCACAGCATTATGACGAACAGCAATGCGCCTTCGGTGGCGGCCTCGTACAAAGGGCTGGGGTGGCGCGGGATTACGTCGCCGGTGCCGGCAAACAGAACCCCCCAGGGCTGCGCGGTGGGGCGGCCCATAACCTCCATATTTATAAAATTGGCAATACGGCCAAAGAACAGACCGATTGGTCCGACAACGGCCATTAAATCCAGCAAACGCCACGGATTCAGATGCATGCGACGCCCCGCCCACATTGTCGCGACGATGACGCCGATAAGGCCGCCGTGAAAGCTCATCCCGCCGTGCCATACGGCGAATATTTCCAGCGGGTGCGCCAAAAAGAACGGCAGATTATAAAACAGCACATACCCCAGGCGGCCGCCCAAGATAACGCCGATTATAACGGCGGTCAGCAAATCATCCATTTGCTTTTTGGAAATGGACAGGCCGCTGTCGCGGCGGCCGGCCAAGTATTTAAAAACAAAATACCCCAGTACGAAACCGGCGATATACGCCAGCGCATACCAGCGTATATCCAGGCCGAATACCGAAAATGCGACAGGAGAAATCGGATTTACAATTATTGCCATGTTGCCAATACTAACGTTAACGACAGGATTCCAAAGTTTGCTGCATCAGCGCTATCTTTTGCATGCGTGCGGCGATATACTTCATATTCGGATTTTCCTTTTCCTGCTCTGCGGCGCATTCGCGTTTAAACTGCGCAATTTTGTCCGCCAAATCCGCCAGCGCGCGATTACGGTTGCGCTGACTTTCCAAGGTTGCCATTTCTGTGGCCGGCGGATAGCCGATACGGTCCGAGGATTTTATCGTTCTTACATCCGGGTTATACATATGTTTTTATCCTTTATTTTTAAAGGCGGCTAATCATTCCCTCTAAATTACGAATAATTTCCTGAGTGTGTTGTACGCCTTTTTCGTTGCCATTTCGTATGTTTTCTTCAAGCCTTTCCTTTGCGCGCGCCATTTGTTCCGTGTAATACTGACGCTTTTCGTCCTTGCTCATCTTTTCAAAACTGGGCTTGGACGGTTTTAGTGTTCCCGCCATAACAATCTCCTTTTATTCTTGAATTTACGGGGTGATTGTATTATATATAACTCAAATAACAAGGAGAAAATAATGATTGCAAAAAAGACAGCCACAGCCCCACGTCCCCAGGCGCAACGCCCCGGCGGGATAGAGCTGTATTTTAAAAGAATCTTTGCCTTAATGTTCGGGGCGGTGGGTTTGTCCGCGCTGACATCATGGCTGACGATTTACGGCGGCGGCATTCGCCTGTTGGTGAACGAGGGTGGAATGAGCGCACTGTTTTATATCGTAATATTCGGCGCACTGGGGCTGTCCATATGGGCCCAGGTTAAGGCGTTTTCATTAAAGCCGTTGACGGGCGGGCTGTTGCTGGCGCTGTATGCGGTTTTAATCGGATTTGGCATGACACCGCTGATTTGGGGCGCACTGGCCGTGAATCCGGCGTCCATACTGTATGCGTTCATTATCGCCGCGCTGATGTTCGGTGCAATGGCGCTGTTCGGATATAAAACCGTCAAAGACCTGTCTTTCCTAGGTGTATTTTTAATGATGGGTATGATTGGCCTGATTCTGGTCGGCTTGGCTTCTTTCATTTGGCCGTTGGGCAGCACGTTTGCAACAATCGTATGCCTGATCGGTGTTTTGGTATTCGCGTTGTTCACAGCATACGACATGCAGACATTAAAGCGTGCATATGCCGTGACACCGGACGAGACACAGCGCAACCAGCTGGCGGTATTGGGCGCGCTGCACATGTACATCTCGTTTATCGCAATGTTCCAATATTTGTTAAGTTTGCTGAATCGTAATTAAGGGAGTAATACAAATGGCATACAAAATCGACCCGGCAAAATGTATCGCATGTCACACATGCATGGGCGCGTGTCCGGTTATGGCAATATCCGTGGGCGCCGACGGCAAATGCGTGATTGACCCGGCAAAATGCATATCGTGCGGCACATGCGCCGCGCTGTGTCCGGTTGCGGCAATCGCCCCGGATGTACAGTAAAAAAAGCTCCCCCGATTGGGGGAGTTTTTTTTAGACCCTGTGATTATCCGCAACATCACTGTCAAAATATATTTGCGTCACCTGTTTATGAGGCCGATGCAAAAACTTGTCCAGTTCCGTATGCAGCAGACGCGCCAAAACAGCGATTTCAACGATACCCGTCGGATAATTCGGATGGCGGCGGTAAAATTCCGACAACTTGTAAATAAGCGGCGCCGGGAATTCCGCCTCCGGTATATTTGTGTCGGGTGTAATGGAATTGTTTTCGGCGTTCGACACGAACGAGGCTGCTGCGGTATTTTTTTTCATTTGCGTCCCCTTGTTGGCATTTTGCAAAAAAAATCAAGCCACCAGAGAAATAATGGTGGTTGGAGGGTAGAAAAACAATACACGATGAATTGTTCGGACCTTTTCAATATATAAGAGCCCGCCTCCAACCGACAAGTTGGAAGTTTAACGCCCGCGTATCACAGGCGATCGTGTATTAGAGGTTTCTACTCCTCGTTCTTGTAATGGGGACCATTACTCAGCCACGTCTTGATTATATATTCCGGCAGTCCCCAATTCCATAATAATATGCACCGCCAAAAATATAAAAGCCGCCATGTAATACAGGGCGGGGGCTGGACTTAGTACTTCGCACAACAACATGCTATCGGCTTATTCAATATATTCACCGCTTCCAACCCACGAAATGGGATTGGCATTTTACGCCTGCGCAGGGCGGTTGTTGCGCGAGAGTACTAATCTCGCATAATAGGTTCCCTATTACAATCGGTACATTAACCTATTTGCGAATACAAATCCATAAAAAAATCCCCGCCGATGGCGGGGAAAAGGCTTTATTCCTGGTTTAAAGACGGAATTACTATCATGTCGTTATACTGGCCCAGATAACGCTTGCCGGTGGCGCAATAGACACGCGTCAAAGAGTCTTTGTATTCACGGACGGCACTGACCCAGCGGTCGTCAATATCGCTTTGTGCGCCCCGGTATCCGACAAAGCCGCCCATCGCGCCGCCGATGCCCGCACCGGTCAACGTGCTTTTTAATCTGGCCTTGTTGCTGATGTCAACGATGCCGCCGTCTTCGGCGTCGATTGTCATCGGGCGGAAGTTTTCAATCGTATATCCGTCGCCCAGGTCATACGCATTGCCGTCCATGTTGCGGCCCCAAACCCGTGCCTTGGGATTATTGCTGCGCCATTTGGCCCAGTCGTCGGACGTCAAACCGAACGCCTTGTCGTTGACATTCGGAACCATGGCGCGGACGGCCATGCCGTCTTCCAAGCGCCCCTCGGAAATCTTTGCCCATATTTCGTCGCCAGTGCCGGGTTCCACTTCCTGCTTTTGTTTGTCGTATTTAAAATGAAACTTGTCATCTTGAAGAACGGCACGGTCCTGCTCTTTACGGATTTCATCCAGAGTCTTGTTCGGCGCCGCCTCAAGACGGACGGAGGCAAGCGCAAACCATATGGGCTTACACTTTTTACCATCTGCATCGCATTCAATCGTGTCATGCGTCGTCATATTGTAATATGCGGTCTTTGTGACGCCGTTTTCTTCTTGTTTCCATTCGACGGTTTTAACAACACTGCCCCACAGACAGCTGGTCTTGACGCCGCCAACCTCGCAATCCTCGACACGCAAAACACTGTTGCCGGACGCCATGATATTACCCATTACGCCGCCCGCCGCCGCGTTGACACCGGTTGACAGGATGACATCGCCGCCGACTTTGCCGGCATAAGAGTTACCCGCCATTATGGCCGCACCGGACAATGCGCCGATTGCGGTACTGGTCATTTTTTCCTTGTTCGTGCCGATGATGGAATCAGAGCCCCGCTCCGCCTTGCCGGCGATATTGCCGCCGATGCCGCCAATCAGCGCACCCGCCGCGATTTTTAATCCGGCGTTCTGTTTCTGTTCCTGGTTCATTTGGGCGATAACGTCGTCCATGGTGGGCTCGCGGTCCGCCGGGAATTCAATCTTGCCCGCGTCTTCGGTGTACGAGTATTCCGGGAAATCCGATATATTGCATTTGATATTGTCGCCGGCGGCGATATTGGCACGGGCAAGGACTGCCTCGCCCCCGCGGCCGTCGGCATTTATCGCGCGCATTTCAACAACCGCGATACATGTCTGGGCGCCGCCACTGCCCACGCCGGCGGTGGGGGTATCCCATGCAAAGTCACCCTCGGGATAAATGCGTGAACATGATTCCAATGTGCCCATGCTGACACGGCCGACCGTTTCGCCCAGCCCTATTCTTTTCGCCAAATCGGCGTTCGCCACGCGAACCGGCAGATTTACGACCGCCCCTGTTCCGTCAACCGCGGTCGTGACGGAATTGTCCGTCATCAGTCCGGTCGCCGGCATAAATGTTTCCGTATTTTGATTGGCGCTGTTCTGGCCGTTTGCCGTGCCCATGCGCAGACCGTTTACCTGGCTGTACGAGTCGGCATAGCTGCGCGACAGGTTGCCGACACGCACACCCGCCGTGGCCGGCGTCGCCGCAACAATGGCGGATATCAATAGATAATACGAAAAAATCGATTTGTGTTTCATTCTCTCTGCCCGGTTTTATTTTAAATGAGCCGAGCACCCCTCTTATGCCCGGCACATCCATAATCTTGCGATTTAGAACTGCAATCTTATACGCGCGCCGACGTCAACCATGCCGATGCGGCCACTTTCGTACCAGTTGGTGTAATGGAATACACTGTCGTACGGGGCAACCGCTTCGCCACCAACGACAGCTGAATTCGCCAACCATTCTGTCTGAGAAACAATAATACTGCCCGATGTCTTTACCTTACCCAAATTGGCATAGCGCGCAAAGAAATCCAATTTTAAACCGTTGTCCAGTTCAGTTGTGACACCGCCTTCCAGCATGAATGCAAACTGTTCCTCGGTCCCGCCATTGTGATATGCGTATATGTCGGAAATACCTGTTAGGGTACCATCAGGTACAGTGCCAGGTTCATTTTCAGAATAGAATGTATTATCATACACGACATAGTCCGCAATCGTATTCAATGAAATACCGACACCGGCACCGACATATGGACGCAGCATTCCGCCCGCGATATAGCCGGTAAAGCTGTCGATATTATAATAAACGTTCAGCATTGTTGCATTTGCGGTAATTGCGCCGCCGTCAACCGTCGCCTCAACATAACCGCCGGCACCGTTGGACGATTCCACACGGCCCGGATATTCCAGTCCCGAATAGCGCAGGTACGAAAAATCGATACGCACATCGTTGTTAATCGCGGCACCAACCGACAACTGTAACGGGATTACGGTGTCGGTATCAAAATCGGCGTCTTTGAACGCGCCGGGAACAAAGAAAGCGTTCTGCTCACCGGTGTAATCGGCATGCATGTTCCCCATAATCGACGCGGAATATGCGACGGAAACACCGATATACAGCCCGCTGTCGGCCAGACGGTCGTAATCGGCCGGCTGATAATACTGGCGGCCGGCGGTGCTGGCACGGCTGCCTACGCGCGGCAATGCGCCGGTTATGCGCGTTGGCGTCGCGGTGGCGGCGTTATTGGTCTGAACCGCCACAACCTGGGTGTTGGCGGGCATCTGTACGGTATTACCCGGCAAATATACGATTCCACCCTGGGCATTGGTTGCCTGGTACGCCTGGTGCGCGGGGTATGCGGCCACGGCGGCGCCGTGCGTTCCCAACAAAAAGCCGAACAATGCGGCGGAAAAGCCGAAATTTTTCATAATCTGTCTCTATTCCTTTGTAGCATATTATACCATAAAAACAGCCGATAGCAAAATATTAAAAAGGGCCCCCGGCGGGGGCCCAATGTGTCCAATATTTGTTTATTATCGTTTGGTTTAGAACTTAAAGTTCACGCGAACACCCGCCTCAACCTTGGCGTCCGTACCGTTCTGGGAGCGTTCGTGCGCGTTGTCAAAGGTGTATTCACCATATACCGCAACCTGGGCATGGTCTGTGAACTGGTGCGCGGCGGACAGACCGATGATATATGCGTCAAAACCGTCGTTCATATCAGACAGCTTGTCTTCCAGCGCTTTCTTTACTGGCGCCAATTCCGGTGCGACGTTGGTTGTGATTTTCTCGATACCCTGGTCGGCATGGTGTTCATAACGGAACCATGCGCCAGTCGACCATTTCGACGTCCACTGATAGAACGCGTTCAGGCCGGCGTTAACCTCCGTCACGGATTTGAATTCCGCCGCAACTTCGGCCGGGGCGCCCAATTGCGCCAAAACCAACGCGGTCGAATAATTCGCCAAAATCGGTGTGTTACTGCCCGCGATGCGGATACGGCTGTTGTCGTCGCCGAATGTACGCAGAACCTCAACAAACGCGCTGGTCGTCAATTTATCCCAAACCTTACCAACCTTGGTACCGACATGGAATCCCCACATACCGTTGGAATAGTTGTCATAGTCGATTACGCCGTTTGCATTCAGCAAAGACGCCTTTAATGCAGTTGGCGCAGCCTGTGCAATTACCGCACCCTGAACATTCGGGTCTCTGATATCCATGCCACTTGCCGCAGCTGTTTTTAATGCCCCCGCAATGACAGCATTTGCCGTATCGGCGTCGCCGGCAATGTTGTACTGGCCGCGCATTTCACCGATACCGCCCAAATGCAAATCGCCATAAACATCCCATACAAAACCGTTATACAGGTTCAGCAAACGATATGTTAAACCCAGACGACCTGCGGACAGACCGGTGCGCTGAATATCATCGTCGTGCGTGTACTGAACCGAGAAGTGTGCCGCCAAGCGGTCGGTGATACCGTATCCCATTTCTTCCTGGATACGGATAATCGGGAACTCGGTAGAGCCGTCATGATGCTTGTCCTTGTGCGCGGCGGAATCGTCGGCCACTTTCAGCATCAAGCCGTTTGACAGTTTGGAATAGAACACACGTGCACCCGGCATATACAACGGGTTTTCCATATTTGTGTTCAATGTGTTATACGGAACCGGAATGGTATCCGCTATTGCCGGCGTAGCCAATATTGTGGCGGCTGCCGCCAGCTTTAAAGATTTTTTCATCAGTATAACTCCTTGCTCTTTGATGAAATCCACGGCCCCCATTATTGGCAAGACCGGGGCTCATATCCACACCCGCCCATTCTTGGCAACAGGTGCGTTTTTATGACATGAACAGGAATATGGTTACACCCGATGGGAATAAAGTCAAAAGAAAGATTTCCTTGACAACGGCCTTGAAAAGGCGTATGCCGCGCACTACATTTGTTTTGAACAGGCAAAGAGGCGGCAAAATGAATGCAAATTTACAACAAAACATGTCGATACTGATGGGCGGGACAGGTGCGCAAAAGCCACAAGAACTTAGCGCGGAGGCCAAACAGAAACTGTCACGGGCATACTTTGATTTGTTCTTTGGACTGGCGGGCGCCAACTGGGGCCGGGGCGACAAGAGCCTGGGCGCCGCATGGTATGAGGCGCTGAATCAAATAAAATCGATGATTGCCGCCAAAGATAAAAACAACCCGGCCGCGATGTATATGAACCAGATTTTTGCCGCACATAACGCCAAATGGTCCCAGATTGTGATGACAAATCCAAATCGCGAGAAAAAATTAGAATTGTCCAAAGACGACCGCGCCAAATGGTCGCAGGAATGCGCAAAACAAATCGGCGGCGCCATGGGCGCGATAAACGCCGAACTGGCCCGCAACATTCAAAAAGCCGCCTCTGCAAAATCGGCCGCCCAGAATCCGGCCGACATACAGAAAAAGATACTGATGTTCATGGCGGCCCGCCAAAATATGAAAGCGGCATAAAAAAAGCGCCAAACGGCGCTTTTTTTACGGCAAAATCGGTTCAAACGGAAGACCCGGATCAATCGGATCAATAACAAGTGGATCATTCTTATAATAACAAGGTTCCGTATAGTCATAATTGCCGGTTGTGTCCGAGCCACTATTAACGAAACATTTTGTTATAAAACCGCTGCCAGCATTGCTGCTGCCGACGGTAAAACCGTCTGTGGGGCATCGCTTGCAATTAGTGCTGCTGGTGCCACTGCCATAATATCCGGCCTTGCAACGATAAGTGTTCGTCGCCTTGCAAGTGCCACAGTCACAGCTGCGTTTGACCTGAACCTCTCTTGTGGTGTCATAAGACGTCCATGTGGTGTCGCTGGTACAGTTGCTGCACGGCCCGCAACACTTTTTTATCGTCGGCGGATTCGACACACTGGAACAGATATCAACGGTCGTCGTCGCCAGAGTGTAACCCGTGTCACACGTTGAACATGACGTATATATTTTAGGAATGGAAATACGACCTTCGCTGTCTTTTTTCTGATAGCAAACCTGTGTTCCCGAGGCGCAGTTATGCACCGCCATGCTGGCACCCATATTGTTACAAGTTGATACAGAAAGACTATTACAGGTGTACGTCACCCCCTGGGCCGGCGGTATGCCAACACCGGCGTTTGCCGCGACAACACACGCGGACAAGATTAAGTTCTTGAATTTCATAGCTTTTCCCCCTTTATTCGCTATAAAAAATCGTGGCCACCAAAACATTGGCGGCCGGGGAGTTAGCAAATCTATCGTTGAAAGATTCCGTTGTCTTCAATATATAACAAACGGCCCCCCGACCAGGTCAGGGATAATATCGGCGCGAAAAAGCACCGAAACATCAGATTAACGATGCTTTTCGCACCGCAACGATAAGGCTTGCTACAGCCCCGAACGCGCATCGCTGCACATTCTTTTGAGATTATAATTTACTTTGATTTTTTTTACAAACAAAAAACCGCAGAGAAACCCTGCGGAAATTCTGGTGCCAGTTGTCGGACTTGAACCAACGACCCTCTGATTACAAAGGATAGCACTGTGTATAATATACAATAAGCCACCATACAAATCAACAGGTTTCTTGCGGGGTGTGGGCTTTTGACTCTGTTGTGGTGTATGGTGGTTTATTGTATTTTTTGATGATAAATGTCCCGCCAGTGTCCCCGGATAACGACACAACCGGACGATTACGCGCCGGCAAAACAGAGCAAAAAATCACCCGGGACAAATGATTTTAGAAAAATGGATAAAATTGATAAGAATACTTGAAATTTACTTTTAGTTAGGTTATACTACCAAACGTTGCCAGTTTAGCTCAGCTGGTAGAGCATCTGATTTGTAATCAGAGGGTCGTTGGTTCAAGTCCGACAACTGGCACCAGAATTTCCGCGGGTTTCCGCGGATTTTTTAATGTAAAAATGTTTTATTTATCCAGTGATTTTTTGTCCCTGCGTGTCCCAGCACTAAATACATACAATGAATATAGACGGCTGCGCTAGGCTTTGGCGGCCTATAAACAGCCGCAAAAGCCGCACGTCCAGCCGAGAGCGTTAGCCCAGCCCCCCCCCAAGAAATATATTTAAAATATTTTGTTTCTATCTTGAGAATAAAGCTCTATTTTTTTACAATACAAAAAACAAAGGAAATTCGCAATGTCAACGCAAATAACAATATCAAATTGTAATAACATAAAACATGCAACTATTGAAATACAAGAAGGCAAATTAAATATATTTTATGGCAGAAATGGTACAGGCAAGTCAACTATTGCGAAATCGATTAAATTAAATTCTGATGAAATATCTTTAGATAACTTGGCACCATACGGGACAATATCTGAAGAACTACAACCGTCTGTTATTGGTAATAATTTTAAAAAAGTTGTTGTTTTTAATGAAGGAATCGTCAATCAATATATTTTTCAAAAAGATTCTTTGATAGCAAATGCATTTAATATTTTTATCCGGACGCCCGCATACGATGACGCTCGCAATACAGTAGATGCTGCCTTACAAAATATAAAAAAATATTTTACAGATGCGGAAAATATAATCAATTTGCGTAATAATATCGCAAAACTAATCAGCGCGATTAAATTAAGCTCTTCGGGGACTCTTACTGGAAATATTAAGAAGGTTGCTCAAGAGGGCAAAGGAGCATATTTTAAATTGTCATCGAGTTTAGAAAGTTTAAATGACTTTTGCACGGACGACATCGTTTCTGATTGGGCATCATGGAGATTGAAGGGCAATCAAAGTTTTGGAAACAAAGGGAAATGCCCATATTGTTCTGTTGTGGATACAGAGCAAAGCATAAAATTAAATACCGCTTTCAATGAGTGTTTCACAAAGGGTAGTATTGAAACTGCTCAAGCAATTAAACAGTCTTTAAAAGAACTGGAGAATTATATAGATTCAGATCAAGTTTCTAAAATATTGGGACTATTTGGAACGACTGAAAAGTCTACTGATTTTTCAGATTGTTTAATCGCATTAGTCACAGAAGCTACGCGCTTAAATGATAGATTAAACAATATAATTTCTTTCAATTCATTCACGGTTAATTATGAAGACATATCAACATTAGAAATCAAACTAAACGATATGAAAATAGACTCAAGTTTGAATGTATTTTTTAAAACCGAGGCTTTTAATACAGAAATCACAACTATAAATGACGAAATAGATAACCTTATTACAGGGGTTGGCGTGTTAAAAGCAGCCATAGCTAAATCACAGAGAATAATAGAGACTTCCACAAAAGAGAAAGAAGATGACATTAATAAATTTTTAACTGTAGCGGGCTTTAACTATCATTTTAAGCTCACGACAGACGCCGAAGGACAAAGTCGTGCAACCTTACAATTTAAATTACCTGACGGCAATATATCTGATGATATTTTAACTCCAAAGGAACACTTAAGTTGGGGGGAACGTAATGCGTTCGCATTAGTCTTATTTATGTTTATGGCTATTGCTGAAAACGCCGATTTAATTATATTAGACGACCCCATTTCTTCTTTTGATGGCATAAAAAAGTACGCTATTATGCACAGATTATTTCAGCCCGGCTCTAAAACGAAAAGCCTTGCTGGAAGAACTGTATTACTTTTAACACATAATTTTGAGCCTATTATTGACTATATTCACACTCCAAGTGGAGTTTTTAAAGGTAGCTCAGATTCCAGATGTGCAACATACATTGAAAATAATCATGGCAATATAAGATGTATCACTATTGAAAGAGAAGACATTATATCAACACACCTTATGTGGAAAGAGTTAGCAACAGACAAGCAAATTAACCCAGTTGTTCGCATAGCGGCTCTGCGTAAGTTTATTGAGCATCAAGAAATAGACAAAACGGTCAATCCAGCATATCATATTTTATCAAGTTTGATTCACGGTCGATCTGTTCCGTGTCAATCAGATAACACAGAATTAAGTCGGTCAGACCAAGACACCGGAATATCACAAATCAAACAGTTTATTTCAGATTTTACTTATGAGACTTATGCGGAAATTTTTAAAATAGAAGAATTAAAACGTCAACTCATTGCAGAGACAGAATTTTACTACAAAACAGTTATATTCCGTGCATTGACAGAGCAGTTACCAGACCTCAGGCGAGCACTTGCTAATAGGGATTCTGTTAGGAAATACGTTGACGAAACATTTCATATAGAAGATGATTATATTTATACATTAGATATAAGAAAATTCAATATAATCCCGACCGAATGCATAGAGGCTATAAATTCTTTATTTAATGATTCAAAAGTATAAAAAACTTGATTTGTTAGCTCTGTAACAGTATCCTTATTGGCGTAATCCAATGGGAATTGGGTTCGGGGCTGTGATAAGCCTGTAAAGTATACTTGCAAAGTTTCCTGAGCTTTTAGCCCAGAGTTTTTGCATTGACTATCCCCCGACGCTATGTCGGGGAGCCGTTCGTCATATAACAGGGCATGCCCGAAAGCAACGGAGTCATTTTTATACTTTATGATTTATCAACTCCCCGGCCGTCAATTCTTGGCGGTCTTTTGTTTACGGAGGAATATATGAAAAAAGCTCTTATTATAGCAATCTGCACAATTTGTGCTATCAGCAACGCATACGCTTGGGAGCAATATGTAAAATACACAAATGGTCGTTGGGTGGAACTGCCAGCACCCACAAAAGACAGTATCACTTTAATAAATGATTCTAATAAGGGAGATTTTTATAGAGGAGGAAGTATTATCCCAGGACGTGCCTACCGTGCTACGCTGCCAGATGACAGAACGACACCTTATCTCCAAAGTTTATTTGAGCCGGTTAAACCATATAAATTTGTTGATTCCGAACAAGAACAAACTGATAAAATCAAACAAGCTGTATATTTATATGGCGCAGCGGCACAGCCTCGCACACAAGTTGATTTTTTTGGGTATAACAGAGAGACCAACGAGCCAACAATACAGCCCCTCAAAAGCGATCAACTAGTCAAATCTAATACAGAAAAAGAGCAAAAAGAAGTATTTGCTGATTTGATGCTAAAGTCTATGCTTTCACAACGTTTACAACCGCAAGAGTACCAAGAGGCGGCTAAAATATTTGCGGATAATTTGGATAATCCTATGGTTAGCATACCATGCGTAAACAACCAAGATTACAGTATACGTATAAAACAAAATCCCGATGTGATATTAGCATATTTTGCGTTGGGACAATATTATACTTGGACTTATTGGCTAAAAGAATACTGCAAAGATTATACTGTGCCGTCTGATTTTATATCACAGCTAAAAACAAACCTGCACCCCCACATAGAAAAAGCCGAAAAGCTGATAACGGATATTATGGGATTCGATTATAAGGCTTGTGTTATTGAGGATAGTTTAACTTCTGAAACTGCTAAAAAGAAAGCGGATAATCTTTTTATGATAACAATGATACATAGTGGGGTTTTAAGCAAGCAAGAACTATGTGTGGCCTTTACAGATAAAAAGACAATAACCCCGACAGTACATAGTCTGTCTAAAAATTTTATAGCAATGGGATTTTAAAGGAGAAAGTTAATGACGACAGAATTTCCAATCAAACGTTGGCTAGTTAGTATGATTTTACTGTTTTTTGTCGCGTTGGGTTCCACGTCTGCGCAGTACGGAAGACCACAGTATGATATAGCATTGTTCAGAATAATCAGTCTTGTGTTCATCCTATCCATACCACCGGTTATTGCATACAGCAGGCACCTGATTAAACGCAATACAATATACTGGCTATCGTTTTGTTGGATTATCCCATTTTCGTGGCTTATCGCGTTATTTATGGCGATTTTTGGAAAGCCAGAACATACAGATAATGCTAATTAAGCAGGAGTGAGGTATGAATAATTATGCTGATGTTCCAGATAATGCGATAGATAGTTTTTTTTATAAACTAGAACACAGAACAGTGAATGCTGCAAAAACAATCAAGGATTCTCGTGTTGTACGTAGAACAATATCAGGATTCTTTAAACTATTGTTAGTGATGGTTGTGTTCTTGATTGTAATTGCCCTCTATATTATTACAGACGTCCAAGAAAGCCATTATTATCATACGCGTATATACGGTTATCAAAATCAAATCACAGACACTGTAATTGCAACATTAGAAAGTCAGAAAATTGACCGAACAAATTTGGTTTGAACAAGCCGCGGCAAGTATGAAATAACGATTTTCGCTAACTTACCCACTATTTCGCACTATACAGGATAGTGGGGCGGCGTTAGCCACCCCACTTTTCTTTGCAACAACACGGTATTATTCGGGCTTTTTCGCCCGGCAAACGACGCTTGCGATGTTGCGTTTTTGTTCGTTCCCAGAGTATAAAAACAAGTTTCTCATTTTCCCGATACTATACAGCTGAGAAAATGAGAATTTTTTCTATCCCATTTCTATTTGGATTGGTTTCTTGTTTTCTTCTGCTATCTGTTGTTGAGCCGCTTTCGCAATTTTGCTCGGCTTCCTGATTCCTGCCGCCTCTAATATGCGATATACCTGGGCTGAGGACTTGCCTGTTTCCTTGGAAATTTGAGCCACGCTCATACCACTGTTTAGCAGCACTTTTATCTCTTCCTGCTCCAGCTCTTCATCACCTTTGATTGGTGTCCATTTCAAACCGTCGCCAATATTATCAAGTTTTATTGCAAACTTGGCGACTTCATCACCGGCACGACTGCGATTCTTGGTGTATTCCACCGATATAACAGCGCCTTGGTTGGCGGTATATCCCTGTGGGCGTTTCAACAGCATTGACGCATCCATCAGCGTTTCTATTGCAGAGGAGCCACGCCCCCCTTTGTCCGCGTCTTTGCCTGTATGATGTATCCATAATACAGAGCGACCGGCAACACGCTGGCGAACGGACCACTTGTTAAAAGCCTGCCAATTTGACGCAGCGTTTTCATCTGGACAGTTGTACAGCGTGAAAATGTTATCAAGAATTATCAGGTCAACACCTTTCATCTGCTGAATTGCCATATCAATAGCAGACCAATGGCGTGGATTGGCAATATCCGGCATAGCTGCATTTTCCTGAAAATCACAGCCATATATATGTAGATTTTTAGGATTTGGCAATACACCGTCTTGCGCTAAGCCAGCAGATAACGCATTAAAGCGATCTTGTAACGTCCGTCCGTTCATTTCCCCGTCTACATAGAGCACCCGATAGGCTCTGTCAGCTCTAAAGCCCAAGAAACTGGCACCGGACGACACGGCAAGCGCCATAGTCATTGCAAAGAAAGACTTGCCGACGCCGCGCGGCGCGGCAATCATGCATACACCTTTTTCCGGGATAAACGGATACAGTATCCATTTAATCGGTGGCAATTCCATAGATTGCAATTCATCAAGTGAATAGATTTTTGGTGCTGGAAAGGTGCCCTCTGTTCCTGAGACATATACTGCATTGTCTGAACTGTTGCCCATGCCGTACAACTCAGAATCTATTTCTGGGATATTAGACATTTAAGCCCCCTTTGGTTCGTGGATTTGTATCCACCCATTTGAAAAAGTTATCCTCGTTTATAAGTATTTTTGCCCCAACACGGCGGATTGCGTTAAAATTGCTTAGGCCGTTGATGTCTGCGAAAAATATCAAGTCCCGCAGCGAGCCCTGACTAAATGCAGGGTATGCCTCGGAAAATTGCCTAACTGTTTTATAGTTAGGATATTTCATGTCTTTTTCCATTTTTTTATCCTTTTGGTTTAGTACCGGTACAACCTGATTATTGAATAAAAAAACACCCGTGAATTACGGGTGCTAGCAAACGCAACTTTTTTCTTCCTTTTTCCATTCTCTGACCCACCTTTCCAGGGTGTTGATTGTTGGGGGCTGTGATAATCCCTCAAATAACTCGGGATAGTCTAAGAGATTCAAAGCAGCGGAATAAGCCTTTGCATGTTTCGTTGCATTTGAAAACGTGTTCCATTTTTGTTTGGCTTTTCCCTTAACCTTTGCATATTTACCGGCGCGGCCTGCGCCGCCTTTTCGATAGCCATAAGTTGCCAGCCATAAGGTTTTATGGTTTCTTGCCCGGTCAAAAGCACGGACGACAAGTTTTAGAGCCTTTGCAGATTTATTTATTTATTTGATAAACATTCAAAAATAAAAATGCCGATACAGTGTAAACCCAAAAATAACTGGTGCCTTTTTTATCGTGTTCCGGCACATTATACATATCGTCACCAGGGAATGAATTTATAAATTTCCGTACTTGGTTTAATACATTATTCCCCGGATATTGTTCGCTCAAGAACTCAAACGCTTTATTCATCTTTTCAGCATTTAAATAGCCTGCAGATATGACAAAAGTATAATGTTTGTCAATATACTTTTTCACACAAGGTGGAATATTGACATCGGCCGGCTTTGCGTCCAACGGGTGCAGGTATGGGAATAGTTCAGAATATGGCAATTTATCAGTCATTTTGACCTCCGAATATTTTATCGTTCATACGTTCTATTACGCTGCCTTTATGGCTGTCGGATATATGGGCATAGCGTTGCACCATTTGCAACGTTTTATGCCCCAGTACGTCCGCAATTTCGCCAAGGCTGGCGCCGTTCATAATCAGATAACTGGCGCATGTATGGCGCAGATCGTGAAATCTAAAATCAACCAAACCAGCGTCTTTGACGGCTTTATCCCAACTTTTGCGGATATTAAACGGCCCGGAATTAAATTCATTTGGAAAAGCCCAGATATTTGATAGGCGTTTTTTATAAAGCTCTTGCATTGCGGCCAGCGCAGGCCCGCGCAACGCTATGCCGCGTCGGTCGCCGTTCTTGGTCTTTTGCAGTGTGGCCCAGCCACGTTTTAAATCTATATCCTGCCATTTAAGATTTAATATTTCACTTTGACGAGCACCGGTTGAAATTGCAACCAGCACCACAGGATACAAGAACGGATTTTTAGCCTTTTTTACCTGTGCCAACAGGCGATTGCGTTCATTGTCCGACAGAAAACGAACGCGCCCGTTCGGCTCTGGCCGACGGGACACCTTGGCAGCGGGATTTTCACGCAGCCAACCCAGTTCCTTGACTGCGAACGTTAGTAGCGAGCTGAGCACCGCAAAATATCGGTTTAATGTGCTGTTGCTTTTTACTGAACCACTTGGCGTCGGGATTGCCTCTATATCCTTGATTGCATTGTAAATGCGTTCCGGGGTTATCATTGACAGGGTATATGCGCCGATAAGTTCGTCCCAAACATCCATTTGTTGCAGGGTCGTTATTGACGCCTTGTGCTGACCGTGTTTTACCCGGTCTTTGTATTCCTTGATAACCTCGCCGAGGGTTCGTTTCTGCGACTGAGAGCCGGGTAAATACTGCTCCTCCTTGATGTCAACCTCCGTCTTCTGGACCCAAGCCTTCGCCAATGTCTTGTTTGGAAACGTCGCCGTGCGGGGCGCGGCACCCTTTACACGGACACGAGCCCGATATACATATTTATCCCCACTTTCGCGCTTTTCTATAGTAGCCATTTGCATTAGTCCTTTTCTGTAGATATAAGTCCCCCTGAGTGAATGTCAACATATACAATGAGATGACCCACACCCAGAAAGTGTTAGAAAAGTGCTATTTTTGATAGATGATTTTATATCCGGGGACAAATAAGGGACAATTCACTGTTTTATGGGTCTAAAAAAGCCCCGTTTTGCCAAGTCTAAATCTTGTTGCAGATTATAACACATAGCTACACGTTATTGTATAAAATGTCCCTGACGAGCCCCTTTTATGGTTAAAAATCACTTAAAATCCCAGGAAATTCAAACGGTTATAAAAAACGCCAGATGAGTTTACAAATCAGATGCTCTACCAGCTGAGCTAAACTGGCAACGTGCCTTACTATACATTGCCGGAAACAAAATATCAAGTGTAAAAATTCATAAATCACTTGCATTTGGGCACCGCCCGGTAAATCATATTGGCATGATTAAATTACCTGAATTATTGGCGCCGGCGGGGACGCTGGACGCGTTTAAAACGGCAATCCTGTACGGGGCCGACGCAATTTATGCCGGCTTGCCGGGCTTTTCAATGCGCGCACGCGCAAAAATCACAACGGACGAGGTAAAGGCCGGAATCGAGCTGGCGCACAATGCCGAAAAAAAGGTTTATCTGGCGTTTAATTTATTCGCACATGATTTTGAATATGAAAATCTGGGCCGCGTCAGCGAGACTATAAATTACCTGCGTCCCGACGCGCTGATTGTATCCGACCCCGGAATCGTAATGTGGGTTCGCGAAAATCATCCGGATATTCCGATTCACATATCAACCCAGGCAAACATATGTTCTGCGCGCTCGGTCAAATTCTGGCAGGCGGCGGGCGCAAAATTATGCGTGCTGGCGCGCGAGGTGACGCATAACGAATTCAAATCGATACGTGCGGCGTGTCCGGACGTGGGGCTGGAGATATTTGTGCACGGCGCAATGTGCATGAGCTATTCCGGGCGGTGCCTGCTGTCCAATTTTATAACAGGGCGGCCCGCCAATCGCGGCGCATGCGCCCAGCTGTGCCGTTGGAAATACGACGTCATTTTGCGCGAGCATGACAGTGGCGTCGAAATGCCGATAGAAGAAGACGAACGCGGCGCATATATCATGAACTCAAAAGACCTGTGTTTGATGCCGCGACTGGGCGAGGTTATTTCAGCCGCGCCGGACTCATTAAAAATAGAGGGCCGCAACCGCAGCGAATATTACGTCGGCAGCGTCGTGCATGCATACAGATGCGCCATGGACGCATACGCCGCCGACCCGGCGGGTTTTGACCCGGCGCCGTTTATGAATGCGCTGAACGTTTTGGAAACACGCGGATACACAACCGCATTCTTTGACGGTCCCGTCGGACCGGACGCGCATGATTACGACACCACGCGCAGCACATCCGAATATCATGCCGCCGGCGTCATAACAAACGCAACCGACGACGAAATCACACTGGAATTGCGCAATGAAATAAAGGCCGGCGATGAAATCACGTTTATTCTGCCGGGAACAATGGACAAGGCGACGATAAAACCGGCCCGGTTAATAAATGCGGCCAACAGAACAGAGGTGCAAAAAATGGCCGCCGGCCAGCATAACAGCATTATCATCCCGCGCGAATGGTTACCGGACGGATTGGGCGTGAAATTCGTTCCATATGTATTGGCATATAAACACAAATAAAAAAAATCGCCCGAACGGGCGATTTTTTATTCTGCTGCATCGCGCTCTGCGGCGGCACGTGCGGCGGATTCAATTTGTAACAACTGATTTTCCAGCGCCGTGCGTTCCGACGATTTATATCCCGTCTCATTCGCCGGGTCGTCATCGACCGGTGCGGGCGCGGGCGCCGGTTTCGGCGCCGGGGCCGGTGCGCCCGGCTTTTCGGCGGCCGGGGATGCCGGTTTATCGGATACGGCCGGATTTATCAAGTTGTTATAGATTTCAATCGCTTCCTGGGTGCCGGCAACATCACGCTGCAGCAATTTGTTTTCCGCCCCGGGCAGGAACCATTTATCCAGCTTTACCGCCGTCAACTGCATAATCGGGCGCGTGCGCGCATCCGCAATCCAGCGCGGCATCATCGGCGCATCGGAATAGTACCACAGCGCGGCCCAATACACCACGCCCATCACGACAATTCCGCGCACAATGCCGAATATCACGCCCAGCGTGTGGTCCGTGACGTTCATCATGCTTTCCTGAATCTTGTCGCGCAGTTTCTGGTTAAAGAAACCGACAACCAACAATATTACAAAGAAAACGATGAAATATGACGACACCAGCGTCCCCACCGTCGATTCGGCCAGGCCGAACCAGCGCTGCAGCAATCCGTCCAGCATGGGCGATACAAATCGCGCGGTCACCGCGGCGACAACCCATGACAGGGTCGCCACCGTTTCATAAATCCCGCCGCGAATCGTCGCCCATATTGTGGACGCCAATATAACGCCGATGTATATGTAATCAAGACTGGTTAAATCAAACATTTCCTACACCGTCGTTATGGTCTTAATTGCGCTTGCCCTTCTTAACCAAGACAAAGCCCAAGCCCGCGACCAGCACAACCAGCAAGCCCCAGAACCAAATCGTGGAATTACCGCCCTTTTCCGCAGCGACCGCAGCTTCTGCGGCATTATATTCAGATACAGCGTTCGCGCGGTCCGCGTTGGCGGCCTTAAAACCCTCGGCGTCTTTTTCCATTTCGGCTTTGTTTTCAGCCGCGGCTTTCTTGTCCGCGTCCGACATGTCCGCCTCTACATGCTGGCGCAATGTGTCCTGCATAAAGTCGGCATAGCCCTGTTCGCACTTGTCACCGACAACAATTACAGGAACGCCGCCGGATTCAAATTTGCACTTTTCCAAAGTCTGCTGGAACTTTTCCAGATTTGCCTGGTCCATAACATTGACCTCGGTCACTTTGATGGTCGGATATTCATAAATCAGCGTATTGTTAATGAAATCACGCGCATGGTGGCAATGCGGGCATGTCGGCGAATAGTAAACCGTGATATCCGCAGCCGATGCAGAACCGATGAATGCCAGGCCCATTGCGGCCGATACAATAGATAATTTTTTCATATTTTCTCCTTTGCGATGTTCTGATTATAAAAACCGGCGCCATGCGGCGCAAGACCTTTTTGTTATAAAATTCTTAAAAAATTCCTGTTGTGTTATGTGGGCACTGCGCGCAAAATACAGAAAAAAAGGAGAGCCAATATGTTTTCATTATCACAATTCCCGCTGCCGTATGCGTCGGACGCACTGGCGCCGCACATCAGCGCGGAAACACTGGCGTATCATCACGGCAAGCATGTCGCAACATACATAAAAAACCTGAACGATTTGATTGCCGGCACCGCGTACGAGGACATGCCGCTGACCAGAATCGTGCGCACATCCGTGAACAACGACCAAAAGATTTTTAACAACGCCGCCCAGGTGTATAACCATGATTTCTTTTTCAACTGTCTGAAACCGGCCGACACAAAGATGAGCGTGCCGAAAAAACTGGCCGACGCATTCGGTGGCGCGGACGCCATGCGCGAAAAATTCCGCACGGCCGCCCTGTCGGTGTTCGGCAGCGGATGGGCGTGGATTGTACGCGACGGCACGGAGTACAAAATCATCACGACCGCAAACGCGGACACGCCGATTGCGCACGGGATGACGCCGCTGTTCACAATCGACGTATGGGAGCATGCCTACTATCTGGATTACCAGAACCGCCGCGCGGATTTCATAGACGCGGTTTGGGATAACCTGGCGAACTGGGATTTTGTTTCGGAAAACATGATATTATAAAAAAACGGGGTGCGCCCCGTTTTTTCTGTTATAATATACCATGAGATAAAAAAAGAGGAAGAGAGATGAAAATATCGATTATAGGAATCGGCGCGGTTGGGGCAGCCGTCGCCACGGCGGTGGCGGGAACCGGTCTGGCACACGAGATGGTATTGTTTGACCGCGACGGTCTGCGCGCACGCGCGGCGGCCGAAGACCTGGGGCATGCGGCGGCGTTTTCATACGACATAAAAATCAGCGCCGCGAACAACTATCGCGCAATGCGCGGTTCCGACATTGTCATAATCGCGGCGGGCGCAAACCAAAAACCGGGCGAGACGCGCACGGACCTGTTGCAAAAAAATGTCGCGGTTGTATCCGACATTATCCCGCGGGTCATGGCGAACGTTGACGCGAAACGCGTAAAACTGATAATCGTTACAAATCCGCTGGACGTGATGGTAATGCTGGCCCAGAAACTGTCCAAACTGCCGGCGTCGCGCGTAATCGGAACGGGAACAATGCTGGACACGGCGCGCCTGCGCACGATACTGGGGCGGACGCTGGGGGTTTCGACGCGCGCCGTTCACGCATACGTTCTGGGCGAACACGGCGACAGCAGCGTTGTCGCATGGGCCGCGGCCAGTGTGGGCGGACTGCCGCTGGACGAATTCTGCCGACAGACGAAAAATCCGATTACCGCCGCCGCACGCCAGACAATCGAATACCGCGTGCACAATGCGGCATATGAAATTATCCGCGGACGCGGCGCGACATGGGACGGCATCGGCGCGGCGGTAGCCGATTTGCTGCGCAGTATCGTTAACGACGAAAGACGCATATTGACGGTCAGCACGGTTGACGGCGCGGGCCGCGAAAAGCTGGCGATGTCTTTGCCGCGCATAGTCGGCGCGGACGGCGTCGTGGCCAGTCTGCACCCGAAACTGTCATCGGGCGAGGCGACGAATTTGCGCAAATCCGGGAAAATAATCCGCGCAAATTACGATGCGATTTAAAACACATTGACACAAGGGAAACCACGGCATATAATCGTAGCAATATATGCCTAATTTAAACGTCCGTTTTTCAGGACGTTTTTTTATGTAGCAAAACCCCACCTTTTCGGCCTTTTTTTTCAAGAGCCGCATTGCCTAATCAAAACGGACGTTTGGATTAGGAGGAAATAAAAACAATGAATATGAAAACGGGACTTTGGGCGGTCGCCATTTTGATTGGCGGCACATTTGCGGCAGGCGCGCTGACGCTGAAGCCGGGCGGCGGTTATCAACCGGTTGAGACGCATACATGCACCGTTGTATCATCCTGCAGCTCCAATCTGCAAAATGTTACACGCGGAACGAACTGCGCAGCGACGGGGTATGTATATTATACCGATTACTGTTCCAACTGTGGTGCGACACTGGACCCGGACAGTGGCGGCACCCCGGTGACGTTATGTATTAAAATGACATCCTGTACGTCGTGCCCCAGCGGATATACCCTGACGGAAAAGACGGGGACAGGCAGTGCCTGTCAGGCACTGTTTTCATATACATATAAAACATGCTGCAGGGCGTGCAGCAACTGCACCGACAGCGCATGGACCAGCGTATCCGGAAAAATCGGCCTGCAACAGCGCACAACGCGTACATGTGACTGCGGCACATGCAAAGACAGCGGAAAGGAATACAGATGCGCGGCGGGATACTATGGCCTGGCGGTAAGCGCCAGCAGCACCTGCACCAGATGTCCGTCTTTTGGGAATTCGGCCGCCGGGGCCCAAAGAGTTCAGCAATGCTATGTGACATCCGGTTCCGACACAACCGGCAGCTATACTTACAAAAGCCCCTGTTATTACAGCAGCCTGTGATGAGGTAAAAAACTGTGAGGGATAACAACCCTATGGCCGGGCGGCAATCGTCCGGCTATAATTTTTATGTTCAACGAGGGCGACATGGCATACGATGTGAAATATATTTTGTTTGACGACGGCCAGGGCTTTTATGCGCACTGTGACGGGCATAATGTCGGCGAAATCACCTTTGTACAGACGGGCGGCGACAAAATGATAATAGACCATACGGAGGTTGATGCCGGATACCGCGGAGCGCACGTCGGACTGGGGCTGGTGTCGGCGGTGGTCGATATGGCGCGCGCGCAACAGCGCAAGGTTATCGCCCTGTGTCCATTCGCCGCCGCAATGTTCAACCGACACCCGGAATTCGCCGACGTAAGACTGCTGAACGCGCACTAAAATTTGCATTGCGACGGTATACTTTTTTGGCTAAGATTTTCCCCGCAAGGGAGGAAACGCAAATGACAAAAAAACTGCGTCTGTGGTTGGTGTTTTTAATATTCTTGAACGGATTTGTCAGCATGTCGCTGGAGCTGGTCGTGATGCGACAGCTGTCTTTCTTTGTCGGCAGCGCCGCCGTAATCACCAGCATTATCATGGGCTGCTTTATGGGATTCATGTCACTGGGATATTTTTTAGGCACGCGCGGAAATATCGGCGCGGCGCGGGCGCGTAGAATACTGGCGGTCAGTTTTCTGGCGATTGCATTTATGGCGATACTGGCCGGTTCTTTTCCGTTAATATCGAAATATTTTGAATGGATGTACGCGGCAGGGGTTCGCGCGGGATTTGTTCAAACATTTATATTCTCTATCGCCATGCTGTCCGTGGGACCGTTCCTGTTCGGGTACAACACAACCCTGCTGTCGCGAATACTGCATAAATACAATACGAATTATGCCGGAAATATCATGGCGTGGGATACAATCGGTTCCGTTATGGCGTCCATTGCGACGACACTGTTGTTAATGCCGTTTATCGGTGTGAATCACACAATCATGCTGGTGGTGACGCTGGGGCTGGGTGGCGCGCTGATATGTCGGCGGCGCTGGTGGATATGGGTTGTGGCGGCGGCCATATTCGGCGCGGCCGTGATGATAAACAGCGACACGGTTCAGCGCAAACATTTCGGGATTCTGGTCAACAATGCGAATTCCACCATTTCCGTGACGGACGGGGGTTCGGTTAAAATTCTGTATATGAACGGCCTGCCGATGTCGGTGTATTATCCGGACATGGAACTGGGCGCCGAATATATAAACTATATCAACGACAATTTCATTTATAACATGCCGCGCGACCGGCGCCGCAAGATTCTGGTTCTGGGGGCCGGCGGATTTACGGCGGGGCTGAAAGACACGTTTAACTATTACACTTTTGTCGATATCGAGGGGACGCTGAAAGACATTTCGGAAAAAGAATTTTTAAAGCAAAAGTTAACCCCAAACAAACAATTCGTCGTTCGCGACGCCAGCCAGTATTTGAAAAACACGGACATGGAATATGATTTAATCATTTTGGACGTGTATTCAAATTCGTATCAGATTCCGGAAAATTTAATTACGGCGGAATTTATGGCGCGCATAAAATCCCGCGTGGCGCCGAACGGAATCATCATAATGAACATGGTAACCAGCGCGTCTTTTGACGACGCATACACGCGCGTGTTCGACAATACGTTCCACCGCGTATTTCCCCACAACACCCAGCGCCAGGTTATCGGCAACGCCAATCCGTGGATTCACGACCAGATATCAAACGTTATGTACATATACTATAACCGCGAGAATGACGGCCGTATCTATACGATAAACAAGACGCCGGTGATATACGACCGGTATTAAGCAGACGCGGCAAATGGCATTATTAACTGGATTGCCACGCCCTGCGGGCTCGCAATGACAATCGTTCTAGGCTCACTGTCATTGCGAACGAAGCGCTGCAATCCAGTAAACATTTGCAAACCCCGACTTTTCTGATATAATTCATAATGCATCGGGTGATACCCGGTGTGAGGTGTAGTAGCCTCTTTATCTAAAAAAACTCCACAACCGGTTGGAGGGCTGTGATATATCTAAATAAGCAGCACTATTGATAAAATAGCTACTAACCTCCAACCGCCCTTCATCACGGCGGTGTTTTTAATTGAAAAACAGTGGAGGAAAAAATGGTTCTGGTTGATGCAAAATACTATGGCAACGCAATGCGTTTGGCGCGCAAGTTTCTGCGCATAACCACGCCGGAGGCGGCGGCGTTACTGCGTATGTCAAAGGAGCAATACAAACGTTGTGAAATTGGGAAAGATGTCTTTCCCGAAGACGTGATGCGTCGTCTGATGAATGCGGCGTTTTCGTTGTTGGCCTATAAATCACGCAAATAAAAAATCCCGCCAAACGGCGGGGATTTTATTTTAGTACGATTTTGCAACAAACACATACGTCGGGTCGGCATCGTCCAGACAACGGCGCGACACCTTGTACGTTTCCATAATCGCATCAAATGCCGCATCCAGTGTCAAATCATACTTTAAGCGGAAGAAGCCGATTTCGCCCGCCGCCAACGCCGCGGCCAACGCGTCCAAAGAATCGACATTCTTTATCATTTTTGCATTGCGCGCCGCGGCGGCGTTATACATGTCGTCATGCATCGCACGCAGCATGTCGGCGGCGGCGCCCACAAATTCATCGGCCGCAATCGTTTGCTTTGACGCCTTGCCCAAATCGCGGCGTGTGACCGTTATCTGGCCGTCCGCCATTTCACGGCCGCCTATTTCCACGCGCAACGGCACGCCGCGCTTAATCCATTTCCACATTTTATCCGGGCCGCGCATATCGGACGCGTCGACCAGAACGCGGATGCCGCGGGCGCGCAAATCGGCGCCGATTTTTTCGCAGTACGCGTTTAATTCGTCGTCATTGCCGTCGCGAACCAACGGGATAATCACAACCTGGTACGGGGCGACCGCCGGCGGCAGGACCAAGCCGTCGTCATCACTGTGCGTCATGAACAGGCCCCCCATCATACGTGTGGACGTTCCCCAGGACGTCGTCCATGCATGATGCAGCGCGCCGTCTGTTCCCAGATATTTTATACCGAACGATTTCGAGAAATGCTGGCCTAAATCATGGGACGTGCCGGCCTGCAATGCCTTGCCGTCCTGCATAATCTGTTCGGTCGTGTATGTGTGGTCGGCGCCGGCAAATCTTTCCTCTGGCGTTTTTTCGCCCATGATGGCCGGAATCGCCAGAACATCACGCATATAGTCGCCGTATAATTTGTGCATTTTGCGCGCGTCGGCGTTCGCCTCTTCGTGCGTGGCGAATACGTTGTGGCCTTCCTGCCAGTTAAATTCGGACGTACGCAGGAACATGCGCGGACGCATTTCCCAGCGCATTACGTTCACCCACTGGTTCAATTTCATCGGCAGGTCGCGATACGACTGAACCCAGCGCGACATGGCCTCGCCGATAATGGTTTCGGACGTCGGGCGGATTATGTACGGCTCGGTCAATTTTGATTCCGGGTCGGGCTGCAGCGTGCCGTCAATCATCTTTAAGCGATAGTGCGTGACAACCGCCGCCTCTTTGGCAAAGCCGGCGACATGTTCCGCCTCGCGGTTAAAGAAATCAATCGGTATTAACAACGGGAAATTTGCGTTCAGAACGCCCTGGGCCTTTATGCGGCGGTCCATTTCATCACGCATCAATTCCCATATCGCCCAGCCGTACGGCTTTACCGTCATGCAGCCGCGAACCGGGGCGTTTTCCGCCAAATCGGCCGCGGTTATTAAATTCTGGTACCATTCGCTGAAATTCTCAGCGCGCGTGGGTGTTATTGCAGTTTTCATTTTTTTATCTCTTTATCTTTTAATTGCATATATTCGTCCGATACTTGTTTCTGCAGCGTCGCCGCAATCTGTTTTCTGTCCATACCCGCCAAAGGCGGCGGCGGCAAAACAGTGATATCAACGCGGAATCCGCCCACAACCATTATATGAAACAGCTGGGCGAATGCACTGCGTTCGCGTGGGGCCAGCGGGCCCTGCTCTATCTTTTTATTATCAAAATACGCATAATGCGTCGCCATATCCGTGTCCGATATCGGCGTGCCGTCCAGATGACGATACACGGTCACCATGGGTTGCACCACGACGTTGGAATTTTCCACAAAGTTAAACAGAGTGCTTTTAAACGCCTTTACATACGCGCCGTTTGTCGTCGTGCCCTCTGGGAACAAAAACATCGGGTACGGAACGCTTTGCACCGTGCGCTGCACAACGGCCAAAGCCTCGGCCGCGTGCGACGGACGACGGTCGACGAATATCACGCCGAACTTTTTTGCAACCCATCCGACAATCGGCCATGATTCCAATTCTTTTTTGGCAACAAAGCTGCCGCCGAATGCGACGGGGAATGTGGCGATTTCAAATATGGACATATGGTTCGTGATAACCAACAGCGGCCGGTGTTCGGTTAACCGCCCCTGCACCCGCACGCGAATGCCCGCCGTTTTCAACAGGAACCACATAAACACGCGCATGTACCAGACGCTAGCGCGGCCGCGCGGCAACAATATTATTATCGGCAGCTGACAAAATACCAAAATCCAGAACAGGCCGAACTTTATCGTCGCAAACGTTGTGTTGAATATGTTTTGTCTGCGCACGCGGGCCATGTTAATTCTCCGTATCCGTTTCGTCTTTGGAATCGTCACGATATTCGGCGTCGGCCGCATCTTCGCGCAACAGGAATTCAATAAACGCCCCCATTACCTTTAACGGGCCCGTTACCGGGAAAGAAACGATTTTGCCAATCGTGCGCATTGTGCCGCCGGCATCCGGGTCCGCCATTCCGGCCAGGGCGTTTTCCTTGCCTAAAAAGTGTTTCTGATATGCGGGCTCGATATCCTTGGTCTTTAACAGTACGAACACGTCATACGAGTTAAACGGCGCATCGACAAACACACCGCGGCCAAAGCGCGCGCCCAGGCGCAGGTATCCCTTTATCAGCGGCGTCATTTCACGCACCGCCATGTCGCGGTCAACAAACACCTCAGGCAAAATGTTCATACGCGACAGCTTTGGATTTACACCCTCTGCAAAATTATCCGTAATTACCGTCGGGCGCATGTTCAACGGCGCCAGATGATTGTAATACAGGTATGATATCGCCTGGGCGGACGCCACCGGATTTTTTCCAACCCACGACGCCACACCGAACAGAATCGCAATCTTGCGCTTTACAATATATTCGCCCAGACCCGCCCACAGCATGCGCATAACCAGCGCATTTTCACGATATTCACGGGCGACGCATGCACGCGACATTTCCGCAATGTTTCCGCGCGCGCGCTTTATCTTGGTTAAATTAAATTCGGTTTCCGTGTAAAATCCGCCCATCTTTTCCGCCGCGGCGCGGTTGATAATACGATACGTTCCGACAACGCGGCCGGCATGCAGCACGACCAGATAGTCCGCATAACGGTCGTAATCGTCCCATTCCTCGCGCAGGGCCTGCTGCTCCGGGCTGGGGGTGGCACCCTCTTCCTCGATAAAAACATCGTATCGCAGGGCACGAACCTGGCGGCGTTCTTCTTTGTTTCGCGCCAATCGAACCTCATAGTCACGGACTTTGATAGCCATTATATATCCTTTATATATTTCCTATCTGGGAAGATTATCAAAGAATCAAACCGTTCGCAATTATTATTATTTTTAACGATTTTACGGCTGTTTCAATTCATCGGCCAGTGTTGCGACGGCAATTGCATACCAGTTGGAGTTGTTCCACTTTTTTATCCGGTAAAAATTCGGATATGTCAAATATGCATGAATAACCGGGCGCGGCGCGACATCGGTATCCATGTCGGATTCAACAGGTGCAATGCCGGATTCAACGGGCGCATTTGCGGCCTCTATTTCCGCCGCGTCCGCGACCAATCCCGCAACCATTGCCGAATTAGGCAACGCGCCCCCATCGGGCAGCATTACGCCCATCGCCGCCCACTGTGACAAATCTTTTTTCACGTCGCCCTTTAACAGCGATGCGTCAAAATCCGCCGGCACAATAACAGCGCGGACAATCCGCTCGTTCTGGTTCCAGCCCAATTTGTTTAGATAATTTCCGGCACTGAACATTGCGTCGCCGACACTGCCGATTATATCGATATGACCGTCGCCGTTGCCGTCAACACCGTATGCGGCCAATGTGGTCGGAATAAACTGAAAATGTCCCATGGCGCCGGCCCAGCTGCCGCGAATCTGGGTTATGTCCAGACCATTGTCGTCGGCGATTTTCATCAGTGCCAGCAACTGGTTCCCAAAGAACGTTTCACGGCGCCCGTCATACATTAATGTTAAAAACGCGTCTCTTAGATTATGTGCGGCTTTGTGCTCGCCATAGTTGGATTCCAGCCCCCAGAACGCCAAAATAACATGCGGCGGCACACCAAACCGGTTTTCCACGCGCGACAGCATTGTCGGATATTTTGCGCGCATCTTTTTGCCATTTGCGATGCGCGCGGCACTGACCGTGCGGGCAAGATACCGGTCCAGCGTCAGTTTAAATTCTGATTGATTTTTATCACTGCGCACGATGGACGGAATAAATGCCGGGTTACGCAGCGTTGCCTTTATCGTGGCGTCGGATATATTCTGGGCGGCGGCGCGGTTGCGAACATTTGCCATGATTTCGTCCCAGCGGTCCATATCAAACGCACCACGGTCGGCATTTGCCGGAACGCCAGAAAACAGCATTAGAAACACTGCGCCAATGCGCAACATATTTTTGGAAATCATTCCAAATTCCTCCGTTTAAAAACTAAAACGCGTATTTGAGTCCCAGGTGCAGGCCGAAAGACTGCCATGTAGCTTCTTTCAAAGAATTACTGACATGCTCGGTATGGGCCGGTATTGTTTCCAGCATAGGCACATATACTTCCGTTTGCGCACCGGTGACCGGATCTATAACAATTTCCTTGTTAAAGATTGGATTACCATTCTCATCTACCGCCACGTCCGTATATTCCGCGATATAAAGTTTACCCGGAATCTTACCCACATGGAACAGATTTGTGTCCACCTTTAACGCCAGTTGCAGGCGATCAGACAGACGCATGTTGTATTCCATTTCAGCAGTGTATGAATATGCGCCCTTGCTGCCTTCGTCGGTAAAGCTGGGGTTTTGCTGCCAGTCGTCGCGCATCGGCCATGTGCCGTCGGACGAATATTTCGGCAGCCCGAACTGAACATAAAAGCGCAGCTTGTCCGTCAGGGTCATTTGCTTTTCCACCTCAAGCCCGACGTAAAAACCACTCCATGTCGTGTCGTAAATATGCGTTGTCCCCTCTACAACAACCGGGCCATCACCACCAATTACCACACAGTCACCCGGCCCCACACCCCACGGTGTTGTTCCCATTGATGTATTATAATCTGTTATATGCAGCCCGCCCGACGGCAGTGGCACCAGCCCACCGCCAGATATCACAGACGTATCAACCAACTTAATATCTTCAGGCGACATACATACCTGATACAGACCGTCGGGGGCCTCTAATCCCTGGCCCAGGACGAAATAATTACCTTCTGCGTCACCAAAGACATAGTCACCATTAGTTGTCAGCAAAGGCAGATAGATGCCAGGGTTCGGATAATAATGATCCGACATCTTCAGATTATGCTTAAATATTTCATACCCGATTGACGGCGACAGTTTCCACCCGCCGATATCCCAGACATGATGCGCACCGATGCCAAACTTGAAATGGTTAGAAGTTCCCGTCTGATTTCCCATTGATATTGTAAAGATACCTTCTTCGGGCTTAGATGAATCATACGGTTCCAGATCATAGTCCATGGACAGACCGCCATGTTCCAGTTTGCCATACGCATACTGGCCATAGACAAACATGTCAAAATTACGCAAAGAAAAGTTATGCTGGGCCCCGACATTGATTTCATTGAACACCATGTCGTCCCATTCCAGAATGGAATTTACACCCGTCTTAAACTCAAAATCAGCAAAACGGCGCGAATACCCGGCATAAATGTTAGTCCGACGTTCAGATTCAGCGGGAACCGCGATGCCATTCGTAGTCATGGTGCCATAAGTTGTCGGCGCCGCAGACTGACGCGGAACCTGATAAGACGTGCTGCGCGTGCCGACGACCTGTTTCTGGCCGGAATTGCCAACATATTTTGAATAGCCCTGCTGGCTGTACTGGCCATAGCCGACCTGGTTGGCATTGGGCCCTTTTGACGTTTGATAATAGGACGGCACACCCTCGTTCGCGGCCATTGCCGCAAGGGGTAAAATTATCCCGGATAAAAATATATAAAATCTCGCTTTCATTCCATAAATCCGCACGTGGTGATTATAACATAATAATTTAAACCTTGCAAGAAGTGCGTTCGGCGCTACAATGCCGCGTATGAGCGCCCCACACAATATTTACATACACGTCCCATTTTGCGCATCCAAATGCAATTACTGCGCCTTTTATTCGGCCGCCGTGCGTCCGGACTGGGAAAAATACACCCGCGACATATGCGCCGAAATCAACCATTGGGCAGACATACTGGGGCCGGTTTCAGTGCCGACGATATTCTTTGGCGGCGGGACACCGTCACTGATGCCGACAGAAACGTTTTCCAAAATCATGGATATACTGGCCGAACGCTTTCACATTCCGGCCGGCATCGAAATAACGGCGGAGGCCAATCCCGGCACCATAACACCGGAAAAACTGAACGAATTTATTGCAACGGGGTTAAACCGCCTGTCGGTGGGGGTGCAATCGTTTGACGATGAAAAATTAAAATTTCTGGGGCGGCGCCACACCGCGGACCAGGCGCGCCGGTTGATAGATTACGCCATGTCACGTGGCATTCGGGTCAGCGCGGATTTTATATACGGCCTGCCGGGGGACAGGACCGATGATGTTTTGCAAATGTGCCGCGACATTAACGATATGGGTATCGGGCATTGCTCTATGTACGAATTGACGATAGAGCCCGCCACGCCATTTGGCAAAATGAATTTGGCCATGCCGACAGAGTCTAAAATGGCCGACATGTACTGTGCAATTGCGGGCACGCTGCGCCTGGGCCGGTACGAGGTGTCGAATTACGCCGACGCGGCCCAGGAATGCCGCCACAACGCCAACGTATGGGACGGCGCACCGTATATCGGCATCGGACGCGGCGCCGCGGGACGCGTTCTGTTGCATGACACATGGTACGAGCAGATGGGCGCCGGCGTCATGTTCACACCGATGACGGCGGCGGCGCGCGCGGCGGAAAAAATCATTACCGGAATGCGCACGCGGCGCGGCGTTAAAATAACGCCCGACGTCGACGCGGTCACAGACTGGCAATGGGCGGAGCGCAACCCGCAAATGGTCCGGCGACATGGCGACAGACTGTGCGCGACGGAAACGGGGCTGTTGACTTTGGACCATATGCTGGTAGAATTGATAAGGTAAAAAATGCAAAACAAAATTCTAAATATAATCGGAATATTCGGGGTTGTATGCGCGCTTTGCGTGGCCCGCTTTTACACACAGGAGAAAAACATGACCGCAGGAATCAAGACAGAGAACATGGACACATCGGTGCGTCCGGGCGAAGACTTTTTCGACTATGCCACGCGCGGGTGGCGTAACGCGAACCCGATTCCCGACGATTATGCAAGATATGGCGCGTTTGAAATTCTGCACGACACAAATCTGGAGCGCGTTCGCCAAATCGCGGAAAACAACGACGGAAAAATCGGAACGCTGTATAAAATAGTTATGGACGACGCGCGCCGCAATCTGGAAAAGACGGCGCCGGTACAATCCTATCTGGATGCGGTGGACGAAATAAAGTCCGCGGACGATTTGCCGAAATATCTGGGGCGGGCGCACCGCTGGTCCGGCGGGTTCTGGGGCGACGGCGTGGCACTGGACGAAATGGACAGCGAACATTTCCTGTATAACATTGTTCAGGGCGGCACGGGACTGTCGCGCGACTATTATTTTGACACGGATGAAAAGTCGGTCGAAATTCGCAAGAAATATAAAAAATTCATCGCGGACCAGTCCAAAAACTTTGATGTAAAGATAGACGCGGACAAACTGTACGCACTGGAGGAACGCATGGCGCGTTCATTCCACACAAAAGAGCTTCTGCGCGACCCGCATGCGAATTATCACAAAATGTCCATCGAGGAAATCAAGCGCGAATTTCCCGGATTCGACTGGGACACTTATCTGGCGGCGCGCGGCGCGTCGGCGGCAACGCATATAAACATTGCCCAGCCGTCCGCGATTACCGAGTCCATAAAAATAATGCACGACACGGACATAAACCTGATAAAGGATTACCTGAAATTCCGTATAATAGAGGCCGCCGACACATATCTGGACGACAAGACATACGACATATCGTTCGACTTTTACAACCGCACCATGGCGGGCCAGATAGAACAGAAACCCAAATGGAAGCGCGCGGTCGGATTACTGGACAGCGTTTTGGGCGAAGAAATCGGCCGCCTGTACGTGGACAAATACTTCCCGGCCGCGGCCAAGGCACGAATGCAGAAACTGGTTAAAAATCTGCAGCGCGCATATGCCGCACGCATTGAAAATCTGGATTGGATGTCGCGTGAAACAAAGGACAAGGCGCTGGAAAAACTGGGCACGTTCAAGGCCAAAATCGGATACCCGGACAAGTGGCGCGATTACAGCGAATTGCACATTTCCCCGGACGTATCGCTGTGGGACAATATGGTTCGCGTCTCGGAATTTGAAGACAATTTCTGGATGAACAAAATCGGCCGCGAAAACGACCCGACGTTGTGGTACATGAACGCGCATGAAATCAACGCGTATTACGACCCGTCAACAAATGAAATCTGTTTCCCGGCGGGAATACTGCAGTATCCGTTCTTTGACATGGCGGCCGACGACGCGTTCAACTATGGCGCAATCGGCGCGATTATCGGACACGAAATGACACACGGGTTTGACGACTCGGGCCGCAAGTTTGATAAGAACGGAAACCTTAACGATTGGTGGACAGACGCGGACGGCGCCGCATTTGATGCGCGCGCGGCGGTATTGAAAAACTTTTTCGACGGTATAATCGTCGCACCCGGCGTGCATGCAAACGGCGAATTTACACTGGGCGAAAATCTGGCCGATTACGGTGGCATAACAATCGCATATGACGCATATAAAAAATTCGGCACACCGTCAAATGCCAGTGTGGGGTTGACGCCGGATATGCGATTCTTTTTGGCATATGCCGGCGCATGGGCGCAAAACATTCGCCCGGCCGAGGAATTGCGTTTAACAAAAATGGACGAGCATTCACTGGGCCGCAACCGCGTTAACGGCATTGTCGTGCATATCGACGCATGGTATGACGCATTCGGCGTAACAGGTGACGATAAAATGTATCTTGCCCCGGAAAAGCGCGTAAAGCTGTGGTAAAAAAACACCGGCAAACGCCGGTGTTTTTTTATTCTGAAATTTTAATATCCGGACGCGCGGTGCGCAGATTCTGCAGGGATTTTTCCTGGGCCGCGCGGAATGCGGACGGCTCCCATATCTGAAAATTGTTCCCGCGGCCGACAAATACGGCGCGGTCGGTAATACCGGCATGACGCAACATGTCGGCCGGAATAACAATACGCCCCGCCACATCAAAGGCCAGCGGGCGCGCATCCGCAAACAGCATCGCCGACAAATCGTCCAAACCGCTGTCGAATACGCCCATCTTGTCGGCGGCGGCGGCCAGTTGCTCCATCCGGGCCATGGTCAACCCCTCTATACAATTGTTTGTGAACGAGCGATACAGAACAACACCGGCAAATTTATCTGTGGAAATTGAAGCCCGGAAAGACGCCGGAACAGAAATTCGCCCCTTTGTATCCAAACGATTTTCATAAGATGAGAGAAACAATGACATTTATTTTCTTATGTTTTTGCGGGCGGGTCACCCGACGTCTGCCGTTCTTCGGGTACAATGTAGCACGCGCTTTTTTGGTTGTCAATGACATATTATAATAATCTTATGGGATTTCATGACACAACGCGACACAAACAGTATTTATAAAATAAATTTTAAATGAATATATTTTCCGCTTGACCTGCGATTCGTTTTTGTTCTATGATTCGTGTATAGACAAGAGAAAAAGAGACACAAAGCCCGGAAAACCGCATAAAAATGCAGATTTCCGCCAAAAACGAAGAAAAACAGACAAAGTTTTATTCAGAAAATGTAAATACCGGTGTAAATACACGAAATATTTATATTTTCGGCCAAAATCCAGAAAGGGGGGATAGCCATGGCAAAAAACATAAAAGAAATAATGATTGCCTTAAACAAGGTCCTGACAACGACGGTATGGGTTAACGAAGACCGCCAGATTATATCGCTGTCGGACGAGTTGAAAATCGGCCACAACAACGCCCCGCGTTCTATTGAAGATTTGCCGCGCACATCGCTGGTCGGCGCATACGTGTCGCTGCAGATTCGCACGGATAATTTTGAAGTCGCCGCCGAGGGTCTGGATACCAAGACATTGGCGCTGCGCGTAAAAGAAATGGTATTTGCAGAGGCAAAAAAGATTATCGACGCGGCCGACGGCTCTGCCGAGGGCACGCGTGCCATGGCCGCATAATAATTACACACAGCGGTTACGGGCAACAGTTTCCGAGAAATCGGAAGGAGAGGAGACGCCGGTGGCAAGCAATTGCCACCGGTCTTGTTTTTTTATTTTTTACGCGTATCGGTCAGATATTTTGCACGCAGCAAAATATATCCGTAATGCGCCAAACGCTGCGTCATGCTGTCCGGCATCGGTTGTTTACCGCTTTCATATTTGGCCAAAGTTCGGATATCAAACCCAAGCATTTTTGCGGCATCACGCATGGGAATACATGCGGTTTTGCGTGCATGTTTAAACTCCCGGCCCAGATGCCGACATTCGATTAGTACTGATTTCATTTTTTCCTCCATGGTTTTTAAAATTAAAAACACCGCCCGTGACGAATGGGCGGTTGGAGGTTAACAACTATCAAAGTATATAGCGTTGCTTATTCAATATATTCGCAACCCTCCAACCGGCTGTGGAGTTGAAAAACTTTGAGAGGTTGTTAAGCCCCACACCGGGTGTCACCCGATGCATTTGGAATTATAGCATAAAGATTTTAAGGTGCAAATTAAAAAACACCCGCCGTTTGGCGGGTGGGATTTTGTTTATTCTTCCTTAATCAGCTCTTCGCGGATTTGTGATACCGATTGCGCACGCGCCGCAATCAAATCGTTCAAATTCGCACCGATTAAACCGTATGCATGGCGAATGGAATTCGCAAACGCCAGCGCGTCACTGTTACCGTGCGTTTTAACCGCAAAGCCCTTTAGCCCCAGGAACATTGCCCCGGCGTAAGAGCGCGGGTCAATCTTGTGCTTTAAGCGCTTAAACACGTGAATCAAAAAGAACGCGCCGATTTTCGCCAATGTGGACTTTTTCAAATTATCCATCAAAACACGCTTTATTAAACGGGCCGTACCCTCAACCGTTTTTAATACAACGTTTCCGGTAAAGCCGTCGGTGACGACAACCTGAACATCGCCCGCGCTGATGTCCGTACCCTCGACAAAACCGACATAGTCATACGGCAGCGCGTCTTTGTGTGCGGACAGCACCTGGTTCAAATGACGCAGGGTTTCATTACCCTTGGTGTCTTCTTCGCCGATATTCAGCACACCCAGTTTCGGGCGCGGCATGTTGCCGATTTTTTCGGCATAAACACTGCCCAATACCGCAAAGTCAAACAGGTTTATTGCGTCGCACTGAATATTTGCACCCAAATCCAGCATGACAACGCGGCTGTCACCGCCGCCGGACGGCAACATGGTTGTGATGGCCGGGCGAGAAATACCGTCAATCGTTTTCAGCGCCAGTTTCGCCAGCGACATTAGCACACCGGTGTTGCCCGCGCTGATAACGGCGGCGCTGCGCCCTTCGCGGACGTCCTTTATCGCCATGTACATTGACGTGTCCTGGGCATGACGGATAACATCGCGAACCTTGTCCGTTGCACGAATGGCGTTCGGCGCATGGATAATTTCACAGTTGCGACCGACACGCGGATATTTGCCCATCAACTTACGAAGTTTTGTTTCATCGCCGAAAACACGGAAAAAAACATCCGCATCGGCGTTTTGATACAGAAACTGATTCATGCCGCCGAAAACGGCCGCGGGACCCTTGTCGCCCCCCATCGCATCAATCGCAATTATTTTCTTTTCTGATGACATGTCTATTAAAAAAGCAGACGGGTGCAAAAAAGATGCGCCCATGTCTGCCCCTATATCCCAATGGTTATTATTTCGCACCACATGCCGCACAGATATGATGCGGACGTTTTTTCTCGCCACATGTCTTGCAGACACTTGACGGCATTACGGACAATGCGTCATGCGAGCGGCGCTGGGCGCTGCGTGCTTTACTGGTTTTACTTTTTGGCGTAGCCATTTTGAATCCTTTTATTTAAAACTCGTGTCTATTTTATTTATTTTCCCCACGTTTGCAAGGAAAATTTAACCCCGGGCGCCCCGTCACGCGGCGCCCGGAGCGGATGCTTTATATGTTCAGCAACTGCTGCTGAGCGTTGCCTTCGCGTGCCAGACGCTCGGCCTTTTCTTCTTCTTTCGCGATTTCGCGAACGCGGCGTACATACGCACCGGTTCCAATCGGAATCAGACGGCCAACAATCAGGTTTTCATTGATACCAACCAGTTTGTCGGTGGAACCTGAAATCGCCGCATCAACCAGCACCTTTGTCGTCTGCTGGAACGATGCGTTGGATATGAACGAACGCGATGTCAATGACGCACGTGTCAAACCGACCAGTACCTGGGAGGCTTCGGCCTGCTTGCCGCCGTCGCGGGCGACGCGCGCATTTTCTTCTTCGAAATCAACGCGGTCGACAACCTGGCCCATTAAGAAGCCCGTGTCGCCCGGATTGGTGATTTCAACGCGGCGTGTCATTTCACGTATCAAGATTTCAATGTGCTTGTCGTTGATTACCACGCCCTGCAGACGGTAAACCTGCTGAATCTGTTCAACCATAAAGGTTGCCAGGGCTTTCTGGCCCAGGATGCGCAGAATATCCTGCGGGACCGGGTCGCCGTCGACCAATTTATCCGCCTTGCGTACGGTATCGCCGCTGCGCACCAACAGGTTTGTACCCTTTGGAACCGCATATTCAACCGGCGCCGTGCCGTCATCGGGTTCGATGCGAATGATAATCTTGCTCTTGGCGTCTTCCAGTTCGACTGTACCGTCAACCTCAGCCAACAGGGCCGGGTTTGCAGGACGACGAACCTCAAGCAATTCGTTAACACGCGGCAGACCGCCGGTAATATCGCTTGTACGCTTGGTCTGAACCGGAATACGCGCCAGAACGTCACCCGCCGACACATGCGCGCCGTTCGCAACGTTCAGTACCGAATAAATCGGCAACAGGTATTCCGCAATCTTCTTGCCGCCCAGCGACAGGACATTGCCCTTTTCGTCAACCAACGTCACCGCCGGCTTCAACGCCTTTTTGGTGTTCGTCTTCCAGTTGATAACCTTGCGCGAAACGATGCCGGTCATGGAATCGACTTCTTCCTGGTACGATACGTTTTCGACCAGGTCGTTGAAGTTCACAATACCGTCTTTTTCCGCGATGATTGTGTTCGAATACGGATCCCATTCCGCAACCTTGGCGCCCTTTTCGACCGCATCGCCGTCGTTTACAATCAGCATCGACGCATACGGCAGGCTGGCTGTGAACAGTTTCGCGCCCTTGTCATCGACAACGGCCAATTCGCCGTTACGCGACAGAACGACAACGCGACCCGCCGAGTTCTTAATCGTGTTGACACCGGACAGTTTGATTTTACCGGATACGGGAACCTCGATAAAGTGGCTTTCCGCACCACCGGCCGCAATACCACCGATGTGGAAGGTACGCAGAGTCAACTGGGTACCCGGTTCACCAATGGACTGGCCCGCGATAACACCGACCGCCTCGCCGACATGAACCAGCGCATTGCGCGACAGGTCCATACCATAGCACTTTGCGCACAGGCCGTCGCTGCAGCATGTCAGCACACTGCGTACGTCAACGCTCGGCAGGCCGGATTCATTGATTTTCTTGGCCAGTGTTTTTGTAATCAGCTCGCCCTTGGGAACAATGACTTCCTTGGTAATCGGGTGGATAATGTCGTTGGCCGCCGTACGTCCCAACACAACGTCACCCAGCGCAACCGACAGGCTGGAACCCTGGTACACGGGTTTCGCAGTGATGTATTCGGTCGTGCCGCAGTCGTGTTCGGTAATAACCGTGTTCTGGGCCAATTCAACCAGACGACGTGTCAAGTAACCCGCGTCAGCGGTCTTTAACGCCGTATCCGACATACCCTTACGCGCACCGTGGGTGGACGTAAAGTATTCGGACATGGTTAAGCCTTCTTTAAAGTTCGAGATAATCGGAACCTCAATAATAGAGCCGTCCGGCTTCTGCATCATACCGCGCATACCGGCCAACTGCTGAATCTGGGTCTTGGAACCACGGGCACCGGACAACGCCATCATCAAGATGGAGTTCCACTGGTCGCCGGACGTCTTGCCCAATGCGGCATACGCCAGGTCACCCAGTTTGTCGGTAGTCTTTTGCCACAAGTCAATCAATTTGTTGTGACGTTCGCCGCCGGATAACAAACCGTTCTGATACTGCTGTTCGATTTCTTCGGCCGCCTTTTCAGCGTTCGCAATCATTTCCTGCTTTTCCGCCGGAATTACGATGTCGTCGAAACCGATGGAAATACCACTGCGCGCCGCCTGTTCGAAACCGGTGTTCTTCAGTGCGTCGGCCAGCAGAATCGTGTCCTTGTCGCCGCAACGTTCATATGTCGTGGCAAGCAAAGCCTTGATTTCCTTAACCGGCATGACCTTGTTCACCAAATCGAACGGCATGTTGTCCTTTTTCGGCAACAGTTCGCCCAAAATCATACGGCCCGCGGTCGTCTTGTAAATTTTGCCGTTGATACGCGCAACAATCGGGGTGTGCAGTGTGATGGATTTGTTTTCCAACGCCAACTGTACTTCGTCCATGTTCGCAAAACGCGGCGACTTGTCGGTGTGTTCGCCGTTAATCAGCGAGATGTAGTACACACCCAAAACCATGTCCTGGGACGGTACAATCATAGGCTCGCCACTGGCCGGCGACAGAACGTTATTGGACGACAGCATCAATGTGCGTGCCTCCAGCTGCGCCTCAAGCGAAATCGGAACGTGGACAGACATCTGGTCACCGTCAAAGTCGGCGTTAAAGCCCTTACATACCAACGGGTGCAGACGAATGGCCTTGCCCTCAATCAGAACCGGTTCAAACGCCAACAGCGACAAACGGTGCAATGTCGGCGCACGGTTCAACAGAACCGGATGCTGATAAATAACTTTTTCCAGAATTTCCCAAACAACGTCTTCGCCGTTTTCAACCATCTTGCGGGCGGTTTTCAGCGTGTTTGCATAATCCCCCGCCAGCAGGCGTGCATAAACGAACGGCTTGAACAATTCCAGCGCCATTGTTTTCGGCAGACCAACCTGGTGCAGTTTCAGGGACGGACCCGACACAATTACGGAACGACCGGAATAATCCACACGCTTACCCAACATGTTCATACGGAAACGACCGGACTTACCACGCAGGGAATCTGACAGCGATTTCAGCGGGCGACGGTTCTGGGAAACCATCGGGCGCGCCTTGTGACCGTTGTCGAACAAGGAATCAACCGCTTCCTGCAGCATGCGCTTTTCATTGCGGACAATGATTTCCGGCGCGTGCATTTCCATAAATCTTTTCAGACGGTTGTTGCGGATAATAACGCGACGATACAAATCGTTCAGGTCGGACGCCGCAACGTGTCCCGCATCCAATGTGACCAACGGCCGCATATCCGGCGGGATAACCGGGATGATATCCGGCAACATCCATGCCGGGTCCGTTTTGGAATCCAAGAACGCCTCAACCAGTTTCAGCTGCTTAATCAGCGCCTTGCGCTTGGCCTCGGACTTGGTTTCCTGTAACTCAGCGCGCAGGCGCGTGCGTTCGTCGCCCATGTCCAGGTTTGCGATAATGCTGCGCACACCTTCGGCGCCGATGCCGACGTGGAATGCGTCCGCGCCGAATTCTTCGACCGCGGCCTGGTATTCGTCTTCGCTGATTACATCGTATTGTTTCAAATTGGTCAAACCAGGTTCAATTACGATATATGCATCATAAGAGATAACCTGTTCCAATTTCTTTTGCGGCAAATTGTTCAACAGTGTCGCAATCTTGCCTTCGCGCAGGAACCATGTGTGTGCAACCGGCATCGCCAGTTTGATATGGCCCATGCGTTCACGGCGAACGGTCGAAGAACCGACCTCTACACCGCAACGCTCGCAGACAATGCCGCGGAATTTGATACGCTTATACTTTCCACAGGCGCATTCATAATCTTTGACCGGGCCGAAAATCTGCTGGCAGAAAAGGCCTTCGGCCTCCGGCTTTAATGAATGGTAGTTGATTGTTTCCGGCTTTTTTACCTCGCCATGGGACCAGGACAGAATTTCCTCGGGTGATGCGATGGTAATGCGCAGTGCGTCAAACTGTTCTTTTGTTTCAATTTGTCCGAATATCTTCTGCAACATATTTGTCATATATTTTGCTCCTTTCAAGTCGCTTTCACAGTATTGTCGCGCGCGCCGCGCGGGGTGGACTTTTCGCCCCCGCACGGCGCAGCCGTTTTTAGTCCATTTTCTTTGGTGTCATCGCCAGGCCTAAACCTTTAAGTTCGCGAACGAACACATTAAAGGCCTCAGGCGTGCCGGTCTGGATATCGTTGCTGCCAGAGATGATGGATTCATACATCTTGTTACGGCCGACAATATCGTCAGATTTTACCGTCAGCATCTCGCGCAACAGGTGGGCGGCACCGTGCGCTTCCAGCGCCCATACCTCCATTTCACCCAGTCGCTGGCCACCCATGTGGGCCTTACCGGACAGCGGCTGCTGCGTGACCAATGAATAGCTGCCGGTGGAACGTGCGTGAATCTTTTCATCAACGAAGTGATGCAGTTTCAGCATGTACATAACACCAACCGTTACGGGACGCGCAAACTTTTCACCGGTCATACCGTCGTACAAATCAAACTGACCCGTTTCCGGCAGTTTCGCCAGTTTCAGCATGCGACGAATGTCTTCGGGTGTGGCGCCGTCGAATGTCGGCGTCGCCATCGGAACACCGTCACGCAACAATGCGGCCTCGGCACGGACATCAGTGTCGGTCATCTTTTCCAGCTTGTCCGCAACGTCCTTGCCATAGACTTTGCCCATGATATTGCGCAGGTCGTCCGTGACCGCACGCTTTGCCTTGACTTCTTCCAGAACCTCGCCTATCTGGGCGCCCAATGTGCGCGCCGCCATACCAAGGTGGGTTTCCAAAATCTGGCCGATGTTCATACGCGACGGCACACCCAACGGATTCAGTACCAGGTCAACCGGCGTACCGTCCGCCAAGTGCGGCATGTCTTCAATCGGAACAACCTTTGACACAATACCCTTGTTTCCGTGACGACCAGCCATTTTGTCACCCGGCTGCAGTTTCATCTTGTGCGCAATGTAAACCTTTACCTCTTTCAGAACGCCGGCATTGAGCGAATTGGATTCGGTCGCCTTGGCAACCTCTGCGTCGGCACGTTCGTTAAGCAGTTTCAGCTTTACAATATGCTGTTCGCGCAGTTCGTCGATTTTCGCCTGTGCTTCCTTGTTCTTGACGACCAGTTTCTTTACATCGGACGCCTTGATGCCTTCGAACACTTCGCCCGTCAGCTTTTTGCCAATGAACGGTTTCAAGCTGCCCGTGCCGGATTCGATTGTCTGGCCTTCGGCAATCTGGAACACCTGGTCCGCAAAGCCCTTTTCGATGATGCTTGTTTCCTCATCGCGGTCTTTGTTGATTTTTTCAATCTTTTGCAGCTCAATCATCTGGGTGCGTTCGTCTTTCTTGACACCGTGACGGGTCAAAACGTTAACACCGATAACCGTACCCTCTTCATTCGGGCCAACGCGCAGCGACGTATCCTTTACATTCAGCGCCTTTTCACCAAAGATGTTGCGCAGCAGCGCTTCTTCGGGGGTCAGCAATGTTTCGGATTTCGGCGATACGCGGCCGACCAAAATGTCGCCCTGCTTCACGCGCGCACCAACATAAATGATACCGGACTCGTCCAGATTCTTTAGTGCTTCTTCGCCGACGTTCGGGATATCGCGTGTAAAGCTTTCGGGCCCCAACTGCGTATCGCGAACCTTGAATTCCTTTTCAACAATCTTGATGGACGTGAAAACGTCATCGCGGGAAATGCGTTCGGAAATAACGATGGAGTCTTCGTAGTTATAACCGCGCCACGGCATAAACGCCACCAGCACGTTGCGACCCAACGCCAGTTCGCCATAGTTCATCGACGCACCGTCGGCAATAATGTCGCCCGCGGAAATGCGGTCGCCAACCTTTACCAGCGGCTTTTGATGAATCAAAGTTTCACTGTTCGAACGTTCAAATTTTTCCAGGTTGTAAATATCAACACCAGTCACGACATTGCGGCTGTTCATGCACTTTACAACGATACGGTTCGCGTCAACGGATTCAACGATACCGCTGTGCTTTGCAACCTTGCCGGTGCGGGAATCGCGCGCCACTTCGCGTTCAATGCCGGTACCGACCAACGGTGCCTGAACGCGCATTAACGGAACGGCCTGGCGCTGCATGTTTGAACCCATCAGCGCACGGTTCGCGTCGTCGTTTTCAACGAACGGGATAAGTCCGGTCGCAATGGACACCACCTGGCGCGGCTCAACGTCGATTAAGTCGATTTCGTTTTTCGGAACCATTGTAAATTCGCCGTCAACACGGGCCGTCACCATATCTTCGGCCAAGACACCGGTCGCCGTTGTCGGGGTGTTACCCTGCGCGATTTTGTGGCCCAGTTCCTCGTCCGCGGTTAAATATACCATCTTGTCGGTAATCTTGCTGTTTTCGACAACGTAATACGGTGTTTCGATAAAGCCGTACGGATTTACACGCGCGTATGTGGCCAAATGGTTAATCAGACCAATGTTGGCCCCCTCGGGTGTATGAATAGGACACAGACGGCCATAGTGTGTCGGGTGAACGTCTCGGACGTCGATACCGGCACGTTCGCGGTTCAAGCCCCCCGGACCCAACGCGGAAATCAAACGCTTGTGTTCCAATTCGGACAACGGATTGTACGCATCCATAAACTGTGACAGCTGGGATGTGCCTAAAAATTCCGCAACCAAGGACATCAACGGCTTTACATTGATTACATCCTGGGGCTGCATGTTGGCGATATTCGGGCTGGACAACTGTTCGCGGACCAGGCGTTCGATACGAACCATGCCGGTGCGGAAATTCTGTTCCAGCAATTCGCCAACCGTGCGAACGCGGCGGTTCGACAGATTGTCGATATCGTCGACAACGTCCTTGCGGTCGATAATATTTGTCAGCGTCTTTAACACAGCCAGGAAGTCGCCCTTGGTCAATGTGCGTTCGTCTTCCGGTTTTTTGCCGGATTCAATTTTCAGACGCTTGTTCATCTTAAAGCGGCCGACCGCGGACAGGTCATAATATGCCGGGTCAAATCCCTGGCGGGTGAACAGGTTGATTGCCGCCTCAAGCGTCGGACGTTCGCCCGGACGAATGATGTTATAGATTTCAATCAACGCTTCTTCACGGTTTGTGGTCTTGTCGGCCAGCAATGTGTTGCGCATGTGCGCGGAAATCGTCGTATTGTCGATGGCAATCAGGGAAATTTCCTTTACGTCCATCTTTTCCAAATCGGCCAGAACCTCTTCGGTTATTTCCGTGCCGGCCGGGAATACAACCTCGCCCGCGTTGGTAATCGGGTCGAACAGGTATTCGCCAACCAAAGCCTCGGCGTTGATGCCGAACTTTTTAGAGGCCGCCATAATCTTGGACAGGCGTTTTGTATTCAAACGGTCGCCCTTGGACGCCAATACTTTTTTGTCTTTCGGATTTACCAAATCATAGTTCAGACGATATTTGTCCAGACCTTCGAACACGGATGTTTCACCGGTCCACAGCGCGCCGTCAAACGACAACGGAATGCGCTTGTAAAACGCGCCTAAAATTTCCGTATCGCTCATGCCGCGGATACCGGGCTTGCGCGGGTCTGCAGCCCATTTCTTTTCGTCTTCGGCCGTCGGCAGGCAGCGCAGCAATACTGTTGCCGGAACCTTGCGGCGGCGGTCGATACGGACGTAGATTACGCCCTTGGCTTCTTCAAAATCAATCCAGGAGCCGTGTTCAGGGATAATACGCGCGGTGTAAGTCGTCGGATTGCCCGCAACCTTGGCTTCTTTTGTCGTTGCAAAAACCACACCCTGGGCACGATGCATCTGGGAAACGATTACGCGTTCCACACCCGATGCGATAAAGCTGCCGCGTTCTGTCATAAGCGGCACTTCGCCCATAAATATCTCTTGTTCCTTGATGTCGCGCAGCGTTTTCTTGCCATCTTCGGCGACGTCCCATAAAATCAATCTCAGCTTCAATTTCAGCTTGCTGGAATATGTCATATTGCGCAGCATGCATTCCTTGACGTTATAGACAGGCTTGTCCAGTGTATATTCGACAAACTCTAAATCGGCAATTCCCGCATAATCCTTGATTGGGAACATCGAAGAAAAAACATTCTGCAAACCGATGTTTTTACGGTTCTGCGGCTCTACGTCCGCCTGCAGGAAATCTTTGTAGGAATCGTATTGAATTTCAACCAAATCAGGAAGCGGAGTTTGCAAAAAACTTTTACCAAAAGATTTTCTAATTTTCTGGATAACTGCCATGGGTTTTAATCCTTTTTTTTGTGCGTTTTGCAAACAAACTTTTTTTATATGCTTTTTACGCCGCTCGGCCCGCCTGGGAATTTTATTCCCAAGCGGGCGGCGGCAGGCCGCGGAAACCGCGGCATTTTGGTACAAGAACCATCAGGTTCCGATGGGGTGAATTATTTCAATTCAACCTTGGCACCGGCACCTTCCAAGGTCGCTTTCAGCTTTTCAGCTTCGTCCTTGGCAACTGCTTCTTTAACAGTCTTCGGCGCACCTTCGACCAGGGCTTTCGCTTCGCCCAGGCCCAGGCCGGTGATGTCTTTTACAGCCTTGATGACGGCCAGTTTGTTCGCGCCGACTTCGGCCAGAACAACGTCAAATTCCGTCTTTTCTTCAGCCGCGGCGGCAGCCGGGCCGGCCGCTACTGCAACTGCGGCGGCGGCGCTTACGCCCCACGCTTCTTCCAACGCCTTGGACAGTTCAACAGCTTCCAAAACGCTCAATTTGGACAATTCTTCAACTAATTTCTGAATGTCTGCCATTTTATTACTCCTATTGGTAATGTTGGAATGTTGCCATTCCGCATTTTATTATTGTTCTTTCTTTCCATACTCTGCTGAAACACGCGCCAAACGAGAACCCGGTTCGACCAGGATACGCGCGATTGTGCCGCGGATTTCCAGCAAGGACGGAAGCTTGGATAATTGCATAACGCCGTCTGTGTCCAGAACGTCTGCATCCATTTTACCACCGACAATCGTCAGGTTCGGGTGAGATTCCGCAAATTTTGCCAGAACCTTGGTCACCGCCAAGCCGTCCGTCGCAATCGCAACCGCGGTCGGACGCTTCATCATTTCGGATACAGGTTCGAAATCGGTGTCTTTCAACGCCAATTTCATCAAACGGTTCTTTACGACTTTGAACATGGAAACCAGCGGACGCAGTTCATTGCGCAGCTCTTCCATTTCTTTTACAGTCACACCGTGGTTTTCAACCACGAAGATACCGTTTGCATCTTTCAAGGACGACTGCAACGCTGAAATCAAATCTGATTTTTCTTCGCGTTTCATCTATTATATCCTTACTTCATTTTGTTAACTTTCCAGCCGGGTCGCCCCGGTTGGGGCCGTTTCCCGCGCGCTTTTGGTGCGCGGGGCTTTTTCCTGCCCCAAAGAATTTTTTCTTTGTCTATGATGGGAATTAAGCGTTGCTGCACCATCAGTCTTGGACAGAAATCTGTGTTTGCGCGCCCGGACAGCGCCCGGGCACGCAATTATTATTTCGCGTCAATCTTCAGACCCGGACCCTGGGTTGTCGCAATCGAGATACCCAGAATATACTGGCCCTTGGAGGACGCCGGTTTTACCTTTTTCAGCTGCTCTATCAGCGCCATGGCGTTTTCAACCAACTTTTCGGTCGGGAAAGACATTTTACCGATACCGGCGTGGATAATACCTTTCTTTTCCGCACGGTATTCAATCTGACCCGCCTTGGCCGTCGCAACCGCTTCGGCGACGTTGTTTGTAACCGTACCAAGTTTCGGGTTCGGCATCAAGCCCTTCGGGCCCAAAACGCGCGCGATTTTCGACATTTTCGGCATCATGTCCGGTGTCGCGATAACGCGGTCGAAATTGATTTCGCCACCGGCAACCTTTTCAATCAGCTCTTCGCCGCCAACAACATCGGCGCCAGCCTTTTTGGCTTCGTCCTGGCTGTTGATTGTGAATACGGCGACGCGGACTTTCTTGCCGGTGCCGTTCGGCAACGACAGCATGCCGCGAATGTTCTGGTCGGCCTTGGTTACATCGATACCCAGACGGATTGCGATTTCCAAGCTTTCGTCGAACTTTTTGGATGTGAATGCGCGCAATGCATCAATGGCATCCGCCAAAGGATACATTTTATCCTGGTCCAGCGCGCTCCAAGTCTGTTGTCTTTTAGTAGCTTTCATATCTTATTCCTCCACCTTTACGCCCATGGAACGGCACTGACCCGCAACGATGTTCATCGCAGATTCAATGGTAGAGCAATTCAAGTCCGGCATTTTCGCTTCGGCGATTTCCTTAATCTGAGCCTTGGAAATTGTGCCGACGAAATCACGGCCCGGTTTGTGGGAGCCGATTTTCAGCTTTAATGCGTTTTTGATATAGTACGACACCGGCGGCAGCTTCATGATAAATTCAAAGCTGCGGTCAGTATAAACAGTGATTATGCACGGGATAGGCATACCCGGTGTTTTATCAGCAGTCTTGTCGTTAAACTGTTTGCAGAATTCGGCGATGTTAACACCCGCCGCACCCAACGCCGGTCCAATCGGAGGCGCAGGATTTGCCTGTTTTGCAGGGACGACCAGTTTGACCAATCCCTTAACTTCTTTCTTTGCCATTTTTTCACTCCATTTTTTTGGTTAGTGTCGCGGTACGATGTGGCGCATCTACCGCCGGATTTTTAACGAAGACATTTCGCAAAAATCCAAAAACTCGGTCGGTTGTTAAATCTTTTCAACCTGTTCAAATTCCAGTTCAACGCTGGTTTCACGACCGAACACCAGAATTGTAACCGTCATTTTCTGTTTTACATTGTCAACCTCGGACGCGATACCGTTAAAGCCGGCGAACGGCCCGTCGATAACGTGCACTTCCTGGCCCACCTCGTATTCAACGTCTTCGGTAACCACGCTGCCCTCTTCCACCTGGCGCAGCAGGCGGCGCGCTTCTTCTTCGCTGACCGCAATCGGCTTGTTCTTGGCACCCAAGAACATAACAACCTGAGGCATCAATTTTACCAGGGAAAACGTTTCGTTATTCATAACCATCTGAACAACGATATAGCCCGGGAAAAATTTTCTTTCGGACTTTACGCGTTTGCCGCCCTTAATCTCTGTCACTTCGCGGGTCGGGACCAAAATTTCACCAAACAAAGCATTCAAACGACGCTTGTCAATCTGTTCACGCAGACCGCGCGCAACCTTGTCCTCGCACCCGGTATGAACATTTACGACAAACCACTGCATATTGCCTTCCATTATATTTCGCCCCCTGACGCTATTAGAATATCCAGCCGACAATTGCGTTCAACGCACTGTCAACGACAAAAAAGAACAACGCTGCCAGACCGGAAAACACAAGAATCATAATAGTTGCACGAATAACACTGTCACGCGACGGCCATACGATTTTAAACCATTCGCTGCGCACAGATTTAATATATTCCAGTATTTTTTTCATAAACAAATCTCGCCCTGTTCCGTCTGCTTTTGCCTATAAATCCGGCATTTTTCATTGGCAGGGGCAGAAGGAATCGAACCCTCATCCGCGGTTTTGGAGACCGATATTCTACCGTTGAACTATGCCCCTTTTTATACCTGTTTTGCCGCATATGCGCCAACATAGTCTGCGCTACAATACCACACGCACACGGAAAATCAAGCGGAAAGTATTATAAGATTTTATCTTGCCCCCTGCAAGCAAAAAAGCACACAAAAACAATACATTGATGCAAATATCTAAAAAAACATGCCAAAAATTCCCCAAGAAAGCGATTTTTTGCTTTTTTTCGCTTGCAGGGATTATAATTTTTTTTCTACAATCAAATAAATCATCGAAGAGGGAGATCGAGTGCCGGAACGCGTTGAACCACCTGTTTTGCTGTCAAGGCTTATGACCTTTGTGTTTGCAACGGCCCTGGTTGTGCTGGGGACGCTGGGGGTGACGTTGTGGCAGCTGTTCCCGCTGGACCGGCCCCAGGTGTTTTTTCTGACCACGCAGCCACGCCCGGACATGGAGGTGCGCCTGTACGCCATGCCGCTGAAATCCGACAAAATCAACACGACCGAACTGTATCTGCAGTCGTTTGTAAAAGAATACGTCAAGGCGCGCAATGAAATCGTTCGAAACGCCAATGTCATGCAGCGCAAATGGGGCAACGGCGACGACGGCGTCGTCAACATGTGGTCGACACCCGCCGTATTCGAAGAATTCGCCAACACCGCAATGCGTGAGGCGCTGATGTATTCCGATGTAATCATCGACATGTCCTGCACGGTGGAGTTCCCGGCCGGCGGCGTGCGCAAGTATCGTGCGGACGGTTTAACGTGGGAGGCGACTTTTAACTATATATGTGCAAATAATGATGGACAACTGCCACGGAAAGAATATAAAATCATAATGGAATTGGAAAAGGAAGACGAAACAACCATAAAATGGGGCGAAAGGCTGAACAACCCGCTGGGGATACGCGTTAGCCGATATGAAATACAAAGCGGAAACGGCGACCCGCTGAATTTCGAATAAAGCCCACGTTCTGAGCAAGGGAAGGATTGGAATGACATTCGCAAGCGCAATTAAATTAAATATTTCTATATTCTGCCTGGGGGCGATATGCGTTGCAGGCACGCCCGCCGTTGCCGCGCAGACCGCGTGGGACAATCCGAACGCCAACATGGCCGCCGGCAGTACAAAGCCGGGCTATGCTCAGCTTAGCTGGGCCGCGGGCAGCGTGTTGCCGATAAAGCTGCGCAACGGGATGGCGACAATGATAACATTGCCGAACGGCGAACAGATTGCCGACGTTATCGTCGGGAACAACGCAATGTTTAACATTGACGCGGTCCAAGGCTCGCGTACAATGTTCATCAGCCCGCAGAGCGCGACCCAGGGCGGCGACACTAACATGATTGTTCAGGGCAAATCCGGAAACACATATCTGTTTTACCTGCGCGCGGAGCCGTCCAACTCCAGCGAAATTACATATTCCCAGGTTGACGTCGTGCTTGACGGGAACGCGACACTGCCAATGTCCGCCGACACAACCGCCGCGGCCGCAGGCAGCATGAATTCCATATTTGCAAAAAAGTCGAACGCGTCCAGTACGGTCGGCGTTGACGGCGAAGATTACGGATGGATAAAATCCATGAAAATCGACCCGTCGGAATTTCGTTTTGACCTGGATATATTCGTACCCAATCCGGACGATTACGTAATCGCGCCGGAACGCGTATGGCGCGACCGCATATTCACATACATTGACTTTGGCGACAAGGTTATCGCAATGACCCAGCGTCCGGTGGTGTCCCTGTTGGTTGAGGGGGGCGAATCCCCGGTCGGATTCCGCACGGACGGCGAAGACGGACGTCTGTTGATTGTAGAGTCGGTCGGCGACATGATTCTGCGCAGCGGCCAGCGTATCGTATGCATCAAAAAGCGTGAAAAGCCGTTCCTGATTGCGGATACAGCGTCTGTCATGGCACTGGCGGAGGCGAATGTTGCACAATCAATGATGTCGAATCAATCGCTGAACAATATTGCATATCAGATGGATGTCAACGCCATGAACATGGCCGGAACAAATTACACAGGCACCCCGATATACGTCGGACAAAATGCCAGCGCCGCAACCGGCGCCGGCACATACATGCCGATGGGATACGGCCAATCCGCATACGGCCAGGCCTCATTGGCCGGCGGTGCGGTTGCGACCGCGTCGGGCGTAACGATGATGCCGACAGAACGCGTTACCGCAGGCAGCTATCTGCCACAGTCGAACATTCCGCTGATTACCAGCAATCAAAGCGGTGTTGCGGTTGAACTGAAATCCGATACATCGGTAAAGGCTTTGGACGATTACTGGACCGGCTTGCTGGCCAAGTTCAGCGGTGAAGACGGCCAGGGTCTGCTGACGCCGTACAAGGACATGGTATTCTTTGCCGTTGACGAACAGGGTGTCGGCGATTTGGGCGCGGCTTCATCGACGGCGCGCCTGTACCGTCTGCGCATCGGACCGATGAGCGATATTGACACGGCGCAGAAGCTGTGCGACCAGCTGCTGAAATTCAGCGGCGCCAGCTGCAGTGTTGTTCGGATTCAGTAAGTGGGCGATATTCGTGATTCGAAATTCGTATTCGTGATTTAGGAAGGGGGATACAAGTATTGCTGATACAAGACCTTGATGTTTATAAAAAGGCGCATCAAATTACCTTGTCCGTTTATGCCGTGACTGAAAAATTCCCAAAAAGCGAAATATTCGGATTGGTATCACAAATGAGACGCGCCGCAGTGTCAATAAATTCAAATTTAGCTGAAGGCGCAGCTAGAAAAACATCGGGCGAAACAATACACTTTATTGGAATATCACGAGGCTCGGCGGCAGAGCTGAGATACCAAATAACACTTGCGAGAGATTTAAAGTTTATCGCACAGAACACGGCGGAAGAATTATTAAAACAAATGGACAGCATATTGCAGATGTTAAGCGGGCTGATGCGAAACACCAGAGCAACCTATATCGAATAACGAGTAGCGAATAACGAGTATCAAATGAGCAAAATTAAACAGCAATTTTCAGATTTGCGCAAGACCACGCCAAAGCATGTGCAATGGCTGCTGCTGGCGGCGGCGTTTGTAATCGTGCTGATTCTATTGACGCTGTTGGTGGGCGGCTGGCGCAAAAAGGCCGAGGATATAAAAGAGCCGAACGACAGCAAATTGCAATTATTCGTGGACCCGACGGGAACGCTGGATTGGTCGGACACGCCGGTGGACGCCACACGGACTGAAGAATACATAATAACCGCCAGCGCGCCAGTGAAAATTCTGAAGCCGCGGCTGAACAGCAATATAGACGGTTTGTCGATATCCGAACAGTGCTCGACCGACACACTTATCATAGACAAAGACCACGGTTGCAGAATAACCGTAAAATACGCACCGACGGTCGCCATGGCCCCAACCGGCGCGTCACTGTTTGTAGACTGGCGCGGTGCGAGAGAGACGGACAGTCTGAAAAAAACGGAAAAAATAACGATGGTGCTGGGCGCGGTCGGCGAAAAGAAAGCCGAACCGGTAAAGCCGGCGCCCGCACCGGCACCGGTAAAAGAACCGGAACCAGAGCCAGAGCCGGAACCGATTCCGGAACCGGCGACAGCGCCCCAGCCGATAAAAGAAGAAATCAAACAGGATATAGAGGCAATCGCCCCGGCATTGCCGGTTATCAGCGCGCCCGCGCCAAAGCCGGCGCCCGCACCTGCGGCGGAGCCAGAACCTGCGCCTGCGGCACGGGCGGAATCCTGCTCTGACTTTGCTTTTCCGGGATATAATGCGTCTGGGCGTCAAATCGGTTGGATAAAACCGGAACGCGGTGCGTATTATTTCCACCCGTTTTCCGACAAAAACTGTGACAGCCCGACCGGAACATACAATCCGGACAACGGCATTATCACGGACATAAAGGACCCGTCAAAGAAAATCGGCACCGATGCGGAACATATCGGTTATTCCACCATATCGGGTGGGGCGTTGCCGCAACTGTCTTCGGCACCGACTAAAAAATCGAGTGTCGCCGCCGATATCGACGTGGCGCCGGTCGGCACAATGGCGATTAACAACAATGCGGTCAGCGGTATGCAGATAAGCGAGGCGCCGACAGAGGTCAGTTTTGATTCCAGTGGCGGCTCCGTAACAAATACAATGCCATATGACCGCAGCTTTATTCTGCGCCAATATAAACCGATTCCGGCAACAATAGTATCTGAAATACGCGCAGACCCGGAGGCTTTGGCCAATAACACTTTGCCGGTGCGCGCAACGGTTGACCGCAACGTTTATGCCGACAACGGACGCACGGTTGTTATTCCGGCCGGCACCCTGTTGATGGGTTATGTGACAGGTAAATTGCCGGGACCATACACATCCATCGGTCGTATGGATATCCGCTGGTACCAGTTTATTTTGCCGAACGGTGTGGAATTCAATTTCCAAAGCAAGGCTCAGGATCCGTTCTCAGCCGACGCACAGGGACGCACAGGCGTTCCGGGGCGTGGCAGCACGGATTACCTGGAGCAGTTTGTTATGCCGATGCTGACCGCGATTGTGCCGGCGGCGGTGAACATGATTGCGCCGGTTGCGGACAAGTTTGTAAATCAAATTGATTTGGACAACAATACCGTTGTGCAAAGCGGTACTGTGCGCTCGTCCGAACTGGCAAAAAATGAAATTATCACCGCGTGGAACCAGGTTGCACAAAAGCTGTTGGTCGATATGATGGATAACACAACACCGCCATTCTCTATTGCGGCGGGGACACGTATCACAGTATATTCTCCGATGGATTTGCAGGTAACATGTGGCACCGGTGCCGCCAGCACAGGAAAGAAATGTGCAATCAAGGAATATTCAACAGACCGGCGTCGTGATCAAGCCAGTGATGCCGTACCGGATTATAGCGACGGTTCATGGACGGGTCAGGTGCGTTCCTTTAACTGGGCCCAATACTGCGTCGGATACAAGGACGGTAAATTGGCCGCGGGTATGGAACAGCTAATCAATGAAGCGGGGCTTGATTATAGTTCTGTTCTGTTCTATTGCCAGTCCAGTCAATACAAGGCGATTAACAATGCAAAGCAGGAGGCGCTGTGGCAAAACCAGCAATCGGCCAGCAATACAAACAGCATTGCCAATACGGGTGGCGTCGGCACCAAAGACTATAATGAAAAAGTACTGGGCCTGACATATGACGATGATACCGGGGCGATTGTAAATCCGTTCCAGACACTGCCAAAGGAAGAGGCACCGGCGACAATCACATGCGAAGACGGAACCAATCCGGACGCCAACGGTTGCTGTACCGGTGAAATATACACGGACATGGGCGACCAAGGGTTTAACTGTTGCCCTGAAACGGGTGGCGACTGTTTCCCGCCGATACTGTAAACCAATCCCCGCTGCGGCGGGGATTTTAAATGAAAAACAATGATGATGAGCAAGATGAATTTATAGAAATGAAAATTAAACACGCAGCTTTTTTGCGCGCCATTCGGCGCGCTTTTTTTTATGCGCGCGCGCCGCCGATATAAAAACACACGATTCGGTGATTTACGGCGATTCGCTTATCGAATCTAAAAAACGCTTAACGAATCAGATTTCCGATTCGCAGTTCAACCATTGGTTGTAATAATTCACAGGATTCTATTCTTAAGTTATATATCAAATGCAACACCGTCATACTAGCTAAGGAGAAAACATATGACATCGCAAACAGCAAAGACCTTTATCAACGCAGAGAAATTCCAAAATGCGGAGCAGCTGTGGTTCTGGTTCTTGTATTCAAAATCAATCCGGGCCGGATACATTCACTGCCGCATGTGCGCAAACCAATCGCGCCGCATATGCGAGCTTATCGATGTCGAAACGCTGATAACAAAACTGTATCTGGCGGGCCGCATCAGCGACGAGCAGCTGCGCGTAATGAAACAGTTCGGCGACCGGCGCCGCGCACCGCACCAGCATATATGGACGGAAAACAAAGCCGCCGCACTGTGGCGCACGGCGATGCAGACTCTGGAATCAGAGGCGAGCGCACGAGGCTGGATTGAATAAAAAACACTATCATCAACAGACAGGTATCAAAATATGGTAATCATCGCATTTTCAGAGAAAACCTCTAAAATTCTTCCGCGTATAATATGCCGCAGATTCAAGCATTGCGCCCCAATCATTCCGGCGGGTCGAAACATGGTTATGTATCAGTTCACCGCACCGGGACGCATTGCAAAAATAGATATCAACATGCACGGTATTCGACGATTGCGCGCGGCCGGATGGCGATTTGTATATATGCCGTGCGACGCGCCAAACGGATTTGAATGCGACGGCGCATTAACATGCGTCGATTTGTCAAAGCGGGCATTGCGAATACATGCGCCATGGCTGCTGACACCGGACGGTTTGTACATGCATTTGCACAAATAAAAAAGGCCCCGTGCGGGGCCTTTTGTTTTATTTTGCACTGCGCTTTTTTATCAGCCACATCTGCCCTATTCCGAACAGATTGGACACCGTCCAGTACAGGACCAGGCCCGCCGGCATCCACGCAAACAATATTGTGAACAGAACCGGCATCCACTTCATCATTCGCATGCTTTGCGCAACGGCGTCATTGCCCGCGCCGGCCGATTTCGGCGTCTGCAAATATGACTGCAGCCACATGGTCGCCCCCATTAAGACGGGCAGGATAAAGTACGGGTCCATCGCCGCCAAATCGCGTATCCACAGGAAGTGCGCGCCGCGCATCGGAACCGATATCAGCAACGCCTTGTACAATGCAAAGAATATCGGAATCTGTAGCAGCATCGGCAGGCATCCAGACATGGGCGACGTCTTGTTCGCCTGGTACACGCGCATCATTTCCATTTGCATGCGCGCCTTGTCATTGGCGTACAGTTTCTGTATGCGCGCAATTTCAGGCTGCATTTTCTGCATGGCGACCATTGAGGTATAAGACTTGCGCGTCAACGGCCACATCAGCAGGCGCAGCAGTATCGTCATAATGATAATTGCGATGCCGTAATTCATCACGACCGAATGTATCGCATTCAGCAGCCACAGCATCGGGCGCGCCAAGAACCAGAACCAGCCGTAATCGACGGTCTTGTTTATGCCGGCGATTTTCGGCGCGGCGCCGTTCAACACGGACTGGTCGCGCGGGCCTGCAAACAGGTGCGTGACGATTGTCGCCGTATCGCCCGGGGCAATCGTGACCGCGGCGGCGGCGGTGTCCGCCTCGTACTTGTCAGCGCTTTTTTTCGTGCGCATCGTCTGGTCCGGGCGGTCAACCGAGACAACCGTTTCCCAATACTGGTCCGCAAAGCCGACAAAACCGTTCGTCGTTGTGTATGCGTACGATTTCTTGTTCAGCGCGCGCCAGCTTTCGTGTTCCACGTCATTGTTTGCATATGCAATAGGCCCGGTATAAACACCGGCCGTCGCGGCGTCCGCATCAGAACGCACCATGCGCGCATACGGCGCGACGGCGACGGCGGCGGCGCTGTTGTTTTTAACGGTATCGGCCAGCGTGATTACATATCCGTCGGTCGTAATGTTGCGGCGAAACTCAACGCCGGCGCTGTTGCGCCAAACCATGTCGTCACCCGCAACATTCCATTTTGTATTCGCGGCGGGAACAATCGTATTCTGGGACAGCAGGCCGACCTCTGTAAATGCGCCCTGGTCCGCGGGCAACAGCACAACACGCGCATCCCCCGCCGCATTTGCGACGAAATCGTTGAGCGACACGTTCGAGACGCGCAGCCCCTGAACGTCGTACTTTATTTTATCCGCGGAAATTTCCGATACCGGCACCGCCGAGATATCCATGGGCGCCGGCGCGTCAGTGGTGGCGACATTTTTGTCCGCCGCCGGGCGCATCCATATGCCGATTAACCACCAACATGCGACAAATATCGCAAACCACCATAAAAACGAAGACAGCCAGGATTTTTTGTTTTCCCCGTCACGGGCAGCGTTCCACTGGCGAAAACCGGACGGTTTGTTATCCAAATATTTTACCATGATTATTTACCACCTTTTGTTGCGGCGCCGCGGCGCGCGATAAACCAGTTAAGTATATATAGGGCGACGCCCACGCAAATGCAAATATCGGCGACATTAAAGGCCGGCCAATGCAGCGTACCGATATGAAAATCCAAGAAATCCACAACTGCGCCGAAACGCACACGGTCAATCAAATTGCCGATTGCACCACCCAGAATCAGGGCCAGCGGCAGCCGCTCGGCCGCGCTTGCGCGACGCAGCGCATAGTATCCGATAAAGCCGATTATCGCGCCGGTTGCGATTATTATAAGCAGGGGCGCCACCTCGCCCAGTGCGCGGAACAACGAAAACGACGCGCCCGGATTCCATGTGAATACAATGTTAAAAAAGCTTGTGACATGGGCCATCAAATACGGCACCGGCACGATTTCCCACGCCGCGCCCGACAATGGCACGCCGCCCGTGATAAGATAAATTAAAAATCCCTTGGATATCTGGTCCAATACGATTACGCCGGCGACAACCGCCAACAGCTTTAACATATTTTTCATATACCTTTCCTTTTACCAGATGAAAATATAACACACGCACGCGCAAAAGCAAATAATAATCGCCCCGTTTGGGGCGATTGTCAGCGCGCTTCGGATATTGTGTTTAGTTTCTCGTAATTATTTGCACGCATATCGGCCAACAGCGCATCTATCCGTGCGTCGGAAACGCCCAGATGCTCCAACAGGCCGTACCCCAAAGAGAACGAGGATTCCATCGTTTCGGGCAGTGCTTCGGCCACGCCCTCTTTCAACAGCAATTTTGAATCCGCCAGATTGCGGGCGCGTGCGAATATTTTTACACGCGGCGCAATCGATTTTATGGTCAGCACCGTTTCACGCGCCGTCGTCGCATTGTCCAGCGCAACAACAACCGCGCGCGTTTTCTTTGGCGCCAATCCGAAACTGCGCAGAACATCCGCTGTTGTAGAATTTCCGTACACGACGTTATATCCGGCCTCGCGCCCGACCATAACGGCGTTGACGCTTAAATCAAGCGCGACATACGGGATTTTCTGAGCGGCCAGCATTTCCGCCACAATCTGGCCGACGCGCCCGAATCCGCAGATTATAACCTGGGGGACAACGTCCGACTGCATCTCGGTAATCTTGCGCGGGTGGCGCTGGGGGAACAGTTTGCCCCGACGCTGCAGGAAATCGTACACGGCCAACAACAGCGGCGTCATTATTATCGACAGGATTATTATCGCCGCCAGGATTTCTTCGTGCGGCGCAGGGATTGCGTTTATGCCGCCCTGCTTCATGGTCTGCAACATAAGCAGGCCGAATTCACCGCCCTGGGCCAGGATAAGCGCAATCTTGGTCGCGTCATAATCCGGCACGCCGCGCACGCGCGCAACAATGAATATTGCCAAAAACTTTATTGCAATCAAGCCGCCCAGGCCGATTAAAATCCAGTACCAGCGCTCCATCAAAAACGGCAGGTTTAATCCCATTCCCAGCGATACAAAGAACAGCGCCAAGAACAGCATGGAGTAAGGTGAAATTTCGGCGCTTATCTGGTGACGGTAAATCGTTTCAGACATCAGCATACCGGCCAAGAACGCGCCCAGACCCGCCGGCAGGCCCAGCGCCCCCATTGCGACAGCCCAGACGGCAATCGTCAACATGATGACCAGCAGGAAGGCCTCTTTGCTTTTTAATTTGGCAACCATGCGCAACAGCGGGTTTAATATCAACCGCCCGACAACAACGACACCCAAAATCAATCCGATGGACAAAACCAGAATATCAATCGCCGTCGCCCCCAGATTAAACGAGCGGCCCGCAAACACCGGCAGCATCGCCAGCAACGGAATCGACAGCAAATCCTGAAACAAAAGAATTGAAAACGTCTGATGCCCCATGTCTGTGTTTAATTCGTCACGGTCGGCCAACAGCTGCAGGTCTTCGGACGTACTGGACATCGCCAGCAGCAGCGCAACCATTATCGTTCCCATTATTGTCCAAGACGTAAGTGTATGCAGTATCGGGAACAGCATCACGGCAACCATCATGACCTGGGCTGCACCAAATCCGAATATGGTGCGTTTCATCTGCCACAGGCGTTTCATGTTTATCTGCAGGCCGATATTAAACCATAAAAAGATTATACCCAAATCCCCGAGGAACGTCCAAGTGTCGGTCAACTGGAACAGATTCAAAACAAACGGCCCCGACAGAACGCCGGCGAACAAAAACGCGACAACCGTTCCGATACGCGCCGCACGCAGCATGAACACCAGACCAAACAATATGGCAAAAAATATCAATACGGATAATGACATTTCCCTCTCCCTTTACCCATGTATTATAGCATTATGTTTTCAGCCAGTTCCAGAAATTTTTCCGGCGGCAGTTCCTCGGCACGTTCCGTGCCGGTTAACCCAAAACGTTCCCACGGTACGCCCGGTATTATTCCGCGTATCATTTTTCGGCGCATACCGAACAGGCGCGCCGTTACCTTTTCAACATTTTCCAAATTTTTTATCCGCGCGATTTTGTTGTCGTTTGGAATTATCTGGACGACGGCGGATTGAACCTTTGGCTTTGGAACAAATGCGGTGTTGGGAACATCAAACAATATGCGGCAATCGGCGATTAACGACGCCAGCACCGCCAGGCGCCCATACTGCATGTCACCCACGCGCGCGACGATACGCTGGGCCACCTCGCGCTGAAACATTAAGGTCATGGATTTTATTTTTGCGCCCGCCGCAATCATCTGCAGCCAGCCAATCAACAATTCCGTCCCAACATTATACGGCAGGTTTGCGCACACGGCGTATTCATCGACACCGATGGCGGCGAAATCCGTTTTCAGCGCATCGCCGTAAATGACATCCAGACGCCCGCCGGATGCCGCGGATACGCGCGACAATATCGGTTCCGTGGCGGTGTCTTTCTCTATCGCGATGACGCGCGGCGCACCGGCGGCCAGCAATGCACGCGTTAATCCCGCGGGGCCGGGTCCGACCTCTATCACGGTGGTGTTCGCAATATCCGGTACGCTGCGCGCGATGCGACCGGTCAAATTCAAATCAAACAAAAAATTCTGGCCGAATTGCTTTTTCGGTTCCAGTCCGGCATCGCGCATCATGACCGCAACAGGCGGCAAAGAATTGATTGTGTCCGTCATAAAGCCTTGCGTCCCCCGAATGCCAGTGTCAATGTACCGTCATCAATATAATCCAAATCGCCGCCCAGCGGAACGCCCGACGCCAATTCGGAAAATCCGACATTCGCCGCCTCACCGATAACCGACATAACATAATGCTGTGTCGTTTTCCCCTCAACCGTGTTGGGCAGTGCAAAAATTATTTCCGATATGTTTTCATTTGCGATGCGCGCCGGCAGCGACGCGATATTCAAATCGTCCGGCAGTGTTCCGGCCGCGCCTGACAACAATCCGCCGATAATATGATACCGGCCACGGAACACGGACGCCTTTTCCAATGTCCAAACGTCCGCCAAGTCGCGAACAACGCACAACTGGCCGTTTGCGCGGGCACCGTCGCGGCAAAATTCGCAAGAGCCCGCATCGCAATCGGTTAACACACCGCACACCGGACACGGCGCAATTGATGCGGCCGCATCTTGCAACGCCGCGGCCAATGCCGATGCGCGCCCTGTTTTATCCTGCAGCAGGGACAGCACGATACGCTGGCCCCCGCGGGCACCGACACGCGGCAGCTTTGCAAATTGTTTGATAAGCTTTTCTATCTTTGAGTTCATAACGCCCCAATAATAACATCAATGAAAAATATAGCAATCAATTCCAGCGGCCGACGCACGCGATTTTAAATCCGCCGCCGCCGCATCGGACAGCCCGTTTGCACGCACGCGATACATGCCCGAACCGGTCGGTTCAATTACGGGCGTCACACCCACGGACTGTTTGACGCGCGCAACCTGTTGACGGGCCGCCGCGTCGGACGAAAACGCACCGAACTGAACACCGGCGGCGCCGGCGGAATATACGGGCGCACTTTTTTTCGGGGCCGGCGACTGCACCGCGGACGCGGACGCAGGCGGCGCGACCGGCGTCGCCTTTACAACCGGTGCAGCACCGGTGCCCAGCATATTAAACCCTTTGTTCAACATATTGGTTGCGACGGCGGCGCGAACATCCTTATTCTCCGCCCCCAGCACCACAGACATCAAATGATGACCGTCACGCTTTGCGGTGGCGACCAATGAATATTTCGACTTGTTCGTAAAACCGGTTTTCATTCCGTCACATCCCGGATACGAGCCCAGCAAACGGTTGCCGTTTGTATAAGTCTTGCCGTTGTATGTCCATGTCTTTATGCCGAAATATTTCCAATACTGCGGAAAATGCTTGTACACGGCCATTGACAGTAACGCGATATCGCGCGCGGTTGACATATGGTCATCATTCGGCAGACCCGACGAATTTTCGAAATTTGTGCGCTGCAGTCCAATTTCACCCGCGACATGCGTCATAAGCGAGGCAAAGTTTCCCTCTTTCCCGCCCTTTAAATTTTCGGCCAGAACGCGCGCGACGTCGTTCGCCGACACGACGGCGACGGCCTTTATCGCATCTTCGACCGTTATCTTGCTGCCCGCGGCCAGACCCAATTTTACCGGCGACGCATTGGCCGCAGACTGTGACACAATCAGATAATCGTCCAGGTGCAGGCGCCCATGCTCCAACGCGTCGAACGTTAAATACAGCGTCATGATTTTTGTTAAACTGGCCGGGTAGTTCAAATCGTTTGCATTTTCAGAATACAGAACGCGGCCCGTGTCCATGTCGGCAACCATCGCCGCACGATATCCCGCCGCCGCGGATACGGTCGGCATTAACGCAATCGCCAATGCAAAAATATGATGAAATCTTACCCTCATGCTATGAATGCTACAAAAAATCCGCCCTTTGGGTCAAGGGCGGATATAATCACAACCGAAAAAATCTTGCGATTATTTTACCAATGCGACAATGCGCTTTTCGCCGCATACGGAAACCAGGGTTCCGTTGATGCCGCATTTAGACGCCGCCGCGGCCGCATCGTGCGACGCGAACAGTTTCGCATCATAAATCGGACGAACGCCGCGCGACAACGCCAACTGGTTTGCGACATAGTCTTTGTCGCATACGGCGATAATCGGCATGTTCGGACGACGGCAGGAAATTTCCGTCGCAGCCGTCGTGTCATTTGCAAACACAACGATTGCCGCAGCGTCGTTCAATTCCGCCATAACCGCAACGGACAGGGACCAGTCGTTTTCCGCCAGGTCTTCGACATCGGACCAATCCTGGTCGTTTTCGATTGAGTCCATATCGGCATTCGCCAAAATCTTTGCCATTGTTTCAACAACGAACGGCGGATTTTCGCTGATGGTTGTTTCCTCGGACGTCATTGTAGAGTCAACGTGCAGATACGCCGCGGTCGCAATGTCGGAAATTTCCGCACGGGTCGGGAAATCGCTGCTGACCATGGAGCCCAGCATCTGGGTCGCCATGATAACCGGCTTGTTACGTTCACGGCACAGACGCACGATACGACGGGAAATCGCCGGAACTTTTTCAAACGGAACCTCTACCGCCAGGTCGCCGCGGGCAATCATAATGCCGTCGGCCGCGTCAACGATGGCCTCGATTTTTTCAACCGCCTGGGGACGTTCGATTTTAGCAATGATTTTTACCGGGTGCGATGTACGCGCCTTGATAAATTCACGTGTTTCAAATACGTCTTCGGGTTTCTGAACAAAGGAAATCGCAACGAAGTCCGGATTCTTGGTTAAAACATATTCCAAGTCGCCACGGTCTTTGGCGGTCAGAACGGATGTCGCAACCTCGGTATCGGGCAGGTTGAAGCCGCGGCGGGACCAGATTTCCGTACCACGGATAACAATCGCCTCAATGCTGTCGGCGTTTACCTTTTCAACCTGCATTTCGATTTTGCCGTCGTTCAACAAAATACGGTCGCCCGCCTTTAAAGAATGGATAACGTCCATATCCGGCAACTGAACACGGTTGGAATTACCCGGCGTCGGATCGGAATCGAACACGAATTTCTGGCCCGGCTTAATCGGGAATTTGTCTTCGGTTTCAAAATTGCCGATACGGTGTTTCGGGCCCTGCATGTCGGCCAGAATCGCAACCGGGTTGCCGGTGCGCGCGGAAATTTCACGAACCGCGTCGATTTTTGCACCCTGGACGTCGCCGCCGTCATGGCTGAAGTTCAAGCGGCATACATTTACGCCCGCCGCAATCATTTTTTCCAACATTTCCGGGCTGCTGCTTTTCGGACCGATGGAGGAAGTGATTTTTGTGAATTTTTTCATAATCCAATCCTTGCTTGTTAAATTTGTTTTTCTTGATTTTTAGCTTTTATGGTATATCATGAAGTTCTGGAATAAACAAGGGGAAATTTCATGAAAAACGCAAACCACGGCGCCATTGACAACCAGCAGTTGCTGACGATTATAGAACGCATTGAAAAATTAAACGAAGACACCGCCGCAATTGCCGCCGATATCAAGGAAATCTATAGCGAGGCCAAATCCGCCGGATTCGACCCCAAATATATCCGCCAGATGATACGTCTGCGCAAGCTGGACCCGGATGAACTGGACGAGGCGGACGAACTGACCAAAATGTATCGCAGCGCGCTGGGGATATAATGAAAAAATTCACCCGCGTAATCGAGGATTTCAACTGCGCCCATTGCGGCGCAGTTGTTCGTGGAAACGGATATACAAACCACTGTCCGCGGTGCCTGTGGTCGCGGCATGTGGACAACAATCCGGGCGACCGCGCCGCCGATTGCGGCGCCATGATGCGCCCCGTGGCCGCCGGGCCCGCGGCCGACGGATTTATAATAACGCACAAATGTGAAAAGTGCGGCAAGACAATACGCCAAAAGTCGTCCCCGGACGACGATGTAGACGCGCTGATTGCACTTACCGCGCAAAACGATTTTATTTTTGGCAAACGGTAATTTTTGCCGTTGCGCGCACTGCGCACAAATTCCTATAATAAGCCCATGAAACAATGGCTGCGAGCGCAATATCAAAACGCTTTCCTGTGGGTGCCGTTTATAATGGCGCTGGGCGCGGCGGCATACTTTTCCGCATCAAACATTACATGCGCCATATCTGCGACAGCGGCCGCGACGGCCGTCGCGATTGGCATAATACGCCACAACAAATACGTCGCGCGGGCCGGTGCGATATTTCTGTTTGGAATGGCTTACGCACTTCTGTACACGCATATAATCGCAACACCGCGAATTTATTACCCAATGCGGGGCGTGGAAATAGAGGGGCGGGTTGAGCAAATCGATTACACACCCGACAAAACAAGACTGTTTATTTCCATTCCGGCCGAGCAGATAAAATCAACGTCACGCAAAAATGCAACCGTTCGATTAAACGTCGGCGAAGAGGTTGCGGACATTGCAATCGGCGACCGCATTCGCGCCGAGGCCAGTCTGTTCCCGCCCGCACCGTCATACGCCCCCGAGACATTTGACTACGCACGCTGGGCGTATTTCAACGGGCTTAGCGCGACAGGCTTCATCGCCGATTACACCGTCACGGCGCGCGCAGGCGGCGGCGGTTTTAACGCGTTGCGCGATTATCTGCATAACCGGGCGCAATCATTTTTGGCAGATACGCTGGTGCTGGGGTATAAAAATTCGATACCGCGCGACGAAAGCGCGATATGGACCGCGGCTGGAATCGGGCACGTATGGTCAATCAGCGGATTTCACATGACGCTGGTATCGGGGTGGCTGTTTGCAATATTTTTCTGCATATTCCGAATGATTCCGTACATAACGCGCCGCGTTCCGGCACGCATTCCCGCACTGTGCTGCGCGTGGGTGGGATTGCTGTTTTATTTAATGATATCGGGAATGAACGTCGCGACCATTCGCGCTTTTCTGATGACGACGCTGGTATTCGCGGCGTTTATTATCGGACGCAACGCACTGTCCATGCGGAACATATGCATCGCGTTTTGCATTATATTTATTATCAATCCGTACTATGTCATGCAACCCGGATTTCAACTGTCGTTTTCCGCGATATTCGGTCTGATATGGTTTTGGAGTTCGCGCAAATCCAATCGGACGACGCGCATCGGGAAAATCGGATATGCGATTTATGCGGCCGCTGCAACATCCTTGGTCGCGACAATATTTACCGCACCGTTTGTGACCGCGCACTTTTATCTGATGCCGACATACGGGCTGATTGGTAACCTGGTTTTATTGCCGGTGTTTTCGTTTGCGGTAATGCCGCTGGTGGTGGTCGGGACCATTACGGCGACAGTTGGCTGGAACTGGCCGCTGGGGATTGCGGACGCGCTGTATGCAAAGACGCTGGCCCTGGCGCGCGGAATATCCGAAATTCCGTACGCAAACATTGTCATGCCGCATGTTCCGAACAGCGCGATGGTGCTGATTATCATTGGATTTTTATGCATCATGTTTATCCGTCGGACAGATTTGGGCCATCGGATAAATTATTTATTCGGCGGCCTATTGATTGTGGCAGGAATTATTGTAACGGCGACAAATCCGCGTCCTGTATTCTATGCCGCACCGGACCACGGGTTGGTTGCGTTTTCGTATGACGGGAAACTGGAATTTAGCAAGGCGAAATCATCGGGCCACATGTTCGCATTTGAAACATGGAAACAGCTGAACGGCGAAAGCCCCGACACACCGAACAAGCGGCGCGCCCCAACGCGTGGCGTATGGACATATGATGCGGACAATTTCCGTCTGGCGTATATTCAAAAGTTCGTGCCGCTGTCGCGCGAGATAAACGCGCTGTGCCGTGATGACGGGATTGATTATATCGTTTCCTATTTTGACATTCGCGCACCGAAATGCGCACACAAAATCCTGCGCGGCGGATTTGTTATTTATCCGTCGGGACGGGTTCGCATGAATTCGGCGACGCGTCCATGGAATAGTCCGCGCCCATAAAATACAGCCCGCATGCCGGTGCGGTCGGGCCGGCGGCACTGCGATTTTTCGCGGCGAAAATTTCGTCGATATCGAACGGCTTGCCCTGGCCTATCTCAACCAAAGTGCCGACAATATTGCGCACCATGTGATGCAGGAACGAGCGCGCGGAAAACTCAAAAATTATTTCGTCGCCCTGCTGTGTTATACGGCATACGTCCAATGTTTTTATCGGACTTTTCGCCTGGCACTGGACGGCGCGAAAACTGGTGAAATCATGATTGCCCAGCAATTTTTCCGCCGCGACGCGCATGGCGGAAATATCCAACTTGCGCGGCACCCACCATACGCGCCCGCCCATCAAGACAGGCGCCGACGGACGGTTTAAAACGACATACCGGTAATGACGCGCGGTGCAGTCAAAGCGCGCATGGAAAGTATCGGGCACAATTTCACACGACAGAATGGATACCGGCCGACCCGTCAAATAAAAATTCACCGCACGCATAACGGTATTTGCATCCGCATTCGTGTCCAAATCAAAATGCGCGGTCATTGCCGCCGCATGCACGCCCGCATCCGTACGACCGGCCGCGACAACGTCCGGGCGGGTACCACAAAATCCCGCGATGGCGTCTTTCATAATAGACTGCACCGACGGCCCCTGGCGGTTTTCCTGCCAGCCGATAAGCCCCGTGCCGTCGTATTCAAGAGTGACCCTGTATCGTGTCATTTTCCCTTTTCCGCAACAAATTCCATACAAAGTGCGCAAATGTGTTTTTCAAACAGCTCTGTCGCCGACGCAACCTTTTCAATATATGTCGGGCAATGGTGACAGTGATTGCCGAAACAGTTTATACATTTGCAGGCACCGTTATTGTTCAGGTGCGACGGCACGACATTCGCATGCCACAGGCCGCACATCGGGTTGCGAATGTTTTTCCCATTCGTGGCCATCTAGCGCTCTCTTGTCATGACGCGTTTCAGCGCGTGCTTGCTGCATGTATCCGTTGGCGAAACGGGCCGCGGTCCGAACAGAACCATGTACCACCACGCCGGATTACAGCAATAAGTCTTTTTCGTCGTGTAATCTTTTGTGCTGGCTTCGCAGTTTTTACAAATCTTTTGCAAACCACACTGACACGGCTTCGCATCTTCGCCAAATTCCATATTTTATTCTCCTATTTTTATTTCCGCACCGCGCAGGCCGTTTACAAAGCTCTTCCAATCCATGGGCTTTTTGCCGGCCGGCTGCAGGCGCAATATTTCCAGTTTATCGTTTACGACACGAGTCTGTAAAATCTTGACGTCAATTCCGTTTATTTTTGTGCGTCCCGCACCAATAGCGCGAATTTGGTTATGAATTTCGCGCGGGGAACGCGCCCAGTCTATTATTTCATCGCTGCCCGTGAACTTGCGCGTGAACGTCGGTGTTCCATGCTGAGGCACGGGGGCAAATTCGGCGGGATTCGCCAGATATTCAACCAGCATTTCCCCCCCGATTTCCGAAACGCGCGCCTCAACCATTTCATTGGTATCGTTTTCGCCGATTTCAAAGGCGTGGCGCATATAGACATCGCCGGCGTCCAATTCCGCCGTTATCTGCATCAGGCATACGGCGGACGCACTGTCGCCGTTGTAAATCGCCGTGCGTATCGGCGACGGCCCGCGATATTTCGGCAGGTCACTCGGGTGAATGTTGATGCACGGCGCGCTGTCCAACACGTTGTCGCGCAATATGGCGCCATACGACACGACAACAACCATATCCGGATGCATATCATATTCGCGCACATTGTGAAACACCGGTATGCCGCGCGCATCGGCCCATGCGTGCACGGGTGACGGCGTCAAAACCTTTTTCCGGCCGACCGGTTTCGGCGCGCGCGTGAATACGGCCATGATTTCATGGCCGGCATCCGCAATCTTTTCAAACATTGGAACGACGAACGCGTTCGTTCCCATTAAAACCAATTTCATTTCCGTTTCCGTACCTTGCGCATGACCATTTCACGGCGAACCGATGCCAGATGGTCGATGAACAGTATCCCGTCCAAGTGGTCTGTCTCGTGCTGAACAATGCGGGCGGGAACGCCGCTCATTTCCGCGGCGCACGCCGCGCCTGTTTCATCGGTCCATTCGACAACGACCGATGCCGGGCGCGTTACATACGCAAACACCGGCAGGTTGTCCGGTCCCAACACGGATAGGCATCCCTCTTCCATATTTGCAGTCTTGTCACTGTGCGACACAATGCGCGGGTTTATCATTTTATAGACTGTTTCCGTGTCCGGGTCCATCATAACCAAAAAGCGCTGCAGCACGCCAACCTGGGGCGCGGCCAGGCCGACTCCGTTTTGGGCGCGCATCATTTCCACCATTTCGTCCAAAGTCCCCAGCAATTCGGGCGTAATATCGGCAACCGCGTCGCATTTCTGGCGCAGTACCAAATCCCCGCAAAGTTTCATTTGCAACTTATTCATCTTTATATTCCAGCGCTATCTTTTTGTTTGTGGTTATCCCACTTTTCTTTTTTATTTTATCAAACCAACCGGATATATTTCCACTGCCGTCGGTCAACTGCTTCAATGCGCTGTCATACGCCTTTTGTGCACCGGCTATTCCTTTGCCGACAGATGCGAAATTTTCAGTAAAACCGACATATTTTTCATACAGCTTGTTCACCATCTCAATTACTTCCGAGATGTTCTTGTTCTGCTTATCCAGCTTCAATAACATATCCACGGTCTTTAATATCGGGAATAACAACGATGACGTAATAAGCGCGACATTTTTCATCTGTGCCCCGGCATACAGTTCCGGTTTCCTGCGCATAGCCAGGATATATGCCGATTCCAACGGCATAAACATAAACACATAATCCAACCCGGAATCTTTGACCTTCTTTTGATAATCTTTGGCCCCAAGTTTATTTATATGACTTTCGGTTGCACGTATAAATTCTTCCGCATAGCGTTCGCGGTCTGCATCCGTATCGGCATTTTCGTAATTCAGATAGCTCTCCAGCGACACCTTAGAATCAATTATTATTCGCTTATTATTAGGCAGATTCACGATAAAATCCGGACGAATATCGCCATTTTCACTGTGGAAAAATTCTTCCTTGGTATAATCTACATTTTCAACAAATCCCAGCATCTGCAAAACATTTTCCAAATAAGTTTCTCCCCAGCAGCCCTGTGTTTTCTTATTCTTTAAGGCATTGGCTAAATTGCTGGCCTCTTTTTGAAGATTATCACTTTTATCGAGCATGTTCTTTATTTGTTCATCAATACTCGTTTTATTTTCAATAGAATTTTTCAACATTTCCTGAACGCGTTTATCAAAGCCTTCTTTCAAATCTTTCATTTCCTGTTGAACCGGTGCCAAAACTGTTTTCTGTGTACCTACAACAGATTCTTTTTGCTGTTCAATTAGCTCAACCGAAATGGCTTTGAAGTCGTTCAGCATTTTTTCACGAACATTCGTCAGCGTTTCTATTTCCCGCTGTTTGGCCGCGGCCTCGGCAACCAAGAGCTCATTCTTGGCCCGCAAGGCCTCTATATCCTGTTTCTGCTGCTTTAATAAAGCATCTAAACGTGCAACGTTTACCGCATCGGAATTATCACGAGGATGCAATAAATATCCCAGTAAACCGCCAATAAACAATCCAATAATTAAACTTACATAATCCATATACAAAGTCCTTGTAAAGGCATTATATAATAAAAACACAGCTTTTCAAGCAAACCGCATAAAATAACAAACGGCGGGTTATTTCCGCCGTTTTTTTGTGGGACGCTGGCCCAGAATCTGCATTTCCATTTTCATGATGGTTTCTTCGCGGTCACGGATTATGCCCAGCAGGCGTTCGTTATCCAGCTTTACCTTTTCCAGTTCCTGGCGGCCTAAAACAACCTGGTCGGTCAGTTGGCGCCGACGATTGCGATTGAACAATCCTGTCACAATCGCACCAACCAGGGCGCCACTGGCCGCACTGACCAAATCAAACAACGTATCTATCAACGATATTGCCATGCCCACACTATAGCGCGACGCGCCAAACGTGTCAGCAGGAGGCTTTTCTCAAACCCGTTTTACGGTCAACCCATACGCGCTCGGCCGCGATTTCCATCATCGGCATGTCGGAGCGGCTGTCGGAATAACTGCGTACGACGCGGGGGATATATTTTTTTGATTTCGCCCAGTCGTCCAGTGCGCAGACCTTGTTCTTACCCCAGCATAAAAATTTATATTTCCACGGACGCGACGGTTCCATCTGGGAGCACATGACCGCATCAAACGTGATGTCGCGCACCAACGGCTGCAACAGATAATCCGGCGCCGCGGATATCAGGACAACCGTGCGACCGGCGGCGCGTTCGGCGGCGACCTGTTCCTTGGACCAGCCAAAGCGTTCCTTTTTGTGCACGCGGATAAAATCCGGGGCAAATTTTTTAACCATTTCCGGCGTCATAAAGCAGCGGATTTTTTCACGCCACCAAACACCGTCGGGATTCACCCAGCGCACGACGCCGCACACCGCCATCAACGGCAGAAACAGCCACGGGCGCGCAGAATGGCGAAAGCAATATTTTGCAAACTCCACATTACAGTCGCGCGCCGACAGCGTTCCGTCAAAATCAAATACAACAATGTCTTTTTTTACTAACATAACAAACCTTTTAATATTTGTAACGGCGGCATTATAACAACCTTTTGCTTGCACCGCAAATTTTATATTGATATCATAATTTTGTCATCGGGGGTTCCGATGACGGGGTTTAGCGACCTGATGTATACGCAAATGCATGCGCGGCGTAACGCGGTGCGATTGTTTTGCATCTCCAGCCACTGGGTTGGAGGGCGTGGGAATATACAAGAATACCACCACTATTTATACAGTAGTCGCTAACCTCCAACCGCTTGATATATTCAGCGGTTTTTTCATGCGTGAAAAAAGGAGGTTAGACATGAAAAAATTGGTAATCGCATTGATGGCAATCTGGCTGGCGCCAACAGCCGGACATGCGGCGCTTACACCTGTCGGTCTAGGATGTTGCATGGGCAACCTTTACTACAATTGCGAAGACTTAGAATGCACGTATAACGGGCGGACACGATACTTTACAAACTGCGGAAGATGCAGCGACTCGTCCCGCACGCTGGTAATGAATGGCCCGTATAGTCCGTGCGGCCCCAATGCCAAAGTACTGGATGCCAGTTATGGCGAATGCGTGCAATCTTTGATTGTTTTGCCGGACGAATGCGCGGCGGGAACATACGGCAAACGCGGGCTGTGCACACTTTGTCCGGAACCCGGGACATCGGCGGCGGCATCAACCGTCATTACGGACTGTTACGTGCCGGCCGGAACGGGCGACACGGACACAACCGGCAAATGGGAATACACCGCCGACTGTCATTACAGTAATTAAAAACGGGGCCGACGCCCCGTTTTTTTACTTTTTACGCTTACGCTTTTTCAGCATCAACTTTATGCGGATACGCGTACGTTCCAACATAAAGAACAGTGCCGGGGTTAATGTGAACGTCCAAATCAGCGACGCCAGCATACCGCCAATCATAACCGCGGCCATCGCGACCTTGGTTCCGTCGGTTGACCACAGCTGGGGCAGCATACCCGTGATAACGGCGATTGACGTCATCAAGACCATGTTCTTTTTATCCGTCAATTCCGTCCACAGGGCGACGCGCGCGACCGCACCTTCGGATATGCGCTTTATCGTCGGTTCCAGTACCAGAATGTTGTTGTTAACCACCAGACCCACCAACATAACGAACGCCATCATCGCGCCGACGTTCATTGTCGCACCCGACAGGAACATCATGATGAACACGCCCGCAAACGATGTGATGATTGACGTTGCGATTGTGAACGGATGTGTCAACGAGTTCAAAATCGCCGCCAGCAGCATGAACGTCAATATCGTCGCCAGCATAAACGCCTGGCCGATTTCGCCGGCGGTTTCGTCCTGGGTTTCGGACATGCCGCCAAACTGGGCGTAATAGCCGGGCTGCCATTCCATGTCGTCAATGGCGGCCTGTATCTTTTGCTGAACCGGGCCCATGGTTGATTTACCGATATTTATGTCGATTTCGGTAATACGGCTTTTGTCGAGTCTGCGGATTTCAGAGGTTGCCGGAACAGTCTGAACCTCACCCAGTTGCGACAGCGCAACCATACCCTTTTGAGAGTTTACATACACGTTGTCAAACAGCGACGCGTTTTTGAACGGACGCGCGAATTCCAGAATAATCGGATATTCCTCGCCCTTTTCCTTGTACTTGTAATCGTCGTTTCCATACAGCGCCGCACGCAGTGACGCACCCGCGTACGAATTCTGAACACCCCAGAAATTCATCTTGTCCTGGTTGGGGACAAAGCGGATTTCATTGTTCGGCGTCTGCTGGGCCAGGACGGCGCTGGACACCTCTGGCAGGGCGTTTGTCGCCGCCAGGATACGCGCCGCATATTCGCCGCGAACCGCGTCGTCTTCGCCGTATATGTTCAGCACCATGTCGGATGTCACAGATGACGACATGCCCTTGCCCGCCATAATCTGAATTTCAGCGTCCGGAATCTGAGCCAGGACCGGCATCATTTCACGCGCCAGGGCCTTGTCCGACTTCTTGCGCGGATGACCCAAATCACGCAGGTCAACCTTTACCGTGATATTCTGCAGACCGTTTTCACCGATTTTTGCGGTTGTCGCGACAACATCGGGGAAATCTTTCAGCGCCTCTTCTATCTGGCGTGATATCTCGACCGATTTTTCATACGTCGCACCCATCGGCGCACGGGCCGTGATGGTTATTTCGTTCGTATCGGTTGACGGCGCAAATTCGTTTCCGACGAATTTCATCATCATTGCGCACGCAATCAACACCGCAAACGCCATGCCGACAACGCGACCGGGGTGACGGAACTGATAATCAAACCACATGCGCAGCGGCGTCTTTTCCGGAATGTCTTTTTCCAGTGCGCGCGACTTTTTGTCCTTTGGCGCGGTTAAGCGCAGGAACTGGGCAATCATCATTGGCGCCAACGTGAACGAGAACAGCAAAGACAGCAGCGTCAAATACACAACCGTCATACCGAACTGGGACATGAACTGGCCCGCGATACCGCCCATAAACGCCAGCGGCAAGAACACGACGACGTTTGTTCCGACACCCGCCAAAACAGAAACCGCAACTTTTTTCGTACCGTCGACCGCGGCCGCATCCGGGTGCTTGCCGTTGCGCATTTCACCCAGTGCGGATTCAATCAAAATAATCGCGTTCGACACCAACGTCCCCAGTGCGGACGAGTACGCCAGTAATGTCATAGAGTTGATTGTAAATCCGGACGCATCCATAAAGAAGAATCCCGCAATCAACGACGCCGGAATCACGACACCCGCGATAATGGTCGAGCGCCAGTTTCCCGTGAACGCCAGCAATACCAGAACCGTGAATATAATACCCAGGACAATGCCCCATATCGTGCTGTACGTTTCGTCCAGAACAGACGTCGATGAATCCGATATGATTTTCATTTCCGCGCCGGGGAAACGCCGCTGCATGTCGGCCGTCAAATCCGGCAGGCGCTGGCGCAACGCCTTTGAAATCTTGATGGCGTTACCGTCGTCCGATTTTACAACGGACGCGACAACGACGTCTTCGCCGTTATAACGCGCGCCCGTTTCCGCATCGCGCGCATCGTCGGTGACGGACGCAATGTCGGATACTTTGAAACGCTGGCCCTCGGCGTTTACAATCTGCAGGTTTTCAATTTCCGCAACGGATGCGAATTCACCGATAAAGCGAACGTTGGACGAACTGCCGACGGATTCGATTTTACCGCCCGGAACATTCAAGTTCTTGTTCCCCAGCGCGGTTACAACGTCAACAATCGTGACGCCGCGCGCCGCCATCTGGTCCGGGTCCATCGCGATGCGGACCGCGCGCTCGCGGCCACCGAAAATATCAACGCTGGCAACGCCCGGTATCGCCGTGATTTTGTTGGACAGAATGTTATCGACATATTCCTCCAAATCACGTGCGGACGCACCGCGCAGAACAACGTCAACCACGGATTCCTGCAACGGGTTCAACTTTTCAACAACGGGCTGCTTTAACGCATCCGGGAATTCGGACGCCAGACCGTCGATTTTTGTCTTAACCTCGGCCGCCTTGTCGTTAACATTCACGCCCAGATTGAATTCGGCCATTACATAGCCGCCGTTTTCAAACGCGCGCGAGGTCAATTTTTTCAAACTTGCAACCTCGGCGATGGCGTCTTCGGCCTTTTTAATAACCTGGGATTCTATTTCCGCAGGCTCGGCACCGGGATATACAAACGTCGCCGTAACCATCGGGAAATCCAGCGACGGTGTGCGCTCTATGTTCATCTTTGGGAACGATACCAGTCCCAAAACGACCCAGAACAAAACAAACATCAATGTCGTAATCGGTCGTTTTACGAAAAAGTTTAGCATTGCGTATTTCTCCTATCTCTTTCGATTTTTATTTCTTTATGCTGACTTTGTCGCCGTCGGCCACGCGCGATACGATAACCATGTCGCCGTCGGTCAGCCCCGCAGTGATATACGCGGTGTCACGGTCCTGGCGGCCGACTGTAACGGGCGTGCGATGCGCCATGCCGTCACGTACGACAAACACGTCGCCCGCCGATATCGCGTGCACCGGGATAAAATATCCGTCAGCGCGAAACTCAGCAAACTGCAGTCCGTCGGCCACGCCGCGCGTACGTACGACATGCATACCCGTATCCAGGTCGATGTTCGACGCGACAGAAACAATTTCACCGTCGCCGACCTTCATCCCCGCACGCAGCAGCGCCGCACGCGCGCCGGACACGTATGCACGGTTGTTCTTTACCGTCAACGGTTCCAAAACGACACCAGGCGCACGCTTCATTTCCAAAACGGACACCGGAACGCCGTCCGTTATTGCGGCACGCGCGGGGTTATAGACCTGCAGGCGGTGCTGAATGCCGATTACGATAAAACGAAACAGCACCCATCCGACCAGCGCCACAACCAGCGCAACATAGATTCTTTTTTTCGCGCGCGGGGTCCCGGCCCACTCTTTTACGCGGACAATTTTTTCCTTTATCTTTTCCATTTTACTCACCCAGTTTTTTTATCGCTTCCGCAGACATCAAGATATTGTACTTGGCATTTAACAGCGCCATGTCCAATTGGTAAAGCCCCGCGGACGCCTCGGCCAGCTCGATGGCCGACGTCTGGCCGGCGGCAAAGCGTTCGGTCGAGAACTGGTACGCCTTGGACGCCAGATTACGCGCATTTTCCAGCGTCGCCAGATTCCCGCGCAGATGATTGTACCTGTTCACCGCGGTGTCATACTCTTCCGTCTTTAACTTTTTGGATTTATCCAGGTCCTGGCGTGCAGCCTCGGCGTCCATGGCATCCATGGTTGCATTTGCACGAATAGCGCCACCATGGAATATCGGCATTTGCAACGCCAACCCCCAATATGCGGACTGGGAGCCACGCTGCTCAAACATTGTGTCGTATTCCGGCCCGATTGCGGTATAGCTGTATGAAGCGGTCGCCGCCAGTGTCGGCAGATATTCCGCACGCGACGATTTCGCCTTGGATTCATACATTTCAACCTGCTGGTTCAAAATTTCCCATTCAGGATTGTTTTTTAACTTGCCCGCGTTTATGTCCGCAAAAGATTTCGGGAAATCGTCCGTTAACGTTATTTCCTCTGACATGTCGATACCGGCCAGAATCTTTAACATGCGATACGCGGTGTCACGATTGAACTCCGCATCCGACAGGTTGATTTCCTTGGACGCGATATCCGATTCAATCTTTACCAAATTTATACGATTCGCACGACCGGCCGTGGCCAGATTGCGGCGCGCGGCGCGGGCCGCCTCTAAATCAGACTTGGCAATCTTTACGATATTGTCCGTCATTTTTGCCGTCCAATAAATGTCCGCCGCGCTGTATTTAACCTCGCGCAGGGTTAAATCACGGCTGGCCTCTGACATCTTTATCGCGGACTTTACACTTTTTACCGCATTGCCGATTTTACCGAATGTATAAATCGGCTGAGTCGCAGAAACGCCCAAAGACAAAATATTGTCAGGAATTTCCAACTTTATATCATGCCCTTCAAACGATTTATCAATCATTGCCCCAATTGTTGATGGCAATGTAATACTGTTTGACTTCGACGGATTTTCAACATTTATCATGTTCATATATGTCGCAGTGCCGTCCAGTTTCAGCCATCTGTTCGAATTTGCCGCAGACAACTGGGCCTGGGCCTTTTTAACATTGGCGTCGGCCTTTTTCACATCCTGCGATTCCGCGACAATCTTGTCCACCGTGTCGGCCAGCGACAAATCCATCGCATCGGCCGGCGCGGCACACAAAGTCACCCCAAGGGCACCAAACCCAAGTAAATTACGCATTTTTAGCATACTGTACTACTCCATCTTTTTTAAAATGCCGTTGATTGTTTTTAAGGCGGCGGTCAGCGCGTCTTCATCGGAACGCTGAACACCTGAAAACATCTTGTCTATTCCGCGGCGGAAATTCTCCATTACCCGGACCGCCAATTCGTGCCCAGCATCCGTCACGGAATAATATACGTTGCGGCGGTCATGTTCATCCGCCACACGCAGAACCAGGCCGTCGCGTTCCAATTTGCGAAACGATGCGCACAGGTTCGGCGCCGACACACCCTCGCGCCGGGCAATGTCCTTTAAACGCGCACGGCCGCCCATATACAGGCGAACAAGAACGACCATCTGGTTGCGCGGATACCCCGACAGCGTTGACGGGCCAATCCGCAAACGGTCGGCCAAACGGTCAAGTATCAGGACGTTTTCCTCCATCAATTTAACAAATTCCTTGCGCGCCATGATTATATCCTTTATAATGTTAGCGTTATAGCAAATGATTAAAAATCTGAATAATTATATATTTTAACGATTTGTTTGCAAGCTATATTTTCACATAATTTTTTATTATTGCAAAATTACGGCGAATAATTATAATCAAAATGCTTTTGGGGTGTCGTCTAATGGTAGGACAAGAGATTTTGGTTCTCTTTATCATGGTTCGAATCCGTGCGCCCCAACCACGAATTAATAATGCCCCGCAAGGGCATTTTTTATTCGTGGCGCGTCGCGCGGATTGTAATCGTACGTTTCATACGATTACGGCAAAACGTTATTAACGTTTTGTACGTGTTTCGGAAAATCACAGATTTCCCAAAACACTAGTGGGGACATCCCCACACCCCTGTGTGCGCCCCAACCTGTTTTATAAAAATAACATTAACGCACCAGGCGTATTTTTTCATTCAACAGAGAATCTATCATTAACTGATATCGATTGATTTGCTCATACATAACGCTGTCATATTGATTTTTTACCTGCAATTCCATGCCGCCTATTTTTTCCAGGCGCCGCTGGTATATCGTTATCTGGCGACAGTTGTAATCATACATGCCGCGCAGCGAGCTTACCTCAGGATACTTTGACGAATACAGCATGAACACCATCGGCGAATGCGCCACCAGCACGACTTTCGGCAGATTTTTACAACGAACTATTTCACATGCACGGGCGACCAGCTGCTCGTTCTGGCGGCGCAGGTCGGCAATCTCTTTCGAATGCTCCGCCACATATCTGTAATCGGAATTCCTGTACAATGTATTCTTTATCTGTTTTTCGCGACACTTGCGCGCCATGTCAATCTGTTCGCGCGCATGACGTATTTGAACGTCTATGTCGTACAGGTCGGACACGGACTGTGCCTCGGATGCGGCGGCGCCGATGACAAACATTGCCACCGACATTAAAATCTTTTTGGTATCGGTCATAGCAAGGGGAATAATATACCAGACGGGCGCAATATCAATAAAAAATCCCCGAAACGGGGATTTTTTATCATGTCTTAGAAACGGTATCTGGCGTTAAGCATACCCGTGTGGGACGTATGATGCCCCCGCCATTCCAAGTCATAATGCAGGCCGACCTCCATATGGCGGTACACCACGCTTAAGCCCGCGCCCATTTCGGCAGCGAAACGGTTTAAGCGCTTGGCCGACAGTCCATACGGCGCCGCACCCGGAATTATGACATCGACGCCATCCGTCTGCGATACGACGTCGTAATTTGCGGCCACATGCAGTTGCGGACGCAGCAGGAACGAATCAAACCGGGTCACGTTCAGCGCATATTTCGCACCGGCCGACGCCGTCACAAAATCGGCATCGGTGACCGAGGCCGAAAAATCCATGTCGTTACGGTACTTGTCCAAATCCATGTGCAGATAGCTTAACCCAAGTTCCGGCGTGACGCCGTTTGCCAGCTCATATCCGACCCTGGTCTGGATACCGTGCGAATTAACGTCGCGGTCCGCGTTTACGGTCCGGCCGAACGCATAAGACTTATAATCATACTGCGCCATGGTGTAATGCGCCATTGTGTTCACATACCACTGCGACGGCTTATACTGGCCGTATATAAACAGGGTATTCGCATCCATATCCGCATCGTGGACGCGCATGTCGGCGTCCGCACCATGAAACGCGTAACCGGCGCCGACCGTAAAGTCTTTGTTCACAATGACATCCAATCCGGCGGCGATGCCGTGCATGGAATAATCAAACGCACCGCCGTTGTCCGTCTTGTTCAGCATGCCCTGGGCCCAGGCGTGCGACACGCCGTGCGTGATATTGCCCAGCTTGCGTCCCATATCCGCCAGACGAACGGAAACAATGTTGGCGATGGAATTGCGAATGCTGGTCGCAACGGATTGCGCCAACGCCGTATTTTCAGGATTCAATGCCGCGGCGGCATGTTCAATGGCACCTGTATCGCCGCCGGACAATGTTTCCTGGGCCAACAGACCCATATCATTACCGGACCGCGTCAAGGCCAGAACCGTATTCGCCGCAGTGCCCGACAGGCCGTTATCGGCGGCAATGTCCCCGGCGGATTTCAGGCCGGCACGAACCGTCGTTCCGTCGCCATTTCAATCCAAATTATAAACGGCCGAATCAATCCCCGCAAAGGCGGCGCCGCCGAACACATTGTATTCGCCCTCGTCCTTTATAACCAGCGACAGATTCCCGTTGCCTTCAAACGCGTTTGCGGTAAACAATGGCGCGGTGTTATTCGCACGGTCCAGCGTCGCAATCAGCGTGCCGTCCAGATTGATTTTATTTACATCCATAACGGCGTTGTTCATGTTCAGCGTTGCACCGTCGGCGATATTCACCGTGGCGGCGTCGCCAAAAACATTGCTGTTAAACGTATTGTTTCCGCCGTTCACGTTCAGCGTTTCATTGACCGTTATCGCGGCACCGTTAATCGTCGCGCTCGAGACCGCGGCCCGGTCAACCGTAATGCCGCGGTCGGCATCCTGAATGTTAACCGTGCCGTTATTGATTGTTAAATCGTTCAAAGCGACATATTCCTGGCCGACATTTTCGTCGGTCATGTCGTCGACAACCGTCGTCGCATTCCATACGGCGCCGTTTGTTATATCCAGACGCGATGCCGTCACCTGCAGCTTGTCATCGGTCGGCTTTGCGCCGTTATATGCGCGCACAGTATTTCCGTTCCAATAAGATTCCGCACCCGCCAGCGTCACATTCACAAACGCATCTATGGCGGTTCCGGACGTGGGCTGGTCATAGAGGAAACGTATGTCGCCATCCATCTGTAATGTGTTATTGGCGTCCCTGTTCACATTTACCGTCGCACCGCCACGCGCCACGATTGCGTCATCTGCCGCAATTTTTGCATTGCCTGTTACGTTTAATACACCCTGGCTCATCGCGGCAAGGGCGGTAACATTTGCCTTAACATTTATTTCATCGGCGACCAAATTGAACGTTGCGAAATTGTCACTTGCATTTGACGTATTGTTGGCCACATGAATCGCCGCATTGTCGCCGCTGGTGTCCGTTGAAACATCGACTTTCTTGCCGTGAACATTTAATTCCGCACCGATGCCCAGAACCTGAATGCCATTGCCGGAATCCGAGTGTATTTTTATATTGTCGCCGGAAATATCCGCCTTGGCGCCGACCTGTACGCTTATCCCTGTCGGGGTGCCCTTTGCCGGGCCCTGATTTATTATTTCTATATTGCGCGCCTTTATGTCCGCAACCGAATTATACAGAAACATGCCGGCGGTCGGCGCAATAATCTGCACGCGCTCGGTCAAAGAATTTCCAACGGATACCGTCGCCCCTAATTGTGCCAGTACGGCGTATCCGCCCTGGGATTCAATGTAAATATCTTTTGTGTTTCTGTTGCCCAGCAGCAAACTGGAACCGGCATTTTGTGCGACAACACCGAAATTATCGCCACTTACCAGGCTGATATATTCTGTTGTTAGAACCCCTGTTTTACCATCCATTGAAAAAATAGGTTCGGCAATACACCCGTCGGGATATTGTTCGTTCAGCTTAATATCATCCGTTATATAAAACGCCTTTGCGGGCATAACCAGCAACGCGGGTAAAACAGAACAAATTTTCAGCAAATTCCCAAAATATTTTATATCAGACATGCGGCCCTCCATGCAGCTATATATTTGGGTATAGCACATACTTGTTTATTAACCTAGGACAAAATTCATAAATTATTGTTAAAACAAAAAAACATACGGGTTCAATTCCCGGGGACCGGCACAAAATTTAAACGCCCCATTCGGGGGCGTTAAAATTTTGGCAGTCCCAACGGGAATCGAACCCGTGTTGCCGGAATGAGAATCCGATGTCCTAACCGCTAGACGATGGGACCGCGTGGCCTTTATAATAACATCTTTTCGCAGCTTTGCAAATAATTCTTATCACGATTTGCTATTTGCGTTCCATAAACGGTCGTACTCTTTGCGCACGACATCCATAAATTCGCGGGCCGGGCTGCGCTTTTCACAGCCGAACATGTACGCAAAATCACAAAAGCGCGCATCCTCCCAATCGATAAACGCCTTTATCTTCATCGTCTTTAAATCAATCATGAAATTGTCGCATATGTCGCCCTGGCACCAGCCGCGCATATATCCAGGCCGCGCATCGAGCGACGGCTTTAAATCACGAATTTCGGCCGGGTCCGCCCGGGCTACCTCATACAAAAACCGCGCCACAGACGCCGCCAGCGGCCCCATGTTCGCCATAATCAAATCACGCGGGGCCGTGCGCAGTGTCGCGCCCTGAACAAAATCGTATTTGCGGACCAGCATGCCCTTGTACTCTATTAAACGAACATCGGGAATCGGAATTGATGAAATCGGCGCCAGCGCGCGAATTATCCGCTGTTCCCGCAGGGCCAGTTCACGGTAATTGTCGCGGCGCAACGGAAACTTGTAAATCCAGCGGTTATTGACGCCAATCAACAGGCTGCGCGCCTGGTACCCTGCAAAAAAACGCAGGCGCGGCATGCGCAATCCGGTATCGGCGCGAATAAATCGAACATATTCCAACACGGGTGAATTTAAAACCACCCGCAGCTTTTTGCGGCCGTCTTTGCTGTATACAAAGCCACAAACGATATTGGTAAAAAAACGTCTTATAGATTTTTGCCCCATAATATGGCAAGATAAATTATATAAACAAAATCCGCAAGAAAAAGTTAACATATCGCTTGACAGATGATTTTTTTGTACTAATATAGTATAAAACTTATTACAAAAGGGCATAGAGGAGCAGAACAACTATGAAACTTAACAATCTGGCAGTACACGCAAAACATACGGCATTGTTTGCCTTTATCGCGATGATGGCGAACGCATGCACATCGCCGAAAGAGCGCCTGAATGAAATGGACAAGGATATTGAGCGTATCGAGGCCCAGATAGACAGCACGCAAATAAAAAACGAGGCCACAGACTCCGCCGCAAACAATAGAATGCTGCAGGCGCTGCAGTTTGTGATAAATCAAGACGCACAGCGCATAGACAGTCTGCGCTTACGCAATGCGATACTAAGCGACAGCATTATGGACATAGACGAAAAGAAAGTGGCGCGTGCATATCCGCTGAGCGCGTTTTTGTCAAAAGCCGATTTGAAACAGCTGCAGGACCAACTGCGCGATTTCCATTACAAATGGAACGATGAATCCGCAAATAATATCATCGCCGGGCGCGGTACTCTGCAGGATTTGTATAATGTAAGTTTTGATTTGGATTACTCTTCGTTTGAGCCGCCGTTTCATATCATAAATGAAGCCGGCTATATCCGGTTTAACAATCCGCGTCTGGACCATTACTGCCGTCAGTTTGAAGAGTCAATTGAGTCAATCGCACGCCAGGATATCGCGCGCAAATTAAAGCACCGCGAAAACAAGACCGAATTTGACCGCAACGCAGCCGAGATAAAGGAATTTGAACGTCTGTGTGCAATCAACGACAGCATATACCTACGCATATACGCCCATTTTGCACCGCAAATCAAACACCGCATTGATTCATTGACCGAAAAACGCAACACACTGCGCATGCAACGTAACGAACTGGCCGCACGTATGCGCCAGAAATAAAAAACGCCCTGACGGGGCGTTTTTATTTGTCATCCAGTATATCGCGCGCGGTCTGCAACAGCGACAGAACCACATCGACATCGGCGGATGAAATTCCGGCCGGCCCCGCCTGGGGCGCGGCGGGCGCCGCAACAGATGTCGCCGCCGTGTCAGTCAACGCGCCGTCACGAATCATTTTTTTAACGCCGGCAATCGTCATGCCGCGGTTATACAGCAAATCTTTGATTGCCTCCAACCGCTGAACCGTTTCCGCGCGGTAATAACGCCGGCCGCCGGAACCAGTTGTCGGACGGATTATTACCGGAAACTGCTTTTCCCAATAGCGCAGGGTATGCGCCGGCACAGACAGGCGTTTTGACACCTCGTTTATTGATGCAAAATACTCATTGTTATCCATGCCGGCCCCGCTTATTCGTCAGTTTCCATCACGGCTTCTTCGGCGCTGTCATCTTTTTCGATGGAGATGGCAGATACCACCTTTTCATTTTCCGCCGTGCGCAGCAATGTTACACCCGCCGTCGCGCGACCCGCAATGCGAACGTCACGCACCGGTGTGCGGATGATTTTACCGCCGTTTGTCACCATGATTATGTCATGGTCGTCGGCAACCGGGAACGAGCCTGCAACCGCGGTGTTTTTCCCGCCCAGTTTGATGTTTGCAAAACCGTTTCCACCGCGATGCGTCGTGCGGTATTCATAGCTGCTGGTGCGTTTTCCAAAGCCGTTTTCGGATATGGTCAAAATAAATTCTTCCGCGGCGGCCATTTCCTGCATCTTGGCATCATCGATTACCAGTGTCGTCGCCTCTTCTTCGGCGTCGGCCTCTTCCTCTATTCCGGTGGCGGCGCGACGTGCGGCACGCGACTGCTTTATGTATGCGGCGCGAACGGCGGCATCCGATTCGCCCCGCGCCAGCATCGCCATGCCGATAATGCGGTCGTCGGAGGCCAGCGTCATTCCGCGCACACCCGTCGAATTGCGGCCCGCAAAGATACGGATTTCAGGCACCGGGAACCGGATGCAGCGGCCGCGGTATGTGGATAAGAACACATCCTGGTCTTCACTGCACGGCAGAACGGATATTAAACTGTCGCCTTCGTCCAGTTTCATTGCAATCTTGCCGTTCGCACGGATGGAATCAAAATCGGACATGCGGTTGCGGCGCACGGTACCCGATGCGGTTGCGAACATCAAGAAATGTTCCTTGCCGGATGCGCGAACGCGTTCGACATCTTCGTCGGACACCGGCAGTATCGCCGTAATCGTTTCACCCGGCTGCAACGGCAACAGATTGACCAGCGGACGTCCCTTGGCCGCGGCCGCCGCCTCTGGCAGTTTGTATGTTTTTAATTTATAGCAGATACCCTTGGAGCTGAAGAACAGCAACGGCGTGTGCGTGTTCGCGACAAACACCTGAACGACATAGTCGTCCTCTTTTGTCGCCATGGCGTTGCGGCCCTTGCCGCCGCGCTTTTGCGCACGGTATGTATCCAGCGCAACACGCTTTATATACCCCGTGTTCGTCACGGTTATAACCATGTCTTCGCGGGCAATCAAATCCTCGATATCAATGTCGATTTCCGCGTCCGATATTTCGGTGCGACGGGGCGACGCCCAGTTGTCGCGAACCATTGTCGTTTCATCGCGGATAATCTGCATGATGCGCGCGGCACTGCCCAATATTTCCAACAGGTCTTTTATCTGGGCGCCAAGTTCGACCAAATCTTCGTGAATCTTGTCGCGTTCCAGTCCGGTCAAACGATGCAGCTGCAATTCCAAAATTGCGCGCGCCTGGTCTTCGGACATGTGGAACATGCCGTTTTCATATTCGGTGTTCGGATCGTCAATCAACTGAATATACGTTTCGATATCCGACGCACGCCAGCCGCGCGACACCAACGCGGTGCGTGCAGCCTCCGGATTCGGGGATGATTTGATTAACTCTATAACCTCGTCCAAATTTCCGACCGCCACGGACAGCCCCAGCAAAGTGTGTGCACGGGCGCGCGCCTTGTTCAAATCAAATATTGTGCGGCGGCGTATAACCTCGCCACGGAATTCGATAAAGGCATCCAGAACGCCGCGGATATTGAACAGCATCGGACGGCCGCGGTTCAGCGCCATCATGTTCACAGGGAAATTCGTCTGCATTTCCGTGTACTGGAACAAATGGTTCAAAACAACGTCGGCAATCGCGTCGCGCTTTAATTCAATAACGATGCGCAGACCCTCTTTTGACGATTCATCGCGGATTTCGGAAATACCCTCGATACGCTTGTCCTTTATCAACTCCGCGATTTTGATAATCATCTGGGCTTTGTTGACCTGGTACGGAATCTCGTCCACGATGATGGCCTGGTGGTCGCGAAATTCCTCCATATGCGTCTTTGCACGAACGATAATGGAACCGCGGCCCGTGGTGTGCGCCTTGTACGCGCCGGCGCGTCCCATGATAACGGCACCCGTGGGGAAATCGGGTCCGGGTATGATGCCGAACAGTTCATCATCGGAAATTTCACGGTTGTCCAGAATCGCCAAGATACCGTTGCAAACCTCGCCCAAATTATAGGTCGGAACGTTTGTCGCCATACCGACGGCGATACCACTGCCGCCGTTAATCAAAAAGTTCGGGAATTTCGTGGGCAATACGACCGGTTCCTGTAACGAGCCGTCAAAGTTCGGCATCCAGTCAACCGTGTCTTTTTCCATGTCGTCCATCAATGACGCGCCCAGTTTCGACAGGCGTGCCTCAGTATAACGCATGGCGGCGGGTTTGTCGCCGTCGCGCGAGCCAAAGTTACCCTGGCCCTGGACCAGCATTTCACCCATGGAAAAATCCTGGGCCATGCGGGCCATCGCCTCGTAAATAGAGCTGTCACCATGGGGGTGATATTTACCCATAACGTCACCGACGATACGCGCAGATTTCACCGTCGGCTTGGTCGCCGGGGCAACATCGTTCATAACATACAGAATTCTGCGGTGTACAGGCTTGCACCCGTCGCGAACATCCGGCAGCGCGCGGTCAACGATAACCGACATCGCATAATCCAGAAAGCTGGTCCGCATTTCATGTTCCAAAGAAGACTGTGGAACCTTAATCTCGGTGCTTTCGTTTATAATTTCAGACATACTTACTTTTCCCCTTATTTTACATGCAAACAATAGCAAAAATTTAGGCTTTCGGTCAAGACATAAACCCAAAATTTAAAGTTGACAAATTCATCGTTTGTGATATATTATATATAACTATAACAAAGGATTCAATCATGACACAGTTGGACAATGCATTACTGGAAATCCGCGAAGAATTTCGCCACATGTTGATTCAATACCGCAACTGCAAGGGATTGCGCACGAACCTGATTACATCCCTGTGGATGATAAACCGCATAATCGACATCCAAAAAGCGACCAAGATGGCGATAGAGCGCACAAAATCAAAACAAAAATAAGGATACGGCCATGTTTTTACCATTCTGGCGCCTGTTTGCCGCCCTGTTCGCATATTATCTGATGCTGGAAGGGTTTAAAAAGCTGGGGCTGATAAAATCTAAATAAATGGTTGCATTTTGTAAAAACCTGTGGTTAAATACGCACGCAAAAGGATTTAGTTATGGCAACAAAACGTACTTATCAACCGTCGAAAACCCGTCGCATACGCACGCATGGTTTCCGCGCAAGAATGGCGACAAAGGGTGGCCGCGCTGTATTGAACAGCCGCCGCGCCGCAGGCCGCAAACGTTTGGCCGTTTCGGCGGCAAACTAAAAAATCGCCCGGTCGGGCGATTTTTTTATTCCATAAATCCATTCCGAATTTTTTTATTCATTCGGCGTCCAGGTGCAGATAACCGACGCGTGCTCGACATCGCCCGTGCGGATTTTATGATACGACACGTCGCCTTCGATAATAACGTCAACAAACACCTCAGGCGTGTCGGGTTTGATTTCTTTTTTGAAATTCAATTCGATACGGCGCAGCGTATGCTGGTTTCGATAAACATACCCGACGCTTTCCGTCGCCCAAACGGCATAGACCGCGTTGTTTATATGCTGGTTCACGTCGATATCGTCAAAGCGACATTTCATGACATGCGTCTTGCGCGGGGCGAAATCCGCAAACTTTTCGAACGTGCGGTCCCACGCGCGCGACGTGCATATCGGCCATTCGGGCAAATGCTCTTCCAGGCGCAGCGGCCGTCGGCGCGCCATGTCAATCAATATCCACTGGGACGTGGCGCGAACCATTAAGCGGCCGTCGGCGCCACGAACCTCAAAATCACGCGCGGCACGCAGGGCGTCCTGGCATGACGGCCATGTGGTGAATGTCAATTCCTCGTTCTCGCGCGGGAGCTCTATAATATCCACCAGATAATGCGTCACAACCCACGCCAGATTATTTTCCAGCAGATATGTGCGGCCACAGCCTAAAATCTCGGCATGTTTGTCGGCGCAACCCTGCAGCTCGTTCATTAAAATCAATGGCCGCACGTTGCCGTAACGGTCGCACTGATATGCCTGCAGGATGCGCTTTTCAACCAGTTTCTGTTCCATCGGATTACCCCTGTACATTCTGGGCGACAACAAAATCGACCCCGTCGCCGATTGCAGCAACCTCTATCGCGCGCGCGCCGGACTTTATCACACCGAACAATTCGGACGGCGTCGCGGCCGGAATTGTCAAGCGTTCCAGCTTGGCACCGTTGCCGACCTTGCGCTCGGTACGCAGGGCGCGAACGGCCTTGATAATATCCTGGGCGATTTGCATTTTTGACACGTCCGTATCACGCGCGGCGTCCACCGTCGGATACGCGGTCAAATGCAGGGTATCACCCCCCTCGGTCGGGCGATATATTTTCTGCCACAGTTCTTCGGTTATAAACGGAATAAACGGTGCATACAGGCCGATGACGGCACGCAACACCTCAAACAACGTCCACTGGGCCGACAGCTTTGACGCCGGGCCGTAATTTTCCGGCGACCAGAAACGGTCTTTGATATATTCCAAATACTGGTCGCAGAACACGTCGTAAAAGAACGTGTCAATCGCCGCGCGGGAATTATAATTGTCATATTTGTCCAGATGACGGCGCGTATCCGCAATGGCCTTGTTTAATTCATGCAAGACCCAGCGGTCTTCGATAAAGCGCTCGGCAACCGGAACCGGCGTTGCGGTCGCGGGTTCGAAATCCGTCAAATTCATCAGAACATATTTCGACGCGTTCCAGAGTTTGGTCAGCAATTTGCTGCCGCGCTTTACCTCGTCATCGCTGTAACGAATATCGGTGCCAATCGGGGCCGTCGCAATCCAATAGCGCAGCGCGTCCGCACCGAACTTTTCAACCGTGTCCAGCGGGTCCGTACCGTTGCCCTTGGTCTTGGACATTTTCTGGCCTTTGCTATCACGGACCAGACCATGCAGATTAACCGTTCTGAACGGAACGTCACCCATGATATATATCCCCAGCATTACCATACGCGCAACCCAGAAGAATATGATGTCCGGGCCGGTGTACAATAAATCCGTCGGATAATATTTTTCCAATTCCGGCGTCTTTTCCGGCCATCCCAACGTCGAGAACGGCCACATGCCGGACGAGAACCATGTATCCAGGCACGACGTGTCGCGCGTCAATTTCTTGCCGCCGGACTGGGCCACAGCCTCTTCCTCGCTTTCGGCGACATAGATATTGCCCTCTTCGTCATACCAGGCCGGAATCTGGTGACCCCACCACAACTGGCGCGAGATGGACCATTCATGAATGTCTTTCATCCACGACATGAACAGATTGTAACGGTGTTCTGGCATGAATTTAATCTTGCCCTCCTCCACCGCCTTTATCGCGGGCGCGGCCAATTTTTTCGCATCAACAAACCATTCGTCGCGGACCATGTATTCGACAACGACGTTTCCGCGTTCCGAATATGGCGTCGGGATAATCTTGTCGTCAATTTTTATCAACAGGCCCGCCGCTTCGATATCCTTGATAATTTCCGCGCGCGCCGTAAAGCGGTCCATGCCGCGATACTTTTCCGGCACTTGCGGCATATCCAGCATCTTTGCGTCGCCTGTTAAAACACATACCGGCGTCAAATTATGGCGCAGCCCCACCTCCCAGTCGTCCTTGTCGTGGGCGGGCGTGATTTTCACCGCACCGGTACCCTTTTCCGGGTCAGCGTGAACGTCGGCGATAACCGGAATCTCGATATCGGTCAGCGGGATAATCGCCGTTTTGCCAATCAAGTGTTTCAATTTCTCGTTTTCCGGATGAATGGCAATCGCCTGGTCGCCGAACAAGGTTTCGGGACGCGTGGTTGCAATCTCTATAAATCCGCCGTCCTTTAAAGGATACTTAAAGTAATAAAACTTGCCTTTTTCATCACGAACATCAACCTCCAGGTCAGAGATGGAGGTCTGCTGTTTCGGGCACCAGTTGACCAGGCGGCGCGCCTTGTATATCAGTCCTTCGCGGTACATTTTAACAAACATTTTGATAACCGCGCGCGACAGACCCTCGTCCATCGTGAAACGCTGGCGCGACCATGCCGGCGTCGTGCCCAGCGTATGCAGCTGGCCCACAATCTGGCCGCCCTTGTCCGCCTTGTAGGCCCATGCCGCGTCCAGCAATTCCGGTTTGGTTAAGCTGCGGGGATTTATTCCGCGCTTTGATAAATCGCGTTCCACCATCAACTGCATCGCGATGGAGGCATGGTCCGTTCCCGGCTGCCACAATACGTCGTAACCCGCCATGCGCTTGTACCGGCATACGATATCGGTCAAAACATTGTCCAATGCGTGCCCCATGTGCAGATTGCCCGTCACGTTCGGCGGCGGCATCATTATGCAAAATGCGGGTTTGTCCGATTTTACGTCATTTTCCCAAAATGCGTTTGAATCCCAGAACGCCTGTATCCGGGTTTCAATTTCGCGCGCGTTAATGTTTTTTCCGAGTTCTATGTTCATTTCTTATTTCCCTGTATTCGGTGTCCATTTCGACGTATCAATATCTTTCAGTGCGGCCGGCGTGTCCGATGCGGATAACGCGCGCCATTTCTGGGTGCGGCCAATCGGGCCGATTTTTCCGCGCACGTTCAATGCGCCCGGCGCATCAGACCAGATGACGGATGAATAAACCTTGCCCGATGTTGGGTCCATAATCTTGCCGTCTTCGTAACGGTTGTCATCCGCGTCCCATTCCATGTCCCATATTATGTCCAGGCCGACGAATTTCGGCGCACCCTTTATTTTATCCGCAACCCGAACCGGATTCGCAATGGTCTCGGATATTTTGCCGTCGGCGCCGTATAATGCGACAATGCGCCCCGCCAATTCCGTATCGTCGCCGTCGGCGTATTCATACAATGCGACAACCGATTTCGGCAGGTTCGTCTTGTCATCAATCGTCTGGTATAGGCCCGTTAACGCCGCCGCATTACCGCCGCGAACCACGCACATCAGCGCGACCGCCAGCATAAACACTTTTTTCATATCATTCCCCTGTAAAAATTAAACTTTTTAATCGTATCAGAATAAATTCAAAATTCAAGCGGCGACTATACCGTGCGGACAACGCGGCAGAACGTGACCCCGCATACGGATTTCGCCCCGGCGCGCAGCAATACGCGGCGCAGTTCCGACAATGTAGCGCCACTCGTATACACATCGTCAACCAGCAATATTTTACGTCCCCGTACGCGGTCCGGACGCGCAACCGTGAACACGCCGCGTATGTTTTCTTTTCGCTGGCGCGGGGTCATGTGACCCATGTCGGGGCGATGACGGCGACGGACACTGTCAACGTCCAGCGGTACGTTCATCGCATGCGCAATGGGCCGCGCCAGCAGCGTCGCCTGGTTGTACGTTCTGTGAATCAAACGCGGACGCGCCAACGGAACCGGCATTACAATATCACAATCCGCCGGCACGTCGCGCAGCGCCCATATCATTGCACGCGCCATAAAACGCGCATACTTTATCCGTCCCCCGTGTTTAAACGACAGCATCACACTGCGCGACATTTCGTCATAGCGGCACGCACTGCGCAGCCATTCCAGACCGAACTCATCACGCGCGCACGCCGGACAAACGGCCGCACCATTGGGCGCAAACACCATCGGATAACCGCAACGCGAACACTTTGGCGAATCTATCCATTCAAAACATCCGAAACAATCGGCGCACAGTTCACCGTGTAAAGACACCGGCGCGCCACATACAGGACACGCCGGAGGGAATAAAAACTCAATAATCTTTTCTATGCCGCGGGCAATCATGATTACCAAGACATGCTGGTGTATGTTTTCTTGTTGATAGTGTCACCGAACATATCGCGCTTTTGCTTGCTTAATGTTTCGTACTGGTCGCTGGAGATAATGCGCAGAACAAATCCCTCCTCGTCACGCTGCGACAATACGGGCATGATACGCTGCTCAGACACGCCGGTATCACGCAGGACCTGTTCCACAATCGCCAGACGGCGCGCCGCCAGTTTGCGGTCGGTCATGTTTGTTGTGGCACGCTGGGGGATGGATACCTGAATCGCGCGCTTTGGATTGCTGACCACGATGCCGGCATACTCCGTCAACAAATTATAATTGTCACGCGACAGGGCCGAATCATCGCCGCGGAACTTTATCTTGATTTCCAACGGGCGAACACCGCCGGCCTCTGACAAATCGCGCTTTGCGGTAAACCCTTCTATCGATGATGTCATGTCGCTGGCGACATCAAAACGGTCGTCAATCTGATATGTGGATAAATGCTTGTTTTCCGACAAATAGGTTTTACGGAACGCCTTGCGCAGTTCGGACGGCGACAAAGACGTCATGTCGTCGCGCACCGCCGCAATGCGTGGCGATGCGGTCTTTTCAACCGCACGAACAATCACGTCGTCCTGCATCGGGACAACCATGCGGCGCGTTGCAACACGCGTGTCCGCATCGTCCGCGACAACCGGCGATTTGGCCGGGCGTGATTTAACGGCTGCGGTCTTTTCCGGAACCTCATCCGCAATGGGCGCCGCAATAACACGCGACGACGACGCGGCGCGCGACGCAACCTTTGGCGCCTCGACCGACGCATCCGCACGACGCTGCAGTTCAACCAGACGCTCTATCTCTGCGTCCAGGGCGCCCGTACGCGGCGCGGACGTATCCGCACTGGCAATCATGGCGCGGCGCGGCGCGGCATCCAAACTTTCTTCGGGCAAATCATAATCGGCGCGCACGACAGAAATCTCATCTTTTGTCGGCATGCGCAGCGGGCTATCCGTTTTTGCCCACAAATCGGAACTGGGGCGGTGCGGAACCAAGACATCAGCCGCGGCAATTTTCTGGCCGCTATCAACCGACGGCGCCGCCGCCTGTTTCACAGGGGCCGCTTTTTTTGCATTGCGTGCGACAACCGTCTTTTTCGGTGCGGGCGCAACCGTGACGGCCGGCGTATTTTCCGACCGTGCGGCGGTCACCTTGGCCGTTTTAAGGGTTACATCCTCGCCGAATGCGGCACGTGCGGAAACCCCCGCCGCCCCAATGTTAACAACAGGCAGACGCGATCCCCCCAATGCCGGCAATGCAATGAAAATCGACAAAACAGAAACTGTAATTCGCCGCATATTCCTTTCCTTCCAATTGCATCATAGAACAAATGACGAATCGCAAGCAAGCAGAAAAATGCGTTTGATATTATTTTAATATCGCGGCGACAATATTATCGACAGCGTCGTTGGGTACAAATGCCTTGGCGGCCATTTTATCCAGGCGCGACGGATTGTCAAACAGCTCGTTCAATGTCGCCGTCAACCAGCGCGCGGTGAACTTTGACTGCTCCACGGCGAATCCGCCGCCGTTTTTCGCAAACGCCGCGGCGTTTGCCGCCTGGTCCGGGTTTATGCCAAGCGGGACCAATATCGCCGGACGGCCGACCGTCTGCAATTCGACAACTGTGCTGGCGCCGCTGCGACCGATGATTAGGTCCGCATCAATTATGCGCGCCGCCATATCGTGAACAAACGACAAAACGTTGGCACGGATTTTATTGTCCGCGTAAAATTTTTGCAGGCGCGCGACATTTTCCGGACGCGTCTGGTGCGTGACGAATATTTTCTTGTTCTTCATCGCGGCAATCGCACCGGGAACGACATCATCCAAAATCTGCGCCCCCAGCGAGCCGCCCGTCACCAGAATCCGTCCCCCGTGAGTCAACGGAGAATTCGACGCATCCAAAAATTCACGGCGCACCGGCAGGCCGGTGTATATCACGCGCGCAGACGTGCCAGCGGGGATTCCGGCAACGTGCGGGAAACTGGTCATCAGTGTCTTGACCCAGCGCATGGCGAACTTGTTCGCGCGGCCGATTGCGGCGTTCTGTTCATGCAGGTATGTCGGCACGCGCCACAGATGCGCGGCAAACACCGCCGGAACGGACGCATATCCGCCGAATGCAACGACACGGTCGGGGCGCGAAAACATGAACCGCAACGCCAGCGCCGACGCGGACACGCCAATCTTGCCCAGCGCATACATTTGGCGCAGTCTGCTTTTTGCACCGACACCAGATGCCCATATGTGAACGCGGCGCGCGCCGGCGGGCGCCCCGCGCGCGACCATTTCGCGAACGCGCCCGTCACATGAAATTGTTATCCGATGCCCCGCGGCGGCCAATGCCTCCGCCACACTTAACGCCGGGAACACGTGTCCGCCGGTACCGCCTGTCGCAATCCATATTTTCATATTTCTTCCCCCGTATTATTTCCATTTGTCTTCGCGCACAACCGCCAGAATCATTCCGAACAGCAGGCAGAACGCAACAAACGAGCTGCCGCCGTATGAAATAAACGGCAGAGTCATTCCCTTTGGCGCGAACAAATGCAGTGTGGTCATTAAATTGATACAAACCTGGGTGCCGAACAACGCCGCCGCGCCACCGGTCGCATAGAACACGAACGGATCGCGCGCATCAATCGCATCGGTGGTCAATCTTTTCAAAACATACAGCAACAGACACAGCAGGCCGCACGCGATTATGGCGCCCACGTCTTCGGCGATGGCCGCAAAGATAAAGTCCGTGTGCGCATCGGGCAAAGACTGCTTTACAAACGCGTCGTCGCCACTGCCCAACAGGCCGCCGTGCTGAATCGACTGGACCGACTGGGTCACCTGATAATTGTCACCGTCACCGGTAATCAGCGTCATGATACGACGATGAACGTGGCCCATCGTAAAGAACGCGGCCGTTATCCCCAGCGGGATAAGCGCGATAACCCCCGCGAACAGCTTCCATGGCAGGCCCGCAATAAACAGCATCACCCCCAGCACGGCCAGATATAGCATCGCGGTTCCCACGTCCGGGTGCGCAAAGATAATAAGCAACGACGGCACAAATATCGCCAGATATGTCCACCAGCTTAGCCAGGCGGGACGCCATGCATCGCGGTTTGTGAACATGCCCGCGCCAAACTTTTCGGACATGCGCGCCAAAAACCACGCGGTCAGAATAATGAATCCGGGCTTCATAATATCAGCTGGCATAACGTTAAAGCCCATCAAAGACACGAAACGCTTTGACCCCTTAATCACGTGGGGCATCACGACCGTCAACGGCAACAGCGCAAGCCCCGCCGCAACATTTAGCACACTGATACGCAGCACCCATTTCTTATCAAGCATGCTGGCTGCGAACAACGTAACCAGGCCTATGACATAGAAAGGCATCATTTTAAGCATGAAATAATGCCACGGCTGGCCGATACGCTCGGCCGACACAGAACCGGCCGAGACAACAAACAGCATCCCGATAAACACCAGCAACAGCACGCACCCAAGCAGGCGGCGATCAATCTCAAAATACCAACTGGTTAACTTGCTTTCTTCGCTTCGCTTGAACATTCCGGGCGCCCGCATTCCTTATGCAAATTTCAACAGCACCAGCGCCAGTCCCGAAAACAGTATGGAGATGATAAAGAAACGCTCCACAATCTTGGTTTCGGACCAGCCAAGTTCTTCAAAATGATGATGCAGCGGCGCGCGCAGAAAGATACGGCGACCTGTTCCCGTGGCACGGCGCGTGATTTTAAAGAACATTGTCTGGATAAACGACGACAGCAAAATCAAAACCATCATTCCAGCGGCGACCCCCATAATGATTTCCGATTTCAACAGCATCGCAACTGTACCCATAAATCCGCCCAGTGCCAACGACCCGACATCGCCCATGAATATGGAGGCGGGCTTTGCATTATACCACAAGAACCCCAGCACCGCACCAAACGCCGCACCCAGAACCGCATACAGCCCGGACGCGGACGGCAAAAACATAACCGTATCCATAAATCCGATGCGCGTCGCACCATAAAGCGCCACAACCAGCACGACCAGCACCGGCATATACAGTTTCGCCAGCATTCCGTCCAGGCCGTCCGTAATATTCGTTGCATTGGCCGAACCGCATATTACAAAATACGCAAACACATAGTACAGCAGCCCCAGCGGCAATATAATCCCCGCGCCAATCGCCAACGAATACGCCGGAATATAAGGCGGCATCGTGCGGTTAATCAAATACGCCAAAACGATGACGCACAGCCCCTCCAGCCCCAGGCGCATTGCCGGTGACAGACCGTTCGAGGCCTTTTTCGACTGGCTGGCGACCTTTTTATAATCATCCGCAAAACCGATTGCGCCAAACATGACAAGAGAGGCCAGCGCAATCCATGCAACACCGCTATGCAATGGCATAAACAGCAATGACGCCGCCAATATCGCAATCAGCACCAGCAGGCCGCCCATTGTCGGCGTGCCCGCTTTCTTGCGATGGGATTCGGGAACGTTTTCACTTATCGGCTGACCCTTTTTCTGCCAGGCGCGCATGGCCGCCACAAACGGCCGTCCAAACAGGAACATTATCAGAAAAGCCAATCCGAACGCGGCGGCAAACTGCGTCCAGCCACTGGCAAAAAAAGACACACCACGGGACAGAAAAAAATCGGTCAGCATAAAAATCTCCTTCTTATGCCGACCATTTTATCATACAATTTAAGGAAAATAAATCTTATTTAGCGACGCATTCAACAATCATGTCGTCATCTAAAATCATCGTCCACATTTCGCCCTTGTTCCACAGCGTTACAGCCGTATCGTTTAAAACACCGTCAAATTTCGCCCCGGACGCCGCGACGACATTTGTCAATTCAACCGCATCACCGTTAAGAACAGCGTTTATTTTGTCGCCAGTTTCATCCAATGTTATTTCAACGGTATAATCACCGCACTGCTGAACAATAACGTCGGATTTTTTTTCGCCGTCACAGGCGGCCAACGACGCACAAATAACAGAAAATAAAAATACTTTTTTCATATCAAATCGCCCCCGTACGGGGGCAATTATACCACAAAGAAAAGCGATTCGAAATTAAAATACGCCACCGACAACCGCCGATGCGGCCGGCGCGGTCGCATCGGACGTGGCGCGGCGCGGTGCGGGGTTGGGACGCTGGCCGGGCTTGAACGCCTCGGTTATAATCACGCCGTCGGGGTCGGCCGCCGCGGCCGCACCGCTGCGCCGGTTGACACGCATAAACGTTAGGCCATTTGGAACCGCAAACGGCTGATTCTTTTCCGGCGCCAACGCCACCGTCATAAAGTCCGCAAATGCCAGGGCGGCCATATGGCTGCCGGCGCCCTTGCCCAAAGGACGCGGCGTGTCATAGCCCAAATAAACGCCCGTAATCAAATTTTTGGAAAATCCGACAAACCAGACATCCTTTACATCGTTGGTCGTTCCGGTCTTGCCCGCGATGGTATGGCCGGCAACACGCGCTTGCTTGCCCGTGCCACGTTCCACCGCACCCTGCAGGATGGAGACTATCTGATACAGGCTCTGCGGGTCGGACAATGCGTCACCGGCATCGCCCGGGGCCGGCGGCAATAAATCTTCGGACCATTCCACCATTTCCGGCGCGGAGCCCCCGACCAGGCGACCGTATCTGTCCTCTATATAATCGACAAACTTTGGCTCTATTGCGCGGCCGCCGTTTATAAACGCCGCATACCCCGTGACCAGACGCGCCAATGTCGTTTCGCCCGACCCCAACGCCAAAGACAGGTTCATATTCTTCATATCGGCCGGATATACGCCGAAACGCTGGGCGGCGTCGATGGCGTCACGAACACCGATTTGCTCGACCAGGCGCACAGCCGGCACGTTGCGCGATGTTTCCAGCGCCAGACGCAACGGCACGTCGCCCAAAAATTTCTTGTCATAATTTTCCGGCTTCCAAATCATGTTGTTTTCACGGACCCCGACAATCGGCGCGTCCAGCAATAATGCCTCAGGCGACATGCCGCGTTCCAGCGCCGCCAGATACACGAACGGCTTTATGGTAGAGCCCACCTGGCGGTATGCCTGGGTTGCGCGGTTGAAAGAGCTTTCCGCAAAGCTGCGCCCACCGGCCATGGCCAGAACGCGGCCCGTGTGCGGGTTCATGACGATAATCGCCCCCTGCAGCTTTTCCTTGCCGCCGCGGCCGTTGTTATATGTATCCAGCGCCTTGTTCAACGCCGCCGACGCTGCGCGCTGATATTCGGGGACGATTGTTGTTTTGATATATAGTCCCTCGTTATACAGCTGCTCGCGGCCGATTGTCCCCAGCAGCTGGCGGCGGACATCTTCGGCGAAATACTGGAACTCCGGTTCCATCTGGGCGGTAAAGCCGCTGTTGATATTCAGCTCTTCGGCCGCGGCCGCGGCCGCCTGGTCTTTGGTAACAAATCCCTCTTCCACCATACGGCGCAGAACATAATTGCGGCGCTCAACCGCACGGTCGCGATTATTCGGCGCCTTTGGCAGTGACGCCAAAAACGCGCATTCGGCCAATGACAATTCCGCGACCGGCTTGTTAAAATACATCAGCGCCGCCGAACCCACGCCATATGCACGCGCACCCAAAAATATCTGATTCAGGTACAGCGTCATTATGTGCTGCTTGGAAAAAGTACGTTCCAGCCGCAGCGCCAGTATCGCCTCTTTTATCTTGCGCGAAAGTGTGCGTTCCGACGTTAAAAAGAAATTCTTGGCAACCTGCTGTGTGATGGTGGATGCACCCGAAAAATTCGCATGGAACCCAAGAGCGCCCAGAGTATTGTTTGCAACCGCGCGGATTATGCCCTGCATGTCGATGCCGGGGTGTGTCCAAAAGTTCTGGTCTTCGGCCGCGATAAAGGCGTTCACCAACTGGGGCGGCAGATCGGCATAATCGATAAACACGCGCCGCTCTTCGGCATACTCTATCAACAAAGAGCCATCGGATGCATACAAACGCGTTGCAACCGGCGGCGCGTATGTCGCCAGCTTTTTATAGTCCGGCAAATCATGCCCGTATATCAGCACCAGCGCCGCCAACGCCGCAACCGCCGCGGTAAAGCACCAGAATATTATGTTTAACAGAATGCGTAAGAATTTTTTGAATTTCATGATGCGGAAATTTTAAGATAAATATTTCCCGTTTGCAAGTTCTGTTATACGCATTAAATGATATAAATAACAAATCCCGCCGATTGGCGGGATTGTGTTTTGCGTTATTTCGCTTCTTCTTCCGGAACAACGTGTACCGTCTTGCGGTCGCCGTTGCCCTTTTTGAATGTCACGATACCGGCAATTTTCGCAAACAGCGTGTGGTCTTTGCCCATGCCGACATTCTTGCCCGGATGTACGGCCGTGCCGCGCTGACGAATAATGATGTTGCCCGGGATAACACGGCTGCCGCCGCCTTTTTTAACGCCCAAACGACGTCCCGCTGAATCGCGTCCGTTCGAAGATGCCGAACCTGCTTTCTTATGTGCCATAGTTTTAGCTCCTTTAATTTCTTATGCAGAAATTAGCCTTTGATTTCTGTGATTTTCAAAACCGTGATAAACTGACGATGTCCCGCCGTGCGACGATAGTTCTGACGACGCTTTTTCTTGAACACCAAAATTTTATCCGCGCGTTTCTGTTCAACAACTTCGGCAACAACCTTTGCCCCGTCAATAAACGGCGCACCGATTTTATCACCGGACATCAACACCTGGTCAAACTCCACCTTGCCTTCGGCATTCAGTTTTTCAACCTTGATAATGTCGCCCGCTTTTACACGGTACTGTTTGCCACCGGTCTGAAAGATTGCAAAATCGCTCATATTCTTTCTCTTTTTTGTTATTTTTGTTTATACGCATATGCGTACGCCTAAAAGTTTATGCAAATATTACCCTAATTTGCGCCCAAGTCAAGCGTTTTGCACAAAATTTTATGCAAGACATACATTTTTCGCTATAAAAAATCCCCACATTGGGGGATTTTTTATTTTCATGATTATTCGGTCGGGTTTACCAGCCCTCATTTTCGTCCGTGGTGGACTTTTTCCAATCACGCACGCCGTCGATACCGTTCTTTTGCAGACAGGCCTCGCGCAATTGAACCGCCGAGCCCTCGACCGCGCCACTGGCGTACGAGTCGTTCAAGATTTCGGCAATCGTTATGATATTGCGACAGGTGTTCGTCTTGTACTCGGTCGTATTCGTACAAGCCTTGGTCGCATCGTCGTCTTTGTCGATAACCGCCTGCAGTGTGCTGTTCGGGCTGCTGCAAATCATCTGTTCATAGCAATGCGGCGCATTCGACACCTGGCTGCAGTATGTCTTTATGCGGCTGGTGCTCCAGGACTTGTTGGATGTTTCCTGGGTCGTATAGCAGTCATACAGTTCCGCCAAGCATTCGTTGAAGTTGCTGATTGCGCTGCGATATTCGGAGGCAATCGTGGCAACCTCTTCCTGAGCGAATTCCAGACGCTTTTTCTGCAATGCCTGTTGTGCGGCGACCTTCTGATAGCCGATATTCTGTGCGGTCGTACGCAGCTGTTCGCCGTATGCGTCGCAATCGGCGTTCGCATCCAGCGCATATTTCTGCAGAATACTGCGGCGCGCATCGGCAACCGGGCCGCGCAGGTTGGAGTACGGGTCGCCGGAAGACGACGTGTATCCAAAGCATGTTGCGGAATTCGAAGACGTATAGCCGCTGTTGCCGGTGACAAAGTTCAATTCATATGTACCGGTGTTCGAAACGGATACCATGCTGTTATAGTTATACGGACACTGGGCGGCGCCGTTACTGCACTTGCGCCCTGTGGACGGCGGTGTGCCGCACGCCTCGTAAATACCGTTAAAGCAGGAGTCCAAAACGCGGTTGCAGACGTTGTTGTGCGCATATTCGAACAATTCATAGCCCCATGTTTCGGCCAAAGAATCCTTTAAATCGTCACTGGACGCCAAAGAACCCGTGATACCGGTCAGGCCATCTACAACGCCCGACAGGTTCAATGCGGAATTGAACAGATTGTCATTGTCGTTTGCAACGATTGTCAGGGTCTGTTCCTTTGCATTCGCCCAGGACTGAAGCGAGGCCAAAATATCACTGCCCGTGCCGTCCAAATCCGCGATATCAAAGTCAAACGTGTTGCCGGACGGCTTACAATATGACGGAGCGCTTTTGTTGCTGCAGGAACTGTCATAAATTCCGTGCGCCGCGCACCAGTCGCCGAATTCGGTCTCATCGGCCGTGCCGTTTTTACTTGTTTCGCGCCATGAAACACAGTTCATAACCTTTTCCGCATCGGTCAACTGGAATGCCTGACTAACATCCTTGCCCTTGGTCGCAATCAGCAGCGCCAGTTCGCCCGATACTTTAATCAATTCCTCGTTCGCGGATTCCAGCGCCGTTTCCGCCTCAGCAAACGCCTTTACACGGCCGGCGCAGGCGCATCTGCGCTGTGCCGCGTTACGCGCCGTGCAGATTTCGTCCATGCATGTGTAATATGATTCCAGGCAGTTGTTGTATGCATCGGCAGAAATCAGCCCCGTGGTCGGGTCGATAATATTCGAATAGTTGCCGGTGTAAAGCTTGCTGGTCAGATATGTGTATGCGGTCGACGTGGTGTTGGCCTTGCTGCCGCGGATGGCGCTGCCGGTCAAAGAGATGCGGGCATTGCTGTTTGTGGCGGTGCGGGCGACAACACTGCGCGACGCGTTTCCGGTACGCGAAACGGTATTACGGCCCGACGCGGTTGTACGGGACGTCACACTGCGTGATTGCGTGGTTGCGGCCGGCGTGGCGGCGGTGGTGCGCGACGCAACAACCGGACGGCCGGTCACACTGCGTGCGGCGGCCGGGGCCGATGTTGTGCGGGCAACCGTGGCCGCATTTGTACGCGACGTCGCGGTGCGGCCGGACGTGCGCGCGGTTGCACCGCGCTGCGACGATACCTGGCCTGTGGCGACGCCCGCCGTCGGTGCAATCGGATCTGCGAACACGGCGCGCATCGACAACAGGGTCGAACAAACAAACCCGGCGCCGGCCAGCAAGAACATTGTGCCGACCACGTTTTTGAAAATATCCCCGAAATTACGGTTTTTCATAAATAACTCCCTGTATCCGGGAAAGCCCGGAAACCTACTGTTTTCAGGACGTAGGAGACCGCGCCTCCTCGTCTGTTTGTAGCAATTATAACATTTTCAGACAGCTCTGTAAATAAGAAAACCCGCGTGCGCGACACTGTAAAAAGGAAAAAATCCTTATAATGTCAACTTTATTTGATACATTGATTGCAATGTTGTATAATCGGGATATGAAGAAAATTACATGCATGTTTATCGCCTGTGCGATTCCAGTGGCGGCAAATGCCGGCACGAACCCGATGTTCGGCGCATCGCACCAGAATTCCGTTACAATGTACGTCGGCCAGGGCACCGGTCCGGGCAGCCTGTTTAAGCTGGTCAATCCGTTTGAATGGGACATCATGCCCCAGACCATGATAATGGCCCAGTACAGCCAGCCGATGACACTGTTCCGTCTGCCGGCGCGCCAGAATTTCAATGTCGTTCAGAATTTCGGATACAATTCGTCGCGCGGCCTGTCATTTCTGGGCGTCGGGATATCATGGGACGTGGCGCCGATATCGTGGCGCGGATTTTATATCGGCGGCGGCATCGGGCCGTATATGCGCGACTCACACGACAGATATGTTTCCAGCCGCCTGGTATTCGGGGAAAAGTTCTTTATCGGGAAAAACATATCCGACAACTGGCGCGCAGAATTTTTCACATTGCATTTTTCTAACGGTGATTTCACGGAAATAAACCGCGGGTTTAATTTTACGGGTCTGGCCGCAAGTTACAGCTTTTAATCACATGAACACAGATTTGAACGATTTGGATTTTATCAAGCGACTGAACGCGCATTTAAAGGCGGGCGGCGTTATCGCATTCCCGACGGACACGGTGTGGGGCCTGGGCGCGCTGCCGACGCGGCGCGGGGCGGACGCACTGTTCGAGATAAAACGTCGCCCGCATGAAAAGCATCTGATTATCATGTCGGACAGTTTGACGCATATCAGGCCGTATATGAACGGATATCCGGCGGCGGCGTTTGAATTGGCGGCGCGGTACTGGCCGGGGGCATTAACCCTGGGGGTGCCGGTGGCGGGTGCGGACACATTCGTATTCGGCGGTGTGCGCGTGCCGGCATACAAACCGTTCCAGGATTTGTGCGCCGTTATCGACGGACACTGTCTGGCGACATCGTCGGCAAACATATCTGGGATGGAACCGCTGAAAACGGCCGATGAAATTCGCGCGACGTTTCCCGACATAATCGTTATAGACAACGCATATGAAAAAATGGGCGGCCGCCCCAGCACAGTTGCAATATTGGACGGCGACAAAATAACCGTCGCCCGACAGGGTGCGGTTGAAATCAATTAAAAGGGCCGGCTGAGATGCGGACTGTCCGCCAGACCCATGCGCCACGGCAACGCCGTGTCCGGCCCGGCATAATCTATCCCGATGCGCGGCCCGCAGACGATTTTCGGACAAGCCGCACGCGCCTCCAACCACATGGCGCAATCCGGCGCACATAAATCCATCTTGTTATCAGCGCGCGTAATCCCCAGCGTTTTTGTTAATCGACCCGGTCCCGCACATCCGGGCATTTCCAACGCACGAATTAAGACGGCCGCCGCATAGTCGGCATCACCCACGACGATATTCAACATATTATGCAGGCCATAGCACAAATATACATACGCGTGACCACCCGGCAGAAACATCGCATCATTTCGCGCGGTGCATCCGTTATAGGCGTGGCATCCGCGCTCGGCCTGGGTGTAGAGTTCCAGTTCCGATATGCGCGCGCGTACAACCGTGCCGTCCGCCATACGGCGGCACAGATACGCGCCGACCAATCGCCGCGCCACCGTCATCGGGTCGCCGATAAAATCTTTTCTTGTCATACGCATAATGTAATCATAACATAATCGGCCAGGATATCAATCTTGGGGCATGTAAAAACGCGGCATGATAAAATCAATGGATATGAAGACCAAAAAGCATTTTGAATACACGGGGGCGCTGGTGCTGGGGATGCATGACGCGCTGGTGGAATTAAGCGGAATTATCGCGGGCCTGACGTTTGCAATCGCGGATAGAAAGATAATCATAATGACGGGTGCAATCGCCGCCGTCGCGGCCAGCATGTCCATGGCCGCCGCCAATTACCAGGCCCAGCGTGCGGACGAAAACCCGCGGGCGCTGAACGCGGCGCTGTACACCGGAATTATGTATGTCGGGACCAGTGCGGCCCTGCTGTTCCCGTTTGCCGTAATCCCCGACAGATTTTGGGCACTGGGCATGATGGGTTTAATTGCGGTGCTGATAATATTCGGATTTAACTGTGCCATCGGGCGCGTATCACACCGGCCGTTTATGAAACGCTTTGCGGAAATGCTGCTGATATGTGCCGGTGTGGCCACGGCCTCTTTTATAATCGGCGTCGCCGCAAAATACTTTATGGGCGTTCAGATTTAATTAAACTCAACTTCCAGCGCCGTGCTGTACTTGCAGTCCGCAATCAGTTCGAACGTACCGGTATCGTCTGTTGCCACACAGCCCCCGGGGATATAACAGCCGTTGTATCCGCCGACTTTCATTTCCATATCCGTCGCATAATCAACGCTGCTTTGAATGCTACAGGACGACAATGTGAAATCCGGCAACGGGCAATCTTTGCATGTATTGGCCGACACGGGATATTTTCCTGATATACACGCCACCTGGGCACAATCACACACATTGTCGGAACTATCGAAAAACCCCCACGGATTACTACAAATCGCCGCAATAGTATTGGGACAGACACATTTGCGTTGTGTGCTGTCCCACTTTGCATTTCCCGCGCATTCTACAATCGGTTCATCGATACCCATACAATAGTTTTTATCATATTCACATTTATAACAATTGTCAGCGGTTCCGGAAACACACTTGTAACAATCGGCACATACTGTCCCCGCGTTGGCGGAACATGCGCAAAACAGCGCTGCAAAAAAAGGACCGTTTTCCTTAGGCACACCGGAGAGAATAAAAAAATGCAGAAAACCAATATTTTTTATAAATTAAAAACCACCGCTTTTATCGGTGGTTTTTATTAGGCATATGTTTATATACAAAGTTTATCGCTTTTGCGCCGGTTTGGCAAGACTTTTTACATATCGCATTCGTTGCATATTTGGCGTGTGCGCGAATATGTTCCGGCCGGAACATAGTGCAGAACCGGACGATACTGCTGAACCGTTTCCTCCACATATACGCGGCGGTCTATCACGCGCTCTATCGGGGCGGCGCAATCGGTGCAACCATCATCAAACGCCGCATATTCCGCGTCATAGGACGCGTCCCGGGCCATATCACGGTCCGTCGCACGCGGCGCACAGCGCACAACCGTAATCACCGCACGACGCGCGGCCGTGGCACGGTCCAATTCGGCACGCATTGCATTCATGTCGCAATCGGCGCTTTCGGTTTCATAATAACCGCCCGCCGGCAGCATATCCGACGCCAACGCGACGCCCGCACAAAAAATGGAAATAACAGAGACAAGGAATATCTTTTTCATAACAACTTACCTTTTGTTGCATTCCCTCTCTGGCCCCAAAGTGTATTACAGATTACATAGATTGCAATAAAATAATTGGTCAACGGACTTTGTGCGCCGTAATGATTGTGCAAGACGACGCATTAACCGTAATCGTGCAATCCGGCAACAATATATACCAATTTTTACCACGGCGTTCTATTGCGGATTCCGGCGACAGTATGCGCGCACGGCAATATTCAACCACGTTGTCGACATCTATACCAAGATTACGACGTATCCGCATCGTTCCCATGGGGGTGGTGTACAGCATATCTACGTTTGTGATTATATCCGGCACGATTGTTTCCCCCGCGTGCGGCTGATGGTCTCGCGACGCTTTAATATGCCACGATAGCGGTTAAAGTGCTTTACGGCCTTGTCATAATCCACCGTATTATTTACACGGCAATGATATACGCCCGGGCATTTCTTAAGCGAATATTTAACGGTAAAGCCAGCGGTCTCTTTCAATATGACAACATCACCGAAACCATTTTCGAAATTTAATATCTGTTTTAACATATCAATCACTCCACGCGACAAATTAAAAAACCGCCCATTGGGCGTTTTTTTATTACAGACAAACCTCAAATATTTTTCCATCAAACGCATATGCAACAGGCACGCCCGCTCGGCGCGCTTTTTCACGCGCCTTGTATGCGCCGCGATTAGCCAAACGTGATATTTTTGCAGATAATTCATAATCACTTTTTGTCATTTTTTAGCCTTTTTACAAAATTATGATAGACTTGTTCATTAATAATGTCAATAAAATCTCCCTTGCCACGAGCTATTAAAATATAATTATTGCCACCATTATAATACAGTTCCCAATGAGAAACATTTGGAATGATATCTTTAAAGTTATTTAAACTGCGATTATATCTGCGACGCACATCACATTCAGGAACGGTATGCCCACCCAATGCGACCCGCTGTTCTATACGCATAATATTTTGCTCAACAGAATCTAAAAAGATATAAATACTATTTCATATTTTGACTTTTTCGCACGTTCTATGATTTTTGTATGAAAATTACCTGAAACCGTAGATTCCCAAATAATAGATTTACCTTCCTCCAATAAAGAATCTAGCTTATCCAATAGCAAACGACCGGCAGCAATGCCGATTGCATCTCCTTTTTTCTTTGCTATTTCATCTGCGTTTAAGAATGCAATATTATCTTCCTTTACCAGCTCTTTTGCCAATGTGGTTTTACCAGAACCATTTGGACCCGCGATAATATAAAGACTTTTTACCATGATTTACATTATATCATAAATTTTGAAAATCCTAAAACAAAAAACCGCCCAATGGGCGGTGGAATCGGTTTTTAATATCGGAAACTGGATTTACTCTGGCGACGACCTACTCTTCCGTGGCTTAAGCCAAAGTACCATCGGCGATACGGGGTTTCCCTGTCTGGTTCGGAATGGAACAGAGGGTGGCTCCCGCTCAATAATCACCAGAATAAATCCAGCGAACATCATAATACATGATTCAAGAATCAATGTCAACGTTCTCTTCAAGCAATCGTCTGACATAAGTCAAACGATAAGATAAAAAGTCAATGGTTCGATTAGTATGGCTCGGCTGAACCCCTCACAGGGCTTACACCCGCCACCTATCAATGTCCTAGTCTAGAACTGAACTCATGGGGATATCTTATCTTGCGACCAGCTTCCCGCTTAGATGCTTTCAGCGGTTATCTGTTCCGAACATAGCTACCCTGCAGTGCCGCTGGCGCGACAACAGGTACACCAGAGGTTCGTTCGACCCGGTCCTCTCGTACTAAGGTCAAGTTCGCTCAAATATCCAACGCCCACAGTAGATAGGGACCTAACTGTCTCACGACGTTATTAACCCAACTCACGTACCGCTTTAAATGGCGAACAGCCATACCCTTGGGACCTGCTCCAGCCCCAGGATGCGATGAGTCGACATCGAGGTGCCAAACACTACCGTCGCTATGGACGCTTGGGTAGCATCAGCCTGTTATCCCTAGAGTAGCTTTTATCCGTGTGCGATGGCCCTTCCATGCGGAGCCACCGGGTCACTATGACCGACTTTCGTCTCTGCTCGGGGTGTCCCCCTTGCAGTCAGGCTTGCTTTTGCCATTGCACTCACCGGCTGATTTCCGACCAGCCTGAGCAAACCTTCGCGCGCCTCCGGTACGATTTGGGAGGCGACCACCCCAGTCAAACTGCCCATCACGCACTGTCCCCCGCCCTGCTTCAAGAACGCGGGTTAGACACTAAAAGACATCAGGGTGGTATTTCACCAACCGCTCCATGCGAACCAAAATCCGCACTTCAAAGCGTCCCACCTATCCTACGCAAATGTATCCTAGTGCCAGTACGAAACTGCAGTAAAGCTTCATAGGGTCTTTCCGTCTAGCTGCGGGTACCCGGCATTTTCACCGAGAATTCAATTTCGCTGAGTCTATGTTGGAGACAGTGTGGAGATCGTTACGCCATTCATGCGGGTCGGAACTTACCCGACAAGGAATTTCGCTACCTTAGGACCGTTAGAGTTACGGCCGCCGTTTACTGGGGCTTCACATCAGTGCTTGCACACCTCAGCTTAACCTTCCAGCACTGGGCAGGCGTCAGTCCCTATACGTCATCTTATACGATTTAGCAGAGACCTGGGTTTTAAGTAAACAGTCGCCCCCACCTGGTTTGTGTCACCTGATTAAAGTTGCCTTGAAACAGGTCATCCTTATCCCGAAGTTACGGATGCATTTTGCCTAGTTCCTTCAACATAGTTCTCTCAACCGCCTTAGTCTACTCGACTCGAGCACCTGTGTTGGTTCTGGGTACGATCTATACGCTGGGGCTATTTCCCGGAACCCCTTCACTGCATCACCAATCCAATAAGGCGACACAATATACGGGATTCGTCACTCTCCAGCAGGTCACGGAATATTAACCGTGTTCCCATCGACTACGCCTTTCGGCCTCGCCTTAGGGGTCGACTCACCCTACCCTGATTAACATTGGATAGGAACCCTTGCTCTTACGGCGTCAAGGTTTCTCACCTTGATTAGCTGCTACTCATGCCAACATTCGCGCTTCTGATACCTCCACGGTGGCTCGCGCCTTCCGCTTCGCAGGCTTACAGAATGCTCCGCTACCGCGCCACTTACGTGACACCCGCAACTTCGGTAAATGATTTTAGCCCCGTTACATTTTCGTTGCCGAAACTCTAATAGACCAGTGAGCTATTACGCTTTCTTTAAACGATGGCTGCTTCCAAGCCAACATCCTGGTTGTTTTGGAATCTCGACTCACTTTCCCACTTAATCATTATTTGGGGACCTTAGTTGGCGGTCTGGGCTGTTGCCCTCTCGTCCACCGACCTTAGCACCGATGGACTGTTTCCCTTGCTATAATTTGTTGGTATTCAGAGTTTGATATGGGTTGGTAAGATTTTACTCCCCCTAGCCATTTCAGTGCTTTACCCCCAACAACGAACACAAGAGACACTACCTCTATAGTTTTCGCGGAGAACCAGCTATAACGGGGTTCGATTGGCTTTTCACCCCTAGACACAAGTCATCGCCCAATGTTGCCATATTGGTGCGTTCGGCCCTCCAGCGACTGTTACGCCGCCTTCAGCCTGCTCATACCTAGATCACCCCGCTTCGGGTCTATTACTGCATACTCAATTCGCCCTATTCAGACTCGGTTTCCCTTCGCTTACACCTAACGGCTTAGGCTTGCATGCAATAATAACTCGTTGGCTCATTATACAAAAGGTACGCCATCACCGGAAAACCGGCTCTGACAGCTTGTAGGTATTCAGTTTCAGTGTCTATTTCACTCCCCCTTCGGGGTTCTTTTCACCTTTCCCTCACGGTACTTGTTCACTATCGGTCAATCAGGAGTATTTAGCCTTGGGGGAAGGTCCCCCCGTATTCAAACCGGATTTCACGTGTCCGGCTCTACTCTTGGACCAAGAAACTAGTTTTCGCATACAGGGCTATCACCTATTGTCGCTGTGCTTTCCATCACATTTTGCTAACTAAAATCTCGGCCACTGGGCTGGTCCCGTTTCGCTCGCCACTACTAAGGGAATCGCTGTTGCTTTCTTTTCCTGCGGGTACTGAGATGTTTCACTTCTCCGCGTTTGCTTCTTTGACCTATGTATTCAGTCAAAGATAATCCATAAAGGATTGGGTTTCCCCATTCGGAAATTCCGGGGTCAAAGGATATTGACGCCTCACCCGGACTTATCGCAGTCTTTCACGTCCTTCATCGCCTCTGATTGCCAAGGCATCCACTAAACACCCTTTGTTACTTTTTATCTTATGCTTGAAGAGAAAGTCTTCAAACACAATCAAAAGAACTTAATGAGTTTTTTAAGCATTTAAGTTGATTCTTGCTTCTCTAATTGAATTATCACTTTCGTGATTACTCTATTTAGAAAGATTTTTGAGATTACGATGTTCAATAAATCAAAAGTCATGTTTCCATAAAGTTTGATTTACGACATTAAAAACCGATTTACAATGATTGCTAATAAAAGCAGATTCCGAAGATATTCATCAGAACATCTGGAATCAAAAACAAGTATTTGTTTTTGATTCCAACCTCATCAATTTAAGTGGTGGGTCAGGAAGAACTCGAATCTTCGACCTCCGCTGTATCAGAGCGGCATTCTAACCAACTGAACTACTGACCCAGCAGAATTATACCCATTTTCAAAAAGAGATGTTCAGACAGTCGCTTTGGATTTGACCGTTTTCGTGGAAACGGTATTCTCTATAAAGGAGGTGATCCAGCCGCACCTTCCGGTACTGCTACCTTGTTATGACTTAACCCCAATCACCAACCCCACCGTAGGCGGCGTCCTCTTACGTTAAACTACCGACTTCGGGTGAAATCGACTCTCATGGTTTGACAGGCGGTGTGTACAAGACCCGGGAACGTATTCACCGCTGCATTCTGATCAGCGATTACTAGCGATTCCAGCTTCATGCCCTCGAGTTGCAGAGGACAATCCGAACTGAGACGTCTTTTAAGGATTGGCTTTGCCTTGCGGCATTGCGACCCATTGTTGACGCCATTGTAGTACGTTTGTAGCCCGACCCGTAAGAACCATGATGACTTGACGTCATCCACACCTTCCTCCCGCTTGACGCGGGCAGTCCCCTAAGAGTTCCCGGCATTACCCGCTGGCAACATAGGGCGTGGGTTGCGCTCGTTGCAGGACTTAACCTAACATCTCACGACACGAGCTGACGACAGCCATGCAGCATCTGTCTTTGGTCCAACCGAATTGAAGACAACCATCTCTGGAAGTCGCGACCAAGATGTCAAGGGTCGGTAAGGTTTCTCGCGTAGCATCGAATTAAACAACATACTCCACCGCTTGTGCGGGTCCCCGTCAATTCCTTTAAGTTTTAATCTTGCGATCGTACTCCCCAGGCGGCATGCTTAACGCGTTAGCTACGTCACTGATCCCCCGAAGGAAACCAACAACAAGCATGCATCGTTTAGGGCGTGGACTACCAGAGTATCTAATTCTGTTTGCTACCCACGCTTTCGTCCCTCAGTGTCAGCGATGATCCAGAAGACTGCCTTCGCCATTGGTGTTCTATCTGATATCTACGGATTTCACCCCTACACCAGATGTTCCATCTTCCTCTATCACGCTCCAGCCTGCCAGTATCAAAGGCAGTTCCGGGGTTGGGCCCCGGGATTTCACCTCTGACTTAACAAACCACCTACGGACGCTTTACGCCCAGTAAATCCGAACAACGCTTGCACCCTTCGTATTACCGCGGCTGCTGGCACGAAGTTAGCCGGTGCTTTTTCTGTCGCTACTGTCATCATCTTCACGACTAAAAGAACTTTACAACCCGAAGGCCTTCTTCATTCACGCGGCATGGCTGGGTCAGAGTTTCCTCCATTGCCCAATATTCTTAGCTGCTGCCTCCCGTAGGAGTCTGGACCGTGTCTCAGTTCCAGCGTGGCTGATCGTCCTCTCAGACCAGCTATGGATCATCGCCTTGGTAGGCCGTTACCCCACCAACAAGCTAATCCAACGCGGGCACATCCACCACCGATAAATCTTTCCCGTTTCCGGCGTATGCGGTATTAGCGTTCGTTTCCAAACGTTATTCCCCAGTGGTGGGCAGTTTCCCACGCGTTACTCACTCGTGCGCCACTAGATCCACAGAGCAAGCTCTGCTTCACCCGTTCGACTTGCATGCCTAAGACCTGCCGCCAGCGTTCGTTCTGAGCCAGGATCAAACTCTCAAGTTCTAAAAAACTTGTGGTTTAAGTCCTGTGCATAAACAACACTGACATAATATCAGTTCGTCTTTACATATATTTATTCGCAAGACAAGTTTTTAACGAGGTTTAATATGTAAACCTACTACCTGTCTAGGATATGCACATTTGACTTAGTCAAAGTTTGGATATTTCCAAATTCAACTGTCTGCACATCCCTTCTTGAATTTTTGATGAGCTGCTTTTATTCACAATGTTGCGATTCCCTCAGAATTACCTGCGAACCGCCGAATTTCCTAGAGGTTGAGATTTCTTTTTTCGTTTCATCTCAACTTGAGAGCCCGCACAGTATGCGGTCAAAGTTGGGAAAAGTCAAGCGCAATTTCAAAAATAATTTCAAAAAAATTTTGGGCAGGCCCATCTTTTAGGAAAAATCGCCGGAAATCCGGGATTTTTTACCTGATGATTTTTTTTGAAAAATTTTTTGGCCGGGGGCTTTTTTCGCGAAAATTGATTCGGATTCGGGGTAAAAACCGATTCTGAGGCGGGGCCCGAACGTCAAAAATATGCATGATTCGGTCATTCGATTCGTATTTTTGGCATTTTTATGTTTTAAAAAGGCCTGTTTTTGTGATATGATTCGTATTATGAAAGGAAGACTTGTTATTTTGACGTCCCTGGCGCTGATGTGTCCGGTGACGATGGCGCACGGCTCGGAATGTGTCGGCGCCGGTTGTGATATTGCACCGGCCACGGCGGAGCCGACGGTTCTGGGCGTGATAGAGGAAACGACGACCGTTACGGCCGTCCAGCCTGCGGCCCCGGTTATGAACACCGTACCGGCGGTGCCGGCATACGCGGCCCGACCGCAATATATATATGCGGGCGCGGTGCCGATGCGCAATATAAAGACATTAAGCATAAAGCCGGTGCCGGAAGACACCCGCCCCGCCTTGTATGACGGAACAAACGGCAATTACAAGGCCCGCGGATACGACAAAACGGTCGATTGGCGCGACGGCGTGCCGATTTGGGACGATTCGATTGTAAATTACAAGAAAAAGGATTTCAGCGACTGGTATCTGGAACCGGCGCCGGAAATTTACCTGCGCGAGATTGACAGCCCGGCCGAATCGGTCTTTGCCCAATACGGCACAGTACCGGCGGTGACATCCGAATCGGTGGATGTGATAGAGCTGTATAATCAAAACATGGCCGACGCGGCCACAACGCGCGCGCGTGTTGAAGAATTATTGGCCCCGCAAAAGCCGGCCGAGAACCTGTGGACGGACACGCTGGTCGTGAACAACATGAACATGCCGGCGCCAAAACCCGAATACGTGGCCCAGGACATGACGAACGTAATCGCGATTGCCTTTGGTGGCGACGGATGCCCGTTTGATTCTGAAACGGAATGCGAAATATGGCGGCGCAAGCCCATGGTTCGCGAAACGGTCGCCCCGCGAAGCAATAAATTGCGCCCGGAATTGCTGGATGCGTTTATCGTAAAGGCGAAATGCAACAAAAACATTACCGCAACCGACCCGACGGCGGCGCCGCTGCTGGACAGATACAAGATGCTGATGCGCAGCGCCCAGGCGTGCTGTACCGACGGAATGGCGTATTCTTTAAAGAAAGCCGGCGCATCCGACGGCTTGGTTTACAAATTCCTGGCCGATGACGCGAACTTTTACGGTTTGGGCAACCGCTGTCTGATGATGACGGACGCTGAATTTGACGCAAAATATCCCAACACCGCCACCGCGGCCGTTGCGGCGGACGTTCGAAACGGATGTCTGTGCCGCGGGCGCCAGTGGTTTACGGCGATGCTGGCCCCGTTCCGCGACGCATATGCGGCCGCGCCGGAATTTGCCGCGTCCAAATTCGACTATACATATATAGACGGCCTGCAGCGCGAGATAACAGTATCCATTAACACAGACGTACAAAATGTGTTAAATCAGCTGGCCCAGTGCCCGTAAAAATGCCTAAACGCCCCGAACGGGGCGTTTTATATTGCTTTTTGGGGCGATTTTTGATATAGTATTCATATGTGCGGACAGAGAAATCTGTCCGTTTTTTTATTTCCCCCGCATTTGCGGGGCTTTTTTTATTAAAACAGGAGAGAGGCACCATGTCATCAAAAAGCGCAAACCTGCACCGTGCCCGCGCGGTCAAAAACGACGAATTTTATACGCGTTACGAGGATGTACGGAAAGAATGCGACAATTACCTGTCGCATTTTTTTAATAAGACCATTTATTGCAACTGTGACACCGCGGACAGTGCGTTTGTGAAATACTTTACGGAATTAAAGGCCGCCGGCCAAATACGTGATGTGTGTTTCAGCGGTGGCCTGGGTGGGGATGACTTTCGCAGTGCGGCATCGGTTGAATTGCTGAAACGGGCGGACGTCATTGTCACAAATCCGCCTTTTTCCTTGTTTCGGGAGTTTATGGGCCTGCTGGCCGCGCACGATAAGCATTTTTTGATTATCGGAAACATGAACGCCGTCGCATATGAACAGACATTTTCTTTGATACGCGCCAACAAGGTGCGCACCGGGTGCACGTACCCAAGAGCCTTTATCCAGCCCGACGGGCGCTTAAAAAAGTTTGGCAACATATGCTGGTTCACAAATCTGACGACAAATCGCAAAAGGGATGCCCGCGCTCCGCACAGTCAATATTACGGGCATGCGGCACATTATCCAAAATACGACAACGCCGATGCGATAAATGTTAACAAAATAAAAGAAATTCCGACGGACTATACGGGGATAATGGGGGTGCCCGTTACTTTTTTGCTGGATTACGATTCCGATAAATTTGAAGTACTGGGGATGGACAAAGATTTTACACCGACAAAAACAGGCGTGATACTAAACGGCCGGCCTTTATATCGCCGCATATTTATTCGCAATCGATATGCCGTTATTGCAAACGACGACCGCTTCCTTAAATTCGCGGCATAATATTGTTGAACAAGTTATCCATATAAGAAATAATACCCCAAAGGGCTGTATATGCGTTTATTTGGTTTATTATTCGGTTTCCTGTTTATATTGGTAACTCAACCGTGCTGCATTGCATTTGAGCTGTCAGAGCTGCCGGAATTTCAACAGATAGCGATTAAGACATTTGTTCGACGCGATTCGCCAATCAGCGGCGCAAAAACAATTCAGGCAACAAAAGAGCTGGAAGAAATTCTGGGTCGTGAAAAGAAAGACTATGTTACGGATTACGTGTATTTGGGCGGCGACAAACTGGAAGAGGACGGATTTGCCAGATACTATTATTTTTACCCGCCATCGTATAACGGCCGCGGCAAGGGGGAATTGAAATACGCCCGTAACAGCGTCATGCATTCCGGCGTTCCCGGCGACATACTGGTAATGGCAAAGGGGGCCGACGACAGGTTGCTGCTGTTGATAATACAAAAAGACAGTCCGTCCGAACAGGAATTGTATTCCGTGCTTGGCATGACGCGGGCGGATGATAAAAAGCCGTCATGGTGGCGGCGCCTGTGGTCGGCCCGCGATACGCAAACAGACGATTATGAAATTGATTCCGCCGCACTGCCCGTGCCGGCGATTCCGGAAAAGTCTTGGGCGCGGGTATATTTTACCCCGGGACCCGATTGTGAAAACAACATTATCGCCGGTATAAACGCGGCATCGCGCGCAATCGACGTGGCCGTATATTCGATTACAAACGACCGAATAGTGGACAGCCTGCTGGCCGCGCACCGCCGCGGCGTGCGCGTTCGCGTAATCAGTGACAAATTGCAAGCAGCCGGGCGCGCATCGCTAATCGGGCGCATACGCGACGGCGGTATTCCGGTTGTGCTGAACAAACAGCACAAGATAATGCATCATAAATTCGCGATATTCGACCAACGGGATGTGGAAACGGGCTCGTACAACTGGACCTCGTCCGCGACACAGTCCAATGCGGAAAACTGTATGTTCTTTCCGGAGCAAAACAAAGAGTTCACGAATCAGTTCAAATATTTGTGGGGATTTTATCAGGGGTAAAAAACAACCGCCATACGGCGGCTGTTTTTTTGCAAGCGCAAAGATTATTTGTTCGGAATAATCTTGATTTCCACGCGACGGTTCTGGGCGCGGCCCGCGACCGTGTCGTTCGACGCAATCGGGTTTGACGGGCCCATGCCCAAAATTTCAAACCGGTTGGCGGCGACACCCTGGCCCTGCAGGTATGCGGCAACCGCCGCCGCACGATTGCGCGACAGATTCTGGTTGTATTCCATGCCGCCCGTGCTGTCGGTGTAACCGGAAACCATTACCGTCGAATTGCTGTATTTCTTTAAAACCTTGGCCACGGAGTTCAACGTCGCATAGAAATTGGCGTTGATATCCGAAGAATCGGTCTTAAACGTGATATTGCCCGGCATAATCAAGCGAATGCTGTCGTCGGTGCGTTCAACGCCGACACCGGTCGATGCCAACTCTTGACGCAGTTCCGCCTCTTGAACGTCCAGATAATATCCGACGCCGCCACCAACAGCCGCACCGGCCAGGCCGCCCACAATCGCGCCCGCACCGTGATTTTTCGATACCAGCGCACCTGTCGCCGCACCCGCCGCGGTACCGATTGCGGTGCCCCATACGGCCTTGGACGTCTGGGACTGGCCCGTGTAGGGGTTCACAGTCGTGCACCCGGCCAGAACAGCCGTCGCCGCGACAAAAATAGCAATTTTTTTCATGTTTTCTCCTTAAACTCTTAACACGAAAAATATTTTACAATATTTTTTATAAAAACCAAATCTTATTTTGTCGCATTAACGCGTCGGCAGATTGCGGCTCATACCGTCAAAAAACACTTCCCTGGCGGCGCGCATACGGTTCATTGCCGTTATGCTGTCGCGCGGAACGATGGTGTCGGCCTTTTCAATAATACGCTCTATGCCGTGCGGGGCGGCATCCTTGTCGGGGGCGGACGGTTTAAAAAAGGAGTTCACGTGAAACACGACTATCCCGCCGGCCGCAGCCAAGCCCAACATTTGAAACCATTCCTTGATATCCTGTTTTGTCTTTTCTTTCATTTTCCATGTCCATTTTTTGTTAAAGCCGCACAACTATATACAATACGAATGAAAATCAAAGGGAAAAATTATCAAAAATGATTTTGGATTGCCACGTCGGCGCAGGCGCCTCCTCGCAATGACAACAGGGCTAGCCTCATTGTCATTGCGAGCGTAGCGAAGCAATCCAATAAATAATGAACTATTCCGCTTTATTCTGGATTGCCGCGGTCACTCCGTTCCCTCGCAATGACAACGGAACCATAATCAGGTCAAATAAAAAACGCCCGGAATGAGCGTTATGTTCTTGGTGGATGTTGAGGGACTCAAACCCCCGACCCTCTCGGTGTAAACGAGATGCTCTAATCAACTGAGCTAAACATCCGAAACCGTGCGGGGCTTATATTAAAGTATTTTTTCCCGCTTGTCCAGAAATTTTTACGGGCGCGACTGCTGGTTCGAATTATTCGACAAAGCCTCGTTATTCGCAACAATACATGCACGCATCTGGCCGATACACGCGGCTATATCGTCACGGCGGCCGCCACTGCTTTTGGCGGTTGCGCAAGTCGTGTTTTTACCGTTGGCATCTTTTTCCGACAATGCGTTCTGACACGGCACGTTCACGCTGCAATTCTGTTGATTCTGGCCACAGCTTATGGTCAAGCGGTTATAACTGCCCAACGTTGTCAAATCGGCGGCCAGCTGGCGGCGCGCCACGCCCAAATCGCCCGACGTCACCGCGGACGATATTTTTGCGACATTGCGCAACAGGCACTGATACACATCCGAATAACTCGTATATGAGTTCATACAGTCTTCGGCATTGGCAAGGCCGTTGTTGCTGCGTCCGCCACCACTGCCCCCCGCGGAGCCGCCATAGCCCCCCCCGCCGGACGAGGAAGAACCGTCCGTGGATGACGGCGTAGCGCCGGCCGCCTGAAGCTTGGTCGTCAAAACCGCTTTTTCCAACTGCGTTCTAAAGCGGCGAATCATGGCCTCCATATACTCGTACTGTTTGTTCATCTGCTGGGTGATAACGGTGGTTTTCAGCGCGACGATTTCCTTCATCAGTTGCTTGTCCGCGCCGGCCGGGTTTGAGGATATGCCGATATTATACGCGTGCACACTGCACAATGCCAGTTCCGGTGCGATACGGTCGTTGGATTCGTCCTCGCAGCCGTCGTCAGCCATCGCCGGGCCGGCCAGCACGGCACAGACCAGCGACGCCGTCAAAATGCGCGCGATGCGTAATTTTCTTATCCCCGTTTCTGATTTATCTGAAAACACAAACACCGTTCCACCATTGTTTTTTGCCGTCGCATTTGCATGCACTATCTTTCCATTCGCCCTGCCATTTATTGCAAGTTTCCTTGTCCGAATATTGCGGATCCTTATTACCCGTCACGCCGGAGCCGGTATTGGTTCCGCCGGCCTTTATCATCGCATCAATATCGGACATGGACAGCAATCCGTTCGCCGACAGGTTCGCGGCCAGCGACTTGTCGCTGACACAGACGCGCGCGGGCAGTTTTTTCAACGCCGCCGCCTTTTGCAAATCCATATAGCTGGTGGCGTTGACCGCACAGTATTTCGGACCATCAATCGCTGGGTCGCTTGAGGCGCCAAATCGGTTGGAACCGAACATTGCCGGCGCATCCTGGGAAACGATGCGTTCCAGTGTCTCAATATCAATGCTGGAGCCCTTTTTGCGGTTGCGGAAGAACTTGCTGTTTTCCAGCGCAGACGACGCGCACCCGATACGAACGTGTTCGTCTATATCGCCCGCTTCGGCAAACAGGAAATTACGCTGAACGTCTTCCATATCGGTCAATGTACGGTTAAGGGTACAGGCCGTTGAATCTTCGGGCGGGATTGTTGTGTCTCGATAACATTCCCTGTTTAAACCGCGCGACCAACCATACTTTTTCGATTGTCCGCCGTTAATCGGGCAGTTGTTTTCATCATATTTGGCCCAAACCATGTTCCCGCCGGACTGCGTGGAACTTTTCGTGACCGATTCACATGTTGTGGTTTCCTTGCCATTTGCATCGGTCGTCGTTTTACAAACTTTTTCGGTATTTCTGGCGCCTGAATCATCCAACACCGTACCGCCATTACACAGATACTCGCCCCAGACATTACAGCTGCCGTTGAGCATCATATATATATCGGTAATATCGACACCGACGGACTGGGCCGTAACCAGTGCGTCATACAATTCGTCCAGAACCGCGTCATACGGTTCGAAAAACTCCATCGCCTTTTGGCGGAAAACAGACACGCGCTTTGGCCCGACACAATTGTCGCCCGACGTTGTGCACCCGGCATAGGAAAATGCGTTCTGCATTGCCGCCTTGGCCTTGTTCAAATTGACCTGGGCCCGTTCCAGCGATGTCATAATCTGGCCGGCGACCTGTTCGCGGGCCAATATATCGGCGGATACGCCGGCATTGGCGGCGATACGCTGCGCCTCGGACAACCCCTCCATAACCGTTGTTGGTGTTGCACCGGACGATGCCGTGGTGGTGGCTGCAGATGCGTCCGCGGAAACCGTTGCACCCATTGTGGCGGACGACTGCGCGGCGTTTGACGCCGCGGTGGCGGCGGCGGCCGCTTCGGCCCGGGCAGCCTCGGTCGCGCGCTGCTGTTCTTCCAGTGCCGACTGCAGCTGCGCTATCTGCTGTGCATTTTGTGCGGCCATATCCGCCTGCATCTGCTGCATCTGGGCCTGCATCTGTTGCATTTGCATGGCGCTTTGTTCGGCCGCGGCATTTTGCGCCGCCGCCATCTGTGCGTTTGTTTTCGCCGTTGAATTTGCGACCAGCTGGGCCGCGATATACTGGGTCAATTCATCGCCATACTGTTTACATGCGGCGTTTGACGCAACGCAGCCTGCAACAATCGGTGTCGCAACCTCAATCGATGTGCATCCGCCGTTCGCGCACTTTGGCGACGCGCACCGCAGAATTACAGAATTACAATTTCCAAAATCCGCCGTGGCGGCCGTGCCGGACCCACTGCGGCTGTTCATCATGGAATTCCACTCATTATTGTTCATTACCCCGCCGTTCGGATTATAGGCGGTTAAATTACTGCCCAACGTACCAGACAAAGGCGCGGCGGCAAACGCGGCGCCACACGGCCCCAGCATCAGCGCCACCAACAAAATGTGTGTAAAAGATTTCATTTTCTCTCGCTTTCGTTAAATTTTACCATAAAAAAACGTATCGGAAAAGTTAAATTTTCCAACAAACGGGTTGACAAACGGCGCGGCTGTGATATTTTCGGGGTCTGATGAAAAAAACGGCACCGAAAATTTTGGATAAAACAGATACGGCAAATGCGTCCAGCATGCTGTACCTGTCGTTTTGTCGCGCATTGGACCAGTACTGTGAAAAAATCGGCGTGATTAACCGCCGGTTCAGCGCGGTTCGCATTCTGCACGAGGCGGCATGCAACACCGTATCCCAGATGCACGCCGTCACCATCGCCCAGCAGCGGCACATGGCCCGCATGGAGCGTGACATTCCCCAAATGTTCGAAGGACTGATAGAGATTTCGGCCACCGATGGCTGCCTGCGCACGGTTGAGCGCATGTCGGCAATGTCACTGGCCCAGGTGTCCAGCATTATCGCGCAAAATTCCCGCAAACGGTAACGCGCACGAATTTTCTTTTATTTTCTTTTTTTGCGGCTATAATCACCGCATGTTTAGAATAATTATGTCTTTAGTCGGCCGCGGTCAGGCCACGCAAACGACCGCCGGCGAAATCGCCGAAAAATTTGGATTGGAACTGCGCGGGGACGCCGCGACGCCGGTCTGCGGCGTGGCGCCGATTGCCGATGCAAAGCCGGGCCAGCTGGCGTTTTATTCGACCGAGCAAAACAGCGCGGCGTTTAAAATCCTGCCGATAGAGGTGCTGGAAAACACCCGTGCGTCCGTTATTTTGGTCCAACCCGAACAGGCGAAACATGCACCACAGGGCGCGACCCTGTTGATAACGGACAGTCCGCGCGGAAACATTGTAAAAATCCTGGGCGAGATTTATAAGGAAAAGCCCCGCTATGGCATTGACCGGCGCGCGGTTATCGACCGAACGGTGTTCTTTCGCAAAAAGAAAACCGTTTATGTGGCCCAGTTCGTCACAATCGAACGCGGCGCGGTGATAGAGCCGGACGTAAAAATATATCCCGGCGCATATATCGGGCCGAACGTCACAATCGGGCGCGGCACAATCGTGCAGACGGGCGCACATATTGAAAACGCCACAATCGGCGCGGATTGCGTAATCAACGCCGGCGCCGTCATCGGCAAAGACGGATTTGGTTACACCCGCCAGGACGGGCACAACGTATTTATCCCGCACACGGGCCGCGTTGTTTTGGGCGACCGCGTGTCGGTCGGCGCGAACACATGCATCGACCGCGGCGCGATGACGGATACGCGCGTGGGCGATGGGACAAAAATTGACAACCTGTGCCAGATTGCGCACGGTGTCGTTATCGGCGCGGAATGCTTTTTGGCATCGGGTGTTGGAATCGCCGGTGGCACGGTTATCGGTGACCGTGCGCTGCTGGGCGGGCATGTTGGAATTGCAAATGGGGTACATATCGGAAATGATGCAGAGGTTGGTGCACAGTCCGGCGTATTCCGCAATATTCCGGACGGACAGCGGTATATGGGTTATCCTGCCGGGCCGGGGACCGAGTTCATGCGGCATTACGCCATTTTGCGCCGCATGGCAAAAACCACAAAATAAAAAGAAAAGGAGAGGCATCAATGTTGGGTGCAAAGGAAATAGAAAAGGTAATTCCTCATCGCGGCCATATGCGCCTGGTCGATGAGATACGCGAATACAACGAAAACAGCGGCGTCGGCATCAAATATGTGCGCGACGATGAATTCTGGTGCGCGGGCCACTTCCCGGGCAAGCCGATTATGCCGGGTGTGCTGCAGATAGAGGCACTGGCCCAGACAGCGTGCTTTATTGCGTTGAATAAATTGGGCTTAACGGACGGGAACGCGCTGGGGTACTTTACCACTATGGAGAAAATCAAATTCTCGCACATGGTGCACCCGGGCGACACGTTGGAATTGCACGTTGAATTGATTCAGTCAAAAATGCGCATGTTTAAATTCCACGGCATCGCGATGGTTGCCGGCAAAAAAGTGGCCGAGGCAACGTTTAGCGCCATGATGGACATCAAAGACAAAGCCGAATAAAAAAATCCCCGCCGTTTGGCGGGATTTTTTATTATTTATCTCGCTCTATTGCGGATAATCTACGAAATATGTTTCGATACCGACGATACGTATTTTCCAGAACACGCATCCTTATCATTTTATAGCCCAACAACACCATACGTTCTATTATATCTGTTGGCATTTTTGATACGCCGCGCTCGTAATACCCCAGCTCTTTGGGTGTTATACGCAACAGCGTGGCCGCCTCGTTCAGGTCCATGCGGCATGCAATCCGCGCATGTCGTAATGCAGAGCCAAGACGCAGGGCCATTTCATCCGGTTTTTCTGATTTCATTTTTTCCTCCAATGGTTTTTAAAAATAAAAACACCGCCGTGATGAAGGGCGGTTGGAGGTTAGAAACTACTAAAAGATAGTCCCGCTTATTTGGATATATCACGGGCCTCCAACCAATCGTGGAGTTTTTCCTTTTAGGAGGTTTCTACACCTCACACCGGGTATCACCCGATGCGTTGTGAATTATATCAGAAAACTTGAGAAAAGCAAATATTTACTGGATTGCCGCGCCCTGCGGGCTCGCAATGACAAAGGTGCATAATGTCGCGCTTAAGCACATTGTCACCGCGAGCGTATGCGTGACGGTCCAGTAAATGATGAACTTTGCCGCTTTATTTCTGGATTGCCACGTCGGCGCAAGCGCCTCCTCGCAATGACAGTGGCCCCGGAACGATTGTCATTGCGAGGGAGTGAAATGACCGTGGCAATCCAGAAAAAACGCCCCGGACGGGGCGTTTTGCTTTTTGTTTTTAACGCTTACAGCTGGGCGCGAACCTCTTCGACCTCGTAACATTCGACGCGGTCGCCCTCTTTCAAGTCATTGTACTTGTCAAACGACATACCGAATTCTACGCCGCCGGACACTTCCTTGACCTCGTTCTTTTCACGACGCAACTCGCCAATCTTGCCGTCATAGATAACGACATTGTTGCGCAGCAGGCGCACGAACGCATCTTTCTTTATCACGCCCTCTGACATGCGGCAACCGGCCACGCGCGTGCCCTTGCCCACCGTGAACAGTGCGATAACATCGGCGTATCCGATAAAGTTTTCACGCTTTTCCGGTGCCAGTTTACCCGACAGGATTTCCTTTATCTCGTCCGTGATGCGGTACACAACACTGTGATAGCGGATATCGACGTTGCCCGCACGCGCCATGTCGCGAACCGCCGCATCGGCGCGAACGTTAAACGCGATGATAACCGCGCCGGACGCCGTGGCCAGACGGATGTCGCCCTCTGTAATCTGGCCGACGCCGGCCGACATCAGCTCAACCGCCGCCTTGTCCGTATTGATTTCCTTTAACATGTCGGAAATAGCCTCAACGGACCCCTGAACGTCGGCGCGCAGGATAACCGGCAATGTCAATTTCTTGTTCTCGTCACGTTTGGCGAACAATTCCTCCAATGACGAGCGCTTAATCGCGTTCGCCTTGTCCTTGGCCTTTTGGATGCGATAGGCCGCGACCTCGCGCGCCTGGGCATCGGTTTCCATAACGCGCAGTTCGTCACCCGCGTTCGGAACCGCATCCAGGCCCAATACCACGACCGGCTGGCCCGGTTTGACAGACTTTACACGCGCCCCGGCCGAGTTAATTAAACCACGCACGCGGCCGAATGTTTCGCCGACCACAAACACGTCGCCGATTTTCAGCGTACCCTGGCGCATCAAAACCGTTGCGACAGAGCCCAGGCCCTTTTCCATTTTCGCCTCTACCACATACGCCACGGCCGGCATGTCGGCGTCCGCCTTTAAATCCATCATTTCCGCCTGCAACAAAATGGCGTCTTCCAATTTGTCCAGACCGATTTTCTTGGTTGCGGATATTTCAACACACTGAACATCGCCGCCCATTTCCTCGACCTGAACCTCTTGCTGTAACAGGTCCGTCTTGACGCGGGTCGGGTTCGCCTCCGGCAAATCAATTTTGTTGATTGCGACAATGAACGGAACCTTGGCCGCGCGAATGTGGTTAATCGCCTCAATCGTCTGGGGCATGATGGAATCATTGGCCGCCACAACCAGCACGACGATATCCGCCATCTGGGCGCCACGGGCACGCATGGCCGTAAATGTTTCGTGACCTGGCGTATCCAAAAACGTTATCATCGGACCGGATTTGGACTGAACCTCGTACGCGGACACGTGCTGGGTTATGCCGCCGGCCTCGCGCGCGGCGACGTTCGCATTGCGAAATGCGTCCAGCAGCGACGTCTTGCCATGGTCAACGTGGCCCACAACCGTCACAACGGGTGCGCGCGGCGTCAAATTTTCCGGGTTCGGTTCGCGTTCCAGAATTTCGGCGTACGGCTTTACGTCAACACGCTTTACCGTCGCGCCGAATTCGGCCGCAACCAATTCCGCGGTGTCGGCGTCAATGGACTGGTTCTGGGACGCCATCATGCCCATTTCCATTAACTTTTTAACAACGTTGCCGACCTTTTCCGCCATCGCCGCCGCCAAATCTTTGACCGTGATGGTGTCGCCCAACACAACCTCGTGCGAAACCTTTTGCGGGGCGGTGAACATGGCGCGCGCCTTTTCACGGAAACGTTTCAGCGATGCCTCGGAACGACGGCGGTTTGCACCGCGCAGTGCGATTTCATCGTCGTCATCGCCCATGACAATGTCATGCAATGAAATCTTGCCGCCCTTTTTGAAATCTTTGGATTTGCTGTGCGAATTACGGTTGCCGGGACGCGTATCCTCGTCATCGCCGCCGCGATTTTGGCGCGGGGTGGGACTTGAAAACGTCTTTTGCGGGGCGGCGGCCTTTGGTTTTTCGGGGGCCGGTTTCTCCTCTACCTCCGCGATGGCGTTTTCACGCGCGGCCAGCTGTTCCTTTACCTGCTCGTACTCGCGCGTTTCACGCTCTATCTCGGCGGCGCGGGCAGCGGCCGCCGCGGCCTCGGTGGCCTCGCGGGCACGACGCTCTTCCTCGCGGGCGCGGGCGGCCTCTAAAACCGCGCGCAGTTTCTCATCGGCCGCATTGCGGGCGGGCGCGGGTTTGTTCGGCTCTTCACGCAGCTCACGCGTGCCCGGCGCCACGACCCGACGACGGCGCTCTACAAAAACGGCATCGCCCTTTTTGCTTGCGACCTGATCTATTGTCACAGATTTTCCAAGTGTTAATGTTGCCATATAAACTTATCCTCGTTTTGTTGTCGTGGCGGAACGCGCCCGCGTTTGTTTTTATATTGTTTTATTCCTCGTCCTGCCGGATATCATATGCGATTTCGCGCGCCTTCATGATAACGCGGGCGGCGAGCCGCGGGCTCATCATGTCTTCGCCCAAAATCTCGACCAATTCGTCGGACGCCAGGTCCGCCAAATCCGCCAAAGACTTAATGCCGTTTTCACCCAGTTTCATGATTATCGGGCGCTTGATAAAGTCAAACGTCAGCAAATCGTCCGACATGCCGATTTTGTGCCCCTCGTCCAGATAATCCTGTTCAATCTTGTCCAGGTACGCCTTGGCACGTGTCTGCAGTTCCGTGGCCAGTTCCGCATTAAAGCCCTCAATCGATTCCAGTTCGGAAATGTCAACAAACGCGATTTCTTCGATTGTGCGGAAACCTTCGGTAATCAACAGGTGCGCAATCATTTCATCAACGTCCAGACCCTTTATAAACAGTTCCGTCTTTTCCTTGAATTCCTTGGCGCGGCGTTCCTGTTCTTCGGCCTCGTTCATAACGTCAATGTTCCATCCCGTCAACTGGGACGCCAGGCGCACATTCTGGCCGCGACGACCGATTGCCAGCGACTGCTGGTCCTCGGTCACGACAACGGCGGCCGTGCGCGTGTCTTCATCAACGATAATCTTGGCGACCTTGGCCGGCTGCATCGCGTTGACGATGAACACCGCCGGGTCTTCGGAATACAGGATAACGTCAATCTTTTCGCCATGGCATTCGTTAATAACCGGCTGAATACGGGTACCCTTGATACCGACCGTCATGCCGACCGCGTCGATGGACGGGTCCTGGGTCTCGACCGCAATCTTGGCGTGAGAGCCCGGCGCACGGGAAACGGATTTGATTTTGATAACACCTTCGTAAATTTCCGGAACCTCCTGCACGAACAGTTTTTCCATGAACATCGGGTGCGTGCGGGTTAAGAAAATCTGGGGGCCGGTATTTGAACGCGCAACGTCCATAATCAATGCGCGCACGCGGTCGCCCACCGCCAGACGTTCGCCCGGAATCAGTTCTGTGCCCTTTATATATCCCTCGGCCTTGCCGTTGATGTCAACGAACACGTTGCCGAATTCAATGCGCTTTACAACACCCGACACAATGTCGCCGATATTGTCTTTGAATTCTTCATACTGGCGGCCCTTTTCCGCGTCGCGAACGCGCGCGGTCATAATCTGCTTGGCCGTCTGGAACGCCATGCGGCCGAATTCAGGCTCCGGCAGGGGGTCTTCGACAACGTCGCCGACCTGCGGATTCTTGGCGTACTTTTTCGCCTGGGCAACCGTCAACATGGTGCCGGCATCATAATCTTCGCCCATCGCGGCCGGGGATTCAATAACGTCAAACAGGCGCTTTACATAAATAGCACCGTTTTTGCGGTCAATGTTTGCAACGATATTAAACTCCTCGCCATACTTGTGCTTGGCAATCTTGGCAATCGCAGCCTCCAGCGACTCAATGACTATCTCGCGGTCAATCAGCTTTTCCTGGGCCAACGAGTCGATAGCCAACAGCAAATCCTGGCGCGGCATTGAAACAAAAGACATTCGTTTTCTCCTTATGTTGTTTTATGATGCCTTCTTATGATAAGAGCGGGGTTTTTCAACCCCGCCCTTAAAAAACTTTTAAGAACATTTATATTATGGAGCCCGAATCGAGAAAACGCAAGAAAAATTTGACGCGTTTCTTTTTGCGCTTTATACTGGGCGTGATGAAGATTATAAACCGATATTTTTTGCGCCAGCTGGCGATGATATTCATTATGCTGCTGCTGGTTCTGACCGGACTGGCCTGGATGGTGCAGATTATGTCGATGATGAAATTTCTGCTAAATTATGGGATACAGTTGACGAACTTTCTGGGGCTGACCATGCTGATGGTGCCTTTTATCGTTTCCATCATTATTCCGTTCGTCACATTTATCGCCGTGATATCGGTATACAACAAGATGATTTCAGACAATGAAATCACCGTTATGGCGGCGTCAACCCTGTCGCCGGGGCAACTGGCGCGGCCGGCGTTGATTATGGCGGCGATTTTAACCGTGGTGCACTTTGCGTTAAACCTGTGGATTGTGCCCGCATCCCAGGGGAACTTTTACGACACCCAGTGGAACCTGCGGTACGGTCTGGCGCACATGAAACTGCAAGAGGCGGCGTTCACGGAAATGTCGGGCGGCCTGGTCGTATATGTGGACAAGGTGTCCGGTCACGATTTGTCGCAGGTAATGCTGTCGGATACGCGCGACGAGGACAACCAGATAACAATCTTTGCCGAAAAGGGCAAGCTGGTTTCGACACTGCGCGGACTGTCGATTATTATGACGAACGGTTCGCTGATGGCGTCGGGCAGTGCGACAACCGTCGGCACGTTCGAAAATTTCGACATGGACTTAAATGTCGCGGACAAGGGAATGAACGGCAGCTTTCGCGTGCGCCGCATACCGACGCGCGAACTGTTGCGCGATTTGCGCGACGCCCCCAGCTCGAAACAGCACAAGGCGGTGTTGTCGGAACTGTGCACGCGACTGTACGGACCGATAATGAATCTGGTACTGGCGGCGCTGTGCGCGGCGGTACTGTTGCGGTCTTCTTTGTTGCGCCGCCGCGCCAGCTTTGCGCCGGCGATGGCCGTCGCCGCGATGGCGGTTGTAATGGCGGCGTTCATGTCCGCATCAAACATGGTTTCGTCCATAACGCAGTTTATTGCGTTGGGCGCGGTGATATTGGCGATGCTGGCCGGGGTTTTATTTGCACTGTATAAGAAATGAAACGCGCATATGTAACGATTTTATCCGGCATTGTATGCGGCGCGGCAAACGCGGCGTCTGTTGATTTGGACCAGCCAAAGACAATCATCGCGGACAAAATCGAATACGATATAAAATCAGAATCCATCCAGACGTCCGGCAATACGGAAATAATAAACCAGTCGGGCCAGCGCATGACCCTGCGCGACAGCTATATTTCCAAAGACGGCTCGGCCCTGGCGGGCGACGACATAAAAATATGGCTGGGGCAGCATGTGTATGTCGATGCGGAAAGCGTGACGCGCGAAGGCGACATAACAATTGCGCGCGACGCGACATTTACCGCATGCGACGGATGCGATTCATACGGCGACGCATGGACAATATCGGCCACAACCGTGCGCCACAACATGGCGACGCGAATGCTGCGCTTTTACAATCCCGTCTTCTGGGTGTACGGCGTGCCGGCGTTCTGGTTCCCGATATTTGAAATGCCGGACCCGGGCGTAAAGCACAAGACCGGATTTTTAATGCCCGACTTTGAATCGACCAACAAAATGGGAACGATGATAAACATACCGTTCTATGTTTATCTGTCGGAATACCAGGACATGACGGTTACACTGGCGTACCTGACCCAGGAAAACCCGCTGTTTAAGGCCGAACACCGTTTGAACGCGGAGCACTCGCAGTATCGCACGCGCGGTTCGTTCACGCGAAACAAAGACGGCGAAAACCGCTGGCATATTTTCAACGACGATGTAATTCAGCTGGGCGAATACGCACGCGCAAGCATTTTCCTGGAGCGCACGTCCGACAAAACATATCTGCAGAAATACGGATTTTATAATTCCCAGCCGTATCTGGATTCTGGCGCGCGCCTGGAACTGTTCGGCCAGTCGGGATATGTCGTCGCCGACGCGCATGTGTTCCAGGAACTGCGCAGCAGTGGCGGCGGGCGCTACTCAACGCCGTCGGGCGACATACTGCCCAACATTCGCGGCGTATGGCAGACCGCCCCGATATACGAGGAAACATATATGACATTCGGCGCGGATGTACTGGGGATATCCGGTTCGGGCACCGCGTCCCAGCGCGTAATAGGCGACGCGCGCATAACATCGCCGTGGACCCTGTGGGGCGGCAACAGAATCACCGCCAGTCTGGCCGCGCGATACGACGTGTATAATTTCGACCATGCGGACATGGTGACCGGCGAAACGTTTACGGGATTAAAAAACAGATTCCTGCCCAGCGGATATCTGGAATGGGGCCTGCCGCTGTACCGGCCCAGCGCGACCTGGTCCCAGGTTATAGAACCGCGCGCGCGTTTAACCGCAATGGCATACACATCGCGCGACCAGTTTGCGCTGAACAACGACTCGGCCGGGGCGTTTTTATCGGACGCGACACTGTTCGCGGACAAGCGCTTTGCCGGACTGGACCTGTGGGAAAACGGCACTTTTGCCGATTACGGCGTTCGCTGGGCCGCGTTTAACAACATCAGCGGAAATACATTCGAGGTATTTCTGGGCCAGACGTATGATTTCAAAGACCGCGCGGACACCGACCCCAACAGCGGATTCCACGACGGCGCATCGGACTATGTCGGACGCATCGGATACAACAACATGAAGTGGTTCGACATGGCGTCGCGCTTTCGCGTTGACCGCGAGGATTTGTCCCTGCGCCATATAGAAACAACAGGCCGCATCGGGACCAGCGCCAACTACATATCTCTGGGCCACATATGGTCACAGCGCTTTATCGACGCCCAGACCCAGGGCGATGACATAAACGAGGGGACAATCGGCGCCGGAATAAAACTGTCGCAACGTTGGGCCCTGCAATGGAACGGAATATATAACTTTACCGAACGCGCGTTCCACAGTCATACCGGCGGCGTTTTCTATACCCATCCGTGCTATTACATGTCTTTGCAGTACCGTCGCGATAATTCTATCAAGGACGACTATGTCGGAACAACCACGTTTCAATTCAGAATCGGCATGAGTGTCGACGGCCAGCAATATTAAAGACAAAAAAAAATAAGGAAAGAAGAGAGGACAAAAATGTTGAAAAAAATCTGTGCAGTATTGATGCTGATTGCATCCGTAACAGGTGCCAATGCAGCCACGGTCGTCGCGTCGGTCGGGGGCGAGCCGATTACAGACACCGACATTACCGCACGTGTAAAGTTAATGGCACGCCAGGGCAACACCGCAACAGACAATCGCCGCGTCGCCCTGCAGAGCATTATTGACGACAACATAAAATTAAACTATGCAAAGAACTTTAACGCCGTGCCGTCGGACGATGATGTAAAGAAAGAATTAAAGCGCATGAATCTGGGCGACCTAAGTGCATCAGAACGCGAAATGGCAATGAATGCAGCGCGCGCGGAAATCGCATGGCAGATTGTTGTTGCGCGCACGATACTGCCGACGATATCCGCAAACGACGAAGATATCGCGGCCGAGCGCACGGCACTGGCGCGCGAGCATGGCCTGCCTATTGAAATGACGATTGTACGTTTAATAGACATTCCCGAGACAGAGGCAAAAAAATTAACAAAACCAAAAAGCTGTGACGCGGCGATGGAAATGGCGGAAAAATTAGGCGGCGCCCCCCAGAAATTCACCGCGCTGCAGTACGAACTGTCCGCCGACATTCGTGGCCGCGTGGCCGGCCTGCCAAAATTAACATGGTCGCCGCGCGTCGACGGGTCCGTTCTGTTGGTATGCGATACGAAAAAGACAAAAGAATACGGCGACCTGGACAAAATTATCAAACAGAACGCTATGTTCAAGCAGGCCATGTTTATCGCAGACCAGCAGTTAAAGCAGCTGCGCCGCAAGGCGGTTATTGTCATCAATGACGACAGGTACAAATTATGAAACCCGTTTTATTCAATTTTACAGACGCAGAGCTCTCCGAATTTGTAACGGCGCGCGGCCTGCCTAAGTTTCGTGCGACGCAAATTCGTGAATGGCTGGGGCGCGGAGCGCCGGACTTTGCCTCGATGAAGAACCTGCCGGAAACATTGCGGCGTGATTTGGACGACGCGGCCCAGACATTGCCGTGCAAGATTGTGCGGCGGCTGGATTCCGGCGACGGCGAAACAACCAAGTTTTTATTGGAAATGCAGGACGGCGAGCAGATTGAATGCGTTTTAATGCGAACGACATATGGAAACAGCGTGTGTGTGAGCTCTCAGGCTGGATGCGCCATGGGTTGCCGATTCTGTGCCAGCACGCTGCTGGGGCTGAAACGGAATTTAACCGCAAACGAAATATTCGCCCAGGTGTTGGTTGCACAATGGGAACTGCGCCGCAATCGGGCGGACAAAACAAACGTGCGGCCAAACGGTGACGCAAATAACGGCGATGTGTCTCACATTGTTATCATGGGCACGGGCGAACCGCTGCAGAACACCGAAAACGTTATTGATTTTATAGAACGCGCTAACAAGGATTTGGGCATCGGGTGGCGCCGTATTACGGTTTCCACATGCGGAATTGTGCCCGGAATTCGCCGTCTGATTGAATGGGGGCGGCCGATAAACTTGGCGATATCGCTGCATGCGCCGACAGACGAACTGCGCGGGCAAATCATGCCGATTAACAATAAATACAAGCTGGGCGAGGTTCTGGCCGCGGCCGATGATTTTACAAATCTGCACAACCGCCAGTTGATGATTGAATACATACTGCTGGGGCGTAAAAATTCGGACGGAGAGACGGAATTATACAACGCGACGGAAGAGCATGCGGAAAAACTGGCAACGCTGTTGCATGGCAAAAATTGCATGGTAAATTTAATACCGTGGAACGCGGTTGACGAGCGTGATTTCGCATCCCCCTCTGGCAACGCGGTTCATCGTTTCCAAGACACACTTATCCGCCGTGGCATCCACACGCGCATTCGTCGCGAACGCGGCACGGACATCGGCAGTGCATGCGGCCAGCTGCGATTGAACAACGCAAAAAAGAACGAAAAATGAAAATAAGCAACCAAGTACTGGAATCTCTTATCACGGAATGCCGTCGCGTGGCGGTGCGCCACGGATATGACAATTTCATCGACCTGCCGCTGCAATGGCGACCGGTGGCCGGCACATGTTTGTTAATGGAACTGGCGACGGGATACGCCATATGGCCCAGCGGTGGCACAGCAACCATCAACGCATTTATCGACGCATACGGCGCGTATTATGACGCCAAAAATCAATTGAAATACACTAGTGCTGCGATGCAGGCTCTGCGTACGGTGACAAGATAACATATATTACATCTGGATTGCCGTGTCGGCATACGCCTCCCCGCAATGAATCCGAGTATGCGAGAATTTGTTCGAGCAACTACGAGGATACGCGCAGGCCATTGGCCGAGCGACACTTGGTCGTACTTGAATCATTGTCATTGCGAGCGTTAGCGAAGCAATCCGGTTAATTAATGAACATTACCTCCTCCTTTCTGGATTGCCACGCCCTGCGGGCTCGCAATGACACTGGGTACAAAGTGCAAAATTAAGACTCGTTGTCACCGCGAGCGTCATCGGGCCCCGCAAAAATTGAAAATTTTTGTGGGTGATAAGCGTGGCGGTCCAGTAAATTGATGAACGTTGCCGCTTTATTCTGGATTGCCGCGTCGGCGCAAGCGCCTCCTCGCAATGACAGGGGGGTGTGTAATCCGGTCAAATAAAAACGCCCCATTATGGGGCGTTTTTGGTTTATTGTGGCTTACTCCATCGACGTGCTGATGATATCGCCGTACATACCTACCTCGTCGCCACCGACAAAGCAACGGATATGATTACCGACTTCGTTCATCCATTCGTCATAGGCGGCTTTTTCAACGCTGTCCAGTTTGGAATTCTGGATGCTCTTGGTCGCCTGATACGCCAGCACACCGCCCGCAATCGCACCAACACCCGCACTAACGGCCGTTGTGATGGAACGCTTTTGCGCTTCTTTCTTTTTCGCATCATCGTTCGGCGCTTTTTCCTGGCATGCCGTGGACAATCTGTTCATCGCAGTATTAGCTGCCTGGCGCTTTTCCTCAATTTTCGACGGATAGCTCGCCGCTTCGCTACGACTTGTCGCCAAAGTGTCGTTGTATCTTTTCGCATCTGCATCTTCATAATATACAGTGTATGTATATTGCGGATTGCGTATATCTTGGTCACTGGTGTTCTGACAGTCGGCCAATGATGTTATCTGATACCAACCCGGCCCTGTTTTGTCACCACAAATATCAAAACGTTGACCTGTATATCTACCGTTTGTGAATGCAGTGCAATTGAATTCACAAGATACACCTGTTAAAGAAACGCTTGTATATGTTTCTAGCCCCAAATTTTGTCTAATAGTATTTGACATGGTCTCATCGGGGACACGGCTACCTTGTGAAATAAACGTTGCGCTCTTTTGAACTTGGCGGTCCGCTTCTGTCACGGCAGGTGCGGTTGTGCCGGCAATATCCGAATATGCCAGATGCGCTTCGTTCAACTGGCTTATTATTGTAGAGTCAACACCCAATGTACGGGCATTCTTTACCGCACGCGCCAAATACGAGGAACGGTCATTGGCGTCTTTGGAGCCGGTATAATATGTCGCCGCCGTTACACAGTTATCAACAGTTGTCTGTGTGTCGCCGGTATTGCTGCCGGTGGTTCCCAAAAGTCCGCCCAGGAATGCGCCGTCCTGCATCTTGTTGGTTGCGACACCAACCAATGCACCGCCGGCGACTGTTCCCAGAACAGCCATCCAAGCCCTGGTTCTGCCGTTGCCCTGGGCCTCGTCCGCGCGGGCGTCTTTTGCAACCGCATCGGCCAGCTGGGTCAACGCTTTTTCCGGAATCCAGGAGCCGCAGGTAAACGTATCACCCGCCGCGAAATATGCCGTGGCCCAATCGGTACCCTTGGCGATAACGTCCTGAATCTTTTTGTCATCGGACTGCAGTGTTATGCGGACACGGCAGAATGAACCGTACAGGTCGTTGCTGGCCGCGAACTGCGACGGCTTCAGGCCCGATACCGGGTATGCCTTTGGCACCGTGCTGGACTTCAGCTTTACCCACAGGAACGTGCTGCCCATGTCGCGGTTGCCCATAACGCCGCCCTGGTTCGAAGACATGCACATATTCTGCTGCTTCGTTAATTTCGCGTTATATTTCGCCTGAGCCTCTTTTTCAAGGTCGTAAATCAAATCCTTGAACAGGGTCGACGCCGCCTGTGATTCAACATATGTCGTATATGAGATATATACGGGTTCGGTACAGCCACCCTCGCAGTCGGCGCTGTAGCAGACGCCCTGCTGTGTGCCGTTTTTGTTTGTGCACAAAGCGTTACCGTTTTCGTCGGTTGCCGCAACCTGTTCGCTGGTTGCTGTCACGGCCGTGGCAGAGCCGGCGTCAATCCAACCTTCGCGCGAACTGTTCGCACCGCCCCAGACAGAGGCCTTGGAATTGTTTGCAATTTTCAGCTTGTTGCGTTCAATCGCCAAATGTTCTTCGCAGACAGAGGCGGATTTAACCGTATCCAGGCATAGGCCCAAAACGATTGTGTAATCCAGAACGCCGCCAACCTTGTTCATTGATTTGTCAAACGACGAATCGCCGGTGTTGGTCAAAGAAGAATAAACGTCCGTACGGTTGCGATAGCAGTTCTGGTAATCCGTGCCGCACATGGATTTGACGCAGGATGTCGCGACCGCCTGGCACTGGCGCTTCATCGTGGCGATGGCCGCGTCGCTGTAGCTGTTGGCCAGCGTCGCGTTCAACGCGGAGATAACGCCAATCGGGTCGTTGCCGCCGGATTCATATTCCGGGAACAGAATGCTGAACGCATCGTTGTTTATATAAGAATATGTATAACCGCCGGTTGTATTCGGATTTGCCGCGGCATACTTACAATATGCATCCGTGTTGACAACCGCCGCACAGCCGGTCTGCAGTTCCGGATATGTCACGCTGTTGTTGATGGACTTGTCACGATTGCCGAACACCTGGGAATAGCAGGCCGCCCCGGATCCGGAACCGCAGACGCGCATTACGCATGTCTTGATTGTTTCGGTGCACTTTTGCTTTGCCTTGGTGTCAAACTGATCGACCAAATCGGAAATCTTGGCCTTCATGGCGCTGCTCATGCGGGCGGCATACGCCTCGTCATAGATTTCTTCCTGGTTGTCTTCGTCTTTCAGCTGGGACGCGGTCGGCATCTGGCCGTTGCCGATAAACGTGGCATAGCAGTATTTGTTGGAGCCGATTGTGTCCAGACAGCTGTTCTTGATATAAGACGCAACGTTGGATTTCGTTACGATATCCATGCCGGATGTAACGTTCGCAATTGTGGATGCGGCCGTGTTTTCCGCCGTGGCGACGCCGGTGTTGATGGCCTCAACCAAACTTACGGTGGCGTTCGTGCTGTTTTCAAAGCACTTGTACGGGTTCGTCGCACATGCGTTCAAGATACACTGGTCCACAACCTTGTAGCATGTGGATACCGCGTTTACAGCCGCCAATGCCGCGCCTTCGGCAATCATTTCGCCAATGCGGCTGGCTGCGGCGGGCGTGGTCGATGTGTTGGCGCTGCCGAACAGTTCAATCAAGCCCTCAGACTGGCAGCGGGCCAAAGTGGAATCGCAGAATACGCGCTGTTTTCTAAATTCTTTGTCGGTTGTGCAAAGTTCAAAATCATTGCCGCAGACACTGTCTTTCTTTAAGCATGACGTATAGCGCTTTACACAGGTGGACGTGTCATATTTGTTCGATATCGCCGCACCGGTAATCAACTGGCCCAGAACACTGCCGTCGGTGGGGTATGTGTAATCCGTCACCTCGCCATAGCTGTTCTTGGTCGCGACGGTGGACAACGCCGTTACCGTGCCGGTACCGAACAGGCTGGTCACGCCGGCCGTGCTGCACTGAGCCAAAGTGGACAGACACTGAGGCATTTTGCCGTGGAACAGAACCTTGTTCGTGCACTCTTCAAAATCAGAACCACAGGCGTCGCCACCCTTCATACACGACGTGTATGCATCAATGCATTCGGCGTTTGCCAGCAATGTTGATGTTGTGGTCGACCCCGTGCCGGACGTGCCGGTGTTTGTAATCAACGCCGTCATTGTGGGCATACGCGCCGACGCGGTACCGATGACACTGGGCCGTGCCGTCAATGCATATGACGCCGGAAATGCCGTCAAAACAGCCAGAAAACCAATTGATTTTTTAAAGAGACTCATTCTGCTCGCTCCATCTTTTATATTTTATTATATCATAAAAAGAATTTCAGACAAATAAAATAATCATACGGAGCGGCGGTTTTATTCAGTATCGTCAAGTATGCAGCGCAGCTCACTCATGTCGCCCGGGAGTGGCGCACGGAAATGCATGGCGGCGCCGGTCACGGGGTGCGTGAACTCCAACACCTCGGCATGCAGCATCTGGCCGTTGTGCGTTTTTATAAAGTCCAGCAATTCGGGGTTTCGAACACTGCCGAGTCTTGCAGAGCCGCGGCCATAGACCGGGTCGCACAAGACCGGGAATCCATGCGCCGACAGGTGGACGCGTATCTGGTGCGTGCGGCCCGTCATCAAGGTACAGCGAAACGCCGAAACGCCGACGCGCGTCCAGACATCCATCACGTTCACAATCGTCTGGGCCGGGCGGCCGCCGGTCTTTACCATGCTCATTTTTTGGCGGTTGCGGGACGAGCGCGCGATATTTCCCGTTATGTCCGCACCGGTCCAGTTCGGAATTCCCCATACGAACGCGACATATTTGCGTGTCAAATCGTGCGCCGAAAATATCCGAACCAATCCGCGGAACGCCGCGTCTGATTTTGCAAAGACCATGACGCCGCTGGTATCCTTGTCCAGGCGGTGAACAACGCCGGGACGCGTCGTCCCGCCCAGCGCCGACAAATGCGTGTGCGCCAAAATATTCTGAACCAGTGTTCCGGTCTTGTTTCCCGCCGACGGGTACATTACAACCCCGCGCGGCTTGTTCACAACGATGATGTCGTCGTCTTCGAACAAAATGTCCAAATCAAAGTCGCGCGATATATTGTCGGCCGCCACGTCGCCGGGGCGGTCATTGTCCGCAATTTCAACCGACACCGCGTCGCCGGCGCGCAGGCGCGTCGCACCCTTGGCCGGGCGGCCGCCGACACATGCCGGAAAACCCTGAATCTGGGCGCGTGAAAACTCCGGCATTTGGGTTGCCAAAAACTTGTCCAGGCGTACGCCGGCGCCGGATTCATCAACAACAAAATCTCGCAACTGTGTCATTATTTGTAACTATCCCAATCAGGTCCGCGCGTACAGCGGGACAAATCAATTGTAAATTCACGGTCGCCGGTCACGGGACATGTTAAAATCCCCTCGGTCACGGCCTGGTCCGCGTCGCGGGTCGCATTGCGCCAGGCAAACCGTATCTCGGTCGGGGCATGGACGCATGCAATGCGCAATTCGCCGTCGTGGGCACCGCGCGCCCCCAGCCATACGCGAACCCCTTCGCCCAAGCCATAGCATGGGAAACCGTCCAGATAATATAAAACAAGACCACGACCAACCAGCTTGTTGTTGTCGGAATATTTAAACTTGCCGCGATATTCATGCAGCGACAGGCCCGTTACAGCCTCCCAGTCGGTGCTGGTGGAAAAAATGCTGATGCGCGGTGCGGGCGCGGTTGCCGTCGCCCCGTGCGCACCGGCGCATATTGCGGCACACAAAACAAACGAGGATATTATCTTTTTCATTTTCAATCCGTTTGGTCTTTTAATTCCAGGGTTATCTTTTTCACGCCGTCCGACGCGGCCGACAGGGTATGCGAAAATTCAACCGAGGCCCCCGAATCCAGCAATGTCGCCGACGGCATGAACTTTTGACGCGAAATCTCGTTTCCGTTTTCATCACGCGATACGATTATCAAATCGGGAACGCCGTATATCTCGGCCGACTGGTTCGTAACGCGGCCCGATACCACAAAATGGGACACACCCGCCGCATCGATAACGGAATGAATATCCGTAACCGTCGCAACCAGTGGCCGGGATGCGGCCGCGGTCTGGGCCTGGTGCCGGGTGATTACCGCAATCGAGAACACTATCGCGGCCAATGCGGCCGTCGCCGCCGCAATAAAAGTCAACCATGCGCCGCGCCGCGCGGCCGGGGATATAATCCATTCGTACCCGCACACCGCACAGCGCACGCGGCCGCGCACACCGGCGGGGGTGTTGTATTCCGTCTTGCAAAAATCACAAACCGTTTTCATATTTTTACCTTATACCACATATCATTGCAAATTCAAGGCGCGATATTTTTTACGAACCGCTTCCTGGATTTTCGTTATCGCATTCATGTAATCGGACGCCGTCGCATTCTTGTTTGCCGCAACCGCGCCGAATATTTGCGCGGCCGTGGTGCCACGCCCTTCACGTGCCAGCGCCAGCGGCGCCATACGCGACAATTCCGCAAAGGATACGTCTGAAAAATTCGCCACGCCGTGCGACGCGTCCCAATAATAGGACGGGTTTATCGAATCTTCGATACGATTGCGCACGACAAGGCGCGGCGTTATGGATCCCGCAAACCCCACCGTCACAAACATTGCGTCGATGCGCCCCGACGTCATGTCCAGCGCCTGGTTTATCTTAAGCAGCGCGACATCGCCGGTGTCACTGACGCTGATTCCGGACAGCGTCATGTTCGTCACGTACAGGTCCGACACGGTAAAGCCTGAAAACTTTCCCAAATCGGCCAATGAAAATTTACCCGCAACGTCCATGTTTTTAGAGTCCGACGACAGTGCACCCGACACGGTTGACGAAACGGCACTCAACTTTTTATCAATCGATGTTCTGTTTTGAAAAATAATGTTGCCGGCGGCGATTTCACCCACGGACAGCAATTCGTCAAAGCGGGCGCTGCGGCTGTTAAAGAAAGACGCCGACGCGATATCGTGCCCCCCCAGCGACAGCGCCGACAGCATCGTCGCATCGGCCGTATCCGCGGACGGCACGCGCCACAAATATTTTGCGTTGTCGCGCAGGGCGGGCGTCGTTTCCACAATGCCGCCCCCGTCGCCCAGTCCCAAGTCCAGCGCCGCACTGTTCCACGTGCCGAACGCACCGTATGCGCGCCCCGAATCCAGAAACCCGACACGGTCGCCGGCAATGTTCACTATCTCGCGCGTGCGCAGCGGACTGATATCGCCGTCATTCAATACGACCACGCCCTGCAGGGTCGCCCGGCTGTTGAAATCGGCGGCCTTTAACACGCGCAGCTGATATTTGTCGCCGGCGGTGGCGACCAAATCCTCGGACACGCCGAACGGCACCAAATCCGCCAGTGCAACACGTGTTATATTTTTACCAACCGGCGCCAGCAATTCGTCGCGATGCGCCATAATATAACGTTCCAGTGCGCTTTGCACCCCCTCCATCTGGCGGGAAACGGCGATATTTTCGGCACGCCGGACGGCGCGCTGATGATATCTGAAAATAAACGGTATCACAATCATGGCCAGCGCAACGCTGAGCATCAATTCAACCAGCATGCCACCACATTCGGACGGCCCGTTAAAAATTGTTCTGCGCAGTTTCATTTTCAATAAGCCCGTCCATCCATCCGCGCCGCATTATCGGCGCAAATTCCGTTTTTCGAACCGCGGCCGGATATTCGGCGCGCGACAATGTCAATTTTGAAAACTTTGGCGGCGTTGTCGACGGGAATGTCCAAGAACCGATTTTCAGCGGCGCCGTCGTTGACATTAACAGCTCCCCCGACAAAGTTAATCCAAAATTATCATAAAAAATTATTTCGTCTGCGGATATGAACGGCGTCGCAACAGTACTGGCCGTGATGCCGTCAAAACCGCTGATTGTGCGAGTGGCGTCCGATTTCAGGGTCAAATCGCGCGCGACATTGACCGAATTTGTGACCGTTGCGCGGTCCGTAATCACACGACCCGACGTGGTGTATCCGGCGCCGTTGAGCGTCGTCGCCACAATATTGCGAAAGCCCGTCACGTCGCCGGTCACGCGCAACGCGCCCAATGACGCCACGCCGCCGTCGATATTGGCGCCCGACGAAAAATACGCCGCATCGGCCGCAACGCTTTGCGCTTCGACGAACATGGCGGTCGCACCGTTTATCTTGGCGGATTTTGCGACAACGCCGCCGATGTCATAAACATTGTGGCCGCCCATGTTCAAATCACGCTGCATGACATTCAGGCCGTCTTCACCCGACGTGCCGCGATGCAAATATTTTGCCGTATCCTCGCCCGTGACATCGCGCGATATTCTGTATATCAAATCACCCGGCATAAAATCCGGCGCGGTTACGGCCCACGATGCGCCGTATGCAATTCCGTCGTCACCGACAACCGCAGCATCTATTCCAATATTGCGCGCAATGGACGCCGTGCGCACCCGGTCCGTTCCTAAATCAAATGCCAGATATATGTCGGTAACAGCGGCGCCGGACACGGCATACTTGTCTATAAAACCGGCGGTGGCACCGTCCGCAATCAACGCCAAATCTTCGGGCGTCAAACGTATCTGGGCCGTGTCCGGCCACGCGTCGCCATGCATGCGGACATAATTCAATGCCGGCCCGCGCATGTCGATAATACGCGATGCGGTCCGAATGTCGGCCGCACTGCGCGTGGTGTCCGCAACCTGGTGGTACACAAACGGCGCCGCGATGCCGACAATCGCCATCGCCAGCAAGGCCTCCGTCAAACCGGCGCCACGCGACCCTTCTGCAAAAACGCCTTTGTTACATGCAGTCACCGCGACCTTCCTTTAGACACTGTATTATGTTCATTCGCATCTCCAGCCGCTGCCAGTATACATACTGGCATATTATGTACTGCGACAGGCTGCGCTGATTATAAGAAGCGTCAAGCTGTGACACGACCGCCTTGCAATCGACGGTCTTGCCGTCCGCGCCATCGGGGGCCGCAATAATTTCAAACGCGGCGTTGTCGACATTGTTAACATACGCGTCCGGCAGATAAGACGTTCCCGCCGGGCGGACGTCAACAACAACCGCGCCGGTCCCGCCCGACGACAACGCGTCGGACGTCTGGTCGCGCATCGTGACATTGGATGCGATTAAGGTATCGGTTTCTATCCCACTGCGCGCGCTGTATTCCAAATCATCATTTATATAAACGTCCTGGCCGCGGGCGACATTTATATACGACGACACGTCCAGGCGTTCCACACTGAAATTTATTCTGTCGGACACGACGTTGCCGCGGACGTTCCAGGCGCCGGGGCCCGAAAATCCCGTGCGGCCCGCCGTCATGGAAAACTCATACACGGACGCGGTGTCCGCGGTGAAATTCCCCGCATCGCCAAACCGCGCGACGGTGCGCGCATCGACACTGTCCGCGGTCAATGTTCCGCGAACCAGCGATAATGCTGCCTCGCCGCTTTTGCTTTGGAACACCGCGCGCGTGGCGGACAAATCCTCTATCTTGTTGCGAACCTTGCGGCCGTTTTCCGTTCCCGCGACGGACAAAGTGTTCGTCATCGCCGTATTAAACGTGCCGGTTCGCGCAATCGCGGCGCCGGCATTGTCAAACACAAACCCGCCCATGTCCAGGTCGGTTAAAAAGGCGCCCGCCTCCAGATTATTTTCATTGCGGCGGACGACGTCGGAAAACCCCTCGTCCAGGGCGATGCCGACATTTATAACCGAACCGACCGGCGTCGCATAGAACCCGATGCGGCGCGCCAATTCCGCGGTACGCACCGCGGACAAATTTCCGCCCGACAGCTCAAGATAAGCCGTCACCTCCTGCGGGGTCTTGTTGATAACCAGGCTGATATCCTGGCCCAGGGCCGTGCGCGGCACAAACCCCAGTGGCAGGCCGTACGGTTCCAGCAAATCACCGAAATCGGCGCCGGCGACAACCGTCCGGTCATATCCGATATTGGACGCATTTTCACGGATGAATATACGCGCGGCGGTCACCGCGACATCAACCTGGCGCGTGGCGGAATACATCTGGGCGTCTGTTTCGCGCGCCGCCAGACGCTCTGCCCAGAATGGAATGAACGCAAAAATTAAAGACAATGCCAGCAGGGCCTGTAATAAAAAATTTCCGCTTTGCCTGGACAAAATCCGTCCCTCCTACATAAAGTCAGGATAGCAATAGAAAAAAAATATTGCAATCAGTTTTCAGATGCTTTAATCTATGCCACGGACAGTCGCTGCGGAAAGCAAAAATAAAAATCGTAGGCGACACAGAAGAGAAAAAGTATTTCCTGATAATAAAGAAAAATTAGATGCAAAACAAAAAAAACCAATCCTCGGTCGGACTGATGATTCAGCGTTGTCACAAATGGCGTCAAAAGCGCAAACAGTACATGGACCAGGCGCGCCAGACATCCGATGAAATCGAGCGCGAGCGTCTGATGCAAACCGCCGAACACTACGGCCGCATCGTCGCCGCGGAACAGGGCAAAATTGATTCCACACGCACACCGTCCGAAAAGGCGGCGGCCGCCCCGGCAACGGAAGAGACCGAAGAAGACGCGGACGAGGAAAACTCTTTCCCGGATTTTATTTCAAATCTGAAATAACGACGACGCTTCACTCTTTTTAATTGTTGAAATTTGGCGTGTGCGTGCTATGCTTTTTCCCAAAGGAAGAATTGCATGGATACGAACTATACCGTTTTGGCACGCAAATACCGCAGCCAGGATTTTCAATCTTTAATCGGCCAGGACGTGCTGGTAAAAACACTTACCACCGCAATTAACACGGGCCGCATTGCGCATGCATACATATTTACCGGCATTCGCGGAACGGGCAAGACCAGTACCGCGCGTATTCTTGCAAAGGCGCTGAACTGCCTGTCGGGGGACAAGGCCACCGCGACACCGTGCGGGGTGTGCGAAAACTGTCGCGCAATCGCCGCGGGCCAGCATATAGACGTTCTGGAAATCGACGCCGCGTCACACACGGGTGTCGACAACATGCGCGACATTCTGGACGCCGCGCAATACCGCCCGACGAACGGCCGGTATAAGGTTTATATAATCGACGAAGTCCACATGCTGTCGACGTCGGCGTTTAACGCGCTGCTGAAAACACTGGAGGAGCCGCCGGCACACGTAATCTTTATTCTGGCGACCACCGAAATACGCAAGGTGCCCGTTACCATTCTATCCCGCTGCCAGCGTTTTGATTTGGTTCGCGTGCCGGTCGAAACATTAAAAAAACATTTTGCATGGATTGCGGGGCAGGAGGGCGTGACACTGGACGACGCCGCAAACGAACTGCTGGCGCGCGCGGCCGACGGCTCGGTCCGCGACGGGTTGTCTCTGCTGGACCAGGCGATTGCACAAACAGGCGGCAATGTTGACGAGGCGGCGGTTCTGGCCATGTTAAAGCGCGCGGACCGCGGCGTGGTTGTCGATTTTATGAAAACACTGCTGTCAGGCGACGTGGCCGCCGCATTGGAACGCGCGGACCAGATTTACACAAACGGCGCGGATTTGGCGATGCTGCTTGGCGACATGATGGAATGGACGCACTGGGCCACACGCATGCATCCGGCGCTGCACGCGGGGGAATGCGTGAACTCGCCATATACCGCGGACATGCGCGAACAGATGCAGCAGATTATATCAAAGGTCAGTTTAAACACCCTGTCGCGAATTTGGCAGGTTCTGGTCGCATCCGTATCCGAAATGCAGGCGGCCGGGAATCAAAAACAGTGCTTTGACATGCTAATCGTGCGATGCATGCATATCGCGGAAATTCCGCCGATTTCAGATTTGATGAAACAGGCGCAAAACACAGCCCCGACACAAAAGCCGGCCGCCGGTGCTGGCACAACGGCACCCGCGCAAAATGCGGCGCCGCAAAAAAAGATGCTGCAGATTGCATCGGCCGCACAGCTGGGGACGGCGCTGCAGGATGCCCGCGAAATACTGCTCTATTCATATTACAGCAGCAATATTGAGGTCTGTGATTTTGCGGACGGATGCATCAAATATTTCGACCGCAAGGGCGAGGCGGATTTCGCACCGCGCCTGGCGGCATGGCTGGCGGATAAAACGGGGCATGAATGGCGTCTGGAACGCACGGCGCAATCCCAGCACGCCCACACGATAACGGAACAGAAACAGGAAGAGCTGGAGGCGGACCCGATGGTCGCCAGTGCGATGAACCTGTTTGCGGACGCACAGATAGTCGGCGTTTCCAAATAACCAAACACAAGGGGACAAACACCATGCGGGAAGAATCCGGACGCTCTTTGATTGAAATCATCGGCATAATGGCAATCGGCGCAATAATGACGGTCAGCGCAGTGTCCCTGTACAACGTTATACGCGGCAACCAGATGCGTGCGGTCGCATCGGCGAACATGGAGGCGCTGGCACGCGATACGCGCCTGCTGCTGGGGATGCGGGGCGATTATTCCGGCGTATCGGTCGATTATTTGATAAAGGCGGGCGCACTGAAATCGGACCGCGCGCCGCTGGGCGGGCCGTGGTCGGTCACGGCCGGCGCGGACGGCAATACTTTCTCTATAAATTTAACGCAGCTGTCGGCGGGCGAATGCGATTATTTCATCACCACTGCCCCGGGATGGGCCGCGGAGATTCGCGTCAACGGCATGCCGGCGGACACGACCGCGGACAGCTGTTTCTCTTCGCGTACAAACGAGATTTCCTTTATAGTGGAATAAATGAAAAAACTGGCGGCGATACTGCTTTTAACCGTTATCACAACATCATGCGCGCAATATACCAGCCCGCCGCGGGCCGAATGGCGCGCATATCTGCACGGCGCCAGCATGTCCGACATGACGGACGCCGCGCGCGTCGCAAAACGCCCGGTGTATTTGGGCGCGGGCGGGCGCCTGGTGGGGGACGCGGTTGAGACGCCCGCCGCCGCGACATACGGCGACAAAACCACAAACGACAATATCGCCGCGGTCGGGTACATGGCAAATCTGGAATTTGCATTGTACGACGCCCTGCGCAAGCCCGGCATATCGGTCCAGCGCGCGGGAACGGACGTCGTCGTGATACTGGTACGCGACGCGATAATGGAACTGGACGTGGCAGAGATATCGCCGGACGGCGCGGACACACTGAACACAATCGCCAAGATTTTGAACAAATACGACGCAACGTTTATGGAAATCGCGGGATATACCGATGCGATGCGCGACGCGAACGCGGCGGCCGCCCTGTCCGGCGACATGGCGATGCGCACGGCGGTGTTTCTGGCCCGAAAAAATGTAAAGACGGCACGCATGTTCATCGTCGGCCGCGGCGCGGCGCGCCCCATCGCCGCCCAGGACGACATCGGCCGTTTAACAAACCGCAGGATTGAAATCCGCATTGCGCCGGCGCGCTAATCTTCACCAAAATTCGCCTTTCTTTTTATTTTTTTATTGCTATACTGAACACATTAACAAAAACAAAGGACGGAAAACATGGCAAACAAGACCTCTAATGCTGCGGTAAATCCCGCCGCACGAAACTACAAGAAAATCGGCATTGTCGCCGCGGCGGTTGTTGCGGTCGGCGTTATCGGAATATTTGCCGTATCGGCGCTGAACAGTAAAAAGTCCAGCAATCTGGACGTCGCGATGGAGGCGATAACAACCGACGCGGCGAACGGTGCGAACCTGCGCATTGCGGTTATCCGCATGGATGCGATTCAGGCAAATGCGAACGCGCTGAAAGATTTGCGCAAACAAAAAGAAGCCTATGAAACACAGCTGCGTGACGAACTGACGCGCGACCAAAAGGCGCTGGAAAAAGAAAAGGCCGAAATCGAAAAATCCCAGGACGTTCTGTCGCGTGACGCGCTGCAGCGTCGCGTGGTCGATTATCAAAACCGCGTTGCGAAACTGCAACAGGATTTGACGGAACGCGCCCAGAGCATTGACGTGGCGTTTCAAAAGGCGCTGAACGAGGTTCAGGCAAATCATCTGGACCCGATTATCGAAAGCACGATTGCAAAAAAGAACCTGTCGATGGTAATTGACGGCCGTTTTGCGCGCGTGGGCGAATCCGCGGAAAATCTGGACATCACGGACCAGGTTATCGATGCGCTGAACAAAAAGGTATCGACGGTAAAAATGGAAAAACCGAAGGGATTTTAATCCACCACGGCATAAATCAAAAGGCGCGGGACAAACCCGCGCCTTTTTTTCACACGGCCATCGGACAAACGCACAATTTGCATACGACAACCACAGATTGATAGCAGGTCTATCAATCGTATGGATTATCCGATTTTTGGTATTCTATTACAACAGGCAAGTGTTCCCAGTGCAGTTCCGTCGCAATTCCGCGGCGCAGATAACGCGTATAAGATTCCGGTATATCCGAAGCACCGCCGACGTTTATCGTTATCTTCATCGGATGACGGCCTGTCTGGCGCGCGAACTTTATTTTCATCGGGCGCTTCAGGCGCGACATCGGCGGCTGGCGCGATTCCACCAGGCGTTCCACGATACGGTTTAACAGGCTGGTCGGGACGTCCGTGTCCGAAATATCCCACTGCTGGTACACGCGCTTGAACATGTTCTGGACGCCGGTGCCCTTTTCCGCCGAGATTGCCAATATCATCGGCTTTATAATCTGGTGGAAAGAATTGGAGAACTGGTGCTTTAATTTCAACAGTTTTTCATCGCGCAATTCCGGCGGCACCAAATCCCATTTGTTCAGTGCGACGCATAAAATCTTGCCCGCGTTGAATACGCGCGCCGCAATCCCCAGCGCCTGGTTTTCTATATTGCGGGTGGCGTCGACAACCAAAATCACAACGTCGGATTTTTCAATCGCATCCAAAGACTTTAACGCCGACAGTGTTTCGACGTCGTCCGTCACGCCCGCCTTGCGGCGCAGCCCCGCCGTATCCATCAAAACAATGTCGCGGCCGTAAAAGCGCGCCGGAATTTTCACCGTGTCGCGCGTGATGCCGGGGGCGTCGCGGACAATCTGGCGCTGCGTTCCCAGAACGCGGTTAACCAATGTCGATTTGCCGACATTCGGCTGGCCCAGTATTGCAATCTTTATGCGTGCGTCGGCGCCGGTCTGCGCCGCGGTGGCGTCATTTTCGGCCATCGGGTCAAAACCGGCGATTTTATCCAGAAAATCGTAAATCTGGTCAAAGCCGCGCTTATGCTCGGCCGAAATTAAAACCGGCGCGCCAAAGCCCAGCTTATAAAATTCATGCGCGTCGGCCATGCGGCGCGCGGATTCCGATTTGTTCGCCAACAGCAGCACCGGCGCGCGCGTTGCGCGACGGACGGTGCGCGCCCACTCCAAATCCTCGGCCATCAGGCCCGTGCGGCCGTCCACCACAAATAAAACTGCGTCGGCGTCGGCAATCGCACGCGTCGCCATCTGCGTCGAATCCAAGGCGACGCCCTCTTTGGCCTTTTCCAGACCCGCGGTGTCAAACAATTCATACGGACGCGCCGCAAATTTGCCGGATATTGTATCGCGCGTGACGCCCGGACGGTCGTGGACCAACGCGTCACGCGTTCCGGTCAGACCGTTGAACAATGTTGATTTTCCAGTATTCGGGCGCCCCGCAATAGTCACTTTTATCATCGTTTTTTCCATTGATTTTTTGTAATTATAAAGCAAAAATATAAATAATCAAACCCAAGGGTGATTTACATGCTTTCTAAATTAAAAAAATGGTTTCGGCACATACGCGACATAATTACGCGGCCACGGCGTTTTTTCACTAAAATTGTCGCCGACGGCAATATGGAAGAGGCAATGTTCAAAGCCTTCATGTACGGCCTGATGGGTGGAATAATGGTGCTGGCGCTGCGTCTTATCGGCGGGGCGACCGTGACGCTGGGGGCCGTGTTTTCCGCGATTGTAATCGTGCCGGTGCTGGCAGTGGCGCTGCTGTTTGTGATGGGGGGACTGATGATGCTGGTCTCGGAAATCACGGGCGGCGAACGCGACTGGGAAATCGCGATAAAGGGGCTGGCGTCGGTGTTCTTTATTTATCCGGTGGTGCTGGTGTTGAACGCGCTGGCCTTTAACTGCACATCCATGTGGATTATCAGTATCGCCGTCGATGCATACATTCTGTTTTTGTTTTATAATATCGCGCTGTACTGCATGCGCGGGCGCCGCGGCAATGTAATCGCCGTCATCGCAATATTTGCACTGTTTATGATTACCGTTTACGCCACGGATTACCGAATTGGGTGGTTCATGCTGAAAAATGCGGGCGCGACGTTGGCGTGTTTAATGTAAAAAAAACGCAATGTAAAAAACGGGGCGCCACCCCGTTTTTCTTTTATTAAAACGTCAGTCGCAGACCGGCCGATACAAACGGCGTCTTGCTGGCCACACCAATCGAGGTCCAGCCATCGACATTGGCACTGTACTTATACCGGAAAGAGCCCAGAACGGTGTTGTTCGTGTAACGTCTGTCCCCGTCGTGCCATATGCCGACCGACGATATTATGTACGACAGCGACAGGCTGTAATTCAACAAGTCATAACTGACCCCGGCGCCGGCGGAAACACCGTCCGATGCGGGCGATATAGCGTCGCGGTCATATACCGCGCGCGCGTTTATTCCAACAATCCAGCTGTTGTACTGCACATTCAGGCCTGCCGCCATCTGCGCGCGCCATTCGGCCGTCAAATTCGGCGCATACGGGTCCGCGGAGAAATTGTCTGGATTATCGATGAACGACGCCCCAAATGACACGGCCGTCTTTACCTTTCCCGATGGCCGGCGGATTTTTAAGCCCGCATCGACAGCATAATCAAAACCATCCGCCAGCGTTGCAACAGACAGGCCGTATTGCACCCCGCCAATGGGATTTGTCACCAGATTTAAACGCAGGGACTGGTCCCCGCTGTCAATCGTGCCGTCGGCGACGACGGGCCCGTCCGGATTTATCTTTTTATAAAACAGCGGATTGTCATTCACGCGCAGCGCGCCGACATCCGGCAGCCCCAGCCCCAGTTTACCCGCCGCAGATTCCGTCATTCCGATTTCCATGCGGCCATAGCGGCGCGACTGCCAGAACAGGAACAAATCGTCGATATATTCGTCGCTGTCAACGGTCTGGGCGTCAATCGCATATACCAGCCCCAGGCGCGATGCGGCCATGTCACGACGCGCCTCGCCACGGATACGCCAGTCGCCTAAGAAATCCGGCTTTTCATCGTCCGCGTCAATCATGCCGGCCGTGCCGTATCCGCTGACGTTTAATGCATATCCGTTCGATTCCCATCCGATTGCACGGGCGCATGACGGGGCCGCAATCGCTGCGGCGGCCAACAAAAGTATTTTAGGGTTCATTTTCCCTCTCCTGATTCCTGTAAAATCGCATCACGCAGTTTGACGTATGCGCGTTCTTCTATCTGGCGCACCCGCTCGCGCGAAATGCCGTATTTTTTCGACAAAGCCTCCAGAGTCACCACCGGATCGGACAAGCGCCGCGCGACCAAAATTTCACGGTCGCGGTCCTTTAATTCCCCCAAGTGACGGCGCAGCATTTCGTAGCCGCGACGACGCGCCTCCGAGCCCTCTACAATATCCGCAATGTTGTCGCGTGAATCTGTCATGTTCGACAAAATGTCCATGCCGCCCGCATCATCGGAATGCGCCGGCGCATTTAACGACACGTCGCGCGCGCCGATGCGCGTCGCCATGCGGCGGACGTCGCCTTCGGGCACGCCCAGATACTGGGCAACCGCGCGCGTCTGGTCGTCGGACATGTTTCCGTCCATAATCCCCAGCGCCCTTTTCGCGCGCGCCAGATTAAAGAAAACGCGCTTTTGGTTTGCGGACGTGCCAATCTTTACAATGGACCAGTTGTTTAATATGTTCTCGTAAATTTCGGCCTTTATCCAGAACATGGCGTATGTGGAAAAACGAAACCCCTTTTCCGGGTCGAATTTCTGGAGCGCCTGCATCAGGCCCATGTTCCCGCTGGCAATCAAGTCCGCGACCGGCACGCCGTAATTCTTGAAATCGTACGCGACGGACACCACCAGGCGCAGATGGCTGGCGACCAATGCCTCGCCCGCGGACATATCCTTGTCGCGCGCCCAGCGGGTGGCGTATTCGTATTCCTGGCTGGCGGACAGTACGGGGAACTTTTGAATCTCTTGGATATAGCGCGTCAAACTGTCGCCCGCACCCGCGATAAGCGAGCCGGTCTGCACTGCCGGTAAAGCGTTCTTGATTTGCTTTTTCATAACAATTATAGTATAGCAATAAAATAAGATTTATCAAGAGCCGCCACAGACAAGGGAGATTTTCCATGGCATCTATTTTGGAGCGAAACAAAAACGTAAAAGTTCAGAAAAAAACGCGTGAAGAATACGCCGAAGACGCCCTGTACCGCGAGGTTTGGGAAGAGGTGAACAATGAAAAGACCAAGCGCTTTGTTAAGAAATATTACCGCTATATCGTGGCGGGCGCGCTGGTTATAATGATTGTCGCGACATCGGTTCAGATTGGCCTGCGCATGCATCGCGACGCAAAAATCGCGGCGGCGACAAACTATGAAACGGCGGTGGAAAACGCGGATGCGACAGCACTGGCGGCAATCGGGTCACATGGCAGCGGCGCGACGGCGGATTTGGCGCTGTTCCAGGCATACATGCTGGACAAGGACGCGGCGAAAATAGAACAGCTGGCGGACAAGGGGAACACCCGCGATTTCCGTGACCTGGCACGCCTGCACGTTATCGGAATCCGCGGTGACAAAATGACCGCCCGCGAGGTGGAGAAATATCTGGCGCCGCTGAATACAAAGTCTTCGCCGTATTATTACATGGGCGCGCTGACGGTGGCCCAGAAATACTTGGCCGAGGGGGACAAAACCACGGCGAACAAATGGCTGGATAAAATTATTAACGATAAAAACGCACCTGCGACCATATCGGCAAATGCGGCGGCGTTAAGATAACATAAGGCAAAAACATGCGTAAGATTGCGGCGGCGACGGCCGCGTTAATCCTGGCGGCGGGATGCACGAAACACGACCCCATACTGCCGGGACAGCGCACGGCGATTTTTGAAGAAAGCGCGCCCACCATTATCGGCGGCGCGATTGAAAACCTGCCGATGACGGCGGTGGGAAAAAGCGACGCGGAATGTCCGTACACCCAGGACGCGTCCAACACAATCCGCAACGGCGACAAAAAGATTTTCAGCGGATTCCCGACAAACAATTCCGTAAAAAGCAGCCAATCACCCGTATGCGCGGGCAAATATGTTATCGCGGGTTTAACCACGGGCGAGGTGGTTAAGGTAAATCCGGCCAACCGCCATGTCGAATGGATTGCGGACGTATTCCGCCCCAGCAACATGACCGGCGGCGCGTCCGTTCTGGACATTGTCGCACCGATTGTAATCGACGGCGACGCGGTGTATGCCGGCGGCATGGGCGAGGCGTTTTGTCGCATAAACCTCGGCAACGGCAAAAAGAAATGGTGCGCGCCAATCAGCGTTTCCGCCCCGTTCGTTATTGCGGGTCCGGCGGCGTTTGTTGCGGGAACGAACGGCACATTGTATGCGGTTCGGACCAGTGACGGCGCCATTTACTGGCAGGCGGACATTGGCAAATGCAACAAAATAAGCTATGAAAATCAGGTCGTCGTGGCATGTAAAACAAAAATAAACGCCGCCACAGGCAAGACTATATAAAAAAACGCCCCACGGGGCGTTTTTTTGCGCCGGCCTATTCCGCAACCAACATATCCTGTTTGGCGCGAACCTTTTCCATTTCGGAATCAATGGCCGCGATACGCTCTTTCACATCCGCACCGGACAGCATTTGCGCCATGCATTCTTTTTTCTCGGCCGCAAGGCGTTCCATATACTTTTGCAGTTTCAACGACACGATATAGCGTTCCGCCATTGTCGCGTCCATCTGGGCCGCCGCCGGTACGCCGTCATAATCCACATTTAACGTCGCCAAAAAGTCGCCATAGCGTTCCACCAATTCCGGGAACGTATTCACGATATAAACCAATGTGCCGCGCGTTATTTCATCAACCGACGGCAATGCGACCGCGGCCTCTTTTTTCTTGCGGGTCCAGCGGCTCCACTGATTGAACTTGCGCGAATTGTATTCTTTCTCGTATGCGCGGCGCAGCCCCTCGTCCTTTATCTTTTCTATCTCGGCGGATAAAAACTTCTCGGCCTGGGCCTGGCCGCCGGGGGTGGACGTCACATAGTTTTTATTTGCAATCTCCCACAGGAAATCCGTCAAATCCATCGCGCCGTCGATTATCCGGCGCATGGCGTCGGCGCCGCCGGTCTTTAACACCTCGTCCGGGTCTTTGCCCCCGGTGACAAACGCAAAGCGCACATCGGACGTATCGCGCAAAAACGGCATCACGATTGATGCGGCGCGCGCCGCGGCCTTTTGCCCGGCGCCGTCGCCGTCAAAGCAGAATGTTATATTCCGGTTTGATTTGCACAGTATGGCGATATGGTCCTCGGTCAGTGCGGTGCCCAGCGGTGCGACCGTTTCGCCAAAGCCGTGGCACTGCATCTGAATGGCGTCTATCTGGCCCTCTACCACGATGCTGCGGCCGGCGCGGTATATCGCGTCACGCGCAAAGTTCAAGCCGAACACCGTCTTGCGCTTATGAAACATTTCGGTGTCGGTGGTGTTGATATATTTCGGCTCCGACCCGTCAAGACTGCGCCCGGAAAAGGCCACAATCTGGCCGCGGGCGTTAAATATCGGGAACATCAATTTATCCCGAAAAAAATCATACATGCCGTAATCGCCGCGACGGCACAGCCCGGTTCCAATCAAAGCGTCCTGTTTCGTATTGGCAAAGGTGTTCGCAATCAAATTGTTTTTCGGCGCATATCCGATGCGATACTTTTTTATCATATCGTCGGTAAAACCGCGGCGGCGAACATATTCCAGGGCGACGGCACCCGACGGCTCGAACAGCTTTGCCTGATACAGTGCGGCCGCGCGGTCGGTAATGCCGACATACGATTCCTCGCGCGCGACTGCGGCGGGGTCGCGCGGTTTGTAATCGGGCATCTTTACCCCCGCCTGGGCCGCCAGCTCCGTAATCGCCGCACGGAAATCCATATTGTTCGTCTTCATCGTGAACGAAATTATGTCGCCATGCTCCCCGCATCCGAAACAGTGGTAAAAACCTTTTTCCTCGTTCACGGAAAAGCTGGGCGTCTTTTCATTATGAAACGGACAGCAGCCCCAGTAATTTTGCCCCTTGCGCACCAGCGGCACGCGACGCCCCACGACATCGACAATGGACAGTCGTGTACGCAGCTCGTCGGTAAAATTACGGTCGTATGACGCCATTATTTTGTTTTCTTTGCAAAGCCGCGACGCGCAGCGGGCTTTTTGTTGTTTATCAATTCCGCGGCGGTGGCCAGGTCCGGCTGCTCTTTGACGGAAACGTTAACCTTGTTCGATGAAATATACGCGCCGTACCGTCCGGTCGGATAATAATAAATCATCTTGCCCGTGGCTGGGTTTTCGCCCAGCTCTATCGGGTCCGCCTTTTTCGGGCCGCCGGCCAACAGTTCGCGCGCCACGTCCAGCGTGATTGTATCCGCCGTATATTGTTTTGCGGACGCGTTCTTTTTTCCGTCCGTCACATACGGGCCAAACCGGCCGACCTTGAACGATATCCCGTCGCCCAAATCGACATTGTTTGCCTGGGCCTGCGCGGCGGCCTCGGATTCGGCCAGCGCATCCTGTGCGGTTAAACGCTGCGTATAATCGCATTCCGGATAATTCGCACATCCCACAAATGCGCCGTACTTTGACAGCTTTATCCCAAGCTGTCCGCCGCATTTGGGACATTTGCCGCCGTCTTCGCCGAACAGATGCGTATGCATTATTTCGTTAATGGAATCTATTATTTCCGTTGTCTTGACACCGCGGGCGGCCTCTATCATTGCGTCCGTCGGCGTCCAGAAAGCCTGCAGTGACCGTACCTTGTCCGCGCGGCCGTTCGACACGTCGTCCAAAGTATCCTCTGTCTTGGCGGTAAAGTTGACGTCAACCAAATCAGCGAAATATTTCGACAGGTATGCCGCAATAACCCATCCGCCGGGGGTGGGATGAAAACGACGCTGCTTGTCCTGCTCTACATACTTGCGGTCAACGATTGTTGACATAATCGTGGCATATGTCGACGGGCGGCCGATTCCCAATTCCTCCAATTTTTTAACCAGCGAAGCCTCGGTATATCTGGCGGGCGGCTGGGTGAAATGCTGTTCGGGCTGCAAATCCGTAATCTGTACGGCATCACCGACACTCAGCACCGGCAGCTTGGATTCCGCCGACGCGTCCGCGTCATCGCGTCCCTCGGTATAAACCTTCATAAATCCGTCAAACGTGCGTGTCGTGCCGACTGCATGGAATACCGCCGCATGGTCCGCCGTTTCAATGTCGGCCGCGACACTGTCAAATTCGGCATTCGTCATCTGGCACGCGATGGTGCGTTTCCAGATTAAATCGTAGAGCTTTGCCTCGTCCCCGGACAGGTCCGGCGCGGCGGCGTCAAAGTGCGTGGGGCGAATCGCCTCGTGCGCTTCCTGGGCGTTTTTGGATTTTGTAACATACACGTTCGGCGTTTTCGGAACAAAGCGGTCGCCATACGTTGCGGCGATATATTCGCGTATTGCACCGACCGCCTCTGCCGACAGGTTTGTCGCGTCCGTACGCATGTATGTAATCAACCCCTGCTCGTACAATTTTTGCGCTGTGGCCATTGTGCGCTTTGACGAGAAATACAGTTTGCGCGCGGCCTCCTGCTGAAGCGTTGATGTCGTGAACGGCGCCGCCGCACGACGGGTCGTCTTTTTCTTTTCAATCGCCGCAACCGTCGCATCGATAACGGGCGTGCCGATACCGGACAAAATTTCGTCCATGCGGGCGCGGTTGCCGATTGTCATTTTTTCTATTTTCTCGCCCCGGAACACGGATAATGCGGCCGTAAAGCCGTCGGCGCCACGCATCATTTCCGCGCCTAAAGACCAATATTCAACCGGGCGGAACGCCTCTATCTCGCGCTCGCGGTCAACAACCAGCTTTACCGCCACAGACTGAACGCGGCCGGCCGATTTTCCCAAATTTCGACGCCACAACAACGGCGATATGCCAAACCCGATCAGATAATCCAGCGCGCGGCGCACCAGGTACGCATCAACCAGATTCTGGTCGATTTCACGCGGCGACTCGATGGCGGCCAGAACGGCCTTTTTGGTAATTTCATGAAACGCGACGCGGTAAACCTTTTTCCCGGCCAGCAGTTTTTTCGCGCGCAAAATATCCAATATGTGCCAGGCGATGGCCTCTCCCTCGCGGTCAGGGTCCGATGCCAAATACACCGCGTCGGCCTTTTTAACCTCGTCCGTTATCAACTTTATCTGGCGCTCTTTGCCGGGCATAATCTGCCAGCGCATTGCAAAATTGTTTTCCGTATCGACACTGCCGTTTTCGGGGACCAAATCACGCACATGGCCGACCGACGCGATAACGCGCCAGCCCTTGCCCAAATATTTTTCGATTGTTTTGGCCTTGGACGGTGATTCGACGATAAGTAAGTTCATTTTTCAGCTTCCCTTTGCAGACAATTGCTGGTCTTTGTGAATATGCGCATTCTGGGCCAGACCGAATCCAAACATAAGCGCGATAAGACTGCTGCCGCCAAAAGACATCAAAGGCAGCGGCACACCCACCGTCGGCATCAGCCCCAGAACCATGGAAATATTTATAAAATAATAAATGAAAAAGTTCAACATAAAACCAAAGCAAATCAGCTGGCCGAATCTGTTCCTGCATGTTTTTGCGCACCAGAACAGGACCATGATTATCATGCTGTAAAGGCCGATTAAACCAAACGCACCCAGAAATCCGAACTCTTCACCCAGCATGGTGAATATAAAGTCTGTCTGCTTTTCCGGCAGGAAAGACTGCTGCGACTGACTGCCCTTCATGTATCCCTTGCCGATAAGGCCGCCGCTGCCGAATGCGATTTTTGCCTGGTTTATCTGGTAGCCTGCGCCGCGCGCGTCATAGTCGGGATTGACGAATGTTATGATACGCTGGCGCTGGTAATCGTGCAGGCCGCCGTACCATACAACCGGCGCCGCGCACAGCGCCAAAACGGCGCCGATAACAAACCACTTTTTATTTGCGCCCACGATATAGAACACGCCCGTCGTAATCATCGCCAGCGACAGCGCCGTCCCCAAGTCAGGCTGCGCCACAATCAAGCCGAACGGCACCAGCAGCATCGCCGCCGGAATTATGTAATTTTTAAACTGGGACAGTTCGACCGAATTCATCCACGCAAAATAACGCGCCAGCGCCAGAACCAGCGCAATCTTTATCAACTCCGACGGCTGGATATGAACAAAGCCAAGATTCAACCATCTTTGCGCCCCCATGCCGGTATGCCCGACAAAGGTAACCAATATTATCATTATCAGCGCAACGGCATATATAACATACGCGGACTTAATCCATGTTTTGATATTGGAAAACGCGGCGATGAAAAATATCACGAATCCGACCATAATCTTTGCCGCCTGGGACAGGGCGAACGGTTGCCATGCGCCGTGGCCGGCCGAATACAAAACGACAATGGATATCGCCAGGACAATACACATTGGCACGAACAGCGCCCATGAAAAGCGCTCCAGCTTTTCAGAGAACGTCATCATCGACGCATTTGAAACGCGTGTCTGGCGTGCCATGTTATTTTTCCCCCTTTAACAACGTACGCATTACGGCGGCGGCGCTGCGGGCGGCGGGACCGCTGCCGCCGCTGTGCTCGGTCACGACGCATACCGCGTATTTCGGATTGTCCGTCGGCGCATAGCCCACAAACAGACCATGGTTGCGCATGTTCCATTTCAACTGGTCGTTGGTCAGAACGCCGGATAGGCGCTCGGCCTTGGAAATGCTGCGCACCTGAGAGGTGCCGGTTTTACCGCCCATTTTTTTCCCCGCCACATTTATCGCGGAACCGGACGCCGTACCGCCGGGACGCGTCACCTCTTCCAGGCCGCGGAACACGTATTCGATATTTTGTTTCTGCAGCCCCAGCGACGGGAAAGACGGCCGTGCGTCCACCTTTATCAGGCGGGGCGACACCTCGCGATTTGATGCGACGCGCGCCATCATGACGGCCAACTGCATGCAGTTTGTCAAAATAAACCCCTGGCCGATGCCGGATATTACCGTGTCGCCGTGAACCCAGCGAACGCCGACATTTTTTTCCTTCCACTTTCGGTCCGGGATAACGCCCGTCATCTGGCGCGCAAAAATATCCGACAAGTATTCCTGAGATAGCCCCAGTTTCAGCGCCATGGATTTAATCGCGTCAATTCCGATTTTCAGCGCCAGCTGATAAAAATAAATGTCACAGGAATGTTTAAGCGCGCCGGCTAAATCAACGTGGCCATGACCCTTTGCCTCCCAGCAGTGATAGCGGCGGTCGCCGTAATCCCAGTAACCCGGGCAAAACACTTTGTCTTTTGGGGAAATGGCGCCGGCCTCTAACGCGGCCAGTGCGACGATTATCTTAAACGTAGAGCCCGGGGGATACAACCCCTCCAGCGGCTTGTTCATAAACGGCTTTGCAAAATCCGCACGCAGGCCCGCAATATATTCGTCGGCGTCGTCCGCACTGAAAATATTCGGGTCAAAGCTGGGGGTGGAAACCATCGCCAGAACGTCGCCCGTTTCTATATCCAATGCCACGCCGCACCCGGCACGATGCGATTCCAGTGCGTCATACAGCGCGCGCTGCGCCGCGTCATTGATGGTGGTCGGAACATTGTCGCCGACAACGGGCGCCTCGTACTGGGACTTGTCCTCGCCCGTTACGCGACCGACGGCGTTGGTTATCATCACCGTCTGGCCGGGGCGCCCGGCCAGGGCGTCGTTAAACCGCCGCTCCAGCCCCGTAACACCTGCGGTAAAGAACGGCGCGCCTGCCACAGGCTTGTCCGGGGCGCCGACATATCCGAAAATCTGGGCGCCGGCAGGCCCCATTTCATAAACGCGCGCAAATCCGTTTTCAACATGCAGCCCCGGCAGATTTTTCGCCTGCAGACCCGCCAGACGCGTCCAGTCGGTATTTTCACTGACAAGCACGGGCTGAAACTTCTGCTGCTTTTTTATGCGCGTGCGAATTCGCTTCAACGCCTTTGCGCTTAACGACAAATCCGCCGAGACAATCGAGAGCAACCCATCCAAATCGTCCGTTTCCTCCGGCACGATATATATTCTGTAGACGCGCGCGTCACGCGAAATTGGCGTGCCGGATGCAGATAAAATCTTGCCGCGTTCGGGCATGTTTATCTGAATGCGAAAAGAATTGTTCTCGCTCTTGCGTTTGTACTCGCGATAAGAAAACACCTGCATCTGCAGCATGCGCAGCACAAGCACCGACGTCAGTATGGCGCCCGCGGAAAAAAACAATGCGGACCGGCGGTCGAAAAGACGTGAAACCTCGGTATCAATCATGGGCGACCCTTTTTAACAGCCATGCAATCGGCAGATACATTGCGCATTCCCATGCGACGGTCCAAACCAAACGAAAAACGTTTGTAAAATTAACAAAATGCGGCAGGGACAAAACCAGCGCCCCCCCGCCAAAGAACAATACGAACACGGCGATGCCGTCATTGTCCGCGCGCGTCAAATCGACAACGTTTTGAAAACCGTACACCGCATAGCACAGGCAATAAACCGACGTCCAGAACAGCATTGTGTCCGCGCGATAATCCACCAGAAAGCACATAACGACACCGAACGGCACAAACCACGGCGTCGGGCGGATGAACGTACAGAAAAACACCGGCACCAGCGCCAGCAGCCCCGCCGGATTTATCCACCCCAACGCCCCGCGCCATAAAAACAGCGTCAGAGCGAACGGAAAGGCCGCGCGAAAAAAATCAATTATCTTTCTGTCCATCGGAATACCGCCCCGCGGCGCCAAACTTTAATATCATCACGCGGCTTAAATCGCCGGGCGACTTTATCCGCACATCAGACTCGTTCTCCATGGTGCCGACCATTATCCCTTCGGGCAGGACGCCGCTGATGCCGCTGGTGACCAGTTTGATTCCGGCGGTCGGCTGAAATTCGGGGTCGCTGAAAAATCCCATGACCGGGCGGCGGCCGCCCGTGCCGCGCATAAAACCATACACCTCGGACCCGACGACGCGCACCGCGATATTCGTATCCGCATCGGTCAGCGCACGCACGCGCGCAAAGCCCGGCGCCGCGTCAATCACGACCCCCGCCAGCATTCCGTCAAACGTCACCGCAACCTGGCCCGGTTCTATGCCGTCGCGCGCGCCCTTGGATATCATATAGGTATTGTGATGCAGGGCAGCATTATCATGCACGACGTCGGCCGCAACGGACGACGGGGTTGCGCGGACGATGTCCAGTTCGCGCGATAATTTCTGAACCTCCGCAATGGCGACGTCACATTCGCCGCCGCGCAGGCGCATGGCGTCGAGCTCCTCACGCAGCATGGCGTTTTCACGACGCAGACCCGACAGCTCCCGCACATTGGCGACCACGCCACTCACGGCACGAAACGGCCATGTTATCACGTCGCCGACCACGCCCGCCACGGGCAGCACCACATGGGCCGCGGCATTCATGATGCGGTAATCGGGCTTGGCAACCATAATATATATGAAAAATACCGGCAATACTGCCGCTGCGGCGGCCGCCTTTGCGACCGAATATACACGCGATGTCAGTTTTTTTTGATTCATGTCGGGGCACACTTTACCCTTTAAAAAGGCAACATTCAATAAAAACTTGATTTTTCGTTTAATTGTGTCAGAATAGCCCCGCATATCCAAAGTGGCAAGGCATTGCCACCAGGAAAAAGTAAAAAGGATAGTAAAATGCCAAAACTGAAAACAAAGTCGTACTTGAAAAAGCGCGCATCCATGACTGCAACCGGCAAAATCCGTGTTGCCAGAAACGCCCACAAGAAACTGTTACGCAAAAAATCCGCGCGTGCAAACAACGCCGGGTCCAAGCCGCAGTATCTGAATGAAAACATGGTTGGTCAGGCGAAAATCTTGGCCCCGTATGGTTTGAAATAATTGGGGGTAACACAAAATGGCAAGAGTAAAACGCGGAACAACCGTAAAACAGAAACACAGCAAAATATTGGCGCGTGCCAAGGGTTACCTGGGCCGTCATCATTCGACATACCGCGCCGCGCGTGAAAAGACCGAGAAAGCAGGTCAGTACGCATATCGCGACCGTCGCGTTAAAAAGCGCGAATTCCGCGGTTTGTGGATTGTACGCATCAACGCCGCATGCCGCATGAACGGCATCAGCTACAGCCAGTTTATGGCGGGGCTCAAAAAGGCGGGCGTTGCCCTGGACCGCAAGGTTCTGGCGGAAATGGCCTATAGTGCGGATGCAAACTTTGCAAAATTGGTTGAAACCGCAAAACGATTTAACAGCGCCGAATCCAAATAACGCTTGGCGGTGGTTGATTGTTTTGTCATAATAAAAGCCGTCCAAGCGACGGCTTTTATTCATTTTAAGGAAAAGTTATGCAAGAACAGATAAAAAACATAAATTCATTGGAAGAGTTGCAGGCATTATACGCGTCCGTGTTTGGCAAAAACGGCACGATGACGGCGCGCTTAAAGGAAATGAAAAATCTGGATAACGACGCGCGCGCGGCACTGAACACGGAAAACACGACCCTGCGTGAATTGTTCAAGACGCGCCAGGCGGAATTGGAAAATGCTGCACTGATGGAAAAATTGGCGGGAGAAAGACTGGACCCGACCTTGGACGCGGCACCGGAAAACAAGGGAACAATCCACCCGCTGTCACAGGCGCTGGCTGAGGTATCAGGTATTCTGGAATCATTCGGATACACAATGCACACGGGACCTGAGGTTGAAGACGACTGGCATAACTTTACCGCGCTGAACACACCGGCGCACCATCCGGCCCGCGACATGCAGGACACGTTCTTTTTACCGAACGGCAATGTCCTGCGCACCCAGACTTCGGCGATACAGATTCGCGCCATGGAAGAAAACGGCGTGCCGATTAAAATGTTCGGCGTCGGTGCCACATACCGCAAGGAAATGGACGCCACGCACGGCCCCATGTTCGGCCAGATAGAGGGGCTCTACATTGACCGCAATGTCACCATGTCGGATTTAATCGGCGACATTCGCGCGTTTCTGGCCCGCTTTTTCGAAGTTGACAATGTGGAGCTGCGCATCCGCCCGTCGTACTTTCCGTTTACCGACCCCAGTATTGAAATAGACATGAAATTCCGGGGCGACAAATGGCTGGAAATCATGGGGGCCGGAATGGTGCACCCGAACGTGTTGCGCAACTGTGGCGTAAATCCGGACGAATACCAGGGCTTTGCATTCGGTTTCGGATGGGACAGACTGGCCATGCTGAAATACGGCCTGCCTGATTTGCGTGAATTATATGGCAATGATGTGCGCTGGCTGCGCCGGTATGGATTTTAATGCGGGGAAATAAAAAATGAAATGGACATATGATTGGTTAAAAGACTATCTGAAAACCGATGCGACGGCGGATGCGATTGCGGACACGCTGACGCGGACAGGCTTGGAAATCGACGATGTATTTGCACCCGTTACCCCGATTGCGGCCCAGATTATTGAATGCGAACCGTTGCCGGGCAGCGACCATCTGCACATTTTACAGGTAAACGACGGCCGCGGCGCACCGCGCCAGGTTGTATGCGGCGCACCCAATGCACGTGTGGGACTGATATCGGCGCTGGCCCTGCCGGGATGTGTAATTGACGGGCATGAAATACAAAGCGGCAAACTGCGCGGCGTAATGTCCAACGGCATGATGTGCAGCGAAAAAGAGCTGGGGATATCTGACAATCATGACGGCATTATCGAATTGCCGGCGGACACTGTTATCGGTGCACCTGTAATGTCGACAGAGACTGTATTTGAAGCCGGAATTACACCGAACCGTCCGGACTATCTGGCGGTGCGCGGCATTGCGCAAGACCTGGCGGCGGCCGGCATCGGCGAATACACGTCGCATGACGCGCCCGCCCTGCCCGAGTGCCCGGCGTCACGCGGCGTGAACATTTTGACTGAAAAGTGCCCGGTTTACCGTTTAATGGAGATTCGCGGGATAAAAATGGCCGCGTCCAATGACGTGATTGCACGTCGTCTGCGCGCGATTGGAATCAACCCTAAAAACGCGCCGATTGACGCGACAAATTATGTCTGCTTTGACATGGGCCAGCCTATGCACTGTTTCGATGCAGATGAAATCGTGGGCGACATAACCGTACGCATGGCCACAGAGAGCGAAGAATTTACCGACCTGTTCGGGACGGCCCATAAATTAACGACGGCCGACATTGTCATCGCGGACGATGCGGGTATTTTGGCATTGGCGGGTGTTGTCGGCGGCGCACGCGGCATGACGACGGACGCGACAAAAAATATCCTGCTGGAAAGTGCGTATTTTGACCCGGTATCGGTCCGCAAAAGCGCAAAGCGTGCCGGGATTTCCACAGATGCATCATACCGCTATGAACGCGGAATAGACCCGACGCTGACCGGCCCTGCACTGGCCACGGCGGCGCGGATAATCACGTCCGTATGCGGCGGCGACATCGTCGGCGCAACAACGTCCGGCAAGAACCCAGTGCGCGATATAAAAATAAAATACACGCCCGACATGTTCGCCCGCAAAATGGGAATCGATGTTCCGGCGGATACGCAAATGAACATTTTAAAATCCCTGGGGTACGACATTGCCGTGCGCGGCGGTGCCTGGGCATTAACACCGCCGGTACGCCGCGTGGATATAGAGATTCCGGAAACGGTAATCGCCGATATCGCGCGCATTTACGGATACGATAAAATCGCCGCGACCGCCACGCACAGACCGTGCAATCCGGTGGCGCCGCATGCGGACCATGCGCTGGATATAAAGCGGGCGTTGGCGGCGCGGGGGTTAAACGAATGCCGCAGCTATGCCTTTGGAAACTCGAAAACCGAAGAACTGCTGACCGACCACCGGTCCGTACCGGTTGCAAACCCGATTGTGTCCGATTTGGATACGGCGCGCGGGGATTTGCTGGGCGGATTATTGATGGCGGTGTCCAACAACGAAAAACGCGGATATCCCGATTTAAATCTGTTCGAGGTCGGCACCGTATTCGACGGCGACATCCCCGGCGCCCAGCGCACGGCGATGACGTTGGTACGAACGGGCATGACCGGGCCGCGTCACTGGGCCGGGCGTACGCGTGGCGTGGACATATACGACGTCAAGGCGGATATTGTGTCCCTGTTGGCGGGCCAGCGTTTTACCGTCGCGACAGACAACGCGCCGCGATGGGCGCACCCGTACAGATACGGCCGCATCATGCAGGGCAAAAAAGTCATCGCAGAGTTCGGGGAACTGTCGCCGATTGTCGCACGTGCGCTGCGCATAAAAACGCGCGTGTGTGTGGCAATTGTGGACGATATAAACAATATTCCAGCCCGTCATATCGCCAAATATACGCCGGCGGCGGAATTTCCACCGATAACGCGTGATTTTGCCTTTATCACGGACAGCGCGACACCGGCGGCAAATATAGTCGGCACCGCGATGTCGGCCAGCAGGCTTATCACCGACGCGGTTGTATTTGATGCATTCGATTTGTCGCAAAATGAAAAATCAATTGCATTTACCATCACCATCTGCCCGGATAAAAACATGACGGATGCAGATTTAATGGAAATACAGAACGCCGTGATTTCTGCGGTTGAGAAAAAATGCGGGGCAAAAATCCGCGACAAATAAAAAGCCGGCCGGCAAACGCCGGCCTTTTTTATTTGAAAAAAGCGTGATTTATGCTATAAGAGAGCTAAAAACATATGCCTAAGGAAAACAGCCCTTTGTTTACCGCATTGTACATTGTCGGCGTCAAACCGGGTTGTATTCGCGGTAACGGTTATCGCCATACTGGCATGCGGATATATGATTAGGTTATAAAATCAAGCCCCGGTCGGGGCTTTGATTCAATTTTTATAATAACAATCTCCGGTATATGTCCCGGCGCCGGACGTGTCGGAAAAAGACGTTCCGGACGGGATATAACATGACGTTATGCCGCCGGTGTTATTATCAACAGTCGTCCTATATGTTCCGCCGGAGGATGGACAGCGGGTACATTTGCCACTATTCAAATAATATCCCGGCTTGCATGCGGTGTATGTTTTTGCGTTCGCCGTACAGGCCGCGTAACACTGTGGCGCCATTACAGACACTACGACCGCGACAAGGATTATCTTTTTCATATATCTACCCTCCTAAAACATGCGGTTCCATCTGAATTGTAGCCGTTGCTGCTGGCCTCGTAGCACTGTTTCTCGGTCGCGGCACAGGTGCCATATGTCTGGGTATAATATCCGTATGTATCGCTGCCTGTGGTGCTGGCACGTGTGCATGTGCTGCCCGATGCGATCCATCCGTACGGACATGTTTTTGCGGTTCCCGATTTGCAGCAATACGGCTTGGCCGTTGTTGTGAGCTTAATGCACGATGACGAGTCCTGACACAATACAAAAGCCGCATCCGCCCCCGATATCGGGATAAGAAAAGCTCCGATGGCTAAAAGACGTTTCATTTTCAAACCTCCTTGGTTTTTGTTTGTGTGAAACAAAAAACCACCAAATTTTGGTGGTCAGGAGGCTGATAACAATTTACATGAATTGCGTGCTTATTCAATATATTCGCAACCCTCCTGACCCGGGTCAGGAGCTGTATATTTAACGTCGTAATAAAAATGGCGCGCCGCGCCAACAGGTACTTATTCCGACGCATGTAAACGAGGTTATCAGGCCTCATCACGGCAACACGCCGCGACATAAAAAGTATATAGCATGGTAAGAATTTTTGCCAGTTATTTTTTAAACCGTCTTGTCTGGGGCGGTGCAGATATGCGCCACCGGGCAATCGGCGCATTTGGGACGCAGTGCCCGGCATATATATCGCCCGTGCAAAACCATTACATGATTTACAATACCGTGGTATTTGGCGGGGATTTTGGACAGCAACGCCGCCTCAACCTTTTCCGGTGTGTTCGCGTCGTCGCCAACCCACCCGTAACGGTGCGCGTTGCGGAAAACGTGCGTATCAACGCCGATATTCGGCGCGCCCCACAGAACATTCATAATAACATTCGCTGTTTTTTGGCCGATGCCGGGCAGTTTCATCAAAGCATCGCGGTCATGAAATTTTGCCGGGAATTTATAATCGGTGTTTGTGGCGCCCTCTTCATCCATTAAACGCGCCGCCAGGCCCATAATGCTTTTGGCCTTGTTGTTAAAGAACGACAAGACCTTTATATGCGCCTTTAACCCGTCTTCGCCCAACGCAATCATTTTTGCGGGCGTGGGCGCCACACGGAACAAGTCGGGCGTGACCTCGTTCACTTTTTTATCCGTCGCCTGGGCCGACAGTATTACCGCCACCGCGAACGTGAATTCATTGGTGGAATACAGTTCCGAGCGGATATTCATATCCACGGTTGCGGGTACGGCGGTAAAATACTGGTCCGGTGTCATCATTTTTTAGGCCTTTTCCACAGATACGGACAGGGAATAACCCTCTATCTCGGTTTCATATTCGCCGCCGATGCCGGCTGACATTTCGGTTATCAGTGCGTCACGCATGATGCGTTTTTTATGCGCGTCCAACGCCATGGCCAATGCCGGGTCGGCACTGTATGTCAGACGGATACGATCGGACACGTCAAAGTTTGCCGCCTTGCGCGTATCCTGGATAAAGCGCAGGGCGTCATTTGCCAGCCCCTCGGCCACCAATTCCGAATTTATTTCCGTATCCAGAACGACAACCGCCGTATTGTCCGGCAGGGCCGCGCCCGCAACACCCGGCTTTACGGTCAAGCGGCTTTCAAATTCGTCCGCATTCAACGTATGACCCGCGGCAACCAGAGTATCGCCCGCGACCGTATAATCGCCGCGCTTTACCGCCGGGATTATTTCTTTTAATGCACCGCCCAGACGCGCGCCGATGCGCGGCGTAATTAAATACACAAATTTGTCCGCGACACCGTCAACACTGTCGGCGAATTCAACGGATTTAACGTTCAGCTCTTCCTTAATAATATCGGCGTACTGGGGCATGTTCGCGCCGGCCACGGTCAATTTGTTCAGCGGCAGGCGGTTGCGCAGGCGATAATTTTCACGCAACTGTTTTCCGGCCGACACAACCATCTGGACGCGGCGCATGTCGGCGACAATTTTTTCATCATACGGCATTGCCGTCGGGAAATCCGTCAAATGCACGGATTCGCCGCCCGTCAAATTACGATAGATATATTCCGTGACAAACGGCGCGAACGGCGCCATTACGCGCGTTAACGTCGTCAAAACGGTGTGCAGGGTGTCGAATGCGGCCTGCTCTTCATCCCAGAAACGCGCACGGCTGCGACGGATATACCAGTTGTTTAAGATATCCAGAAAACGCACGAATTCCTTTATCGCACTGTCGGGTTTGTATTCGGCAAGCGCGCGGTCGGTCGTCTGAATCAATTCGTTCAATTCCGCAACGATATATTTATCCAGCGCATTGTCCGACACATTGTCCGTTGCCGTGATGCCCCCCGCGTTCGCGTACAGTGTAAAGAAATGATATGCGTTCCACAACGGGGTTAAGATTGTCTTTGCGGTTTCGGAGAAAACCTTGCCCTCTTTATCGACGGGAACGGGTTCGGCCTTCATGAAATTCGAGCCCAATATAAACAGGCGAATGCTGTCCGCGCCAAACTGCTCTATCTGAGCCTCCGGATTCACGAAATTTTTCAGTGATTTTGAAAACTTTTTCTTGTTTTCATCCACAACCATTCCGTTCGCGGATACCGTACGGAACGCCGGGCTGTCCCACATGGCGGTCGCCAGTACCATCAGCGCATAGAACCATCCGCGGGTCTGGTCCTGGCCCTCGATAATATAATCGGCGGGGAATGTCGCGCTGAAACGGTCCTTGTTTTCAAACGGATAATGCAGCGACGCCCACGGCATGGAACCGGATTCAACCCAGCAGTCCAGAACGTCCGGAATGCGTGTCCAGCCGTCTTTTGTTAACGCATCCAGCGTCGGGCGATGCAAATCGTTTATTTTTGTGCCAAAGAATTCTTCCAGTTCCGCGATTGAACCGAACACCTTGTATTCGCCGTCGCGCTCCCAAATCGGCAGCGGCGTCCCCCAGAAACGGTTGCGCGATATAGACCACGGACGCGCGTTTTCAATCCAGCTGCGGAAACGTTCGCCCGCAGAGGTCCAGTTGACCTGTTTGTTGTTCTCTATCAATTTTTCGCGGATTTTTGGAACGTCGATATACCATGAATCCGTCGCACGATAAATCAGCTTTTCCTTTGAACGGTCGCCGTAGGGATAACTGTGCTTGTACTGTTCCTTTTTTACCACATGACCGCGGGATTTTAACAAATCCATAACAGATGCATTGGCCGCGAATATGTTTTGGCCCGCAAAGTCGCGCACGCTGTCGTCAAAATTGCCATAGTTATCGACGTTTAGCAGAACCGGGAATTTCGGGTCGATATTTTTCGCCGCCCAGAAATCATCCGCACCGAAAGCGGGGGCAATATGAACGATACCGGTACCGTCGCTGTCGGATACGTAATCGGCCGGAATCACACGATACAGCAAATCGGACGTGCCGGCATAATAGTCAAACAACGGCGCATACTTTAATCCCGCCAGGTCGCGACCCATAACCTCGCCCACTTTTTCGGCCGCGGACAACTGTTTTTCATATGCCTTTAATCTGGATTCGGCGATAACATAAACATGGCCGTCGGCGTCGCGCATACGGACGTATTTCATATCCGGATTTACGGCCAGCGCACTGTTCGCCGGCAATGTCCACGGTGTTGTCGTCCACGCCATCACACGGTCGCCGTTTTCCAGCTCAAACCACACGGTCAGCGCATCGTCAACAACGTCACGGTAATCCTGGGACGCCTCTGAATTGGATACGACCGTGCCGTTGACCCAGTCGAACGGGTTCACGCTGTAATCCTTGTACAGCAGGCCCTTGTCATACAGCGACTTTAACGTCCACAGCATGGATTCCATATAATTTTTATCCATGGTCCGGTACCCGTATCCGTCACCGACATCGACCCAGCGGCCGATACGCGCAATAAATTTTTCCCATTCCGTGGTGTACGTCATAACGTCCGACCGGCACATTTCGCAGAATGCCGATATTCCGTCGGCGGCCACGATTTCACGCGCGGTGCGGTTTTGCTTTTTCTCGACACTGTTTTCCGCAGGCAGGCCGTGGCAATCCCACCCCAGTTCGCGCCGGACAAAGCGACCCTTCATCGTCTGATACCGGCAGACCATATCCTTTACCGCCGACACGCCCAAATGCCCCCAGTGCGGCAGACCGTTTCCAAACGGCGGCCCGTCAAAGAACGAAAACGGATGCCCCTGTTTGGTCTTTTCCAATGTTTTGTGGAATGTATCGTCTGCGCGCCAGAACGCCAGTATTTCCTGTTCCAGCTTTGGAAAATCAGCACGCGGGTCGGTTTTCGGGTATGCCATTTGTTTTGCCTTTTGTTTTTTAAATAAAAACGGGCGCCATACGCGCCCGGGCCACCGCCAAAGCGCAGTGCCGTTTTATTTAATAATGATTATCGACTTGTTCATCATTTTTTAATTCTGGTGCCGGTGATAGGACTTGAACCTACGACCCCCTCATTACGAATGAGATGCTCTACCAGCTGAGCTACACCGGCAATGCGCCCATAATAATATATGTTTTCGCAAATTTCCAGTATAAAATTCGCATAAACACACCAATATTCGTCCGACGCTTAATTATTCCGTATGCGACGCAAAACAACCATTATTCCGGCCGGTGTCATGCCCGGAATGCGCGTCGCCGCGGCAACGTTTTCCGGACGCGTCGCGGTTAATTTTTCAACCAGCTCGTTCGTTAATCCCGGCAGATTCGAATATTCAAAATTTTTCGGAATTTTTAATTCCATATCGCGGCGATAGCTTTCCATTTCGCGCATGGCGCGCGCAATATACCCGGCATAGAATTTATCGTTTTCCGTTGCCGCCGCGTCACGGTACGCGCATTTTTTTTCATATTCCGCCGCGGATATCAGTCCCAAATCAACGCCCGTTTTCCCAAGGCGCCGGACCGCATTATCCGCACGCAGGTGCAGGCGGTATTCCGCGCGCGATGAAAACATGCGGTATGGTTCGTCCACCCCCAGCGTCGTTATATCGTCAATCAAAACACCAATCATTGAATTTGTACGGTCCAAATCCAGCGTCGGCGCACCCAATGCGTACGCCGCGGCGTTTGCGCCGGCGACCATGCCCTGGGCGGCGGCCTCTTCATAACCGGACGTGCCGTTGATTTGCCCGGCAAAGAACAGGCCCGGGATATCTTTGGCCTCCAACGTGTGCATCAATTTGCGAGCGTCAATCGCGTCATATTCAATCGCGTATCCGTATCGTGCAATACGCGCGTTTTCCAGCCCCGGGATTGTGCGAATCCACATGTCCTGGATATCGGCGCCGAAACTGGTCGAAATGCCGTTGGGATAAATCAAATCGCTGTTTAGGCCCTCGGGCTCTAAAAACACATGGTGCGACGAATGGCTCTCAAAACGCATAACCTTGTCTTCCAACGACGGGCAGTAACGCGGCCCTGTCCCTTCGATATCGCCGTTATACATGGGCGCGTTTTTTATGTTTTGACGTATTATGTCATGCGTTTCGCCGGTCGTATGCGTGATAAAGCACATCGCACTGTAATCGTTGTCCGCATTCGGCATGGAAAACCATTCGTGCGGGGTGTCGGGGGCCTGTGCCTCGCATACGGAAAAATCGATACTGTCGCGATATATTCGCGCGGGCGTGCCGGTTTTTAAACGCATCAATTCAAACCCGGCCGCGCGCAGTGCGTCCGATATATGCGCATCGGGGGCCTGATATTCGCCGTTGTCCATTAAACGCCCGGACGGGATTTTTTCCGCACCGCGCGTGACCAGGCCGCGCAGGAAAGTACCCGTGGTTATAACAATCGATTTTGCCCGATATTTGTTGTTAACGGTTTTATTTTCAATATCCAGACTTTCAACCGTTTCATATACAACGGTCAAATTTGACGTATCGTTTAAAATGCTCATAACCGCGTCGTGATACAGCGCGCGGTCAATCTGGGCGCGCAAGGCGCGCGTGGCCGCGCCATGCGATGCGTTCAGCATACGGAAATGGATGCCGGCGGCGTCCGCCGCGCGCGGCATAACACCGCCCAATGCGTCGATTTCGGCAACCATCTGGGATTTGCCAGGGCCGCCGATTGACGGATTGCACGACATCGCACCGATATCGCTTTCGCGCATTGTGACCAGCAAAGTTTTCGCCCCCCGGCGGGCGGATGCCGCCGCGGCCTCTACCCCGGCATGACCGCCGCCGATAACGATTACATCAAACTGTGTCATTTATTAAAAACGTCCCATACCGCCGTTGACATTGATTGTCTGGCCGTTGATATAGCCGGCCTCGCTACTGGCCAAGAACACACACGTATTTGCGATATCATCCGGTTCACCGAAACGGCCGGCCGGAATTTGCGCCAGATACGCCTTTTTCAAATCATCGCTTAACACGTCCGTCATCGGTGTCTTGATAAAGCCCGGCGCGATGCAGTTCGCGGTAATGCCGCGGGATGCAACCTCGGCCGCGATGGATTTCGTCATGGCAATCATGCCGCCCTTGGACGCCGCATAGTTCGCCTGGCCCGGGCCGCCGATAACGCCGATAATGGACGCCATGTTGATAATGCGGCCGTATCTGTTTTTCATCATCGGCATAACGCATGCGCGGCAAATCTTGAATGTGGAACGCAGATTTGTGTTGATAACGTCGTCAAACTGCTCGTCCGTCATGCGCATTAACAAAGTATCTTTTGTAATACCGGCGTTGTTGACAACAATGTCGATTTTGCCCGCGGCCTCTATGGTGTTCATGACCAGTTCGACCGCCCCGCCGTCCGCGGCCAGATCACACGGAATCTTAATAAACTCATCGCCGAATTCCGCGTTCAATTTCGCAATATTGCGGCCCGTGACCACAACCGTGGCGCCGGCCTCTTTCATCTTTTTTGCAATCGCGCCGCCGATGCCGCCGGTCGCGCCTGTTATCAATGCAACCCGTCCTGTTAAATCAAACATGTTTATATCTCCAATTTTTTTGCGTTAATTTCAGAACAAATTCTGCCGCACAGGCCCGTTAAAACGTTGCCGGGGCCGACCTCTGTCATTTCCGTAATACCCAGCGCATGCATACGCAGAACACTTTCGCGCCAGCGCACACCATGCGTCATTTGATAAATCAATTCTTCCTTTATTTCGGCCGGGTCCATCATGACATCGGCGGTCTTGTTCGCGATAAATGTCGCCGACGGCTTTTTAATCTCCACCTGCTCCAACGCGGCGCGCATGGCGTCCGCGGCCGGGGCCTGCATACGGCAATGAACCGGCACCGACAGCGCCAGCGGCATTGCACGACGGGCACCCGCCTCTTTTGCCGCGGCCATGACGCATTCAACCGCGTCTTTGGCACCGGAAATCACAACCTGGCCCGGGCAGTTGTCGTTTGCAACATCCGCATCCGTGCCATCGCACAGCCCGCGCAGCGCATCAATATCCATACCGATAATAACCGCGGTTAACCCGGTTCCGGCCGGGGCCGCGCTTTGCATTGCGTCGCCGCGCGCACGCAACAGACGCGCCGCATCGCCCACAGACAATGCACCCGACGCACACAGCGCCGTATATTCGCCCAAAGAATGGCCGGCCACATATTCCGGCAATTCGGCACCCGACGCGCGCAGCATCGCAATGGACGTGGCCATAATCGCAGGCTGAACATTGCGCGTTAACGTCAAATCGTCCGCCGGACCGTTAAATATAATATCCGTCAATTTTTCACCCAATGCCGCGTCCACCTCATCAAACACGGCGCGGGCGGCCGGGTTTGTTTCATACAATTCGCGGCCCATGCCGACGCTCTGCGCGCCCTGGCCCGGGAATACAAATACAGATGACATACGTCCTCCTTAATAAATCACGGGTAAATTATAGACATAAAAATTTGCAATCGCAAATAAATCGTATACATCATTGACTGGATTGCCACGTCGGGCTATGCCCTCCTCGCAATGACAAGAGTGATGAAGCGCAACATTCCGCGCCTTTGTCATTGCGAGGCGAATGCCGAAGCAATCCAGTAATTATTTGCAAATTGTTTTTATTCAATATATAATATATTTGCCGGCGGGTATTCCGTGGGCGGGGTTCGCTACCCCTTTTCAGCCTGTTTGTAAAAAACAGAAAATCTCCAACCACTGGCTGGAGGGTCGCGAATATATTGAATAAGCGACGCTATAGCTGATTATAGTAGTGAACCTCCAGCCATCTGAATTTTATTCCGATGGTTTTTTCTTTATAAAATCACGGGGGAATTCAGATGCTGACCGGGCAACGCATAGAGGCCGCCAGAATCCATGCCGACATACCGATATACATTATGTGCAATGCAATGGATTTGGAAACCGAGTCTGAATATAATTCAATTATCGCAAAAAATAAAAAGCCAAGCGTATATCAGCAAATAATGATATTCACGCTGTTTGAATGGTATCCGGAATCAATGCCGCTGCTTTGCGTATAGAAAATTCACAACCGCAATAATTCTGGCGGTAAAAGTCGGATGCACGGCCGATTTGTTGACGCAGCGCTTCGTCCCACTTTATCGGTAAATATTTTACGTTACCGCATACCGCGGACGCCGCACAGTCAACCTGGGTCTGGTCTTTATGTCGTGACACGCCCAGAACCGACGCCACCGCATCATAACCGTTTTCACGGGCGAAACGGGCCGCGCGTGCAAAACGAAACTCAAAACACGCACTGCACCGCGCACCGCGTTCGGGTTCGGATTCCAGCCCCGCCACCGCATCGCGCCATGCGGCGTGGTCGTATTCCAATTCCACGTGTTTTACGCCAAGCGTGTCACAGTATTTTATCTGTTCCGCCATGCGCTTTTGATATTCGGACGCAGGAAAAATATTCGGGTTGAAAAACAGCACGACAAAATCATCGACGTCCGGGATTTGCCCGTCCGCCAATTGTTTTATTGCGCCCGCGCTGCACGGCGCGCAACAAGATACCAGAACCAGTTTCATTTATTTATATTCCGCACCGATTTGCGCATCCGCGTCCAATTCAATGATTTTATCCGCCGCGTCGCCATGACCCAATTCGGCCGCGCTGCACATCATGCCGAACGACTCCGTGCCGGCGACGGTACGCTGTGATATCGGCTTTTTGACACCCGGCAATTTACAGCCGACCGGCGCCAAAACAGATACCAGACCCGCACGCGCATTCGGCGCCGCGCATACGATTTGCAATTTTTCCGTGCCGTTGTCCACGGTTAAAATCTGCAACCCGTCACGCGTCGGATGCGGCGTCGCCGCCACAATTTTCGCAACAACCGGTCGCGGTGCGTCATCTTTTTTCGGCGCGAATTTTTCGGTCAATTCCGCGACGCGCGCATCATCAATCCGTTCGAACAGGTTTTCGGGAACCGTGAACGTTTCCCCGTCGGCAACGCGGCGGTCAAACGCGTCTGGCCACGTCAGGTCATGGTCTGCCGCAAAAACACCACGGATTTTTTCCGCGGCGTCCGGGATAAACGGGGCACTGACACGTGCATATAAATCAATCAACTGGAAACAGTTGTTCAGCACAGCGCCCGCAGCGGCCAAATCGCCATTTTTAACCAGCGTCCACGGTGCCTTTTCCGTCATGTATTCGTTGCCGATTGCATACAGGCCGCGCAACGCGACAATGGCGGCGCGAAATTCGCACGCATCCAGCGCGGCGGTCAATTCCGTAATCTTTTCATTTACAGCCGCGGCAAGTTTTGTGTCCAATTCGCCCGCCGCCGGGACGACGGAACCGAAATTTTTCTCGGTCAATTTGGTTGCACGCGACACAAAGTTGCCCAGCATGCCGTTCAAATCCTTGTTCACGATATCGGCAAAGCGCTCGATTGTGAAATCCGTGTCGTCTGTTTCGGGTGCCGATGCCATCAGCGCATAACGCCATGCGTCGGCGGGCGCGACATCAATCGCCGCATCCAGGAAGATTCCGCGTTTCTCAGACTTGGAAAACTTGCCGCCTTCAAAATTTAAGAAATTCATGGATTTAAGCATGTCGACCGTTTTCCAGCCGTCGTCCACGGCCAGCTGCTGCTCCGGGAAAAATACAGCGTGGAATTTCACGTTATCCTTGCCCATGAACTGTGCATAATGGGTTTTCGGATTCTTCCACCATGACGCCCAGTCCGGATTTGCCGCCTGAGAGATTGAAACATAACCCCACGGCGCATCGAACCAGACATAAAACACCTTGTCCTCGTACCCGGGTTTATTTACCGGAATGCCCCACGGCAAATCGCGCGTGATGGATGTATCAAACAGCTCATCATTTGCCCACCCCATTGCGATTGCACCGGCGGTTTTCGACCATTTCGGGGCGGCTGTTTTTAACCATTCGCGCCACGCGTCCTGCACACGCGATGCACGAAAAAACAGATTTTTCGTCGGGCGCATTTCAATTTTATCAGACCCGGAAATCGTGCTGCGCGGATTAACAAGCTCGGTCGCCTCGTACGTGGCGCTGCACCGGTCGCACTGGTCACCGCGGGCTTTTTCATATCCGCATTTTGGACATGTTCCGACCAGTTGTCGGTCGGCCAAAAACATGTTGTCATCGACTGAAAACGGCTGAATTGTTTCGCGCTCTTCTATCAATCCACGTTCGTCCAGGCGCGTGAACAAATCATGTATCAGTTTTTCCTGCAATTCGGTGTGCGTGCGGCCGTACAGGTCAAACGACAGGTTAAAGTCGCGCACCGCGCGCAGATGCTTTTCATAATACTTGTTGTTGTATTCGATGACCGGCACGCCCTCTTTCGCGGCACCGACCACTGCGGGGGTTCCATGCTCGTCCGCGCCGCATACATACAGCACGTCGCGACCACGTGCACGACAAAAGCGCGCATACACGTCGCTGGGCAGCCAGCAGCCCACCAAATGCCCCAGGTGCAATTCCCCGTTCACATACGGCAAAGCAGACGTAATCAAATATTTTTCAGCCATGTCAAAATCCCCGCTTTATATAAAAACAGACGCCGATGGGCGTCACGTCTGTTAAATCTGGTGGATGTGATTGGACTCGAACCAACGACCCCCTCCATGTCAAGGAGATACTCTAACCAACTGAGCTACACATCCATTCGCCCCCGATTATAACAAAGAAAAATCGGATTGCAATATTAAAATCACTATTAAAAAACCGCCCACGCGGGGCGGTTTTTATTATTTACGCAGACCCAATTTCTTAATCAGTTCTTCGTATTTGGCCACATCGTTTTTCTTGATGTACGCCAGCAATTTCTTGCGGCGGTTAACCATTAACAACAGACCGCGTTTTGAATGCTGGTCCTTGTGGTTGGCCTTCATATGTTCCGTCAAGTTGCGGATACGTTCGGTCAAGATTGCAACCTGAGCCTCGGCACTGCCGCCGTTGTCAGTATTGGTCGTCTTGTATGATTGTACCAGTTCCGCTGTCTTTTCTTTTGTAATGGACATTGTTTTTCCTTTTTTGTTTTTTAAATAGTCCTTTTTGGGCGCAGTACGCCGCCGGTCACATTTCCAACGCCGATAAAATTATCACCGTTATAAACACGACGCAGGCCGTCCGTCCCACCTGTTTCGATAAAGCCGCCGTTTATATAAAAACGCGCGTCATTATCCGCCAGACGACAGACCGGAATGTCCCCCAGTCCATAGTCCGCCGACATCAGATATTTTCCAACGTCGCCCCCATTATTAAACAGATTTTCCAAAAAATCAAGTGTCACCGCGGATTTAAGGGTAAAACCGTTTGTTTCCGTCCGGCGTATCATGTCAACGGTCGCGATTCCGCCTGCGGCGGCGGCGATATCGCGCGCTAAGCTTCGCACATATGTGCCGCGGCTGCACCGCGTGCGAAAATGCCACGACGGCCCGTCACGGCCGACGTATTCCAACTCATAAATCGTCACGGGCCGCGGCGGAATATCGGGCGCGGCGCCGCGGCGCGCCAATTCGTATGCGCGGCGGCCGTCCACATGCACGGCGGAATACGCGGGCGGCGTCTGCATTATATTGCCCGTAAATTTTTCGCATGCCGCCGTCACGGCCGAATTATCCGGCACAAAATCATCGCGGCGCGTAACGCGTCCGGTTATATCCAATGAATCCGTTTCAAAGCCGAACTGCATGGAAAAAAGATATTCTTTGATGGGGCTGTGCGCATTCTCGACGAACGGAATCATTTTTGTTGCGTCGCCAATCGCAATCGGCAAAACGCCAGACGCCATCGGGTCCAGCGTGCCGATATGACCGAACTTTTTTATTCCAAACATTCGCGCCACGCGCCCCCCCGCCGTGCGGGAGAACAATCCGGGTGCCTTGTCCAAAATAATCCAGCCGTTCGCCATGTTTATCCGAATAAGCTAAGTTGTGGTGTGTCCTTTTTAGGCTCCGCCACACGCGACGGGCGCGGCGACGCGGACGGTGCGGGCGGTGTATCGGGCGCGGATGCCGGCACGGACGCGTTTGGTGCAACCTGTGGGGTCGGCGCCACATTGCGCGTTTCCTCCAGTGCGGCCAAGACCGCATCGGCACGCGCCACAACGGATGCCGGCATGCCGGCCATGCGCGCAACCTGAATACCGTAAGAGCGGTTGGCGACGCCCGGAATTATCTTGTGCATGAATACGATTTCATTATTATGCTCGCGCACGTCAATGGTTAAACACGACACATTCTGCAGCGGCCCCGACGTATCGGCCGACAGCGCGGTCAATTCATGATAATGCGTTGCGAACAGTGCACGCGCGCCCAAATCGTTTAAATATTCCAATACCGCCTGGGCGATTGCCATACCGTCGTATGTCGCGGTGCCGCGCCCTATTTCGTCAAAGATAATGAACGAGCGGTTTGTCGCACGCTGCAATATATTTGCGGTTTCCGACATTTCGACCATAAACGTGGACTGGCCCGCCGCTAAATTGTCCGACGCGCCGACACGGCTGAACAACTGGTCGCAAATGCCGATTTGCGCGCGCGTGGCGGGCACAAACGACCCCATATGGGCCAGCACCACCAGTAACGCGTTCTGGCGCAGGTATGTCGATTTACCGGCCATATTCGGTCCTGTTAACAATGAAATGGGACGCGCATCCAGATTACAGTCGTTTTTCACAAAATTGTCCGCGCGCGAACGCAGAACATGCTCTATTACCGGGTGGCGCGCGCCCACGACGTCAAAATCCCCGCCGTCGGTTATGACGGGCCGCGTCCAGTTATAGCGCCCCGCAACCGTCGCCAAAGAATACCAAACGTCGGCATCTGCAATCAGTTCGGCCGCGGAAAGCAACGAATCCGCAATCTGTCTGATATTTTCGATAAGGGTGTCTATTATCTCGGCCTCGATACCGGCGGCGCGGTCGGCGGCACTGCGCACATCGTTGTCCAAATCAATCAAGCGCGCCGTTGTAAAGCGCATGTTGCCCGCCATTGTCTGGCGATGGATAAATCCGCTTTCGGGCTGCATTAACGCATCGGCGCGGGCGCTGGGCACCTCTATGAAATATCCCAAAATATTGTTGTACTTAATCTTAAGCGTGGCGACGCCCGTGGTGGCGGCATATTCGGCCTGCAGCGCGGCAATCGTTTCTTTGGCCCCGTGGGCAAGCCCCCGCATATTGTCCAGCGCCGCATCAAATCCGTCGCGGATTGTGCCGCCGTCGCGGAAAAATGTCGGCAGACTGTCGGCCAGCGCACTGCGCAGGCGACTGGCAAACGCGTCGTGAGTATCAATCGCCGCAAACCGGTCGGCCAGTGTCCGGTCCAGACGCATCCCCATCATCTTTACATTCGGCAGCTCAATCAAAAAGTCCGATATATGACGCAAATCACGCGGACTGCCGCGATTTGAGAGCAGGCGCGACAGACTGCGCCCGACATCGGGAACCGCCCCCAATGCCGCCGCCAGCGCCCCCATAATGTCGGTGTTTAGCATTAAGTGCCCGATATGCTCCTGGCGCGCCATAATTTCGCCCATGTCGCCTGTTAAGGTGCGCAGATATCCGCGCAGGCGGCGCGCCCCGGCCGCCGTTTTCGTATTGTCCAACACATCCAGCAGACATGTGCCGCCGTCGTTTATTGCGGAATCGATTTCCAGACTTTTCCATGTGGCGGAATCAATCAACAACTGCGCCCCGGAATTAAACCGGCGCGCCGCGCGAAACGTTATGTTCGCCCCGCGCTGGGTATTAAACAAGTACCCCGCCAGCAAAGCGACCGCACTGTCGCCAGTGGCGGCGGATACGCCGTCCGGGACCGCGCCGCCAAACACGCGCGAAACAATCATGTCTATATCCGCGCGCAGGTACAGTTTTTCATACACGGGCGTCGTCTTGAACGTATCGCGCAGACGCATTATTGTTTCCGTTTCGGCCACGGCGGCCGGGTATATCAATTCGGCCGGCGCCACGCGAACCATGTCGTCGACGGGATTCGCGCTTTGGCCGATAAAAAACTCGCCCGTGGATATGTCACAGCCGGCGATATGATAAACGCCGCCGGCCGGCATTATCGCCACTAAAAAATTGGAATTTTTCGGCGACAGCAGATTTTCATCCGTCAATGTTCCCGGCGTTAAAACGCGGATAACCTTGCGCTCGATATACTTGTGCCCGCGGGCCTTGGCCTGGGCGGGGGTTTCCATCTGCTCAACCAGTGCAACCTTGTACCCGGCACGTACCAGACGGCCGAAATAATTGTCCGCCGCATGCCATGGGATTCCGCACATCGGAATGTTTTCACCCGACGCGTCGGTTCCGCGCTGTGTCAGAACCAGGCTTAACGCATCACTAATCTGACGGGCGTCGTCAAAAAACGCCTCATAAAAATCGCCCAGCCGAAACATTAGCAAGGCATCGGGATTCTCGGCCTTCATGTCAACATATTGCTGCATGACCGGGCTTAATTTGCTTTTATCCGCCACTGTTATATCCGTTTGATAAAAATTACTGGTTTGTGCCGACTTTCAGCGTTTCAATTTTCAGCTCAGCCTCTTTTAACAGCTGCTCGCAATACGCCTTTAATTTTATCCCCTGCTCGTACGCCTCAACCGACGCCGCCAGCGGCAATTCACCGCTTTCCATTTTACGAACCAATTCCATCAACTGTTTATAAGCATCTTCAAAGGATAATTTCTCGGATTCCATTGTTAAAACACCTTTCTTTTCACGAGTTTCACGATACAAGATAAAAAACCGAAAATCAATAAATATTGCCGGTAAAAGGCATATAAAAAAACCGGCGTTTGCCGGTTTTCAATTACAATTTCAGCGTGCGCCGCATTTCGGACAGCACGGGCGTCCCTATCCCCAAACTTTCCGCACGCGACAGTATGCCGGACAATGCAAAGATACCCTCAACGGTGCCCTGTATCGGACGCCCCTCTGCAATCGCCATGCCGGCGGCAAAGTTGCGCGACGTTGCCGACGTCGCCGACAGGAACAAATCGCCGATTCCGCACAAGTCCAAGAACGTGCCCTCTTTCGCCCCCAGCGCCATGCCGATTTTCACAACCTCGCCCCAGGCGCGGGTGAAAATCATCGCGCGCTCGTTCTCGCCGGATTTTATACTGGTATATCCGCAAATAAGCGCGACCGCATTCTTGCCGACGCCGCACATCTCGGCGCCGATTACGTCGTCGCTTTCGCTGATGTACAGTTTGTTCAGCGCCGCGGCCCCGACACGGCGCGCCAGCGGCGTTCCCGCCAAAGTGGAGCCCGTGGGCACGCCGGCGGCAACCTCGGCCGCGAACTGGGGCCCGGACAAAACGCCGAAATCATTGCATGCCGGCAACTCCGTACGCAGTATTTCTGACATAAAGCACCCTGTCGAATACTCGGCCCCCTTGGTGCATATTATCACCGGCACACCGTTGTAATAATCGCGGGCGGCGCGCACAGTCTCGCGGAAATATGCGGCCGGCGTCACGACAAGCCATACGTCCGCACCGCGCAAATCCGCCATGTCGCGCGTTAAACGCACGCACGCCGGCATCGCGATGCCGTCAAATTCCTTTGCCCCGCCGTCATAAGACCACAACACAACATCCGCCCCGCCGCGCGCCGCCGTAACGGCAAGCGCCGTGCCCCATGCACCGGCGCCGACAACACCAACAATCATTTTAATTTCCTTATCTTCTTTTCAACCAACGGTATGACAACCAACCCGTCATCGGCCAATTCAATCGCACGCAAATACGCGTCGCGCGCACGCTTGGCATCACCGCGCGTGGCATATAAATCGCCCAGCTGTTCGAACAATGAAGAGCAGCTGTTGGAAACCTCGCCGACACGCTCTATCAACTCCAACGCGGCATCGTCGCTTTCACGAACGGCGACGACACGCCCCAGAACGTCCCACGCAAAAACATCCGTCGGATTCTGGCGAACCAATCCCATCGCATATTCGTACGCATTTTCCAGCTCTCGGTTCTGCATCGCCCATATCTTGGACTGCAGCGCCAAAATTTCGCCGTCAATAGGCAGCTCGTCCGAGGCCGCGCGAATATCACTCTGCGCCGCGTCCAAATCGCCGAATGCAAAATTGATTTGCGCCCTGCTCTTTAAAAAGTATCCGCGCCCCTGCGGCGTAATATTGTCATCGGCCAGCGCCCGTTCCACAACGCGCAAAGCGGCGCGACGGTCGCCATTGGCGACATAATGCGCAATTAGCCGCGTGGCGCCCGGCACGAACAGGGGCGAGGCCTCCATCGCGGCGGAAAGCGCTGCAAAATCATTCGTCTTGTCCGCCATGCGCAGAACCCCGAACAGATAGAACGGACTGTTCTGTGATATTGCGCCGAAGTATTTCCCGCAATCGCCGGCATTGTTATAAAAATACTGGCCCAGGTAATAGTTTATCGCATCGTTGTTCGCCGCAAAATCGGAACCCGTTATCTGAGCGAAACGCAACAGCAGCAGCGACAAATCCGAATACATCATAATCTGGGTATGCGATACATTTTGAATCAGACTGAACGCCAGCGCGTTTTTATTCCCCGCATACACGGACCAATCCGGCACCGTGTCATAGCCCAGCATGTACATCCCGCCGGGTTTGGAGGTAAAATCTTCGCGCAGTTTTGCCGCCGCGCCGTTCAAGTCATTGGCGCGGTAAAACGACATTACATACAGATAGTCGTTGATATTCATAAAGTCCGCGGAAACGGCCGCAAACTCTTTCTCGGCCGCGGCGACATCGCCCGCCTGGGCATAAATCTGGCCGCGTGTGAACGCCTTCCATGATTCGTTTGTCGGCAGTTTCGAAATGAACTTTATCGCATCCCCGCTGTGCTTTGTCGCAACCGACGACCATATGCGCAACGGCGCCGACAGCGCGGATGTGTCTTTTTTATGACGTTTGTACAGTTCGTCCCAATGACCCTGGTCGACCAGATAGGCGTCATAAATCATGCGCGCGGCGGCGTTCTTTTCATCACGCATCAATTTTGCGTCGCCGGGCAGGCGACCGCTTAAAAATTCGGACAGCATCCGCGTGTTATACACAACGGCGTATTCGATATTGTCCAGCGTGCGCCCGAATTCGGCCGCACGTTCAAAATCATTGATATAAATCGCATGCTGGGCCGCCAAAAAAGCGCCGTATTTTGTGGTCGGATACTGATGCGACGCATCGTCGGACGCGGGCGTAAACGCACGCCACGCGACAACACCCGACACAACCAACGCGGCGACCAGGCCCGCACCTATAAATAAAGTTTCTGTTTTTCTCATGACAAGTTTATGCTACAATATTCCTTATGAATAATAAAGACAAATTTGAATTGTACGGGCGCCTGTTGCGCGAATGGTCAAAAAAAATGAATCTGGTCGCCCCCAGCACACTGGCCGACATAGAAAACCGCCACTTTGCCGACAGCGCCCAGCTGGCCGACATTTTACCCGCGGGCGTAAACGTAATAGATTTGGGCAGCGGGGCCGGATTCCCGGGCGTCGTTCTGGCAATACTTGGCTTTAACGTGACATGCATTGAATCCATTGGCAAAAAAACCGCCTTTTTAACAGAGGTAAAAGAACAGCTGAAACTGGACAATTTAACCGTTTATCACGGCCGCGTCGAAGATTTTATTAAAAAAACACCGGTAAATCCCGACACAACCGTATTTACGGCGCGCGCGTTTGCACCGCTGATAAAGATTTTGGATTATGTCGCCCGAACAAAATGCCGGCTTTTTTTATTAAAAGGCCGGGAGATTGAGAGCGAGGTCGCCACCGCTAAAACAAAATATAAATTCGATTACAGACTTGTTCCATCCAAGACCGGCGACGGCAATATTATAATTATCGAAAAACACCGGTAATTTCACGTGAAATTATTAACAATTTATTGATTTGAGTGCGGATATTTAAAAGTTTTCAACATTAACATTTGGCCGGCAGCCATATCCGTTTTCACAATCGAATCAACCTTGTTTATCACGCGGCGGCGCGTTGTTTCACTGGCACAATTCCAAACATCAACCTGTCTCTTTTTCAAAATCGTCCACGGAGAAGTGACATCATATGTCCACAATATCCCCCACTGATTCGCCATCGGAAAATAGTTCGACATATTCGGCTTTAAATCACACTGATTGTGCGGCTTGTATTTCGAACGTTTAACCCCTTTTAATTCACTCCTTATTTTTGTGTGATAAAAACCGCGCTTGTGATCCCTGGCAAATTTATCGACAGCGCTTTCCAAAACAATATCGGCGATAACAGGGTCCGAAAAATCAACCGGAACACCGTCACCGAACCCGAAATTCTTTTCATTGTGACGCGCCATAATCAAACTGTCGGCGTGCCACAGAAACGCGCGGTTCTGCGGATAACGCTCGCCGGTTTTGATATGATACTCCACCGCCTCGATAATCTCGCCGCCGGGCGCCATGGATTCATTCATAACCGCCAGGCGTGCCCGGTCCCACGGCGACAATCCCATCACATCCTGAACGACATTCGCCTTGCGCGCATGCTCCATCTCGTGACGACGAACAACCTCAACCGATTCATTCGCGTTGTCACAATTTAAACGCACGCGCGCATTGGCCGTGTCGTCATACATAAAATACGAGACACGAACGGTGTTCGTACCCGGTATAAACTGCCCCGCCGCGGCATGCGCGTATTTCGCATCAAAATTTTCGTTTGTAAAATATAAAGTGTCAGTTGCGGTTTTCAAATCAGGCAATGGCTTAAAACGAATCGTTTTAACCGCCTTGTCTGGCGTTTTATTATCAGACGCCCCCCCCCATACCGCACAGCCGATAGACGTGCCCAGCAGCACGCTTAAGCCTGCAGACAAAGTAAGTAATTTCTTAAACTTCACAATTACCCTCCATATTACACAGATTATATATTATAACACAGAACGTACCATTTGTCAAAAAATCGACAAAACGTATTATTTCACATGAAATTATTAACAATATATTGATTTTTAACGATTTTTTAACAACAAAACTTATTATATTTAAATATCTTGACTGAAACGACATGATTTTATACCATAAAGGCCGGTAAATATCGGGAAAAAGAATGACAAAAATAATAGCATTTGCAAACCAAAAAGGCGGCGTGGGCAAAACCACAACCGCGATAAATATCGGTGCATCCCTGGCCGCGATTAAAAAGCGCGTGCTGCTGATTGATTTGGACCAACAGGGCAACGCCGGAACAGGTCTGGGGTTTGTGCGCTCGTCACACCGCCAAAGCGTCTACGGCGTGTTAAAGGGCACGGCGACGGCCGCTGACAATATTTTAACAACGGCGGTGCCGAATCTGCATATCATGCCGTCGACCCAACAGCTGGCCGCGGCCGAGGTTGAGCTGTACACCGAAGACAACCGATTCTATCGTCTGCGCGATGCATTGGTGCCCGTGCGCGATTATTATGATTACATATTGCTGGACTGTCCGCCCGCGATGGGAAACATTACCGCAAACGCACTGGCGGCCGCCGACGGCGTTATCATCCCGATGCAGTGCGAATTTTATTCATTGGAAGGTGTTCAGCAATTAATTAACACAATCGAGGGTGTGCGCCGCGAATTAAACCCGAATATCGACATCCTGGGCGTATTATTAACAATGTACGACCGCCGCCAGAGTTTAACGCGCGCGGTAGAGGATGAAATCCGCAACACATTCGGCGACAAAACATTCAAGACGGTAATCCCGCGCAATGTCCGCGTGTCCGAGGCCCCCAGCCACGGCAAACCGGCATTGTTTTATGACTTTAATTCCCCCGGCGCCCAGGCGTATCTGCGTGTCGCGACCGAGGTTGTAGAACGCACAGAACAAGGAGAATAGGGCATGTCTTCAAAATTTGGACTTGGCAAAGGATGGGCCGAATTACAATCAGAACGTGGACAAGTTCCGGACTTTTCCATATTAACCGGGGCCGAACGTGTTGTGGTAAAACAAATCCCGTTGGCACAAATCGGTGCGAACCCGGACCAGCCGCGTAAAACATTTACCGATGCGGAGTTACAGGAGCTGGCCGCGTCAATCAAGGAAAAGGGCGTATTACAGCCGATTTTATTGCGCGCCGTTTCGGGACGTGCGCATATGTACGAAATCGTCGCGGGCGAGCGCCGCTATCGCGCCAGCAAGCTGGCGGGGCTGACCGAAATTCCGGCGTTGGTAAAAACACTGAACGATGAAAACGCGATGGAAATCGCATTGATTGAAAATGTTCAGCGTGAAAATTTAAACCCGATGGAAGAGGCCGCCGCATACCAGAACTTAATGGAAAAATGCGGATACGATTTGGCCGACGTCGTGCGCCTGATTGGGAAATCGGAAAGCTATATCCGAAACATAATGCGTTTAACAAACCTGGCCGATTCCGTAAAGGCGATGGTGGAGCGGGGCGAACTGTCCGCGTCGGCGGCGCGTACTATTGCCGTGGCCGAGAATCAGGAAGAACTGGCCCATAAAATCGTGAACGAAAAGATACCGGTGGCACAGATTGCCACAATGGTAAAGCAGGGGCCGCGCGCCGGGAAAAGCCGGGCTTTTTCATCAAACAATATGGATGCGGACATGCGCCGCGATATAGAGGCGCGCATAAAATCCGCCCTGGGCACGGCGGCGAAAATAACCGAACGACGCGGCGGGGCGGGGCAGATTGTGCTGTCGTTTTCAACACGCACCCAAATGCAGGAAATCGTCGATAAAATCTGCAAATAAAAACATAAAAAAGGCCGGCAAATGCCGGTCTTTTTTATGGATTGCCACGCCCCGTTGGGGCTCGCAATGACAATGGAGATAAATTGCAACATTACCCGCCACTGTCATTGCGAGGAGGCGATTACGCCGACGCGGCAATTCCGAATAAAGCGGCGATGTTCATCATTTACTGGATTGCTTCACTTCGTTCGCAATGACAATCGTTCCAGGCTCGCTGTCATTGCGAGGGAGTGAAACGACCGTGGCAATCCAGTTTAATACCGGAATGAAAAAACACCGGCAATCGCCGGTGTTTTCAAACAATCACTATAACTCAACAGACTGTTATTATTTAACAGTTGTTGTTGCATTACGGTTCCATTTCCATACGGATTCGCCGCTGCCCTGAACCAACGGACGTTCCTTGCCATAGGAAATCGTGGAAATACGTTTTGCGTCAATGCCGTCTTTTACGATGACTTCCTTGGCCGCGTTGGCACGACGTGCGCCCAAAGCCAAGTTGTAGTCTGTGGAACCGCGTTCGTCGCAGTTACCGGCAATCTGAATCTTAACATCTTCGTGATTCTTCATGTACAGAGCCTGGCCCAGCAGGTTGTTTTTCGCATCTTCGGAAATTTCCGAGGAATTGAACGCGAAGAATACGCGCTGGTCATTCAAATCGGCCGGTTCTGTGATTTTGGAAGAACCACCGCAAGCAGCCAACAAGCCTGCAACGCCCGCCAGCATAGCAAAGTTTTTAATTTTCATGAAAATACTCCCTTGAGTTTCTGTTGCTCGTGGTCTAGTCTATAATAAAACATTCGAAAAATCAAGGAAAAACACATGTACAACGATGCACTGCGTGATTTAAGTCTGGCGGGGGTTCAGTGGGAAATTACCGAATTGCCCACGGCGGCCGCCGTGGCATTGGCCGCCGCAGAGCGAGAGGCGGCAAAAATCGCGCCGGCCGCGCCAAAAACCGCCGCCGATGACATTCAGATTCCAGACAGCGCCCGCACCCCCGTATATTCATCGGGGCCCGTTGTCGTGCCGCGTATCGCGCCGATATCCGTTGAAACGGCCGCGGCGGCCGCGGCGCGCCCGACCGATACGGACGCAATGCTGCGCATGATATCGGAATTCAACCATCCGCTGCGCGCGACGGCGCACAACACCGTTTTGCCACATGTGGCGAAAAATCCGAACGGACTGCTGATTATAACCGACATTCCGGGCGCAGATGACGATATGGCGGGAAAAATCCTGACCGGCGGGGCGGGGGAACTGTTGGACAAGATGATCGGCGCAATCGGAATGTCGCGCGAAAACGTGTCAATTATGCCCGTGCTGTTCTGGCGCACGCCGGGCGGCCGCGCGCCGTCGCGGGGCGAACTGGATTTGTGCCGGCCGTTTGTCGACCATATGGTGGATTTGTTGGCGCCGCGCGTCATTATCACGATGGGAACACTGGCCGCGACGGAAATCGCGCATGCGGATTTGGCAAAAAGCCACGGCGTCGCCACGGAAATCGCGGGACGCACGGTTATGCCGATATTTCATCCGAATTACCTGCTGCTGAAACCGGCGGCAAAGCGCGACGCGTGGAACGCATTACAGGCCGTTCAAAATATGTTGAAAAACGCCTAAAAATAAATAATAATTTCAAACGTATCAATAAAAGGAGCATACCATTAGACCACCATTTAACCGTGATGCGCGCCGCGATATGGGCCCGCGTATGAATAATCGGATTTTTGCAAAATCAGTTCAGGTAATTAGTGAAACAGGCCAAAATCTTGGCATTATGCCGACGGCCCAGGCATTGGCCATGGCGGGCGACGCCGGATTGGACCTGGTTGAAATCAATGCCAACAATACCCCGCCGATTGTAAAAATCATGGATTACGGCAAATTCAAATACGACCAGAAAAAGCGCGCGAACGAGGCACGCAAGAACCAGAAAATGGTCGAAATGAAGGAAGTATGGGTAAAGCCTTTTATTGAAGAAAACGATTTGAACATCAAAATGAAAAAGGTTTTCGAATTCCTGGACGGCGGGAACAAGGTAAAGATTGCGGTTATGACGCGCGGCTCTAAAAAAGTGCTGGCGCGCGGCAAGGACGCGGTACCGGAACTGTTTGCGCGAATCATGGAACTGGTCGGCGAGCGCGGTACGCTGGAAAGCAAGTCGAAACCGGACGAGCGCACAAAATCAATTATTGTCGCGCCGGTAAAAGCCAAATAAAAAACGCCCAAATGGGCGTTTTTTATCGCTCGTTAAAACGCCAGCCATCCAGCAGGCGGGCGCGCGTCTCCTCGCGCCATGTGGCCTTAACCAAATCGGCGCGAATATGATACAAATTTTTCAGATATACATTAAAATTCTTACGCATCAAAAAAGATGTCGATATTTTGCGGCCTGAATTTTCGCCAAGCGTTACACGACCCGCGCTGTCAAACGCAATCAAAGACATGCCGTCGGCGGTTAAAAACTGAAACTGCGGAAATTCCGAATGATGCGCCCATTCCATGTCGCGCGCACGCCCGCCGTCAAACAGCGTTCCCTTTGAATACTGCAACAAAATCCGGCCGCCGACACGCGGTAAAATTTTTCCAGCAGAGCCGCATAAAACCTCATCTATTTTCAGACCGTTTGCTTTAATCCGCTCCAACAATGCCGGAAACATGTCAACATGGTTATTAAATCCGGATACATGGACGATGGCGTTTGTGTTTGGCATTTTGGCCAGGCGCGATATCACCGCGGCGTTGTTTTCCAACGCATTTTTATGATACCTGTCCAGCGACAGCGATATCTGCAACGAATACGGTTTATGTGACGATATTACGTGATGCAAATCCTGAAATATCCCCTCGCCAAATCCGGCGCGCACCCATGCGGCATTGGTCTTTATATCCGTACCGATGCCCAAATCCAGACTGTGATTCAATAATGTCGGCACGTAATCGGCCGGCCCAAAGCGGTATGCCGACATGATTTCCCCGCCTGTAAACACAACGTTGTTTGAAAATGACGGGTCGGCATGCGCCTGGTCCAAATAAGAGCATATGGTACGGACCGGAATAAATGTCCGCGGATTATTCGGCCCCGAACATTCACAGCAATGCGGGCACCGGTACCAACAATAATTTGTTGTTTTGAACACCAATACATACTGCGTATGACGCAGTATGTTCCCCATGGGGAAATGGCGGTCGCGCCACGCCAAATATTTTTGATAAATCGGCATAAAATTCATGTGCTACCTTTTTATCAAAAAGGTAGCACATAATATCTTTTTGTCAATACACAAATGTTTTTTCTTGTAAAAAGGTGTCGTGTTTGCAACAATTTGTTCGAAGACACAACGGATGTGGCTTCGGGACTTGAAAAATCCTTTATAGAGACGGTGCGAACACATGTTTGCATTGTAAATCCGACTAAAAACGTCGGTGCATTGGCACCGCTGTTTTTTGCAACCCGACCAAACCGGTCGGGGGTCTGCGATTATACAACAGGGCACGCCCGAAAATCGCAGGGTCATTTCTATATATGATTTTTTCAATCCCCGACCGCCAATTCCAACGGCGGTTTTTGTTTAACAAAAACAAAAGGGAATTGAAATCATGAGAAAATCAATCATCACATGCATATGTATCGGCGCGGCGGCGTGGCCGAACGCATGCCCGGCATTGGCGGCACTTAACAACGACTGGATGGATATGTGGAGCCCAATCAGCAACGGCGTGCGCCAATCAAAACACTGCCCCAAATGCGACGGCATCAACACCACGACACTCTGCTGTCCGACCGCGACAACATCATATCGATGCAAATGCAATGCCGGATACAAATCCAGCGGCAATACATCCACATGCACGTGCAATGCGTGCGGGGCGGGGTACTATTCGGCGGCGGACAACACATTGACGTCATGCAAGCCATGCGCCCAGGGGAGATATAACAATGCCGCCGCGGCCGCATCATGCACCGCGTGCCCGAGATCCGGCGGCGTTGCCGGCACGACGGATTCAACCGGCGCGGCATCAATAACGGAATGCTATCTGCCGGCGGGGACAACCGGGACAGACGCCGGGGGCAGATTTACATACACCGACAAATGTCATTATGTAAAATAAAAACGGCGGAATATCCGCCGTTTTTTATTCATAGCGCAGACTGTCAATCGGGTTCAGCTTTGCCGCCTTTAATGCAGGCATAACACCGGACGCCAGGCCAACAATTACCGCAACCGATACCGATAGCACAACCGGCCAGGCCGAAAACGGCACGTTATAGCCCATGATAAAGCGCCCCACACCCTGGGACAGGCCGACACCCAGCAACAATCCCGCCATAGAGCCGATAAACGATATAAATATCGATTCGGACAGGAACTGAATGATTATCTGACGCTCGCGCGCGCCGATGGCCTTGCGCACGCCGATTTCACGCGTACGTTCCGCAACGGACACCAGCATCATGTTCATAATGCCGATGGAGCCCACCAGCAACGAGACCGCCGCAATCGCAATCAACAGCATTTTCATGTATCCGGTGACGGTGCTCATCGTCTCCATCACCTGTTTCATATCCATGATTTGAAAGTCGTCGGCCGCGTCGTCCTTTAATTTATGACGGTCGCGCAACAGGGCGGTTATCTGATTCGTGACAACGGTGTTGTCCGCATCGGGGTACAGTTTCATGCCAATCGTACTGACCGCGTTGGGGAATCGACTGCCCTGGACGCGCTTTTTCAGCGTGGTAATCGGTACAAGCAACATATCGTCCTGGGACCCCATTCCGGAATCGCCCTTTTCCTTGGTCATGCCAATAATAACAAAAGGAACATTCTGGACGCGGATTACCTGGCCCACGGGGTCAGCGGGCAAGTCCAGCTCTTTTGCCGTCGTGGGGCCGATTACCGCGTATGTGGACGCATTACGAACAGCCGCCTGGTCAAAAAACGTACCCTTGTCCATTTCAATGTTTTGAACAGTCGTATAATCGGGGTATACGCCGTACATAACCGATGACCAGTTTTTGTTTCCGTATACTATCTGAGCGCCGCTGCTTTGCACCGGCGACACCGCCATAACGTCGGGCAGGCGGCCGATATATTCCGCGTCGTCAATCGTCAACGTCTGGCGGTTTCCGGTGCGAACACCGCCCGTCTGGGCCGCGCCGGCGCGAATCATAATCGTATTGGTGCCCAGTGCCGAAAACTGGTCCGTAATCTGGCGCTCGACCGTTTCGCCGACGGCAACCATTATAACCACCGCCATAACACCGATAACAATACCCAGAACCGTCAAAAACGAGCGCATTTTGTTCCCGGACACCGACAGCCATGATTCCTTGAAAATATCGTTAAAGGTCATTTCTTGCGTCCTTTGGATTCAGATTTTATCAGCGCCGCCTCTGTATTCGGAACCGGTCCGTCATACGTTATATGACCGTCGTAAATATGGATAAGGCGGTTTGCATAACGCGCAATTTCAAACTCGTGGGTTATCATTACAATCGTGATGCCCTGGGTCTTGTTCAGTTCCTTTAAAAATTTCAGAATTTCGTTCCCCATTTTACTGTCCAGCGCGCCGGTCGGTTCGTCCGCCAGAATCAGTTTCGGGTCGCCCGCAAGCGCGCGCGCAATCGCCACGCGCTGCTTCATACCGCCCGAGAGCTGCGTCGGCAGGTAACTTTCGAATTTTTCCAGCCCCACGCGGCGCAGCATTTCGCGCGCACGCCGCACGCGTTCGGACATGGGCAGACCGCGATACATCAGCGGCAGCATAACGTTGTCCAGCACCGTGCGCTTTGAGAGCAGATTAAACTGCTGAAAAACAAATCCGATATATTCGTTTCGAATCACGGCCAGTTCGTCCGGCGACAGGCCGGTAATATTCCGCCCGTATAGTTCATACGTGCCGCCCGACGGCGTGTCCAGCGCGCCGATTATGTTCATGCATGTGGATTTGCCACTGCCCGACGGGCCCATGACCGCAACAAATTCGCCGGCATGAACGTCAAATGTTATGTCGAACAGAACCTGCTGCTCGCCCCCCATTTCCAAGGGGAACTTTTTTGTTATATCTTTTAGAGATATTATCGTCTCCGGCTTTTTTGCCGTCTGCGCCTTTTTCATTATCGCCCCCATTACATTGGGCCGCCGGGGCCGCGACGCTGCTGATTGTTGCCGGATTTGGCGCTTGACGCCTGGCCGACCTTGCCGACGACGATAAGGTCGCCCTCTGCAATGCCGTCGGATATGATTTCCGTTTCCGTCGCGGTTACCAGCCCCTTTTCATACGGTACCAGACTGATTTCCTCGCCACGCTTTATCGCCAGATGGGTCTTCGGCGTTGCATCGCCCGCATTCTCGATAATTCCGTCGAACGAACGAACAAGCAGGGCGGCGTTCTGCACTTTCCATACGTCGTTCTTTTCAGAAACGATAATCGTCACAAACGCGGTCATACCCGGCATCAAGCGCAAATCCGTGTTGTCAACGTCGATTACAACCGTATAAACGACAACGTTTGACGTTGTTGTCGGCGACAGGCGAATCTGGCGCACGACGCCATCGAACGTCTGGGTCGGATACGCATCGACGGTGAACGTCACCGCCTGGCCTTCTTTGATGACGCCGATGTCGGCCTCCGATACGGACGTTTCAATCTGCATGCGCGTCAAATCTTCGGCAATTTCAAACAAATCGGGCGTCTGGAAAGATGCCGCGACCGTCTGGCCCTTGTCAACCTTGCGCGAAATAACGGTCCCGTCAACCGGGGACGTAATCGTTGCATAGCCCAGATTCGTCACCGCGCGGTCATATTGCGACTGGGCGCGTTTTACAGACTGCTCGGCCTGTTCATACGTGGTTTGCGACTGTTCCAGTTCCGCGCGCGCAATAAAATCGGACGCATACAATTCCTTGTTTCGTTTATATTCGTTTTGCGCATAATTACGCTGGGAAATCGCGGAATCAAGGGACGCCTTGGCCTCGTCCACGGACGCTTGCAATACCGACGGCTCTATCGTTAACAACAGGTCGCCCTTTTTTACCTTGGAATTATAATCGACGTACAGCGCGTCAATCGTTCCCGACACCTGGGAGCCGACGCTGACCGTGTTCACAGGCTGAATCTCGCCGGTGGCCGTCACAACCTGGCGCAGGTTACCGCGCCCGATTTGCAATGTAACATATTCGGATTTTTTGGATTTGCCGCCGCCGAATATCAGCATCGGGACAACAATTACCACAGCCAAAATCAAAAACCACCACTTTTTACGCCAAACCCATTTGATTAAGGATTTAATCTTGCTTTTCATTGTTTTTCTCCCTCTCTTTATCCAGTTCGGCCTTTATGTCGCCGATGGCCAGCGCAACCGACGCGCGGCTGGTAAACAAATCGTATTTGGCCGCATTATGCTGCTTTTGCGCGTCAACCAGTTCGGACTGCGCCGTCTGCCAGTCCAGCATGGTCGCCCGCCCCACCTTGTACATACCGGCGGTTACCTTTTCACTTTCGGTCGCGGATTTAAGCAGCGTTTCAGTCTGCGATAAAACCTTTTGTGCGGTTTTATAGTTCTGGTATGCCGTAAAGATATCTAAAACGGCGTTATCTGCGGCGGCGCGCTCAGACTCTTTGGCACGGTCATAGTTCGCCTCGGCACTGCGGACGCCGTAATAATTGGCAAAGCCCGCAAATATCGGCATGGATGCGCGGATACCGACGCTGCCCGTCACCTTGTAGCTGTCGTTGGCGAACGAATTCCATTCCGTGTCGTTCCAGTTAATGGAGCCCGTGGCCGAAATACTCGGCAGATTTTTTAAAAACGCACTGTTGCGGCGATGCCATGCGGCGTCCTTGTTCGCAGTCGCACGCAGCAAATCCGGGCGGGATTTGCGCGCGGCCTCTATTAACTCGTCAACGCTCTTGTTTTCCGTGCTGCGTCCGAAATCGGACGGCATGTCCATAATCTCTATGTTCTGGTCCGCCGGGAAAGACAATTTTGAGAGCAGGGTGCCCTTTGCAATCTCGCGGTTGTTTTTTGCACGTTCCAGTGCGACGTCACGACTGGCCAGGGTTGTGTCCGCCTTCAGCACATCGGCCTTGGCGACAGAACCCGCCTTGTACTTCTTTTGCGCCATGTCGCGCGCGGACTGCGCCACCTCGCGCAGTTTTTCCGCCGACGTCACGTCCGCGTCTGCATTCAACAATGCATAATACGCACCGATAACACCATAAACGTAATTCTGAACGCTTTCGTCATAATCAAAACCGGTTGCACGCCACGTCGCCGCCAATGCATTCAGGTCGGCCAAGCGCTTTCCAAAATCAAATATCAAATAAGACGCCGACAACGACGCGCCATAATTCCAGTCACCCCATTCCTTGTTGCGGTAATCAATACCGGCACTGGCCCCGGCGTTAACACTGGGCAAATAGTTCGCATAGCCCGCATTTTTCGCAAATCGGGCGGATTCGGCCGCCAAATATGCGGATGTAGTTGTCGGATTGCGGCACAGTCCCAACTCTATTACCTCTTGCAGTGACATCGGGCCGTCCGGCACCGTCTGGCGGTTCAAACAATCGTTTGCAGCCCACGCCGAAAAAGGCATTACGCATGCCAATAAAGCTATTTTTTTCATGTATTTGACTCTCTTCCTGAGCGGATTATATCATAAAATGGGAAACTCGCGAAATTTTATGTTGAATTGGATTTATTTTTTGCCTAGTATGGTGGCACGCGGCCTGGTGGCAGAGTGGTTATGCAGAGGACTGCAAATCCTTGTATGCCGGTTCGATTCCGACCCAGGCCTCCAAAATAAAAACACCGGCATTGACCGGTGTTTTTTAATTGTTGTTTAATTTTTCAAACAAATCCCGCCGCCATCGGTACAGGCGCTCCAGCCTGTGTACGTGTATCATCTTAAAGCCCATCAGAATAACCCGTTCCAGCACGTCCTGGGGTATCTTTAATGTACCGCGCTCATATGCGTATAGCTCGGCCGGCGTTATCCGCAACAGCACCGCCATGTCATCCTGATGCAGGTGACATGTGTTTCTGGCGTGCCGCATTGCCGCACCAATACGGCCGGCCGTTTCATCTATTCTTTTCATTTTTGCCTCCATTTGTTTTTAAATTAAAAACACCGCCTTGATGAAGGGCGGTTGGAGGTTCATAACTACGAAAACGATAGTCCTGTTTATTCAAATATATCACAGGCCTCCAACCAATCGTGGAGTTTTAATGTTTTCAGAGGTTATGACACCTCACACCGGGTATCACCCGATGCATTGGGAATTATAACAGAAAAGTTGCACTTTGCAAATATTTACTGGACCGCCACGCTGCGCTCGCGGTGACAATTGGGACGAAGCAAACAATTACACACCTTTGTCACCACGAACGTAAAATAGAACCCCGCAAAAATAAATATTTTTGCGGGTGGTTATTGTCGGTGTTTTTTTATTCTTCGTCCGATTTTACCTCGGCATCTTTTTTCGCGGCGTCCGATTTCAAATATTCTTCCAGCCAGTGGTTGTCAAATTTCAATTTCCGAACATCGCCGTTGTTAAGCAATCTGCGCTGCAGAGGGATTGTTGTTTTGACCCCCTCTATCACGAATTCGTCCAACGCACGCTGGGCACGCATGATGCATGCCGGACGGGACTGTGCATGAACAATCAGTTTCGCAATCATGGAATCATATGTCGGCGGAATTGTGTATCCGGTGTAAACCGCACTGTCCACACGCACGCCAAGGCCACCCGATGGCGCGTACAGCGTTATCTTGCCCGGGTTCGGCGTAAAGTTGTCGGGGTCTTCGGCATTGATGCGGAATTCAATCGCATGACCGTGCGGAACAACGTTCGACTGGGTATAGCCCAGCTTTTCGCCCGCCGCAACGCGAATCTGCTCGCGCACCAAATCAACGCCGTAAACCATTTCGGTCACGGGGTGTTCCACCTGAAGACGCGTGTTCATTTCCAGGAAATAGAATTTTCCATCCTCAAACATGAACTCAAACGTGCCGGCGTTGGTGTATCCCATCTTTTTCGCCGCCGTTTTGCAGACCTCTATCATGTCGTCGCGCTGTTTTTGTGTCAGTGCCGCGGCCGGACATTCCTCCATAACCTTTTGGTTTTTACGCTGCAGCGAACAGTCGCGCTCGCCAAAAATCACAACGTTGCCGTGTTTGTCCCCCAGTACCTGAAATTCAATGTGGCGCGGATGCAGCAACAGCTTTTCCATATACAGCGTGTCATCGCCAAAGCCGGATTTCGCCTCCTGTTTTGTAATCTGGAAAGCCTCTGCCATCTCGTCTGCATTGTGAACGGGGCGCATACCGCGACCGCCGCCGCCGGCAGAGGCCTTGAGCATTACCGGATATCCGATTTTTTCGCCCCACGCCAGTGCGGATTCCAAAGAATCCACCGCCCCGTCGGAGCCCGGCACCACCGGCAGGCCGCATTCAATCGCCGTGCGCTTTGCATTAACCTTGTCGCCCATGCGTTCAATCATGTCGGCGTCGGGCCCAATCCAAATCAAGCCGTGCAGGGCCACCTTGCGCGCAAAGTCCGCACGCTCCGACAAAAATCCGTATCCGGGATGAATCGCGTCTGCGTTGGTCAGCAGCGCCGCCGTCAAAATCGCCGATTCATTCAAATAAGAATCGCGCGACGGGCCCGGCCCGATGCATACCGATTCATCGGCCAACTGCACATGCATTGCGTTTTTATCAACGGTCGAATACACCGCGACGGTTCGTATGCCCATGTCGCGGCATGCGCGAATTATGCGCAGGGCGATTTCCCCGCGGTTCGCGATTAAAACTTTCTTTATCTGTGACATGGCTTTTATTATTCGATTACAATCAGCGGCTGGTCAAATTCAACGGCCGCGCCGTCCGTGACCAAGATTTCCTTAACAACACCATCCTTGTCGGACTTAATCGGATTGAACGTCTTCATGGCCTCAACCAATGCGACGGTATCGCCCGCTTTGATATGCGCGCCGACCGTTGTAAAGGGTTTCGCCCCCGGCTCCGGCGCCAGGTATGCGACGCCGACCATCGGCGATTTCAGCGCATATCCGGTAACGGTGTTTTCTGCGGGCGCGCTGTTGGTCTGTTTTGCGTCGGCCGCAACCGGGAAATTCGGCATCGCGACCGCGGTCGCAGCCTGCTGCTTGGACAAATGAATGTGTTTGCGATAAACGCCAAATAAGAACTGACGTTCCAAATCCAGCTCCGTAATACCCATGTCGTCCATTATTTTAGACATGTTTTCTACGTTTGCACGAAAAGACATTTTAAAATCCTTATGGTTTTTGTTTTAATCTTGGTGGAATTTTACCACAAACGACAAACTTGTCAAGGCACCGGGTCGTATCCGCACCCGCCGCCCGGCCGACACCGCAAAATGCGGCGCGCGCCCATTGCGCAGCCACGAATGACGCCATAGCGCTCTATCGCGATGCGGGTGTATTCACTGCACGACGGGGTAAAACGGCATGCCGCGCGGCCGCCGATTACGGGCGATATGCATTTCTGGTAAAACCGGATAAGGGCGACGGCGATTTTAGACATCAAGTTTGCTTAAATACCGCAATGCTTTTTTCATCGCGACGCGGCCGTCTGTGCGCGTGGCCTTTAAAATATCGCGGCGGACAATGAATATATAGTCGCGGTCGGGCCGCATCCATTTCTCGTTAAACGCAATCCAGTCACGCAGCAGACGCTTTGCCCGGTTGCGGTCGACGGCGTGTTTAAACATGCGCTTTGTCACGACCAGACCGTACTGCGGGTCGTCCGGCAGACGCGCCGCGCGCATACGGATAAGAAAAAAAGAACTGCGCGCCGTTTCGTCTGTTTCGGCCATTAAAAAATGCTGATGCTGCTTTATGGTGTTTCTCATGGCGCCAATATTACCACAATATCCGAATAGTCAAATAAAAAAGCGCAAAATTTCCTTTGGCCCCGCTTGATTTTTTATCCGCCACGCTTTATAGTGCAAAAAAAATCATTATTTTGGGGGCAAATATGTACAACTGGCTGATGAAGTTCTTTTCTGCCGACATGGCGATAGATTTGGGCACGGCAAACACTCTTATATATGTCAAAGGACGCGGAATCGTGTTGAATGAGCCGTCCGTCGTGGCCGTGGCCGAGAACCGCCTGCTGGGGCGCAAGGAAATTCTGGCCGTGGGGACCGAGGCGAAACAGATGTTCGGCCGTACGCCGGGCTCCATCACCGCGGTGCGGCCGCTGCGCGACGGTGTTATCGCCGACTTTGAGGTCGCTGAGGAAATGATTAAATATTTCATCCGCAAGGTTCATCACAGAAGCCCCTTGGCCGCGCCGCTGATTATCATATGTGTGCCGTCGTGCGCAACCCAGGTGGAACGCCGCGCGATTCAAGAGGCGGCCGACGCCGCCGGCGCCCGCAAGGTATATATTGTCGAAGAATCAACCGCCGCCGCGATTGGCGCGGGCCTGCCGGTTGACAAGCCGGTCGGTTCCATGGTTCTGGACATCGGCGGCGGCACGACAGAGGTTGCGGTCATGTCCTTGGGCGGAATCGTTTATTCAAACGCGGTCCGCACGGCCGGCGACCAGATGGATACGGACATCATCGACTTTGTGCGCAAGAATAAAAACCTGTTAATCGGCGAAAACACGGCCGAAGAAATAAAGAAAAAAATCGGAAACGCTATCAGCCCAAAGGACAAGGCGAACGAATTGACTATGAAAATAAAAGGGCGCGATTTGCTGTCGGGCACCCCGCGCGAAACGGTTATTACCGAATCCCAGATTGCGTCCGCACTGGCCCAGACGGTGACAAAAATCGTCGATACCGTGCGCCAGGCGCTGGAATTAACCCCGCCGGAATTGTCGGCCGATATTGCCGATTTGGGTATCGCGATGACGGGCGGCGGTTCGATGCTGCGCGGGTTGGACGCGGCGATACGCGCATCAACCGGTCTGCCGACGTTTTTGGTAGACAATCCGCTGGCATGCGTTGCATGCGGGTCGGGCAAAATGCTGTCCAGTCTGGACAAAAGCAAGCATATATTGCAGACAATGTATTAAAGACACAGGGCCGGAATTACCGGCCTTGTTTTTTTCAAAAAATACTTGTAATATCGGGCCGATGATAGAAAGGCTGACCTTAACTGATTTTAGAAATCATGCACTGGGACGAATAGAGACCGGTGGTCGGCGCAATATTATTATTACCGGCCCGAACGGCGCGGGAAAAACCGCCATTTTAGAGGCGGTGTCAATGCTGGCCGGGGACCGCGGAATGCGCGGCGCGGCAATGTCTGATATCGCGCGGTTTGGAACAAACGGATTTTCCGCACATGCGGTATTGAGTGATGATACGGAAATTGCCGTCACATACGCGGCAGGCGACGCCAACAGACGCGCGCGCATCGACGGCGATGCGGCGCGCCTGCCGGATTTGGGGGCGCGGCTGCGTGTGGTGTGGATTACCCCGCGCGAAGACCGCCTGTTTGTGGATGCTGCCGCCGAACGGCGCGCGTTTTTCGACCGCTTGGCCGCCGCGTTTGACGGCCACCATTCCGGGCGCGTGGCGCGATTTTCAAAATTAATGTCGGAACGAGCGGCGGCATTGAAAAACGGCGGTGACGCGCGCTGGATTGACGCGCTGGACACCCAGATTGCCGCCGTGGCTGTCGCAATCGCCGCCGCGCGCATTCAATACGCGGGCGAGGTTAATTATTTTTTACAATCCGCCGCCGTGTCCGTGTCCGGATTGGTTGAAAACATGGTTTTAACGGACGGCCCGGGGGCCGAGGCAAAATATCTGGCATACCTGCACGAGAACAGAATGTTACAGGGCGACAAAATGGTCCTGGACGGACCGCACAAATCGGACTTTGGCGTGTTTAATAACACATTGGGCCTGCCGGCGCATTTGACCAGCACCGGCCAGCAAAAATCCGTTTTACTGGATTTAATTTTGGCGCATGCGCGGCTGATGCATGCAAAGACATCCATGCGTCCGATAATACTGCTGGACGAGGCGGCCGCGCATCTGGACGCGGCGGCGCGCACGCGCCTGTTTGCGGCCCTGTCCGCGGCCGACGCCCAGGTTTGGGCGACCGGTCTGGACGCGGCGGTGTTCGCAGATATCGGCGACGCGGCATTTGTCGCTTGCGCGGATGGCGAAATAAATAATATACTGGTGCAATAGGATTTATGGAACATGAGCAAGATAGACTATCAAACATTGTTGGACAACGCGCTGAAAACCGTTGTCAAAGACGCTTTGGTTCATGCCCAGATTAACGGCCTGGGCGACGGGACGCATTTTTTCATTACGTTCAAAACACGCGATGCGGGTGTTGTTTTGCCGGATTTCCTGCGCATACGCTATCCGGACATAATGACGATTGTGTTGCAGTATTCCTATAACAACCTGCATGTGTCGGACAAGGAATTCGGTGTCCAATTAACATTTGACGGGCGGCCGTTCTTCATACGCGTGCCGTTTTCCGCACTGGTCGAATTCAAAGACCCGTCCGTTGACTTTATGCTGTCGTTCCACCCAAAGGCGACGCCCGCGGCCGACAACGACATGGAACTGCCGCTGGAGGAAAAACCCGGCACCGTCGCAGACCCGGGCCGCGTTGTGTCTTTGGATGAATTTCGCAAAAACAGGAACAAATAATGGGCATAAAACAGACGGCGGCAAACATTGTATGCGGATTTATACCGGATAAAAAAGTGCGCCACCGCGTGCGCACGCGCCTGAATTACAATATCAATCAATACATAGATTACGCGCGGCGTGACGCCGGGCGTCCGAACGCCCGCGTTCGAACTTATTCGGGCCACGGAGGAATGAAAAAGATTATCGTCGTTCTGGACGATGAAATCGGATATAAATTCCCGCTGGTAGCTGCCAAGGCCGAAACACCGCGGCGCGAAAAAATGTTTGCGGACGCGTTTCGTGATATTTCACCTGTGCGCATTCCAAAAATGGAACTGCGCCGGTTTAACGGAATGGACGTGCTGAAATACGAATTCTTTCCGGGAAAAACACTGGCCGATTTGGATACGAAAACAATCCTGCGGCACGAGGATAAGATTGCAGCCCAGCTGGCCGCGTTTTTGTTCGAAATAGGGCGCTCCGACCCAGAATCCATACGCAGTTTAAAGCCAGCCGGCGCAAAACCCGGAATGTTCTATGGATGGTGCCACAACGATATCGGCGGAAACTTTGCAATAAACCCCGACACGGGCGACATTGTGACGTTTATCGACTGGGAAAGTGCGGCGTTTTGCGACATGCACACGGATTTGATGGCCGCACTGAAATTTTTAAACAAGCGCGGCGCGGGCAGTCTGATTATGAAAACGGTATTTGAATATATTCGCCTGTACCAGGCGGCGAATGAATAAGCGGCGGCAACGGCCGCTTATTTTATTTGCATTGGTTCAAATATAATCTATAATCAACATGTGCGGGGTTGAAAATTATTCTTTTGTGCGTTTAAAGCGCCGCGAACGCAGAAACGAATGATTTTTCTCCGCACAAAAATCAACAATAACATGGAGAAAAAATATGTTGTTTGGAATGTTTAACAAAGACGAAAAGGGTCAGCAGACCCATAAATTAAACAACCCGGTCGTGGTTGAAATCCCGTATGGGGACGAGACACTGCGTCTGGAGACGGGCCGCCTGGCGAAACAGGCGAACGGCGCCGTTCTGGCGACGATGGGCGGCACAATGGTGCTGGCGACCGTATGCGCGGAAAAATCCGCGGTAGAGGGCCAGGATTTCTTTCCGTTGACCGTCGACTATCAGGAAAAGTATGCGTCGGCCGGCCGCATTCCGGGTTCCCGCGACCGCCGCGAGGGCAAGGCGTCAACCGCCGAAACATTGACGGCGCGTTTGATTGACCGCCCGATTCGCCCGCTGTTCCCGGAAACGTTTAAGAACAAGGTTCAGATTATCGCCCAGGTATTTTCGTACGATAAAAAGAACCAGCCGGATATTCTGGCGATGATTGCGTCCAGCGCGGCGCTGGCGTTGTCGGGCGTTCCGTTCCAGGGTCCGATTGGGGCGGCACGTGTCGGATACGCGGATGGAAAATACGTTTTGAACCCGTCACGCAAATTCACGGAAGATTCCGAAATGGATTTGGTTGTCGCGGCGACCAAGGACGGCGTTCTGATGGTTGAATCTGAAATCGGCGAACTGGACGAGGCAACGACACTGGGCGCGGTAAAGTTCGGATTCGACGCACAGCAGGCGGTGATTGGCGCAATCAACGAACTGGCCGAGAAGGCGGGCAAAGAACGCTGGGCGACACCGGAAAAGTCTGCGGAATACATTGAAATGGAATCCGCGTTTGAAAAATTCGCCGGCGATATCGAGGCGGCGCTGGCGATAAAGGAAAAGCTGGTTCGTCTGGATACTTTGGCCGAAATCCACGCCGCGGCCAAGGCGATGATACCGGAACTGTTCCCGGATACAACCGTCGCCACATCCACACTGGAATCGTTTGCGGACGAAATTGTTGAAAACATCACCGCACGCATCATGCGCGGCAATATTCTGGCGGGCAAACCCCGTATCGACGGCCGCGACACAAAAACGGTTCGTCCGATTGAAATCGAACTGGGCGTTTTGCCACGCGCACACGGCTCAGCACTGTTCACACGCGGTGAAACGCAGGCGCTGGTGTCGCTGACACTGGGCGGAGGCAAGGACGCGCTGCCGATTGAAAGTCTGGACGGGGCGGAGGAAAAGGACTTCTTCCTGAACTATAACTTCCCGGGTTATTCCGTCGGCGAATGCAAGGGTCTGAAATCCCCGTCGCGCCGCGAACTGGGCCACGGCAACCTGGCATGGCGCGCACTGCACCCGATGGTGCCGACGCGCGAACAGTTTGACTATGTAATCCGCGTTGTATCGGACATTCTGGAATCCAACGGTTCTTCGTCCATGGCGACGACATGCGGCGCGACGCTGGCCATGATGGACGGCGGCGTTCCGTTGACGCGTCCGGTTGCGGGTATCGCGATGGGCCTGATTAAAGAAGGCGACGATTACGCGGTATTGACCGACATTCTGGGTGACGAAGACCACCTGGGCGACATGGACTTTAAGGTAACCGGTACCGACCGCGGTATCACGGCCCTGCAGATGGATATCAAAATCACGTCCATAACGTTCGAAATCATGGAAAAGGCATTGGAACAGGCAAAGGCCGGCCGTATGCACATTCTGGGCAAAATCAATGCGGCAATTTCCGCCCCGCGCGAGAAAGTGTCCGAATACGCACCCCAGATGTACACGATGAAAATCAATCCGGACAAGGTCCGCGAGGTTATCGGCAAAGGCGGCGTCGTGATTCAGGCATTGACACGCGAAACGAACACAACCATTGACCTGGAAGACGACGGCACAGTCAAGATTATGGCGGTCGCAAAAGAAGATGCGGATGAGGCAATCCGCCGCATCAAGGAAATCGTCGCCGAGCCTGAGGTCGGCCAGATTTACGCCGGCACGGTGTCGGGGGTCAAGGATTTCGGTCTGTTCGTAAAAATCATGAACGGATTTGAATCGATGGTTCACATTTCCGAAATCACCGGCAAACGTCTGGAAAAAATAGAAGACGCCGGATACAAGGAAGGCGACAAGGTGTTTGTAAAATACCTGGGCGCGGACAAGCGCGGCAAGACCCGCATGTCCATGGTCGGCATTGACCAGAAAACGGGTGCCGAGGCGGCCAAGGCCGAATAAGTGACACATGCCGCCGGATTATTCCGGCGGCAAAAAAAATGCGAGGGGAATAAAATGGATATGGAATCATTTATGGCACAGGCGCGCGAACTGCAGGACAGGGTATCCGCCGCGCAGGATTTGCTGGACAAGACAACGGTTCGCGGAATCGCGGACGGCGGCGCATGCATTGTGACGATGACCGGCAAATACGATTTAAAGGATTTCAAAATCAGCGACGCGCTGGCGGCCGCCGGTGCGGATGCAATCGCCGCGGCCGTTACCGCCGCGTTTCGTGACGCAAAAGCAAAGGCCGACGCCACAATCGACAAGATTATGGGCGACGCAACGGCCGGCATGCCGATGCCGGAATAGGGCGTAAAAAACACATAAAAACACCGGGAAAACCCGGTGTTTTTTATGCCAAAATCTTAACCTCGTGCGTTTGGGGATTATATATGCGCGGCGCGCCGCCGTACCCCATGGCCGCATGGTGCGACGGTATTAAAAATTCCGGCAGCGGCGACGATTCGCCCATCGCCATGTATCCCGACAAACGCGGGTCCTGCCATGCTTCCTGGTGGTCGGCCTCAATCGGGCGGTTGTAATACCCCTGGAATATGACCAGCTGCTTTTTCTTGTCCAGCTTCATAATATCCATCGGCGTGTACAGCAATTCCTCGCCGGTGGATTCCTTGCCGTCCTTGTCCGTCTTTATCTTCATCTTGTAACCCATCATGTCGGAAAAGCGCTTTGCAGTGTCCGGGTCGTTCTGGCGCAGAACAATTTTTGCCGCGGTTGTGGATATAATCGTCGCCGCCGCGTCCTGGCCGTATTTTTCCGCAATCTGGTGAATATCCTGGCCGATAATCAGGTACGATATCTTTTGTCCGCGTCCCAGGTCCGGTCCCTGAATCACCGCCTGCAGCTTTTGCATTTTCGGCATTTCGTCCAACAGGAACAGTACAGGATACGGCCCCAGTTTCTGGCCGTCGCGCACGCCCTCGGGCGCGTTGGCCAGCAGGTATGACGACATCAATTCTATAAATATTCCGGTAATCGGATTCAATGCCTCGGCATCAACCATGTTGATTGAGAGATATACCGTGACCGGCTTAATCTTGCCGTCGCGCGGGTCGCGCAGGCCGCGCATGTCAGAGAAATGGAAGTCCGAATGGCTGGTCCGGTTCCGCACCGCCGCATTACGGAATATCGACAGGCCCGCCATCACGGTTGACAGGATACTGCCGCGTTCCTTGTCCGGGGTGTTGGCCAGCTGGGTCAATTCCAGAATCGCACGATGCGCATATGCATAACGGCGCGCCTCTTCAACCGCGCCCAGGAACAAGTCCTTCATCGGGTCCGCCATCATTACCATCTGGTCGCCCTGGCGGCGGCGGTTTTCAAGGTCCTGGGCAATCGCAATCTGGGACGCGTTCAGCCAGTCCAGAATCATCGACAGCGACGCTTCTTTGCCCTTCCATGCGTCGGGTATGTTTTCCCATGTTCCGATATGGACATAGTTCATCGCGTTCAATTCGCCGCGCTGTAAAATCGCACTGGCCGCATAGGCGTTCGGGTCGTTTATCATCGACAGATAATAATCCGACAAAACGGCCGCATCTTCGGCGTCAAACGTGCCGCTGGCAATGCGCGAGTAAAAATAGTCGTCGGCCTTGGCGCGCTCCACCTTGGACACGATAAACTGAATCAATCCGGACAGCGCCGCACGACCGGATATCGTCCAGTGCGGGTCCGCGGACGACGACGCCTTTTCCGCAACCAAAACATTGCAGATGGAATCGATATACAAATCGCGCTGCTCGGTATTAAAGGGTACGTGCTCGGGCGACAGCGGATTCCAAGACGGATAATAAATACCCCTTTCCGGGTCGTCCTGGCCCGCCCAGTTCATAATGAACACCGGCCCGATGGTCGCGCGGTATGCGCTGGATTTCTGCTTTAATTCCGGTTTCGGGTCGTTGATAATCATCGACACCTGGGGACAGTCGAAAATTGTCGGCAGAACGACACCCTGGGTCTTACCGGTCCCGGGAGGCGCCACGCACAACGCCGACAGGCATTCGTCCATCATCAACGGCTTTTTCTTAAAGTACCCCAGCACCATCATAAATCCGTTAAGCAGGCCCATTTTTTCAATGTCTTCTTTTGTGGCCTTGTTTGAAGATTTTTCTGCAAATTTGTCGTTGCCGTACGGATTAAATTCTTTGACCAATGTCGCATCGGCCAGGAAAAAGTACGCCACCACCGGCAACAGCGGCGCCATACACGCCATGTCGGGCCGCGCAACGCAACGCGTAATCCATGCAGGAATTTCCGCCACCACCGACAGCCCCAATGTCGATGCCGCATTACCTAAATATATCCACATCCAGCGCCAAGACGCGGGCGAAAAACCGTACCGCCAGAAATGCTCGGCAATAAACGATAATCCGAACGCCAGCGCGCACGCCAGCCATATTCCAATCGCCCAGCGCAACGACCAGAACAGTGACGCGAACGGTTTACGCTCGTGCTCTTTATAGGCGCTGGACTTGAAAATATTGAGGCCCTTGGACGAACCGCCGGCCGATAAAATCTTGAACTTCTCTGCCATTGTGTTATGATTATATCAGAAAAAAACATAAAATGAAAAACATTCCGCGCATTTTTATAAATACCCCTATAAAATCCGGCGATATTATTCCGGCACCGCGCGACACGGCGCATTATTTGACGCGCGTCATGCGCACGAACGATTTTCTGGTATTTAACAGCGGGGTGGAATTTGCGGCGCATCTGTCACCCGACGGGAAAAGCATTACAATCGGCGAAAAAACCGCGCACGCCGACCCGGCCGGTGACATAACACTGATGTTTGCACCGATAAAGCGCACGGACGATTTAATCAACATGGCGACCCAGATGGGCGTCGCACGTTTTCAGCCCGTAATCACCGCACGCACAAACGCGGCGCATATAAACTGGGACCGGATGCGTAAAATCGCGGCTGAGGCGGCCGAGCAGTCCAACCGCAACAGCGTGCCGGAAATAATGCCCGTGATAAAGTTTTCAGATTTGGATTTGTCGGGCGTTGTATTCGCAGACGAGCGCGCCGCGCACGGCGGCAATGTCAATGGCAGCGTCTCGGCAAAATCCGTCTTAATCGGGCCGGAGGGCGGATTTTCAGACGACGAATTCGCCGCACTGGACGCGGCCGGGGCGCGCGGAATATCACTGGGGGCGACAATCCTGCGGGCCGAGGTTGCCGCCGTCGTCGCAATTTCAAGGATTGGCATGAAATGACACTGCGCATCGCAAAATTCATCGCAGACGCCGGCGTCGCATCGCGACGCGAGGCGGAGGCTATGATTTTATCCGGGCGCGTGGCAATAAACGGCAATGTTGTGCAAACACCCGTATGCTTTGTAAATCCCGAAACTGACACCGTTTCCATTGACGGAAAAATCGTAAAGCCGCGCAGTGCGTCACACCTGTACGCGTTTCATAAACCCATCAACACAATGACAACCGTACGCGACCCGGCGGGGCGTAAAACGGTGTACGACTGTCTGGCGCCGGAATACAGGGGTTTAAAATATGTGGGCCGCCTGGATTACAAGACGACGGGGTTGCTGCTTCTGACCGATGACGGGGAACTGGCGCGGCGTTTAACACTGCCGTCGTCGCACATTCCGCGCACATATATCGCGACCGTCAACGGGAACGATTTTTCCCATCTGGATGCGGCGCGGCGCGGGATTACGGTGGACGGCGTAAAATACCGTCCGATGCAGATTGACGTTTTGGACGACAATAATCTGCGCGTCGTCGTGACCGAGGGGAAAAAGAACGAGGTGCGAATTGTACTGCGTGCATGCCGCGCGTCGGTGCATCATTTGCGGCGTATTTCCTTTGGGCCGATAACGCTTGGAAATCTGGCGCCCGGACAAATAAGACAGGTGCCGCAGAAAACCATTGACGAAATGTTAAAATCTCTCTAATATTCAATACAAGGAAGGGAGATTTATACATGAAAAAAACACCTGCAAAGAAAACTGCACCCGCCAAAAAGGCTGCAAATCCGGCAAAAGCGCAGGTTCGCGCAACGCCTGTTGAAAAGAAATCCGGCTCGGCGTGGTCGCTGTCGATTTATATTTACTGGTTCATCATCCTGTTTTTCATCGCGGCAACGTTCTATATTCTGGGACGCAGCCACGGCGGCATTACACCGTCTGAAAACAACAATGTCGAAATCACGGAAGAGGCCTTGTTGCAATCCGGCGATTATTATGAAAGCGGAAAAACAAAATTGCTGTCCGGCGATATCGACGCCGCGGTTGCGGATTTGACCGCCGCCGTAGAGGCCGCCGACGACAACATCGACGCATTGGTTCTGCGTGGCGAGGCATATATGCAGGCCGGCAACTATGCCGCGGCAATGGACGACTTTAACGCCGCACTGGAAAAAGACAGCCAGAACTCCATCGCATATTACGACCGTGCGCTGGTAAACACGCGCATGGAAAATTATACGGCCGCATTGAACGACATCAACAGCGCACTGGCCGCACGCACCGCGCGTCCGAACAATGTTCTGCAGATGCGTGACTTGTATGCGCGCCGCGGCCAGTTGAACCTGTGGTTGAAAAACTGGGAAGGGGCGATTGCCGACTATACAAACTCGCTGGCACTGCCGGACGGCGTGGTATCGCCGAACGTTTATGCGGAACGCGCCGAGGCGTTGACCGCACTGGGCAGCTATGCCGCCGCAATCAATGACTACAGTAGCGCCGTTCGCGTAATATCCGAACAGATTCAGGGTGCGACGTCCGCGGACGAACGCGAATCCCTGTCGTCACGCGCGATGAGCTATTTTGAAAAGTCCGCCGCGCTGAATTTAAAGATTGGCAACATGGACGCCGCGCGCAGCGATTTGGAATCGTCGATGACAATCGCGGCCGCACTGAACGACACGGAAAGTGTTGAACGTCTGCAGGGTCTGATTCGCGACCTGGACAATGTGACGGCGCCGGCCCCGGTCCAGGTGACCGAGGTTACGGAAACCCAAACCGTTACGGAATAAAAAAATCCCCCCCGAACGGGGGATTTTTTTTGGAAAAATACCTATAAAAAACGCCGGCAAATCACCACCCACAAAAATCTTTGTGATTTTTGCAGGGCCCGGGTGCCGGTGTTTTTTAACATTTTTAATTGTTGAACAAAAAGTGGCATATGTCGCCTTCGTTCATGACGTAATCACGCCCGACCAGACGCATGCGGCCGGCTTCTTTGACGGCAACCTCGCCCCCCAGTTCAATGTAATCGGCCGGGGATATTATTTCGGCGCGGATAAACCCCTTTTCAAAATCGGTGTGGATTTTTCCCGCCGCCTGAGGCGCTGTGCACCCTTTGGTTATTGTCCAGGCATGCGCCTCTTTCGGGCCGATGGTGTAAAACGTCTGCAGGCCCAGCGTCGCATATCCGGTCTTTATAACCTGGTCCAGGCCGGATTCCGACAGGCCCAAATCGTCCAAGAACATTTTGCGTTCCGCCGGGTCCACGATTTGTGAAATTTCCATTTCTATCTTTGAAGATATGACCAGCACCGGATTTGTCGCACCGAACTTTTCGCGCACGGCGTTTGAAAACGCGTTTCCGGTTGCGGCCGACACCTCGTCCACGTTGCATACGTAAATCACGGGCTTTGCCGTCAACAGATTAAACGGCGACGCGTCTATGCCGGACAAACGCGCCGGTGTACCGGACGCCAGCGCATCACGCAATGCGTTTGCGTCGGCCAACATCTTTGCCGCGTCCTTGTCCAGACCGCGGGCCTTTTTCTCCAGATTCTTTATCTGCTTGTCCAGGCTTTCCATATCGGCCAGCATCAATTCCGTTTCAATCGTATCAATGTCGCCCAGCGGGTCTATTCGCCCGTTAACGTGCACAATGTCATCATTTTCAAAGCAGCGCACCACATGAATTATCGCGTCGGTTGACAATATGTTGCCAAGGAATTTGTTCCCCAGTCCCTCGCCCGCAGAGGCGCCCTTTACCAACCCGGCGATATCCACAATTTCCAGCTGTGTCGGAATAATGCGCGCCGCGCCGGACACGCCCGCCAGATTATGCAGCGTTGCGTCGGGCACAACCACGCGTCCGGTGTTCGGCTCAATCGTACAGAACGGATAATTCTGTGCGTCGGCCGCCGCCGATTGCGTCAATGCGTTAAACAATGTTGATTTGCCCACGTTCGGCAGGCCCACAATTCCACAATTGAATCCCATTTATAAATCCTTTATAATGGTGACAATATGTCATACATGTGGGACGAATTCAATATAAAAACCTTTGCCGCGGAGACGATTGTCTATCGCGACGGCGTATATTGCGCAGATTTATCAACACTGCCGTGCGCCCCGATTGACACCCATTACGACTTGCCGGTACATATCATATATATTGGTGAAATCGCCGGGAAAAACGAGCTGAATATTGAAATCAACGCTGAAAATCAGCCGGTGTTTTTGGATGTTAACGTAAAAAACAAAAAGCCGGCCTTTTTTAACATTTTTATCAAAAACACCGGGAAAAATTCTGAAATTCGCGGACATGTTTTGTTGGAAAACCATAGCGAATTGGAATTTGATTGCCGCGGTGTTCACGGGGCCGAAAACACCGGCATTTTGGTTCAAACAAACATTATCGCGGGGGGGGGCAGCAAATCAAAACTGTCCGGTGCCGCGGTTATTGAACGCGGCGCCGCCGACTGCATATCCGACATAACATTCTGTGCAATGTGCGATGCGGGCGCGCGCGTTGAATTTATGCCGGCACAGTACATATCGGCCGTGCCATTGTCCGCGGGACACAGTGCGTCGCTGTATTCGCCGACCTCACCGCAGATTCAATATCTGCATGAAAGCGGCATGAGCCGTCAGGAAACCGACCACGCCCTGCGCGAAGCGTTCCGTAATAAATTTACTTTGTTTTAGAAATCCGGCCGCGGTGCATTAACAGCACGCCGCCAATCACCGCCGCAATCAACAGTATCGTGCCGATTGCCGTGACAATGCCGACACATATTATGTGCCGACGCGTGTATGCCAGTTTGTTGTAATCGTCGTCCATTCGCGTTATGCGCGAAATGCCGTGAAACGAACCGCGCACCCGAATGTTGTCGGATGGCCGCTGGTGCACGACCTTTAACACAATCTTGTCGCCGGGATTTATCCATTTGAAATTAACGCGCATGCCGCCGCGGCGCTTTACCAGTGCGATACGCGAATTTGCGGTTGTGTTTATCTTGTCCACGAAAACGCTTTCCATGTGCTTGCCCTCTATGCGCAGGGGGTCGGTCTCGGCCTTGAAATCGGGGCGGGACAACGTTGCGTTTCCATTGTTAACCAAAGTCACGGTTGTAATATAGAGCTCGTTCACATTTTTGCCGTTGATTGTGATTTTAAGATTTTTGCGCATCTGGCTGTCTTTGTACGCCATGCGGAAAGTCTCGCTGGCGTATGCCAGATTTGTCTTTTCAAAATATTCGTAATATACCCGGTTGCCCAGTATGCCAACCAAAATACCGCATATTATGACCGAGAAAAACCACAATAAAACTTTCTTGAATATGTCTTTCATGCGCAAAAATTACATGCACTGCTTCAGACGCGCGCCGTCGTCGTTTTCATCCACGCGCTTGTTCCTTATTTCCTCGGCCGCGCGAATCTTTTGCTTCACCAAAATAACGTCGGGGTGCGACTGCAGATTCTTGTTCAACGTGTCCAGTGCGGTGTCTATATCCTCTTCATTGCGAACAAAGACGGGCATTACCGAATCCGCCGCCGCATAAATCGCATCGTGCAGTTCCGTCTGAAAATCATTGATGATGGACATGTATGCACGGATATGCTCGTCCTCGTGCGATAAAACGGCATTGTATGTGCACGTGCCGGGTACATGACGCATGTCAATCTGAACCAAGAAATCACTGTACCCGACGGTTGCGGCCACGGATTTCAAAGACACGCAGAATCCGTCCTCTATCCCTGTGACGTCGCCTGTTATGTCGTAATTGTCAACCAGCGTCGCAATCACGTCACCGTGCAGCAAATCCATTTCTTTTAACGGCTGCACCACCTGCTTGGTCCATTCCGGGGCGGACACCGTTATTCGCGGCCGGATTTTATATGCCATGCAGTCGTCTTCGCCGCGCGCCGCGTTCGGCAGCACCATGCACAGAAAACAAAGAAACAGAGCCTTATACATCGCCGCCTTGACGTTTTAGATATTCCGATACGAAATTTGTACCGTACATTTTATATAGCTCTTCGGCCAGCAGCACCGACGAGCGTCCGGATTCAAACAGACGCAGCAGATTGCCCAAGCCCCCCAGTTCCGTATTCAAAATAACGGATTCACCCGTCACGGGCCGCGACAGCAACACCGCGCGCTTTAAATTCGGATACGCCTTGCCCTGAATGAACGCCATTTCCAGCGGATTCAAATTCCAGTGCGCGTAATCGTTTGCGTCCGCCGCCGGATTGCGGAAGAACAGAACCGTCTGGGCCTGGCCGCGGACAACGTCGCCGATGCCCAATTTATCCAGAACGTTCGCACGCTGGAATGCGGCCATGTATGCCTGGCGGTTTTTGCGCCCCTCCTGCAGGCCCGCGATAAAGTTGTCGCGGAACATTTTGTTTTCCAGCATCGGCGCCGTTTCGTCAATCATAATCAGCGACGGATTTCCGCCCGCAACCGTCGTGGTGTTTATTCTGTGCAGAATATACGATATGACCGCGGGGGCCAAAACCTCGTCCTGCAGAATTTCCGTGAAATCGAACGTGGTCAGTCTTGACTGCAAGTCCAAGGTATCCGATTCCTCGTTAAACATGTGTCCGTACTGCAGCGGGTCCACCCATTTTTTCAATGCCGGCCGCATGTTGCCCGCCGATGAAAAACAGCTTTCCCACAGGTTTTTCAGCAACCGGTCGCGCGGCGCCAGATAGTCAAAATTTACCGATACCGCGCGTGCGATTTCATCGGCCGACGCCGCGTCGTTCTGGTTCGTGATAATGGAGAACCAGCGGCGCAAAAACGCACGGTTTGCCGCACTGTCCGGCATTTTCAACGGATTTAAATGTGTCTGGAACGTCTGTTCCATCGGGTCCGACGTTTTTTCCTTGCCCTGCATTGTGATATATTTTCCGCCAACGGCCAGGGTAAATATCTCGGCCCCTTTGTTGCGGTCGAAAAAGAACGCCTTTAATTTCGGATAACGCAAGGACTGGGCGATTAAAAACGAGAACAATGTCGTCTTACCGCCGCCGGTGGGTCCGATTGTCAATGTATGCGCAACCGCGGCCGGCTTGTCGGAAACATGAAACTGGAACATGTACGGCGTGCCCTGGGCCGTCGGGAACACAACCAGCGGGCCCGGGCCCCAGTCGGAATTGGCGACACCGCGCGGCGTGGACGACATGGGAACGCTTATCGCCGCCGTTTTCGACAGCATCTTGAAACTGCGCGGGAAAACGTCAAAGCCCGGAATCTGGGCGAACCAGGAAACCTTGGCTGCGAAATCTTCGACCACCGGCGATATTCCGAACTGGGCCGATATTTTCTTGAACTCGTCCACATGCGCCATGACGTCTTTTTCCGTCGCGCCGAACAAAATAAACAACGGGTAATAATTTACCAGACTCTGGTTGCCGGATATGTTTTCATCCATGGCGTCGACCGCCTCGGCAATCTGCTGATGCGCGGAGCCTTCATCGTCAACCGCGGTGTTGCGGCGCTGGCGCATTACGATTTCAACGTCGGCCGCACCCATTATCGTAACCGCGTTCATGCATATCATTTCGGTCTGGATTGTGGACACCGTGTCATAAAATTCTTCGTCCAGATAATCCGGCGACGCCTTGAACGACAATAGGGCCCCGAACATTTGGGCATCGCCACTGGTGTACTTTACCAGGCCGCCCGGCAAAAACTCCACATCGTCAACCGTCGCAACAGACGCAATGTCCGCGCCGCATGTCAATGGTTCGGGCTTGGTAATAGGCGACAAAATACGTCCGAAAAATTTCGCCATGTTCTCGCGGCTTTCGTTGCGCATGACAACCGGCCGGTACGGCGCCAGAATGGATTCCAGCAGATTGCCGTACTGATTCAACTTGTCCCGCGCGCCGGCGCCGCGCACCGTCATGACAATGTAATAATTATTCTCGTATATGCGCAGACCCTGGCCGCGCCATTTGTCATAAATCTTTTGCAATACGGGCTGGGAAAATTCGTAATTGGTGCGTTCCGGGTCCGCGTCGCGAACGGTGAAAAAGCGCAAAACAACGCCCGGGTCGCGTATCTGGTTGAACAGGCCCGCGCGCAAATCCAAAAACTTTTCCCGCGTCGCGTTGTCCTGAATACCCGTCTGAACACCGGCCACGCGCCAAACACGGGTCAGCGCGCCGTCCGTTAATTCCAAGGAATCGTCGCTGAACACCGTCTTGAACGGCAAATACTGGGCGTAATGGGTATATCCAAACTGAGGAAACACGCGCCGCGCCAGAGCCGGTACGTACATCAGCAGCAAAATGAACACAAAAATCACCGCCATAATCAAGACAATCATGGTCAACGGGAACTGGCCGCCGGCAAAATATTGAAAAAAGTTATTCATTTACGATACCAGCCTCCGTGGGATTTTTTCTTTTATTAACCTTATTTTCGCAGATATGATTTGAGCCAGTTGCGGCTCGCGCTTGGAAAAAACGGCCAGAATCATATGAACGCCAATCAAAGACAACAGAAAAAACATAGGGTTTATCGCAACCTTGCCGCGGGAGGATGCAAGAACCACGACAAATATCACGACAAATATTAAAAACTGTATGGAAAAGTTCATCACAGCCAGCGAATACGGCACATAAAATATGCGCGCGGGATTTGCCAAAGCCTTTAAAACCTGCTGTTTCATTGCCTACATTCTCTTTTGAGAGAATTATAACAATTTCGACAATTTTCAACAAGTATAAAAACGTTGCCGGTTTTTTTGTTAAAAACGTTGATAACCCGATATTTATCAACAGTTAATTTAACACGGCCGTTTTTCAACAACAATTCAAAAACACCGGAAAAACCGGGATTTTTTTGTTGAAAACCTGTTGATAAAAAATTAAGAACCGTTTTTAACAAAACCAACAGCACCAATAAAAACAACAAAAAATATAATAATCATTTGATTTTTTACAAAAAGCGTTTATAATCGGGTCACAAAAAGGATTAGATATGAAATTTTTAAGCTCTTTAAAGGCTTGGAAAAAACGCGGTAACATTAAACAGATTCGCCGTGGTAAGCAAGTCATCTTGATTGACCCTGATAATCCCAAATTCAAGGCAAAGCAGGGCTTTAAGAAAAAATAAGTCAGCGATTCTGACGAGGTTTCTTGGCATTCGACGTAACCGCGTCGGATGCTTTTTTTATTCTTTATTATTTACCGAATAATAATATTCCAATTTTTCATGGTCATAGTCTTCTATCCGCCCCGACGGCAGGACCAGCATTCGTGTAATCCCAATCTGTTCAACAAAGGACGGATTATGGCTGACCACTATTATTGTGCCGGCAAAGTCACGGAAATTGTCGCCGATAATCGCCTGGGTGTCGGGGTCAAGATGATTTGTCGGTTCGTCCAGTATCAGCATGTTGCCGCGCTGTAACAATATCTTGCATAATGCCACGCGCGCGCGTTCGCCCGGCGACAGGACGGATATTTTTTTGAATATGTCCGTGCCGGAGAAAAGAAAATTCCCAAGTGCGGCGCGCAGCTGAACATCGGTATATTCATCGGATGCGACCGCGTCCAAAACGGTGTCGTCGGGGTTTAACTGTTCCAGCTCCTGGGCATAGTATGCGATATCCGTTTTCGGATTTATTTCAATTTTTCCGCGTTCCGGTGTCAATTTTCCCATGATAAGTTTTAACAGGGTCGATTTACCGGCACCGTTTTCGCCAACGATTAAAAATCTTTCGCCGCCCTCTATTATCACGGACAATTTTCTGTAGAGCAGGCGCGCGCCCGGATACCGGAACCATAAATCGTCTATGTGTATCGGGTGACGGGCCCCGTCGCGCAGGGGCGACAAATCCATTTTTACTTTTTTGTAAATCTGTTCGCGATGCGTCCTGTTTTCCAATATTTTTTGCAGTTGTGCCGCGCGCACGTGGCCCGCACGTTTCATTGCATGGCGTGTGGGACTGGCCGCGTTGGCGCGCGCAACAAAATCGGACAGGTGCTCAATTCGGCGTTCTTCTTCGGCGATTTTTACATCGCGGGCGTGCTTTAATGCCGCGGATTTTCTTTTATATGCATCATAGTTTCCGTCAAATACGGATATTTTATGCGTTTGCTTGTCTATGTGCATTATTTTGGTTGCAATCGAGTTTAGAAAATCGTTGTCATGACTGATAACCAAAATACAGCCGCGATATTTTTGCAGAAACTTTGTGACGAAATCACGTGTTGTTGCGTCCAGATGATTTGTCGGCTCGTCCAGCAGCATTATATCCGGCATGGAATACAGCAATCGGGCAAACGCGACCTTTGATTTCTGGCCACCGGATAATTCCGATACTTTTTTATCCAGCCATGACGCGTCTATCCCCATGTTCTCAATCATGGCAAGCAGGGCGTCTTCGGCACCGTATGCATCGTAATATTCCAATTCATGCTGGGTTCTGGCAATATCGTCCGCGATTTTTTCATCATCCGGATTTTCGGCCAGCGCAATGTATAATTCGGTCATCCGGGCGTTTAATTCCGCAATCGGCCGGCCGGACATTAAAAAATCAAAAACACTGATTTCCCGGTTTTGGATATCTATCGTCTGGGCCAGGTATCCGATGCGCGCACCGCCGGTATCGATATGGCCGGCGTCGGGCGTAATGCGGCCGGTTATTATATTAAAAAGCGTTGATTTGCCCGCACCGTTGACGCCGATAATACCGACATGGTCACGCGGAGCGATATTAAATTCCGCCGCATCATATACGGTTTGCGTTCCAAATGACAAAGATAAATTCCGTGCAAGCATGACGCATTATTATTGAGATAAATCTTTTTCTGTAATGAATATTAATTTTAATGTGCCACTGCTTATTTCTTCTTGGAATTTTTCATACGCTTTTTTATCAAACTCGTTTTGTTTCTTCTCTACTATAATATAATCTAACCCAGTTTTTATATTATTTGTTATTCCATACTTTTTAATTATGTTAAGCTTGGTATATATGTCTGTAAGAAAGATTTTTCCCGAGGCTAAATATTTTATTTCAATAAATCGTTTTACTCCGTCTTTAGTTTCATAAATTCCATCAGAAATATAGTGTTTATTATCAAGAGAATCTTTAGATACTGAAATTCCATTGTTTTCATATACACTTTTTATAACAGATTTTTCTATCTGTAATGAACGTATAATATGTTGTGTTGTATTAATTTTTCTAAAATCTAAGCTATTAGTATCAGTATAATATACATCACAGTTGCTATGAGGGCAATAAATAGGATTATGTTTTTTTATGCATTTCATGTATTTTTGCAAAGTTGGTAAAGTCGCCTGTATTAAATTATTAACTTGTTCAGATGTTTTTAAAACAGTTTCTTTGTCAAAAGTTATTTTAGGGGATTCTTTAGTAAGAAATGGTAAGCCATTTGAAATGGAGTACGATATAAATGACATGTGATGTACAATAGTCTTGTAGTATTCACGTACTCTGCTTCCTAAATATATATCAATTATATGTTCTTTGTTTTTTGTTAGTTCTCTATAAACATTTTCAATAGTATCTATTTCATTTGAAATAGCCGGCCCTAACATTCCTCTAAAATCAGAATTTATGTTTTTTACTGTATCATAGAATGTTTTATTGGCTTCTTTGATTTTGCCTAAATTAGTTAATAGTTCAGATGCAATTTTTAATTGCTCTTTTCCTAAATATCCATTTCGCCACTGACTTAATGCTTTAAATGCAAAATAAGCCGTTAATAAACTTCCGATGGAAGTTAGGATATCAAGTATATTTTTTAAAGGCATATTTTTTATTTTTTCTAAAAAAATTATTAAATATTCATACATTACTGTATTTTTCTCACATAAATATTGTTTTCTATTTAAGATTATATATCAATATATATCCACAAATCCATACATATGGCAATAGATTTTATGAAATATTTCCTTTATAGTATATTTAAATAAAATATTAAAGGTGTTATGTAATGTCAGTTATTTCAGAACAACCAATATCCGGTAAAGATCAAGATCTATTAAATTTTAGTTCTATAGCCGATAATATTTTAAAAGTGATTATAAATAAAAATTCTTTGTACAAAACGGATTCTGTTGGAAAAAGAAGTGTAAATATTGGTATCTATGGTGAATGGGGTAGTGGAAAAACATCTATCATTAGACTGATTAAAGAAAAAGCTGATAAAAAATATAAATTTGTAGATTTTAATATTTGGGCTTATAAAGATTCTGATGAAATTGTTGAATCTTTATTAGAGAAGGTTAGTAGTTATAGTTTAATTACAAAATTAAAAAAATTTATATTTTTGATATTAAAATATGTATTTTTAATGATTGGTGCTGTTTGGTTGTCTCAAATTATATGCCAAATATGTTTCTCTTTTTCTTTTTTGGTATCGCTTATTCCTTATATAAATTGGTTGTTGCCAATTATTATTTTTTCTAGTTTGTTTTTGTTACCAAAATGTTTCAAGAATGTAAGATTTCCAGAATATCTTGGAACTATACAGGATTTATTTAAGTTGTCTTTTGACGACAAAAAGAAAAAATTGAAAAAAATATTAAAAAATCAAACTTTTATAGTTATTGTGGATGATATAGATAGAAGCCCGAAATTTGATGATGTTCCAAATTTGTTTATAAAATTATCGAATTTATTCGATTTAGAAGATTTTAATTTTATGTTCCTTCTTGATAGAAATAAGGTAGAGAAATCACTTAAAAAAGCTGGCAATAATCTTTGGAATATAGAATTTATTAACAAGTTTATAGATTTTCATTTTTATATACCAGAAATGACAAATGACCTTAAAAGATATTTTATAAAGAAATTAACTTCACAATATTTTACAAATGCACAAGTTTTTACAGAAAAGTTATTGATAAATAATGCTGAATATTTCCCAAATAATCCGCGACAAATTAAGATGATTTTAAGGGATTTATTAGAAAAAGAATCTGAATTAACAAGATTTTATTCATGGGAAATTAGTACAAATGATTTTTTGTTGTCTACAATATTTAGACATATAGCCGGTGATTTATTTCAGGCTATTAAAAATAGTGACGATATAACAGATTCTTTTAATATTGCATTTTATAGGAATGATGAAAATAAAAAGAAACAGCAAATAGATGCTTTAAAATCCTTACTAAGTAGGTATTACAATTATAAAAATGCAAATTATTATGTTATAAAAAATCTAATGCATAAGATGTTTGATGACGGAAAAACAGATAAATCATTTGTTGATTATTCTGATAATTCGAAATCTATAGTAATAACTATGAAAGAATTTGAAAAAGCAGAAAAACGAGAAAACATTGAGAGTATTATTCATAATAAAAATAAAGCATTCGCTCTTAGAGATATTATAAATATATACAATATGTATGAAAGTAATTTTTATAATCAGACAATTAAAGCAGAGGTTTTAAAATTTAAGAAGAATATGGTAATGGCGTTACAAATTGGACAGAATATTATGAAAAATAATGATGACTGGAAATCATATTCTTTAGATTTATTAGATATATTTTTACATAGAGGCCATGTAATTACTATCAAAGATACAAAAATAAATAAAGAAAAAGTTAATTTTTTGAATACCCTGTTAGATGGTTGCATTGGTGGTTTTTCATATAATGAATTGATGAAGTATTATAAAGAGCTAATGTTTGATGATGAATATGATACAAAAGTAGATAAACAATTAAATAAAAGGATTAAAGTAGAATATAAGAAAAGAATTATACAAAAATATAAAACGTTTAATAATAATTATCCAAATACATCAATTGAATTGAAAGCAACATTTGATCTTATTCTGGATGGAAACGAAGAATTTTTGAATATATTATCAGGTGAACAATATTTAGAAGAAAAAACTAAAAATTGTGAACTTTTGTTTTATTGTATACAAAAATATTATGAAAATTATTTTTATAATGATAAAAAGTATACGAAAGTAAAATTGAAAAAAATTATTAAATTTATTTGGTGTTCTGTTGTATCAGATAAATTAAGTACCAGAACTCTTATACATTTTATGTCGAACATAGAACCGTTTAAAAAAATATTTGAAATGAAAGATAAGGATTTTCCTTTGACAAAGCATATGCAAAAGATTAGAACCGATTTTAATAAAAATGCAAAAGAAAAAATATAGTTAAGCAAATTATGCATGGTAAAAATAGGTTTTGAGATACAAATAAAAAAAAGCCCCGGTATGGGGCGAAACTGGTTGCGGAGTGTGGATTTGAACCACAGACCTTCAGTTAATGGGTCAGGCGATAAACCGTGATAAATAATTCTAAATTTTCCTTGATTTTCCGCGGATTACAGAATATCATAAAATTAACAAAAGTTAATAGCAAAAAACGAAAATCCATAGCAAAAGACGCCGCGCATAGCAAATACATAGCAAAAGCGGCTTAGGTTATGGGTTGAAATCATATGGTTACAAATTGTAACCGGTTGAAATAAAAGGGTGCTGGTATGGTCAAAGAGTTAAAGGAAAATAAAACAGCAAATCTGACCCCGGTTGTGGGCGAAATGTTTTTGTATAAAAGTGATTACGGCACGGTCAAGTTAAACGGGCTGATTTATCAGGAGTCGTTATGGTTGACACAGGCGGCCATTGCGGAATTGTTTAATACAACCAAGCAAAATATTGGACAACATATTAAAAATATATTTAATTCATTGGAATTAGATGAAAATTCAGTTGTAAAGAAATTCTTTACAACTGCCGCTGATGGAAAGAGTTATGAAACGGCTTATTACAATCTTGATTTGATTATTTCCGTAGGGTATCGGGTTAATTCTGTACAGGCGACACAATTCCGTATATGGGCGACCAAGGTTCTGCACGAATACCTTCAGAAGGGCTTTGCGCTGGATGATGAACGGTTGAAACTGGCGGGCAAGCCCTTTGACAAGGATTACTTCCGTGAATTGTTGGAACGTGTGCGTTCAATCCGTGCCAGCGAGCGCAGGGTTTATCAGCAAATCACTGATATTTTCGCGGAGTGCAGTATTGACTATGACCCGCAGTCAGATGCGGCGATGAACTTTTACGCCAATATTCAAAACAAGTTTCATTATGCAATACACGGGTCTACGGCGGCCGAGGTTATAAAAGACCGTGCGAGTCTGGATAAACCAAACATGGGACTGACCACATGGAAAAATTCGCCGGATGGACGGATTTTGAAAATGGATGTTACGGTCGCCAAGAATTATTTGACGGAAAAGGAACTGAAAGACCTTGAGCGTGTCGTAACAATGTTCTTTGATTATATTGAGCATCAGATAGAGCAGGAACAGGCTTTTAACATGGCGCAGTTCGCGGATGCGGTTGACCGTCTGTTGTCGTTCAATAATTACAAGGTGTTGCACGGATTTGGGTCGGTTAGTGCGGCCGATGCTAAACATCATGCCGAAGCCATATACGATGAATTTAACAAAACCCAGAAGATAGAAAGTGATTTTGACCGGATTGTTAAACTCGCGGGTAATAAGTAACCAGTTGTCCGATATTCTCGTACAACTGAAAATAAAGGTATAACTGGTTAAATTGAAATGAAAGCACAACATATCAATTTTACAGAAAAGGGTATTGCGGCGTTGCCGATACCGACCAAACAGGACGGGCAGGCCATTTATTATGATTCCGGGTCACGTGACGGGCTGATGCTGATTGCGACGTATGGCGGGACAAAAACCTTTTATCACTATGTGTTTTTTGAGAAAAAGCCCGTGCGTACGAAAATAGGGCGCTGGCCACAGTTCAAGGTGGCGGCCGCGCGTGCGGTGGCGCATACCATGTCGGAAAACGCAACGCAAAATGGCACGCATCCCGGCGAAAAGCGTCGTGAAACGATGCGCGATATAACACTGAAACAGTTTTATGAAACGGTGTATCGGCCGGAATATTCGCTTGTATATAAAAAGCCACGTTCGGTTGCGAATGACGACAGTATATTCACGCACCGGCTGGGGGAATTTCATAACCGGTATCTGCACAGCATACAAACATCCGAACTGGAAAAACTGCACAACCAGACCAAACAGACGCACAGTCCTTATACGGCGAATCGGGTCTTGTCGCTGATTAAGCACATATATGTTATCGCGGCGAAGTACGGATATGTAAAGGTGCATGAGAATCCTGCGGCCGGTATTCGCAAATTTGCTGAAAAAAGCCGTGACAGGTTCCTGCAGTCCGACGAACTGAAGCGATTTTTTAATGCACTGGATGCGGAAGATAATGAGGTGTTCAAGAATTATGTTTTAATATCCCTCTTTTCCGGCCAGCGTCGGGGTAATATTTTGGGCCTGCGCTGGTCACAGATTGATTTGAACAACGGGTTTATGTATCTGCCCGATACCAAGAACAGCGAACCTATGCAGGTGCCGATTACCGGTCAATTAAGGGATTTATTGGAAAAAATCAAGCAAAAAGTGAAATCTGACTGGGTTCTGCCTAGTGGTAAAAGCAAAAGCGGTCATTTGGAAGACCCGAAAAGGCCGTGGCGGGATTTGTTGGCGCGTGCCGGGATAGAGAATCTGCGCCTGCACGACTTGCGCCGCACAATGGGCAGTTATCAGGCCATAACGGGTGCCAGCACGAATATAATCGGCAAGTCACTGGGGCATAAATCCACCAGCGCGACGATGGTTTATGCGCGACTGTCCGCTGACCCAGTCCGCGAATCCATGCAAAAAGCCACGGATAAGATGTTGGAGTTTGTGGGTGATTCGGAGTAAAAAATCAAGTAATACTAATCGTTTGTTCGTATCTGTATTTTATGAAAATAAACACTAATAAATATTTAGTGTAAAATAAATGATTCTGTTTTTTCGCTGTAATCCGCAGAAATTAAGCATTATAAAAAAGCAAGACAAAAATGAAATTTGGGCAAAAAATATCAGTTGCTAGAAAAATTGTATAACTATATATTGTGTATATGCGATGGATGATTGTGCTATATGTTGTGAAAAAGACTGCTGCATATAGCAACAATCTTAATCACTGGGATACCTAATGATACGCCCCTCTCACTGCGTATTATAACAAAGTCCCAAATTAAAGGCAATCACTTTGTGATGGGTATGATTGCCAACTTGACAACAGAAAGGAAGAAAAATGTCAAGATGTGAAAGAACTTGGGGCTTGGAAGTCCATCATAAACGCATAGACGGTGGGAATGATTTAAACAATGCTATGGTATTATGTCATAAGTGCCATGTGAATACGCATTCGTATGGTGATTCTAACCATAAAAGCCCAGAACCTTTCAGTGAAGAAACGAAAAAGGCCGCTTTAAAGCGTGCTGGAAATCGTTGTGAATGCACAAAGGGAACATGTTGTTTGTAAAAGGAGTTTATTATGGCAACAAATAAACCATACGGTGATAACTGTAGAATTGGGGCTGTTAGGGGCCGAAGTCAGTGTTTTAATCCAACTAATGGTTGCTACATTAAGCGAAATCGTAATACTGGGCAATTCATGGATGTTAAATCTGATGGAACTCCTTTTAAAGGCGTTACAAAGGAAAAATAACAAAAACCGGTCGTATGGCCGGTTTTATGTTTAATTGCGTAGTTTTGTTACGATATTCCTTATTTCTTCATCACTCAGGTATGGAATCGCCCTTTAGGGCGTATCAAATATTTTTTGCCTTTTTAGGATTTTCTTGGTAAACTAAATTTCAAGAATGCGATGGGAATTGCGTTCTGGGTCTCCAAAGCCCATAGTATGCGGTGTATAAGCATCGTTATCCGTTTTTGCATAGTGATGCTTTGCATCGTTATTGCCTGGCCATTGGTCGGGTTACTTGTGTTATACAACAGGCTTTCGCTAAAAACACAGGGAATCTTCATACTATGATTTTGGAAACGCCCGACCGTCATTCCTGTGGCGGTCTTTTTAATGCAAACAAAGGATTATATATGCTGGAAAAGGTTATGTTGTCAAATGGCGATACACAGTACAACGACACTACAACTGCAAAATCGACAAGCCTAACAAAAAAGCAAGTCGTTATATTGAATTTAGTTATTTTTGCTGTATTGTATCTTTTGTTGGAGGTGATGGTCAGTACATCGCGCAATATCGGCCTACCGGTAGTTATGAATTATCTGATTTCATACTGGATTATAAAATCGCAAATACATAAGAGAACAAAAAACGAATTAATAGGATTTACTTGGCTTATTTCCTCAATTGTACTGGGGATACGGATTTTACTTGGTGCATTATTGACAGCATAATCAAGGACAGTATCAGATGTTTTATACATTTCTCAGAAAAATCTTTTCCAAAATATCCTGTCAAAAATCTGACGTTATATCGCCGCAATGCCCAGCCCATACATTGCACGGCGCAAAATGGCACTCTTTCGTAGACAAAATCCTTTTGGACAATGGCATTATTGCAGATATAGACACTATTTTAATTTTTAATCGAGACCCGTTTTCGGGGGATATGCAACTGCTTGAATATGATGGCGATATAGAAAAAATAAACCAATTGGAAAAAAATAAACCGCTAATGCAAAATATAAGCTTGGCACGCACATACTGGTATGCATATCTGGTTGATGCAAAGAACGCATCCGATGAAACAATAACTTGGCTTGTATGGGATACAAAGGGTAATATTATAGGTATTGTTGCGCTGTGGAATTTTGACGAGAACGAACCAATAGATTTTGATTTTATGCCTTTGGGCGTTCCAGTAGAATCTATACCAAAAATAAGTTGTGCATGGGAACCAGCAAAGAAATATGAAAACCGGCCCTATAAATTCGTAAAATATAATTCTACAATAGAATGCTATGAAATTATTGACAATCAATGGGTTTTAACAGGCTTATTTGATACAGAACTGTTTGCACAAAAACTCATAAAACCAACATTAAACACGCTTTCACACTTAACAGATTTGTACTGTCAAGAACTTACAAAGACAATTATAAATAATTTTTCAAAACAGGGATAATAAAAAATGAGCACAAGAAACAAATGGCAAATTTTTGGCCTGCTTATACTTGCCGGATGCACAAGCGAACAACCGCTGGAATTCTCATATAAAAATCTGAATAAACTAGATAAAGATTTGGTCCAACCTAATGCCTGCTTAGTAATAGATAACAATAAAACCACATTCAAAAAGGGACATAAAAACTTGTCAATTGACCCATTTTTAGGACAAGAAGGTTATAGTACCGCCAGTGTTTCAAAGCAAAACCGTCCATACGACAATCAATACGAAAACCAATCATGCAAAAATCCGATAGAACTAACCCGTAAAATAGAAGTATCAAGTATATCTTACCCAAGTAGTTGTCTTCATTTTCAGTATGCTGGTAATATTTATACTGGGTCAACAACCAGTTATAATTCTTGGAATGACACAATTACTACCGATATCCATAGCCGGGCAATATATAACCCAATAGAGTATGCCTGCGTTAGAACATCGTATTATATAGACATTGATTTTTATAAAGGCAATCAGCGCATCGGCAATATTGAGAGCGGAAAATGGCAAAGCCATAGAGATATAGACGATACAATTAACAAATTTACACGCATATTTATAGATAATGTCCAGCAAGACTATGTGGATAAAGTGCGACAGGAACAGAATAAAGAGCAACAACAACATTGTGCTGCTTGTTTCGATAACAGTAAGACATTTTTTGACAATCTGCGGTGCAGTTTGCGCGGATGCAGCCCAGACGAAATATAACTACAAAAATGCCTGATTTCTGCATGTTAAAAAAACGCAAGATAATAACGACAGAAACGTTTTTCACCGTAATCCCGCGGATTTCTTGGGGTTGCGGCGTTTTGTGGATATAACTATCTTTAATTTTTTGTTTTTGTCTTTGAATGTATGTTTGTTTCCGCATACATTTGGCGGTTTTAATGGATAACATCCACGTCTAAAATAATAGAATTATTAAATACATCCTGCGAATTACGGCTTGTTTCTTTTACCACATAATCGAATACCCGATTGGAATATACCAGCTTAATCATAATGTCGTCGCCATATTGTTTTGACGTCGCACCTTTATCCGTGCTACTGGTCCAGACATCCATGCGAATATGCGCAGAAATTTGCTTAAACACATTGATTATCAAATCTGCGGTCATCCCCATGCGGGACCACAGTAAAAAATGCGCATGACAATTATGGCGTGCCCCAAACTCCTGAAAGCCGATAAACACAAAATGCCGCTGATAGCTTCTTAACCAATGGCGCCCCAACAGTTGCCGAAATGCTGCCGCAAATATTGGCCGACACCGCCGACACAAGACTTCTTTGGACGGTGGAGATTTGCTGAAGTGTACAGAGATAAATACAGTTGTCCCGCTTCCCTGCTGACTTAGCCAATCTCTTATTTCTTGTACTTTATGCATAACTTATCTAACTGCGCTGGTTTTGCGCACTATACAGGTTGATATGCCGATGTTGGGAATAGCCATACGCGGCACCGCCCAACAATCGTACAAAAATATGTTCAGGCTCTAGCCCAGTTTGTTCTCAAGATTTTTGACGATGAATGCGTCAAGGTCTTCACGGCGATAGCGGATGCGATTGCCCCAGCGCACGAATGGAATCTTTTGTTTCCCATAATGGCGCCATGTATTAAGCGTACCGACCGTCGTACCAAGATAAGCGGCGGCTTCTTGTTGATTCATCAAAATTGATGTTTTTAAGATGTTGTTAGTCATAATTTCCCCCTTGATAATTATTTAAGGGAAATCATAAATGGGCAGTTTATACGAATAAATGAAAATAATATTCGTATACGTAAAAAGTTATACGAATATTTTTTATTTGTTTTCGTATAGAAGTTTTCCCATATCATTTGCCAGTTTTTCTATATTTTTTTTTGAAAAAACATCGAGTATTGTTTGTATGGCCTTCATTTCAACAGTTCCAGATTTAAGCAGTTCATTATAGCGCGCATATATTCCATCCGGATTGTTTTTGGGATAGTATTTGTTAGTTATATTGCGAATAACAGACCGTAAGTCCATTTCTGGATTCCGCTGTTGCATTGACCGAACGCGAGCGAACAATAACAACATTTCGTTAAAATCTTTCCATTTAGTGGGGCGACCGACAGATTTGATATCGTTCTTTTCCATAAACCCTTTTATGTTTAAATCACAGGCCATCATTTGTATAAGTTTTCGGACGTCTGGCGCAAGTTCTGCCGGGCGCGCCAATCCGTATTCTTGAAACAATGCTTTTTCGCGCAGCAATAAATCCGCGTCCCGTTGCCGTGCCCATTCTTCTGAGCCTGCAGACAATAGGTTTATGCTTAACGGCACGTCCAAGATATTGCCATATTTCCTCTTTTTTGGCATTTTTGCACCCCTGTTTTACTTTTAATATAATTCAATAAACTATGATAAACAAATGCAAAAATATATGCCGTTTATAGCAAATACATAGCAAACGGGAAATTTTGGGTTTGGTTGTGGTAATAAAAAATCCCGGAAAACCGGGGAAAACTGGTTGCGGAGTGTGGATTTGAACCACAGACCTTCAGGTTATGAGCCTGACGAGCTACCGGGCTGCTCTACTCCGCGTCAACGTGGCTTTATTATAGTCCTATATAATCTAGTGTCAATTAAAAAGTGAATCTTTTCAAAATTTGCCTTGAATAAATATATCTGATACAACTGTGGCGCGAAAATTTTAAAATATTCTAATTATTTTGACGGTGTGACTAAATTCTTATCCTTTCTTGAATTATCCTTTTTTTATTGCTAACATCATACGAATTTAAATATACAGGATATATAGGTATGAGTATTACTTTTAGAAAAGTTTGGAAAGGGTTCTGGGAACCGATTTTACGTTTGCCCATATTTCAATGGATTATCGCCATACTGATGGCGGTGTCGATATGGTTTGTTTATTTTACGTCGCGGCTGCGTATCAAGAATATAGAGGTTTTTCGTAAATACCGCAGAAAACCGGCTATTTTTGTGTTCTGGCATGGGCGCAGCATGATGCTGTCGCCGATTGTGGCGATGCGCGGCATGCGTTCTTATGCGGTGGCGTCGCGTCACAAGGACGGTCGCATGATGGCAAAATTGCAACATTTGTTCGGATTGCGTTCCATATACGGCAGCACGTCCGACGGCGGCATATCCGTATTACGCGAAGGGGTTCGCGTACTGCGCCAGGGCGGATATTCCATATGTATTTCACCTGACGGGCCGGGCGGGCCGTCTTTGCGTGTTCAGGACGGAGCGCTTTATTTTGCAAAAATGAGCGGTGCGCCGATAATTCCGGTATGTTTTTCCGCGTCGCGTGCGCGGATTCAGAATCGATGGGACAGGTATTTGGTCGCGTTGCCTTTTGGAAAAATTACGTGTAACGTTGGTAATCCGGTGTTTATAGACAGAAAAGCCACAGCGCAAGAGTTTGAGGCGGCCAGAAAATCGTTGGAGGATTTCATGGTTCGCCAGATGCGCGAAATGGATTCCGAGTTTGGCTTGGCGCCGGCGGAACAGGACCAGACCGCGCGTCGTTTCAAGGACGAGATGCGTGCGGCAAAGGCGGCGAAAAAGAATGCGAAAAAGGCGCGTTGCGTAAAAAAATAACGGAATAGATATGAAAACACCCTGGTGGTTCTTAAGAAAAACTCCGCTGGCGCTGATACTGTGGCCGGTGTCGGTTTTGTATTATATGGTGTCACGCACGGTGTACGGCGTTCGCAAGATTGGGGCCTATAAATCGCGCCGGCCGGTTATATGTGTCGGAAACATTTTTGCCGGCGGTGTGGGCAAGACGCCGATTGTGCGTGCCATTGCATTGCATCTTGGGGCGCCGGTTGTGATGCGCGGATATAAAAAGTGCGCGGCGACCGGCAATATCGGGGACGAGGCGACAATGCTGGCGCGCAGCGGGCTGCAGGTGCATACGGGCGATAGAAAAAGCAATGTTCGACTGCTGGATGCGCAGGATGAAAGCGGGCCCATTGTAATGGACGACGGATTTCAAAATCCGCGTATAAAAAAAGATATTTCCATTTTGGTGTTTGACGAGCGTCTGGGGTCTGGAAACGGATTTGTTCTGCCGGCCGGCCCTTTGCGCGAGCCGATGCGCGCCGCACGGCGGGCGGATGCCATTATTATTATAAAGTCAAACGGCGGGCGCGTGCGCAAATTAAAACTGCCGGCGGGGATTCCGGTGTTTTATGCCGAAAACCAGACCATATCGCCGTACGGGGACAAGGTTCGTCTGGCGGCGTTTGCAGGAATAGGGTATCCGAAAAAGTTTTTTGCGGCATTGAAAAACGTTGTTTATAAGAAAAGCTTTGCCGACCATTATCAATATACGGCCGAAGACATTGAGAAACTGCGCAAAGCCGCGGCGCGGCGCAAGGCAAAACTGATTACGACCGAAAAGGACTGGGTTCGTTTGCCGGCGGATGTGCGGGATGAAATAAAATATGCAAGACTGGAAACAGTTATTGAAAACAGATTTTATGACTGGCTAAAGGAGAAGCTGAGATGCCGACATTAAAAAAAGAGGTTCGCCTGTCCGGGCGCGGAATTCATTCGGGGTGCCCTGTCGGCATTGTGGTAAAGCCTGCGGATAAAAATGGGATATATTTTGTACGCACCGACATAAAGGGGAGCGGGCCCATTGTCGCGCGGTTTGACAATGTCGGCGATACAAAAATGCGCAACACGACAATCGGGTGCCCGTGCGGTGCGCATGTTCAGACAATCGAACATTTGATGGCGGCGTTGTTCATGGTTGGCGTGGACAGTGCGGTAATCGAAATAGACGGTCCGGAAACACCAATAATGGACGGCAGTGCGTCCGTGTTCATAGACGCGTTTAAAAAAGCGGGCGTGACGGACGGCGGGATAAAAAAGATTGTTGTTCGCCGCCCGGTTACGGCGACGGTGCGCGATGTGCGGCGGACGCTGCCGTGGGGGCTGCGCGCGCGCCTGTGGTTTATGGACTTGGTGTCGGGACGCCGCGCCGACGGGTATGTGAAACTGGAACCCAATGGCGGCGATGCGCTGGATATAAAGGCGACGCTGGTCTATACTGAAAAAATTATCGGTCGCCAGACATATGAATATAAATTTGACGGCACGAAAAAGTCGGTCGATGCGTTTGTTCACGACATTGCGCGTGCGCGCACGTTTGGAAAGTATTCGGAATGGGAATATTTAAAGGCGCGCGGCATGGGGCGCGGCGCGGACGAGACGAATGTAATCGCCCTGAACGATGCGGGGGACGGGACGCTGAATGCGCTGATATGGCCGGACGAGTTTGTGCGTCATAAAATCATAGACGCGGTCGGAGACATGGCGACGTCGGGCGGAATGATTGCGGGGCGCCTGACGTCGTACAAGGGCAGTCATGCGATGAACAACATCGTGCTGAAAAAATTGTTCAGCGACCCGCGCAATTATGATATAGTTGAATAAAGCAAAAAGGATTTTTTGATGAAGAAAATTTTTGGATTTTTTGCGTTGACGGCGCTGTGCGCGTGCGGCGGCATGATAAAAAATGAAAACGGCAGCGAATTTTTGACACAGCTTGATGCGGAGCCGATTGGTTGCACTTTCCTTTACAAGCTGGAGTCGGAGGTTTCCGTCTATGACGCCGACGATGCGCGCCGGTATCTGGAAAACCGCATTGCGGACCAGGCACGTCCGGGCAATGCATATTGGATAACCAGTTCGCGCACACGTCCGAACGAATGGGTGATATTCGGGCCGGAACGCAGTTTTGTTTTGGTTGCGAACGTTTATGACTGTCCGCATCCGCGCAGTGTCCGCACCGCGCGCGACGGCGGGTCGGCGACGGTCGCATATCCGGTCGATGTTGTCACGACAACATGTGGCGGCGCAAATGCATACGGCCAGTGTCAATAAAGGCCTATATCGCGATAAAAAAATACCCCGCTTTTTTAGGTGGGTTATTTTTTATTCTGTGTTTGCCAAGATTGGTAATTTTATGTTATAATTATTCATACCTAAGACATTTGGGAGAGAGTTTGATAAATCAAGTAATAACCGTTGACAGAAAGAAATATGCCGCCGGTCTGTTTTGGCAGCCTGTGGCCAGCGGCTTTGTCGCGCGCAATTATGCGCGCAGTCTGGCACGCAGTATCGATAAAAAATTAAATCTGTATGTGGATTACCGCGCGATGGTGGGCCTGGGCGGACGACGCCTGGGGCATCGCAGCGGAATGCATAGTGCGGCCGCCGAAATTATGGATTCCATGACGGAATATTCGTCATTCCTGGGGGTGTTTCAGGCGGGACGTATGTTCTATCTGGTTGCGGTTAGAAACGGAATAATTTTAAACGACCGTCTGTTTGATTCAGAGGCGGCGGCGCGGGCGGAATATCTGCGTCTGGCGGCGATTCCTGATTGGTCCGCATTGTTCGCCCCCAGTGCATGGTCCATGCCGCGCGCGGTGGAACGCAATTTGTCCGATATAATAACGGGGCGTGCGCCGGTGGCGCTGCGTCATATCGGGCGTGCAAAAATGCTGATGACGTCGGCGGCGATAATCGCGCTGTTTGTGCTGGGATTTTTGTACATGTTCCGTGCGCCGATTGCACAAATGATGGCGCCGCGTCCCCAGGTGGCGAAAATAGACCCCGAACTGGCGGCCGAATACAAGCGTCAGATAGAAGAAAAAAACAAAGAATTGGACAAGGCGTTCGAGATAGAAAAGGCGGCGCCGGTCGAGCCGTTGCGCATGCCGTACGATTATCTGCCCGACCCCGCGGCGCGTGCAAATTTGTGCTATCAGGCAATCGGATTTTTGATGCAGCCTGTTCAGGGCTGGAATCAGGTGTCGGCCGAATGCGGCGAGGAATATGCAAACGCGTCGCTGCGTCGCGGTTTTGGAACGCTTACACAATTTTATGAGACGGCCGGCACGCTGATGCCCGGCGCGTTTGTTCGCGAGGAATCTGAAAATTCACTGAATGTGCGGGCGCGCCTGCCGGAATTGGAGACGCATTCGTCCCAGGACGAACGTGACGCCGACACGATTGTCCGTGATGTATACAGCCTGTTTCAGGCAACGGACGCGGATGTAGAAATCGGCGTTGTTGCGGACACGGTAACAAACGGTGTGGAAACAGCGTCTGTTGATGTTGTTGAAATCGCCGCATCGTCAAAACTGACGCCGGCCCAGTTTATGGAAATATTCGCCGATTTCGGCGGTGTTTATATGACCCGGTGCGCATGGGACGTGTCGCGTCGCATTTGGAACTATGAGGTGATAATCTATGCAAAATAAGAAAATTCGACTGATTGCCGTTTTTGCAATGCTGTGCATGTTTGGCGGGGCGCGCGCCGCCGTCACGGACGTGGACGATGAAATGGACACAATCAGTGCAGAGGCGGTCGCCGATTACAAGGTCGAGGGCAGTCTGTTCCAGCAGATTACGGATTTGGAACAGGAAAAGGTTTTAATGCAGTTGGAAAAAGAACGCGCACAGCTGGACTTGGAATTAGACCGACTGGCGGCGGAAAAGATAAAGCTGCATATGGAAATAGACACGTTGTCGGGCCGGGCCGAGGCGCAGCAGCAGGAGCTGGAGACGGAAAAGGCAAAGCTGGAGGCGGAGGCCGCGCGTCTGCAGCGTGAAAAAGAATCTCTGGCCGAGGCTGCCGCCGCACCGAAAAAGACCGTTTCCACATCGGCGCGCGCGGAAGAGTCCGATGACGACGTTGTTATTTCTGATGTGTTTCGCTTAATCAATGTAATCGGCGCCGGTGCCCAGTTGCAGGCAACGGTTGAAGATTTGAACACCGGCCAGACGAAAAGAATTCGTGCGGGCTCGGTTCTGGACGGATTTTCCGTGAAATCCATATCGCTGGACGACGGGGTTGTGTTCGTCAAGGACGGGAAAAGCCAGACGCTGAACATCGGCGGAAACAAAAAATAATGGACATAAAAGCATGGCCACATCGGATAAAACGATTTTGAATCCTTTTTCGTCAACGCCGTCGGTACCGGCGGGGCTGGAAAATTCCACCAACAAGGACGTGGTCGATTATTTGTTTTCCAACGGAAACCGGTTGTTGACGGCGGCGGGCGGTGAATTTGAACTGTCCAAGGATACGCAGAGTTTAATTGCGTATTTTTCCGGGGGCGAGCTGATTATATCCCGCACGCACCGTTATGACGGGCGCGTGCTGGCGTTTATTGATTTATTGGCGCGGCGCGGTCGCAGGGCACGGACGCCGTTTTATTCTGATTTGGGACTGCTGTCCACCATTTACAAAACGTACGAAGGGCGTGGCAGTGACGGCCGGGGCCGGGCGGATTACGACAACCAGATGCAAAAGGACTTTGTCGATATCGTGGCAAAGGCCGCCGCCCAGAAAGTATCCGACATTCATATAGAGGTTGCGGACCAGACAACGATTTATTTCCGTATCGACGGCAGTATGCAGCCGGTGCTGGAATACAATTCCGGATGGGGTGAATCGTTTGTTCGCGCGGCGTTTGCGTCGGCGGACATATCAAACGCGAACTATGCCCAGAACGAGTATCAGTCCGCCCAGAAAGACGGCCGCACGCCACTGCGCGGGACCAAGGATTTGTATCTGCCGGCGGGCGTCCTGGCGATACGTATGCAGTTTAACCCGATTGCGTTCGGTAGCCGGTATGTCGTAATGCGACTGCTGTACGACAATCCGTCCGAGGGGATTAAATCCGGCCAGGAATTTGGCGAATATGAACAGAATCTGTTAATGCAGCTGCGCTCGTTCCCGACGGGGCTGGTTGTTGTGGCGGGGCCGACCAGTTCCGGTAAATCCACAACGCTGGTTCGGAACATGTCGCTGATGCTGAAAGAGCGGCGCTATGAAATCAATTTAATTACGGTTGAAGACCCGGCCGAGCAAAAGATTTTCGGCGCGCACCAGATGCCGGTTGTCAACGCCATGAACGAGGAACAGCGCGAAGAAAAATTTACAGAGGCCCTGGCCGCGGCGTTGCGCAGTGACCCGGACACATTGATGGTCGGCGAAATCCGCACGTTGTCTGCGGCGCAGTTAACGGTAAAGGGCGCGCTGTCGGGGCATAATGTTTGGACGACGCTGCATGCGAATTCGGCGATGGCGGCGCTGACCCGATTGCTGGACATGGGGGTAGAGGCGTTTAAGCTAAAAGAAGAAACAATGATGCGCGGGTTAATATCCATGCGCTTGTTTAAAAAGCTGTGCCCGGATTGTCGCGAGCCGCTGGCAAACCACCCGGAGCACCCGGCATATCGCCGCGTGCTGGACGCGTTTGGGGAATTGGGATTGAGGCAGGTATATATCCGCGGTGCGGGTTGTGAAAAATGCGGGCGCAGCGGGACGCTGGGGCGTATCAAGGCGGGCGAGATTATTATTACAAACAGCGAGTTCTTGAATCTGGCCCTGTCGGGGGATACGGACGGCGCGGTGCGGTACTGGCTGGAAAACATGGACGGGCGCACATTGAAAGAGGCCGCGATTTCATTGATGCTGCAGGGGATTATCGGCGTTGATGAACTGGAACGCTGGGTCGGGTTGCTTGACCGGCCGGGGGTATATTGATGGAACGCCTTGAAAAGCTGTATGCAAAGTTTGTCTTTCGGACCAATACGTCCAAGCGTATGGCGACATGCCGGAAACTGGCGTCGCTGTTGCGCAATGATTTTACGTTGATGAATGCGCTGGGGCGGATAGAAATGATTGAATCGCGCGGCGGTAAAAAGCCGGGCGAGCCGTTCGCAATCGTAATGCGCGAATGGCAAAAGAATCTGGAACGCGGTATGAGCTTTTCAGAGGCGACGCGCGGCTGGGTTCCGGCGGAAGAAACGCTGTTGTTGACATCTGGGAATATTTCAAATCTGGCGGTGGCGCTGGACAATGTCGGCCGCGTGGTAGAGGGGTCGGGGCGTATTTCGCGGGCGATGGCGTCGGCGGTTGCGTATCCGCTGTTTCTGTTCGCGCTGACGTTCGGGATAATAATAATGGTAGGGCTGTATCTGGTTCCCCCCCTGGCCGAGGCGGCGGGCGACGGCGTCATATGGCGTGGCGCGGCGGCATCATTGATATGGTTAAGTCAGGCCGCGTATAAATACTGGTTTGTTGTCGTTATGGCCGCGGCCGCGATTGTCGGCGTTATATGGATAAGCCTGCCGAACTGGGCCGGGCGTGCGCGCGCGGTGGCGGACAAACTGCCGCCGTGGAACGTTTACAAGATACGCGTGTCTGTGTCGTGGTTAATGTCCCTGTCGGCGATGGTTGCGGCGGGAATGACCGTGCCGGACGCGATGCGAATGCTGGCCGACAATGGGAACAGATATCTGCGTGCGCGACTCTCGGCGGCGCTGCGGTATATTGCAAACGGTGACAATTTGGGTGTTGCGCTGGCAAATACGGGTCTCGATTTCCCGAATGATGAAATTATCGGCGATTTGGCGATATATGCCGATATGAACGGGTTTGACCAGAATCTGTCGCGCGTGGCGAACGATTATCTGGACCAGTCCGTGCGCCGTATGGAGGCGATATCCAGCACGCTGAACAGTATCGGCATAATTCTGGTGTCGGCGATAATTGCGTGGGTTGTTCTGGGGACGTTCCAGATGCAGGACCAGATAACGGCCGCATTGTCATAATGGAAATTCAAATTTCTGGAAATAATAATCGAAATAGGATATAATTCCCATCATAATAGGGCTTCCTGTTATGCGAGCGTGGAAATCTCGCGTCAAAAATCGCCTGCGCAGGCGTTAAATGCTCCACCCAACGCGGGTTGGAGACCGGTTGAATACAAAGAATAGGCCGGGCATGAATTTTTGCATGATTTCCACCCTCCAACCGCCCTATATGTTTGGCGGTCTTTTTGTTTATGCCCCGGTTTTGCGTCTTCTTAAACAAAAAATTGTACCGGGGCGCCCAATAAAACCCAATTCTTGATTTTTTGCATAAAATATGGTATAATTGTCAATGTACGGGCAACCGTACAAGACATTAAATTGTGAAAACGGGCTTGATCGCCCATACACAAAAACTTTTTAGTGTCCCGATTTGGTCGGGATGCCGTTGCCATATAACAGGGCTTGCCCAAAAGCGCGGGGTTCAGTGTGTGAATCGATCAACATCCCGACCGCATTTTTCTGCGGTCTTTTGTTTGGTGTTGAATGAAAGGCAGAATTGGGATTTTTTTTATTTTCGTATTTATTGTTATTGCGTTTATTGCAGGGCGATATTTTACCGCATTGTCGGGAAATGTATATTTTACGCCGGGGACCGATTGCGAAAATAACATTATTCGGGAAATAGAGCGGGCAAAAAAAATCGATATTGCCGTTTATTCGATTACAAATCAAAAGATTGCAAATTCAATTTTTGCCGCGCATAAACGTGGCGCCCGTATTCGGATTATAACAGACCGCACAATGGCCGGCAGCCGGTATTCTGTGGTGGCGGATTTAGAGGCCGGGGGCATTCCGCTACGCCGGCACAGGGGGCATAAAATAGAGCATAACAAGTTTGCCGTGTTTGATAATGCGCGCATTGTGACGGGTTCTTATAATTGGACACAGGGCGCTACGAAATATAACAGTGAAAACTGTATATTTTTAAATATATTTGGCCCGAAATATTCCAGGCGTTTTGAATATCTGTGGGGATTGTACGGTGGGGGGTGATTCGAGATTCGAGATTCGAAATTCGAAATTCGTAATTCGATATTCGAATGTCGAGTATCGAATCACGAATGACGCTTAAACCATAAACGGCAGGTTTTCCAGTGTCCCCTCTACCACGCGGACATTTACGTCAATCCACATAAATATGGTGTCCGGCGTGCGCGGTATGTCCGGGCAGAACATGTCGGTGGACAGCAAATGGCTGGTATTTACCGACAATTTGGTTATCAAATGGTCGTCGTCCAGCAATGTGTAAATCGGGCCGATATTGCGCGGCGTGTTTGCACCGATTTCGTGTTCGTTTTGCGGCGCACGCAGGCCGTCGAACAGTGTCTTGATGCGGTTATCGATGTCACTGCGCGTCATGCCGACAATGTCCGGGTGCATCATCTGGATATCCAGTTCCGCAATTAGTTTCAAATTTGGCGTAATAATCGGGTTCCAGTCGATGCCGCCGATATGGCGCGTGGTAATGGGGCTTTTGGTGGCGCCGGGCATCATGAACTTGGTCATGTTGTTCCAGGGCTGATGCTCGACCAGTCTTTTCAACTGAGGGTGAAACTGCATGCGAATGTCCGAAATATGCTGGGCACGTTTCTTTGGGTTGATTAAAATTTCTCCAAAATATAGCAGTTTGAACTTCATGGCAATTTATCCCCTTTTTTCTTGATAAGTATACCAGAAATTGCTATGGTTTTCATAGAAAAAAGAAAGGAATTTAAATGGCTGTTACCAACGAATATACCGGTGATTCAATTAAGGTTTTAAAGGGTCTGGAGGCGGTTAAAAAACGCCCCGGAATGTATATCGGCGACGTGGGCGAAGGGGGCAGTGGTCTGCACCATATGATATACGAGGTTGTTAACAACTCCATCGACGAGGCGATGGCCGGATACGCCGATACGGTGTTTGTTTCGTTGAATCCGGACGGTTCGTGCACAATTCGCGACAACGGCCGCGGTATGCCGTTTGATATCAACCATGACACGGGACGCAGTGCGCTGGAACTGATTATGTGCGAACTGCATGCGGGTGGTAAATTTGATAACGAGGGGAACGGCGCGTACAAGGTGTCGGGCGGTCTGCACGGTGTTGGTGTGTCTGTGGTGAACGCATTGTCCACATGGCTGGAGGTGCGCGTATGGCGTGGCGATAAAGAGGCCGTGATGACATTCGCCGATGGTGTGCCGACGGCCGACCTGAAAATAACACAGAACAAATCCGGTATCGAGCATGGGACCGAGGTTACATTCAAACCGTCGCCGGATACGTTCACGGGGACCGAGTTCAGCTTTGACATGCTGGAGACATGGTTGCGCGAACAGTCTTATCTGAATGCGAATGTAAAGATTATTCTGGAAGACCTGCGCGGGGCTGAGAAAAAAGAGCGCGAGTTTCATTCGGTTGACGGGTTAAAGGGTTTTGCGACTTATTTGGATAAATCCAAAGAGTTGCTGAACAAAGAACCGATACAGATGATAAAGCAGGTGGGCGACACGTATATTGAAATCGTTCTGCAGTGGACGACGGCTTATACGGAAACGTCGCTCTGCTTTACAAACAATATTCCGAACCGCGACGGCGGAACGCACCTGGCCGGATTCCGTGCGGGTTTAACGCGTGCGATTAACAAGTATATCGGCGAAAAGGTGACGAAAAAGGATATCAACCTGTCGGGCGAGGATTTCCGCGAGGGTTTAACCAGCATCGTCAGCGTAAAGATTCCGGACCCGAAATTCGGTTCCCAGACAAAGGACAAACTGGTGTCATCCGAGGTGCGTCCGATTGTGGAAAGCACCGTGTCCGAAATGCTGTATGAATATCTGGATGAAAATCCGGCGATTGCAAAGTCGATTGTGGACAAAATTATAGAAGCCGCCACCGCGCGCGAGGCCGCACGCAAGGCGCGCGAACTGTCGCGTAAAAAGACGGGGCCGGAGTTGGGCGGACTGCCGGGAAAACTGGCGAACTGTTCGGAACGCAATCCTGAAAAATGCGAACTGTTTATTGTTGAGGGGGATTCGGCTGGCGGTACGGCAAAGCAGGGTCGTGACCGCAAGACCCAGGCGATTTTGCCGCTGCGCGGGAAAATTTTGAATGTTGAACGTGTGCGCTTTGACAAGATGCTGGGGTCCGATACCATCGGTGCGCTGATTACGACAATGGGCACCGGTATCGGCAAGGACGAATTTGATATTGAAAAAATGCGCTATCACAAAGTCATTATCATGACCGATGCCGATGTCGACGGCCAGCATATTCAGACGCTGCTGATGACGTTCTTTTACCGTCATATGCCAGAGGCGATTGAGCGCGGATACATCTATGTTGCAAAGCCGCCGCTTTACGGCGTCACCCGTGGCAAGCAGCAGATTTATCTGCAGAACCAGCGTGAAATGGATGATTATCTGATGGACCAGCTGGCGACGGACGGACTGATAGAGACCGCCGACGGCACCCAGATTTCAGGCGCGGATTTGAAACGTCTGTTGACTTTGATTTTGAACATGCGCAATACGCTGCAGGCGTTGTCGCATGTAATGCCGCTGCGCTTTGTAGAGGCACTGGCGCTGAATCATGTGTTTGAAAACGAGTCGCCGGAAAATCTGGCGGCGGCGGCGCATATGCTGGATGCGGAAGAGCTGGAGTTTGAGCGCGGCTGGAAAATAACCGCGGACCCGGCCGGCATTATGATTACACGCACACTGCGCAGTGTGACGGAATCGCATATGTTGTCGCGCGAGAAAATAAACGGGCCGGAAATTCGCGGCTGGCACCGTATGGACGGTCGCGAGGAATTGATGGAGACTTTCTCTAAACCGGCGACGTTGCGCGTAAAGGCAAAGTCACAGAAAATCTGGGGTGCGCTGGCACTGCTGGATACGGCGTTCGAATATGCAAAAACGGGGCTGAAGATTCAGCGATACAAAGGTTTGGGTGAAATGAACGCGGAACAGCTGTGGGAGACCACGATGGACCCGAACCACCGCAGCCTGTTCCAGGTGAAAGTTGACGACGCCGCCAAAGCGGACGAGGTTGTGTCCATGTTGATGGGTGACGTCGTTGAGCCGCGCCGCGACTTTATCGTTGAAAACGCGTTGGATGCAAATCTGGACGTGTAAGTAAAAGGGGGGGCCAATGTCCGCTGTTAACGACACACAGAAAAAAACAACTGTGCATGAAGAAGAGATGCTTGTTATCAACGGCCGCAAAATGCTGCTGATGCCGGACGGGACATTGGTGCCGATGAAAAAGAAAACTCTGTTCAACAAGGCGGCCCAGCGCTTGAGCGAACAGGCACCCGCGCCGCAAAATAATAATGTGACAATGGCCGACATCTTGGCGCAAAAAAAGCAAAACGGTTAAAGTATGTTTACGGCGGATTGGTTTTTTGCGCTGGACCGACAGCTGCGCGCCATGGGAATGGATTCCGATGCGCAGAGTTTTGACGAGATAAAGGAAAACCTGTCGCGCCGTCATGTGTGCACGCCGGACGAATTTGCGGACAACTGTGCATACGTGATACTGGCGGGCGGATTTTCACAAAAGACCGCAAAAAAAATTCATGCAAAAATCATGGCGCATATTGCGGCCAGTGGCGCGGACTTTGACGCGCTGATGGGATTGTTTGCAAATAAAAACAAGATTAACGCCATTTGCAAAATATGGACGGGGCGGGCGGATTTATGCCGGGCCTATTATGAATTGGAAACGACCGACGCGCGGTTGGCCTATCTGGCAAAGCTGCCGCATATCGGGAAAATTACGGCAAATCATCTGGCGCGAAATTTAGGCGAGGATGTTGTTAAATATGATATCTGGATTCAGCGTTTGGGGGTTCTGTTTGCGGGTGATGCAGGATTGGCGGAAAAAATAGACAACGGGAATCTGGACGCGGATGTGCGGCGCGCATGCGACGACATGTTTGCGGCACTTTGTGCGGCGACGGGACTGCCACGCGGATATATTGATGTTGTGCTGTGGAAAGCATCTCAGCAGGGGTTAATAAAACTATGAACGTAAAAATTGAACAGACCTGGAAAGATGCGCTGAACTCGGAATTTGATAAAGATTATTTTATCAAGTTAACCGATTTTGTACGCGCGGAATACATGTCCGGCAAAAAGATTTATCCGGCGCCTGCGAATATTTTTAACGCGTTCAATCTGTGCCCGCTGGATAAGGTAAAGGTCGTTATGATTGGCCAGGACCCGTATCACGAACCGGGCCAGGCGCACGGGCTGTGTTTTTCCGTTTTGCCGCCGACGCCCGTGCCGCCGTCGCTGGTTAATATTTACAAGGAAATTGAAAACGATTTGGGCCGTCCGTCCGTGACGCACGGCGATTTGACGCACTGGGCAGAGCAGGGCGTTTTAATGTTAAACGCAACATTGACCGTTCAGGCGCACCGGGCCGCATCGCATGTGGGCAAGGGCTGGGAGCAGTTTACGGACGCTGTTATCCGCACGGTTGCGGGGCGCGACAACGTCGTATATATGCTGTGGGGGTCGTACGCCCAGCGCAAGGCGGAATTTGTGAATCCGCAAAATAATTTAATATTAAAATCCGTGCATCCGTCGCCGCTGTCTGCGCACAGGGGATTTTTTGGAAATCATCATTTTTCACGCGCGAATGAATATCTGGTCGCGCATGGCATGACGCCGATTGAATGGTAGAGACGTAATTCGAAATTCGAGATTCGTCATTCGAATTTCGGGTGTCGAATATCGAGTATAGAATCACGAATAACGAATTAAAAATTATACGACACGCCCAGGCCGTAGAATGCGTATGAATGGTTTTCCTCAGCCGTGTTGCCGTTCGAGAAATGTTGAACAAAAATCTCGCCGCCCCATTGTTCGGTAAAGCGATATCCGGCCGATATTTTAAACTGAAATACCAGTTTTGCCCCCAGACGGTCGTTCTCTTTTGCCTGAAAACCGACGCCGACACCTGGGCCGACGTACCAGTCGTCGCCATACAACAACGCGACATCACCCGACGCCCATACCATGGGAATTGAAAAATCGGTCCAGTCCCATCCGTATGCACGGCCCATGCCGACCGTTTCGCCAAAGTTCAAAGACTGGCGGGCGGGCATGGTGAAAAACGTCGTCGGCTGGGAATACTGAATATTCGGCAGCATGTAAAACGGCACAAACTGGGACGGTGGCGGAACCAAGAATCCGCTGTTTACGCCCTGGCCGATATTGACGACAATCTGATTCTGGGCGGTGCCAAAATAAGGGTTCCATTCGGCATTTGCCGCGCCGGCGGCAAAGCATGACATTAAAACAATTGCGATTTTTTTCATAAGCGGAAATATATAATATTTTCGTTTTTGGTGCAACCGAATTTTATTAAAAAATTTAATTATTTGGTATATGAATGAAATCCTGGGGTGGGTCGCGTGCTATTTTGCCTTGCAATCGGAAAATTCTCTGTTATAATCGGGGGCGTCGGCGGGATAGCTCAGCTGGTTAGAGCAGTGGAATCATAATCCACGTGTCGGGGGTTCAAGTCCCTCTCCCGCTACCAAAATTTGAATGCCCCCTTGTGGGCATTTTAATTTTGGTAAATGTGATGTGAAGACTTGAAGCCCCGAAGAAGGGGGGTCAAACAAGCAAATAGGCATGTGGAAACATGCCGGTCGCGCGATGCGCAAATTTGCGATGTTCCGCCAAGGCGTCAGCCGATGGCGAATTCCCTCTCCCGCTACCAAATTCCCCGGATTTCCGGAATTTTTCAATTTCTAAATTTCGCGAAGTTTATATCTAAATCCAAATTCTTTGTATTTTGACTATATGTGGACTATATGGTTGACTATATGACCTGGTGACCGCTATTTACACAAAGATGAATCAAATTTGTGTGGAACCGAATATTTTTTTATCTTTTTTAATTGGTTATTGGGAACGAAGTTAAGTCCGTCTTTTGTTATAACAAATAGATAATTATCTGCATTTTTTTCATCTATAACAGATGTCATTTGATACAAGTCTTTGTATGAGTAAGAAAACAATAAACACTGTTTGGAAACATCTTGATATATTTCTAATGTTTGCGGCAAATCCTTACCCATTAAAGTAAATGGTGCCCCAATACTGTCAAATGAAACGCTTGTATCATTTTCATAATTATTGGCCGACTTGGTTGTGATATATGCAGTTTCATAATACATATTTGATAACTTATATGGCACAGTTTCACAAGCCATCAAGAGAAAACATAGAAATAATAGTTTATTTTTTATCATTGTATACATACTTTACCCATTATAATCGTATCAGTCAATTCGGTTTGGGGATTATTCGGTTCACGGGATAATTATGGATAAAAATACAACAAAGTTGATTTTTTTATATCCGTGGGACTATATGTAGACTATATGGACAAAAAAGCGATGTATAAAAACGGGCTAAAAGGTGCGGAAATCTGCGTTTTTTTGATTTCCAGGTCAGATATATCATAATCCACGTGTCGGGGGTTCAAGTCCCTCTCCCGCTACCAAAATTAAAAATAAATCCGGCGTTTGCCGGATTTATTTTTTTGCACCGAATGAAATATCCATTTTTATGCCCGACGCGTTTTCCGTGTATTGGACCAGGCCCGCGGCCTCGGTCGGTATTCGGGTGGCGGGCTGCGGGGCGTAATATTCAACATCCATATTTGCGCCGTTGGCGGTAATCGTGCCGTCCGGATTTTCGGTGGCGGACAGTTTTACAATGTCGTTGTCGCCCGTATAATTGCTGAATTTAATTTCGCCGTTGTCTTTTACCTCAATATCGTACCAGTTGTTAAAGTCCGCATTTATCGTACTGTGGCCGGTTTCTTTTTCGAATTTTAATGTGGCCTCGTCGTCCAGGTAAACCGTATTTGTGTCGGATTGCGCCCGGCCGACCGCACGGCCGGAAAAACTTAAATCGGCGGCGATATCCGCGGTATCCACTTTATGACTGTCATAGCCGCCAGCAAAGGGAACGCGACTTTCGACGATACTTGTAATGTCTTTGCCCGTGTCTTCTTCAAATTGGTGTTTTGAAATGGAATATGTTCCAAAGTCCGAATACATCAATCCCATATTCTTGCCTGCGGAATCATAGTTCATTGTATATGCGGTTACGGGAAGCTCCACCGTCGGCAGATTCATCCAATGTTCATAGTCGGTCTCTGTCCCGTCCTTTACAATGGTTGCGCCGGTTATGGCGCCGCTGTCGTCTATGATAAATTTAATCTGTGTGTCGTTGGCTGTATGCATGCGGGCGTCGGTCGCACTTAACGGGGTCGTGTATTTCAGAATTTCGTTTGAGATATTTTTAAATGTTTCCGGATTGTTGCCGCGCCATTTTACAAAACAACCGGCCGGGGTGCCGTTTTTGCTGATGCAGTTGTTTATACGATTGTCAATCGCATATACGGCCAGATACAGCAGCTCGTCTTTGCCAGCATATTTTGTTGTGATTTCATCTGCTGTTTTTTCGCCCGTTATCAGCCATTGCAATGCGTCCGCGATTTCCGTTTTTGAAATGTCGGCCGATATGTCGCCGTTGTAATGGCTGTAGTTATGCAGTCTGTATGTCACATAATCGGATATTATCGAATTGTTGTTTGATATTATTCCGGTTATTGCGGCGTTATGTTTTGCCGACTTGTTATCAAAAGGATAGTCCGGATTTGCCGGTGCGCCGATGCCGGCGTTCGGGCTTGGGGTATAGGAAAAATGTTTCGGGCCGCCGCTGTCGTTGTGGCATGCGGACAATGCAAACAGCATTATTATCACGGATAATTTTTTCATGGGGCCCCCTTTCTTAATCCTTTGATGACATGATACAGTTGATTTTTTTCCGTGTCACGTAAAAAAAGCACCCGGCCGGGTGCTTATTATTTGTTTTAAGCCGTTTTTTATGCGTTTGCCGGGGCGGCCGCCTGTTTCTGTGCGTACAGCTGGGCAAAGTCAACGGGCTGCATTGCGAATGTCGGGAAACCGGATTCCGATGTTAAACGTGTAATCAGGCCGCGTACCGCCGGGAACAACAATGTCGGAACGTCAATCAGCAATGTGCGCTTTTTGGCTTCTTCGTCTTTTTCTTCCTCCATCTGGACCAGGCCCGAATATGTGGATTCAATCAAGAATATTGTTTTTTCGTTCGCGTCCAGTTTCGAGTGAACCTTGGTAATCAAATCAACCATGAACAGGTTGTTTTCCGCACCCTTTATCTGAATATCAATGTTTATTTCCAGTTTTGCCTGGCCGTTGTCCTGCTTAAAGAACAATTCCGGTACGTTCGGGCTTTCGAAAGAGATGTCTTTCAAGAACTGGGAGATAATGTTAAATTTTGCCATTGCGATTGCTCCTTTTTTTACGCATCGTTTTATGGTAATATAGCATTATCAGAGTTCTTTTACAAGTGGGGGGATAACAAAAAATGGCTTTTGGGAAAACATTACTAATGCGCGTGGCGATATGCGCGGGGGTTGCAGTTGCGCTGACGTCGTGCCGCGACTTGTCACCGACAGGCGGAACGTACACCAGTTCGGACGACAATTCCGTTATCCCGTCCAATTTGAAAAAGGTTTCTTATTCGGCGCTGCCGGGATGGCGCGACGATGACGTGCGTTATGCGCTGCAGGCGTTCCGCAACACTTGCAAGGCCAAGATTCAATACACCGGCCGCGTGGTGCCCGACCGCGCATTGCTGGAGGAAAAGTGCCGCAACTTGCCGGCGGCGTCGGCCGATACGGCGACGGTGCGCGCATGGTTCGAATCCAATTTTCAGCCGTACCAGATTCACACCGACACCGGTGCCACGCGCGGGACATACACGGGTTATTATTCGCCGGTGATTCCGGCATGCCGCACAAAAACGGCGGTGTGTAACGAACCGCTGATGGGGGTTCCGACAGACGGCCGCAATTACAAGGGCGTTGCGAAAAAAGACATTGTTGAAAAACAGATTGGCCGCGTTTTGTACTGGGCGAATATCGTTGACGTTCAGAACATTCAGATTCAGGGCAGCGGTAACCTGAAACTGGAGGACGGAACGGACGTAAAATTGAACTTTGCGGCGGTCAACGACATGCCGTTTAAGTCCATTGGCGAAGAGCTGCGCGCGCGCGGCATCCGGCCGGAGGGCGGATATTCCGCCGACGCGGTGTGGAGCCATTTAAAGGCAAATCCAACACTGGCGCGTGACGTTATCTATAAGAATCCGCGCTATGTATATTTCTATGAATCCGTTCCGCCGGATGTTATTGGAAAGCTGGGGACACCGCTGTCGAAAATCCGCAGTGTTGCCATGGACACGGATATATATACACTGGGACTGCCGGTGTATGTGAACACGAACCTGTCCGACGGGCGCGCGTTCCGCAGGCTGATGATTGCCCAGGATACCGGGTCCGCGATAAAGGGCTGGATTCGTGCGGACATATTCTTTGGCAAGGGTGACGAGGCCTATAAATACGCCCACGGCCAGCATGCCCAGGGCGAAATGTATATCTTGATGCCAAAGGTCTACGATTATGTCAAACCCGGTCGGTAAATGGGAAAAGCGCGACGGGCGCCCCGGAACATTGGCGGGCGCCCTGGGGGGACTCATGGAAATGCTGGGGGTGCGGGCGTCCGATGCTGATTTGGCCGGGCGCTGGGACGCGATTATGGGTCCGGACATCGCATCGATTGCGCGGCTCGCGGCAATTAAAAAAACACGCGACGGAAAATACAATGTTGTCGTGCGGCCGGCAAATCCCGCCTTCACGTTACAGTTGTCGTACATGGCGCCGGAAATCACCGCGCGAATCAACAAATATTTCGGCCGCGATGCGGTTGCAAAAATCAGCTTTCGCAAATAAAAAAATCCCGCCGTATGGCGGGTGTTTGTTTTATCTGGATTTTATAATTCCTATTGTATATAATTTATACGTGTCATTGATAAGTATGACACAGGGTGTGAATACCCTTTATTTGCGGTGTCCGTGGGGACAAAAAATACCTCCAATCAAAATTGGTTGGAGGGTTGCGATATATTTAAATAAGCAACACTATTTCCGCAAATAATAGTATTCAACCTCCAACCACTTATGGATTTTCCAGGGGTGGTTTTTGATTTAACAAAAAGGATATGGGATGAATAAATTATTTTTAACAACAGCTCTGTTATCGGTCATGGCGATGCCGGCGCTTGCGGAAACAAAGTGGTTTGTGGGGGCCAATATCGGATATGCGGAACCGGTGTTTTCAGATATTGTAGACGATCAAATAGACAATGATTTGTGGAAAGATGATAGTGGTACGGTGGCGTTGTCTGTGACGGCCGGTATGCGGTTTGGCGAACATGATAAAATTTATAACGGTGGTGTCAGCGCAACATTGGCTTATATGCCGGATTTGGGACAATTAAAAGATGGAGACGCGAATCCGTTGTATATGGATGCGGAATTGGATTTTACAACCCTGTATTTATCATATGATAATTATATAAAATTATCCGGTGATTCTAAATATAGAACTGATTTTATAGCATCTGTTGGATTGGGGTATGGGTGGTTAGAAGAGTCGTTATCCATAAAGGGCTATGGAAACGAAACATTTGACGATGATGCTATGGTTTTGGTTTTGAAATTTGGATTTGGAGGAGAAACCAAATTTGCCGGACTGGGTTATAATGTAATGTTGAATATGACCGTACCTAATGCAGAAGATGACGCAGACTTGCAAGGCAGCTATGGTATTGATTTTGGTGTTAGATATACTTTTTAAATAAATCGGTAATGTTTTTTTACTGGATTGCCACGCCCCGTTGGGGCTCGCAATGACAATGTGTCTAGAACGACTGTCATTGCGAGGGAGCGATAGCGACCGCGGCAATCCAGTTAAATAATAAACTTTGCCGATTTATTTCCCCAGGCACAGCTGACCGAATGTGGCGTCCATGACGTCGGACGCGCTGATTGCGCCCAGTATTCGGCCCACCGCATCCGCGGCGCGGCGCGTGTGTTCCGCAAATATGTCCCAGTTGTCGCCGGCGGCAAGGGCCGCGGCTAAATTTTCGTTCGCGTCGGACAGTAGTTCGCGCGTGCGGGCATTCAAAACAACGTCCGTGTCCGTGCCGTCGGTTAACTGTTTTATTTTTTCGCGTATGGCATTCATTACCATGTCGATGCCGTCGCCTGTCTTGGCCGATACGCACAGTGCGCCGTCGGTCGCGCCGCACAGGTCCGATTTGTTTATGACAATGATTTCGTTGTCGCGCGGCGTTATACCGGTCGGTGCGTCGAACACGTGCAGGACAATGTCGGCGTCGTTCATTTCGTCGCGTGTTTTTTGAATGCCTATTTTTTCAATCTCGTCCGTGGCCGCGTCGCGCAGGCCCGCTGTATCCATCAAATGCACCAGATATCCGTTGATATCGATATCGGCGGATATTATGTCGCGCGTGGTGCCGGGAATGTCGGATACTATCGCGCGGTTTGCACCGACAATTTGATTGAACAGTGACGATTTCCCAACGTTTGGCCGGCCTGCCAGTACAATGTTTATTCCGCCGCGCACCATGCGTGCGGCGGCGAAGTGCGACAATGCGGCGGATATTTCCGAATGCAGTTTTTCCGTTCGCGCCCGTAACGTTTCGCCGATATTTGCCGGCAGGTCGTCCGCATCATAATCCAAAATTGCGGCTGCGTATGCAGATATGCTGGTCATGTCATGACGCCAGGACTGGTACTTTTTACTGTCCCCGCCCGACAGCGACCGCAATGCCCATTTGCGCTGCATATCCGTTTTTGCGTCCAGCAGTGCCGCCAGGCCGTCAACGTCGGCCAAATCCATTTTTCCATTGTCAAATGCGCGGCGTGAAAATTCGCCCGGCCGCGCCATTCGCGCCCCCAGCGTCGCCAGATATTCAAATATTTTCTTTATCACTGCATCGGCGCCGTGACACTGAATCTCTATCACGTCGGTGCCGGTAAATGAATTTGGCGCGGCGAAATATATAATCAAACACTGGTCAATCAAATCGCCGTTGGCGTCGGTTAAATTGGCAAAATATGCGCGGCGCGGTGTGGCGGCCCGGCCGATAAATTTTTCGGCCATTTGCCCCAGATTATCGCCCGATATGCGGATAACCGCGACGCCGGATTTACCGTGACCGCTGCTTAATGCAAAGATTGTGTCGCCGTTCATTTATTTTTTTCCGCTTATGTTTTTCAGCGCCATCGGCACCAGGCGCGCCACGTCGGCACCCGGATTGTCGGCGACCAATTTCTGCGCCATTTCCACAACGTCCATACGGCGATAGCCCAACGCCTCAAGCGCGGCCAGCAAATCGGACAACGCGCCCCCGGCCATATCCGCGCCGAAATCAAATGATGCGCCGCCGACCCGTGTCTTTAATTCGACAATGATTTTTTCCGCGACTTTTTTGCCGACGCCCGGCGCGGTCGCGATTGTTTTTGCATCGCCCGTGGCGATTGCCGACATTAACGTGTCCGTCTTTATCGTGCCCAGGATACCCATCGCCACCTTTGGCCCGACGCCGGATACGGCCGTTAATATATTAAACAGATTCTGGGCGGCGATTGTTGTAAAGCCGAAGAGTCTTATCGAATCCTCGCGCACAACCGTTTCAATCCACAGTGATACGGTGGATTTCGGGGTCAGGTATTCGGGGGTGTACACCTTGTACCCGACGGGGCCGGCCATGATGATTACGAAACCGTCGCCGGTGTAATCAACAACTCCTTGCAATTTGCCAATCATTTGTTATCCTTTTGGGGTAATTTTAATCCAATATAATTAAAAGGTCAAATTATGAGTGGACACAGCAAATGGCACAACATTCAGCATAAAAAGGGTGCGGTTGACGCCGCACGCAGCGGTCTGTTTACTAAACTGGCACGTGAAATAACAATGGCGGCGAAGCTGGGGGACAAGAACCCGGACAATAATCCGCGTCTGCGCCTGGCGATTCTGCAGGCGCGCAAGGCGTCCATGCCGAACGACAATATCAAGCGCGCGATTGAAAAAGCGTCGGGTGCAAATACCGAAAGCTATGTTGCGGTGCGTTACGAGGGGTACGGTCCGGGCGCCGTTCCGGTAATTGTAGAGGCTTTAACCGACAATCCGCGCCGCACCGTGCCGGAGGTTCGCAATATCTTTGCCAAGAACGGCGGGAACATGGGCGAAGAGGGCAGTGTTGTGTTCATGTTCACACGCGCGGGCCAGATTATGTATCCGGCGTCAATCGGCAAGACCGAGGACGAGATGATGGAAATCATCATGGACGCGAATGCGGACAATCTGGAAACGTCGGAAGAGGGCTTTATCATCACGACAAAGCCGGACGACTTTATCACGGTTCAGAAAGCCCTGTCCGACGTGCTGGGCGAACCGGACAGCGCGGAACTGACCTGGATTCCGAACATGCCGATGGATTTGGACGACGAAGCGTGGGCCAAGATTGAAAAACTGGTGGACGCGCTGGACGCCAACGATGACGTACAGAAAGTGTTCACGGCAGCGGCGTAATGAGAATACTCGGGATTGACCCCGGACTTTTACATACGGGCTGGGCGGTGATTGAAAGCAACGGTTCGGCCCGTAAATATATCGCCAGCGGTGTTATTTTACCGCCGGCAAAATTGTCGTTTCCGGAACGTCTGGCGATAATATTTCGCGGCGTGTCCGAATTGTGCGAAACGTTTCAGCCGGACGCATGTTCGATAGAGGTTATATTTGTTAACGTCAATCCAAAGACGACACTGGTTCTGGGCCAGGCGCGCGCGGCGGCGATTGTGGCGGTGTCGAACCGCGATATTCCGGTTTATGAGTATGAACCGAACAAGATAAAGAAAGCGCTTACCTCGGCGGGGCACGCATCAAAGGACCAGATTGACAAGATGGTGCGCATTTTGTTGCCGGCGGCAAATCCGAAAACCCCGGACGAGGCGGATGCGATTGCAATCGCACTGGCGCACAGCAATATGAGCAGATTCATTTGATTAACTGGATTGCCGCGGGGCGTCGCCCCTCGCAATGACAGTCGTTCTAGAATCATTGTCATTGCGAACGCATGTGAAGCAATCCAGTATTATATATGACAACATTCCGTTTTTAATATATCTCTTTTGTGGTATAATATGCGCATAACCAAAGAGAGAAACAATGAAAAAAGATTTTATCCAAGAACAGGACATGAAATTACGCATGAAGCACAGAATGCTGTTTCGCGCGTTTTTCATAAATTTAATTTTGGGCGTGATTGCGCTGGCGCTGACATACTTTCCGATACTGCTGTATGTTGCGGTATGGGCGACGGGCATTTCGCCGATGGTAATGTATTTCTCCATTATCAGCGGAATTGCCGTTTGGCAGATGCTGGGGGTGGTGTTCTTTCTGGTGCCGGGAATTTCCGCATGGATGGAAAGACGCAGCTTGGCGAATTATTAACAGACCGGGCGTACGCCCGGTTTTTTATTTGCATGCATGCTTAATCATGATATAATGCACATTGCATCGGGTGATACCCGGTGTGAGGTGTCATAACCTCTTGTAACGTTTAACTCCACAACCGGTTGGAGGGTTGCGAATATATTGAATAAGCAACACTATTGTTACAGTAGTTATGAACCTCCAACCGCCCTTCATCACGGCGGTGTTTTTAATATAAAAACCAATGGAGGAAAAAATGTCAATAATGGTCAGTGCGGAATATTTTGGCAACGCGATAAAAGCGGCGCGTTCCCACAATAAGATATCCGCAACAAATATGTCGCAGCTGCTGGGGTGCACGCTGGAGGTGTTGCACCGGTACGAATGCGGCAAGGATTTGATACCGCGGAATATCCTGCGCCGTGTATTTACACTGGCGGTGATGGCGCATGCGGCGACGGAAAACAAATAAAAAAACACCGGCGATTGCCGGTGTTTTTATTTGTCGTTTATTCACGACGCAACGGATATTTTCCGTCGATTAAGTTCTGGCGCACGACGTGATGCTTTATCTTTTGAGTGCTGGTCGTGGGCAGTTCTTCGGTTGTCATTGCAAAATGGGTGACCCATTTATAGCTGGCAACCTTTTTGTTCGCGTTCGCGACGGCCGCGGCCAATTTGTCCATTGTCATGTCTTTATCAACGCTGAACACGCCGTATGCAACCGTTTTGTCTTTGATTTTGTGTTCGAATACCGCAACGTTGTTAACGCCCGGGATTTTCATGAACAGCGCCTCCAGCTCGTCCGGATAGACGTTCTTGCCGGAATCCAAAACGATAACCTGTTTTTTGCGGCCGGCGAAATGCAGTTCGCCGTTTTTATCCATCGACACCATGTCGCCGGTGTTAAAAAATCCGCGTTCGTCGAACACGACCTCGTTCGCGTCGGGGTTGTTTAAGTATCCGCCGAACACCTGATGACCGCGCACCCACAGAACGCCGACACCGTCTTCGTTCGTGTCGCGGATTTCGCATTCATTGTTTGTTGTGGGCGCGCCGAATGCAAACGGGAAACGCTTTTTCAGCGGTTTGGATATGCAGATTGGTCCGACCGTTTCGGTTAAGCCGTAACCCTGAATAAATTTCATGCCCAGGCGTTCGTAGAATGTTTCCACCTCCGGCTTGGTTGCGGCGCCGCCCGCAATCAACAGCGACACGCGCCCGCCGAATATTGCACGGACGGGGTCCTGTACTTTGCGTACCAGAAAGCCCAAACCAATCTTTTTCAGTATATGGCCGTATTTCAGCACCAGCGACGCCAGCCACCACATATGTTTGGCCTTCAGCGTATCTATGATGCGGTTACGTATAACCTCAAACAAACGGGGGACGGCCGGAATCGCATGCGGACGGAATTCTTTGAAGTCCGCCATGATTTCCTTTGGATTAACCGTCGGCTGCAGCAGTACGCCTGCGCCGTAATGCAGGGTTGCCAACAATTCAACCGCAAAGCCGAATATGTGATACATTGGCAGGAAACCGTACATAATATCGCCCGGCCCGATATAATCGCGCATGTCGTCCAAAGACTTGGAACATTCGATTAAGTTAAAGTGCGTCAGCGGCACAACCTTTGGCGTGCCGGTGGAGCCCGATGTGAACGACAGTGTCGCAACGTCCAGCGGTTCCAGGGGCGCCGGTTTCAATCGGCCGTTCGCCTTGCCATCGGTCTGTGCGATGTCAAAGAACTTGAACTTTTTGGTTTTGTAAAAGAACGACTTTTCCGCGCATACCAAATGACAGTCCGTTGTTGCCGTCATGTTGTCGTATTCAAACGGTGTTAAATTGGTATCAAGCAGCAGAACCGTTCCGCCCAGATACCATATCGCGAACATGGTCGTCGGCATCTGGGGAATATTGTGCGACAGCACACCCACGATATCGCCGCGTTTCATGCCGGCCGCATGCAGTTCAGCCGCGCGGCGTTTAACCAGTTCAACAAACCCGGAAAATGTCACCCCTTCGCGGACCAGAAACAAATTGTCCGGCCATGTGGCAGCGGCTTTTTCCAGTAATTGATACATGTTCATAACAAAAATTCCTTGTTGTTTTTATATTGGACAGGAATTATTATAACCTCTAAAGGGAATATTGCAAATATGAAAATTTTAACGCTTAACATCAACTCCATACGTGCGCACGCACAGAGCTTTATCGACATTTTGCGCGCCGGCGAATACGACGTAATCATGGTTCAGGAATTAAAGGTAGAAGACGCCTCGTTCCCGTACAATCTGTTTGACGATTACGGATACAATATAAAAGTGTTCGGCCAGAAAAGCTGGAACGGGGTGGCCGTGTTTTCAAAATTTTCAATAGAAGACGTCACGCGCGGCATGCCGGGATACGCGGATGCAAGCGCGCGTTTTATCGAATGTGTCATCGACGGGCGCGTTCGCATTATCAACGTTTACATGCCGAACGGCGACACGGTGGATTCGCCAAAATTCCCGTACAAGCTGGAATGGCTGCATGCGTTCACGGACTATATCGCCCCGTATCTGGATTCACCGGAGCCGGTCGTAATCGGCGGCGACTTTAACATTGCGATAGAGGACCGTGACGTGTGGAAGCCCGCGAACTATGTCGGCATCGCAATCGCCGCACCGGAGGCGCGCGCGATAATGCGCGGGTGGCTGGCGTTGGGGTGGACGGACGCGTGGCGGCATCTGCACCCGGATGATGTCGATTACACATGGTACGGATATCGCGGCCGCGACACGGTTGGAAACAAACAGGGGCTGCGACTGGATTATTTCCTGTGCAATCGTGCGGCGGCGGAAATGGTGCGCGCGTGCGAGATTGACATGGCGCCGCGTCTGGCGGACAAACCGACGGATCATTGCGGACTGGCGCTGGTTTTAAAATAAAAATACAAAGGAGGCCGCTATGGCAAAGGTTGGCATTTTATATATTGCGCTGGGGCGCTATACGGTTTTCTGGGATGAGTTTTATGAAAGCTGCGAGCGGCACCTGCTGCATGCGGACAAGCATTATTTCATATGGACCGACAATCCGACCGATGCGATGCGCCGTGACAACGTCACGATTATTCCTGCACAAAAGCGCGGCTGGCCGTATGACAGTTTAATGCGCTTTGAAATGTTTTACGCGCATAAAAAGGAACTGTCGAAATTTGATTATCTGTTCTTTTTCAACGCGAATTTCAAGTTTATAAACGACACGGATTTATCTGAAATCGCGCCGCGCGAATGGGACGGCGGCCTGTGCGCCAGTCTGCATCCCGGTCGCCATGGCGACATCTGGCGCGATACGCCAGATGGGTTCCCCTATGAAAGACGCAAGGAAAGCACCGCGTACGTTCCGTATGGCACGGGGCGGCACTATGTATGCGGGGCCTTTAACGGCGGGACGGCGGATGCGTTTTTGGAAATGTGCCGCACGCTTTCCAAAAATGTTCAGACGGACATTAAAAACGGAATCAATGCGGTGGTCGATGATGAAAGTCATTTGAACGCATATCTGGCGACGCGCGATTTTCTGCTGTGCGGACGTGCGTACGGATATCCGGAACACAAGTTAAAGCATCTGGCGCCGGGTGACGCGGTGATGGTGAAAATAATCAGCCGTGAAAAGAACACGCCGAAATACGGTGGTACGCAATGGCTGCGCGGGGCGACGGACAAAAAGATTCCCGACAGCAAATTTTCATATTTCATGCGCGGCGTGACGCGCGCGGCATCGTCCTTGATACCGGTGCGGGGGCTGCGTCGTCGGGTGCGCGGAATGTATTGGTAAAAAATAAAAGCGGGCCGATTGGCCCGTTTTAAAATTTATCGCCCGTGCGTTCGTATCGTTTATGAATGCATCCGATTGCGGTCTGGTGCACGCCAGGTGTCGCGGCATAATATACAAAGCGGCCCGCGCGGTGCGATGTTACAAATCCGTCGTCGGCCAGTTTTTTCAGATATTGCGACACCTTTATCTGGGGCAGGCCAACGCCCGCGGCAATGTTGCAGACGCAATCACGGCCCCGGTACATTAGGTATTCCAGTATGCGCATCTTGTCAATGTGCGCGAACAGCTTTATTCTGTTTGCGGCCATTGTCGTATAATCGGTCGGCAGTATTTCACGGTAATCGTCGCGCAGAAATTTCAACTGGTCCGTCATGTGACCGAACAGCTTGCGCAGGCATACGAATATGCTGGCCGGGTATTCCTCGTTTATTTCGTAATATATGAAAATTCCATGGCGCGTGGCGCGGACCAGATTTGCGTCACGCATTTTGCGCAGTGCCTGGGATACTATCATCTGTTCGGTGCCGGTGCCGCGGGCGATGCTTGACACCGATGACGCGCCGTTCACGTCCAGCCATTCCAGTATGCGCAGACGCAACGGGTGTGATATGTACGCAATTCCGCGCGACGCACGCGCCATAATGTGCGCGGGCAGCTGGTTTTCTATAACGGTGTCTGGTAATTCCATGTGTTCATGATAGCACTTACTTTTATTGGCGGCAAATAATTATTTGACTTTTTAATATATATTATTTATTATATGTATGATTTTTGATATATAAGAAAGGGGGAAATTATGAAAAAACTGATGGTCGCGCTTATGGCGATGATGCCGGCGGTGGCGTTTGCAAATCCGGCGTGTCCGATATGCACAGTGGCAATTGGCGCGGCGTTGCCGATAACGCGACGCATCGGCGTGCCGGATGCGGTGGCGGGCCTGTGGGTTGGTGCGTTTCTGGCCATAATGGGTTATTGGATTATACGGTTTATGGATAAGCGCGGATGGCGATTTCCGGGGCGAAACGCGATTGTACTGGCTGTGTCGGTTGCGACAATCGGGTTTGCATATATCGGCCAGTTACGATACAGCCCGTGCGAATATTTTGGATTTTTAAACGTTGACCCGCTGTTGTTCGGAACAGTGCTGGGGGCGGTGCTGTTTATCGTGACTGAAAAATTATACGATTGGATGAAAATGAAAAACGGCGGTCATGCGCACTTTCCGTTTGAAAAGGTCGTGCTGCCGGTTGTTGTGCTGGCCGTGGCCAGCGGGCTGTTGACAATATGCAGATAAACATTTGGGGGAGAAAAACAAAATGCAAAAGATTAAAAGTGTAAAAGAATTCGTGGAAAAGATGGATGCGGCCAAAAAGGTAAATCCAAAGGATTTGTCGTCGGACCAGGATTTGTCGATTGGAATTATGAATCTGATTTCGATTGAAGAACATCTGATGTTTTCCGGTGCAAAGACGGGCAAGACCGCCTTTTACGACCAGATAAACGAGGTACGCGATATGCGCAAGCGCATGATGCAGAAAATCATTCCGTCATACGAGGGCGAGGTTTGGTGCATATCCAAGCATCTGTTGGCCTCAAGTATGCGTTTGTTTGAGGTAGGGACAAAGGCGCTGGCCGCCGGTGATAAAGCCCAAGCGTACGCGCTGTTTGATGATTCATACGGCCTGTACTGCATGTTCTGGGGGTTGAATATGGGAATGCTGGGGGGGGCGTCCGATTTAAAATACGTGCCAAAGGAAAAAAGAGCGTCGGCAAAATACGATGCGGCGGTGACGGCCGCGCCGGACAAGGCCCCGACATCGATGGGAAAGCTGAAGAACTGGGTTAAAAATGCGGTTAACTGCTGCATAGAATAGGTGCGCATTTTATCCTTGCATTTTTGGGCCGGGCCCGTATAATTAGCGGACACGGCCCTAATAGTCTAGTGGTAAAACACGTCCTTGGTAAGGACGAGTCGCAAGTCCGATTCTTGCTTAGGGCACCAGAGATACAGACGCGTTTTGCGTCTGATTTTTTATTTGATTTTGTGATGCGTTTGGATACCATTTTTAGTGAATGGAAAGGTGGCCGCGCGCAGATGCGAAAAATAATCGCCGTTTTGTTTTTGTTGTTTTTTATCGTCCCAAGCGGCGCGGCCGAGATTACGATGACCGCAGCCGATGCGATGCGGACCGCGGGCGACATGGTTCGTCGCGGCGACTTTGAACACGCAAATCAGATTTTGACACAATTACCGGATACCGGCAGCGTTGCGCTGGAGATAGAGCGGCGCTTTTTACAGGGCCGGATTGCGCAACAGCGCGGCGATTATGACGCGGCGATAAAGATATATCAGGCGCTGTTGGACACGTATCCGGGACTGGCGCGCGTTCGGTTTGAGATGGCCGTATGCTATATGCATCAGAAAAAATGGCGGCGGGCGGATTATCATCTGCGTCTGGCGATGGCCGGCGACGATTTGTCGGACGATGCAAAGCGCGTCATGAATTATTACCGATATGTCGTGCGCCAGAACAAGAACTGGAACGTGTGGTTTAATTTCGGCGCCGCGCCCGACAACAACGTTAACAACGTCGTCGGGGGCCAGGAATGCATAATGACAATGTTCGGTTTGATGTGCCGGACGCTGGACGCGCCGGAATCTGCGATCGGGGCGAATTTGACGCTTGGCGGAAATTACGAGTTCAAATTGTCCGATGCGTGGCGCTGGAAATCAGAGGCCAACGTTTATGCGAACTTTTACGACAAAAGCAAATACGATGATTTGTATTTAAGCATGGCGACGGGACCGCGTTATGTGTGGACGCGCGGCGATGTATGGCTGGCCGCGGCGGGCATCATCATTCGGATTATGTTCCGTCACCGGTTGAACCCGCGATTGACATGCCGGCGGCCGCGCAGTCATGGAACGGCGGCGATGCGGAAAGCGGCGATAATTTCAGCCGTGACGTGTTCAGATTCACGCTGGACGGCGCCGGGAATATAACGGCGGTTGAACTGGATGGTCGCATGTACGCAAAGACGGGTGAAAACGAATACAAACATTTGGAACCGGGCAAGACAAGCGTGCTGAATCTGGCGACACTGGGGCGCGAGGCCGGACTGCAGTTCGCTGATTTCGGATATGCGATGGAGACCGAGCTGGAGGCGACCAAGACCGACCGTGATTTCTATGTATTTACCGGCGGCCGTGCGGACAAGGTGGTAAACGCCGACTTGGCAAAAGGCGCGACATACCAGGGGACGGCCGTCGCGTATATAGAGGCGGATATGCCGGACCGCATCGCGAACCAGGTGTCAAAGACGGACGATGCAAAGCTGGTCGTCGATGCGTCCGGAAATCATACGTTGACCATGAATTTTGCCACTGCGGACAAGCCTTGGTACAACGTGACGGCGCACAAGGACGGCACGATAAATCTGTCCGGCGGCGAAAATGTCGCGGCGGATTTTCGTGTCGACAACATGACGATGCATGACAATTATGCGACGGGCCGTTTCTTTGGCGACGGCGGCGTCGCGTCAGAGGCGACATATCGCGTCGGGGCCGAGTTCAAAGACAACGCAACCGGCCGCGAGGTTGAATTTGACTCTGCCTTTGGTGGAATAAAACAATAGGGCACAATAAAAAACCGGCCAATCGGCCGGTTTTTGTTTTTCGCCTTTATCGGTCCATGTCCGCATTTGCCAGCATTTCCTGCAAATTGTGCGCCGGCTTCTTTTTGCGCGCGGCCAGTTTGTCCTGTAAAACCGCCTTGTTCTTTTGACGTGTGGCGCGTTTTTCCTCTGGCGTCATGTCGGCCGTGACGGCGGTTAATTCGCCTGTCTGGTCGCGGCCCGTATGCTTGCGCGACAGTTTGCGCATGTTTTCTTGCTGGCGCTCGAACTCGGCCGTGGCACGGGCAAGCGTTTCCTTTTTAGACTCGTATCTATTACGCTCTGCCTCGATGCTGCGTCTGGGGTGCATTTCCTGGGTGCTTTTGAAGCTCCGGCGGGCGGCGTCGGCGGTGTTTCGCGCGCCGTTTGCAATGCCCGACGCATTTTCCAGCGATTCCCGTGTCAGGATTGTCCCCTTGTACTTTTTCCATTGGGACAGCTTTGCGTCGTTCATGCGGCCCCGTATCGTGTTCAGCAGGCGGTTGAGTTCATTTATTGCGTTCGCCAGATGTTCGCGACGGTTTTTCTCTTGGTCGCGTCCGAACAACAGCGGCAGGCCTTTCTGCTGCGGCGTTGCGACGGTGTTGTCGGCCGCGCCCGTTATATAGGCATAGATTGTCTTTTCCAGTTCCCCGACCGCCAGGTTCGCCTCCTGTTCATTTGGTTGGCCGTCCTTGAAATACTCCGCGATTTTTTTGCACGCCTTTTGAATGTCGGACATGTTCGTATAAACCGCATCGGCAACGTCGTATGCGCTGCCAGCGTCGGTCATTTTTTTATACTCGCTGTCGTATTGCGTCAAAGCCTCGGTCAATTCTTCGCGTATCGGTGCCTCGTCGTCTATTGTGCGCTTTAGTTTTTCAAGGCCGGCCTTTTTGTCGCGCGCGGATATGCGCGGCGAGTTAATCATCGCCTCTGCGGACTGTGCATTGTCCGCCTGAAGAAGCAATGTCTGTTCGCGGTTAAGCTGAATCTTGCTGTTTCTTATGACCTGTTCCGGAATGTGGCGGATAAAGAAATTATGCTTGTCCGCACGCAGAACCATCTGCAGTTCGTCCGGTGTCAACTGTTCGGCGCGGCCCTCCAAAATGTCGCGCTGTAACAGATTCATATAGACGTCCATGGCCAAATTGTTTCGTTGAATGTCGGTTTCCTGCCATGTTTTGGCGCCCATCATGCGCGGCAGAATTTCCTTGAAACGCACGGCCAGGGCTTTCTCACGACCGTAATTGTTCGGGTCGTGTTTTTCTGTATTTTGTACCAGGCGTATCATGGCGTCGCGCAGTTTCGTATAATATGCCGGCAGAATATTAGCGTTCTTTTCCGCCTGTGTTTTCGCGTTTGCCGTGTCAACGGTTTTCGGCCGGTATGCGGCGGAACTTTTTAGCGCATGCGACAGCACCTGTTCATCAATCAGGTCGCTGTCCATCTTTTCCATCACCTCTTTGAGGTATCTGGAGTTGCCGAATATCGACTGATTTATTCTTTTACGAAATTCGGGCGACGCCGCGCGAAAGTTTATCAGCTGGCCCATGTTCATGTTCTGTATAAGCTCGTGCGCGTTGGAATTGGCCTGGCTGCTGTACGGGTCTTTCGACATTTCGAATATTTTGTTCAACAGAATTGCATTTTCTTTTGATGTTTTGGATATGTCGCCGGTACCAATGGATGAATAAGATATGTATCCGTGCGGCAGCAATGCATATATTCCGGCAATATTTTGTTCAAGCGGGCGTTTTTCCATTGCCGCGATAATCGCGTTGAATATTGATGGACCCTCTATCGCCCGTCGATTGCCGGCGCGTGCGTATGCGCGGCCCAGCAATACCGGGAATTTGTTCGCCTGGTCCAGCATTGTGTTTGCATCGCGCAACAGTTTGCCGTATCCGTGGCCCGATGCCACGACATAGGCCAATGTTTCCTGGGCCGCCGCGGACAGGTTCGGGGCGCCGTTTAAAATCACATCCAGGGGCAGGTCGAAATACAGGTTCGGGTTAAAATCCGCCTCGCGCAGTGTTAACAGCCATTGTTGAAACTGGGCAAGGTTTTGTTCTGTGACGTGCACTTGGTCAGCCATTTAAAATTCCTTTTTTATCGTATTGTTTTGACGACTTTATTATAGCGCATTTTGGCCGTATTTTCAAATATTTTGGGCGCGCGCGTATTTTTGTTGCGGCGCGCGTATTTTTGTTTATAATTTGCCAAAATGATGCGTTGGATTCGCGATGACGTGACTGACACCCACCGAGCGGGCGCGCACATGTACGATAAGTTATAAGCCGGGGTGGCACCGCGCGGGTAGTTTTCCCAGCGCCCCCGATATCACGTAAAAAGGGACCAAAATGTTATCACTTAAATCAAAATACAGAACCCATACATGCGGGGAATTGAACGCGTCCAATGTCGGCGAAAAGGTGACTTTGTCGGGCTGGGTTCATCGCAAGCGCGACCACGGTTCGCTGCTGTTCATCGACCTGCGCGACAATTACGGAATAACGCAGTGCGTGTTTGACGGCGGGGATGCGGCGCTGGAAAAAGTTCGCCCCGAATCCGTAATCACAATCACGGGCACGGTTGTGGCCCGCGATGCGGCGGCCGTAAACGACAAGATTCCGACGGGCGCGATTGAAATCAAGGCCGACAAATTCGACATTCTGACAAATTCGGACGTTCTGCCGTTCCAGGTGTTCGGCGACGATGACACCGTGGCCGAGGATTTGCGCTTAAAGCATCGTTATATCGATTTGCGCCGCGAATCCCTGCATAACAACATACTGTTCCGCAACCGCGTTATGAAGTTTCTGCGCGATAAAATGTGGGACATGGGATTCTCGGAATTTCAGACGCCAATCTTGACTGTATCCAGCCCGGAGGGGGCGCGCGACTATATCGTGCCAAGCCGTCATCATCACGGAATGTTTTATGCATTGCCCCAGGCGCCGCAGCAGTTTAAACAGTTGCTGCAGATTGCCGGATTCGACCGCTATTTCCAGATTGCGCCGTGTTTCCGTGACGAGGATTTGCGCGCCGACCGTTTGTTGGAGTTTTACCAACTGGACCTGGAAATGTCGTTTGTCGATTTGCCGGATATTCAGGCCGTCGGGAACGAACTGATTCCGGCGCTGATACGCGAATTTGTGCCGGGTGCGAAAATATGCGCGGACATTCCGCATATCCCGTATGATGAAGCGATGCTGAAATACGGTTGTGACAAGCCGGATTTGCGCAACCCGATTGAAATTTCAGACGTGACGGAAATTTTCCGCGGCTCCGATTTTGGAATCTTTGCCGGCGCCATTGAAAACGGCAGCGTGGTTCGCGCCATTCCGGCCCCGGCATCCGCGGACAAGCCGCGCAGCTGGTTTGACCGGCTGGGCGATTATGCGGTCAAAGAATTGGGGCTGGGGGGGCTCGGTTACATCGTCTTTGGCGACGAGGCAAAAGGTCCGGTCGCCAAAAAACTGGATGCGGGGCGCATCGCCAAACTGCGCGAAATCGCGGGCGACGGTTCGACGCTGTTCTTTGTCTGTGACGAGGCGAACGCCGCGGCCAAGGCGGCGGGCAAGCTGCGCATAAAGCTGGGCAACGATTTGGGATTAATTGACGACAAGGAATTCCGTCTGTGCTGGATTGAAGAATTCCCGTTCTATGAATTGAACGAGGAAACCGGTGCGATTGATTTCGGGCACAATCCGTTTTCTTTGCCGCGCGGGGAACTGGACGGCGACCCGTTAAAGATAAAGGCGAACCAGTTCGACATGGTTTTGAACGGCGCCGAAATTTGCAGCGGGGGCCTGCGCAACTATAACCCGGAAACGATGGTGCGCGCGTTTGAAATCGCCGGATACGGCGAGGCGGACGTAAAGGCGAAATTCGGCGGAATGTATGCCGCGTTTCAATACGGCGCGCCGCCGCACGGCGGATGCGCGTTCGGTGTGGACCGTTTGATTCAGATTATGCTGGGCGAGGACAACCTGCGCGAGGTTGTCGCATTCCCGACCAATCAGCGCGGCCAGGATCTGATGCTGGGCGCCCCGCGCGAGGTGACCGAGCAGCAGCTGCGCGAGGTTCATATACAGGTTCGCAAGAAAGGTTAATGCGGCAAAAAACGCCCGCCGATTGGCGGGTGTTTTTTTGTAAGAAATCAAACCTATTGGCAACAATTTTTTCCCATATATAATTTTTTTATATGGAGAGTGCCAATATGAATCCGCATCTTGATAAATTGTCCGAAATGTTGAATTTAAGCCCGTATCAGAAAAATGCCCTGGCCGCGGGCCAGGGGAAATACGACATGTCGCGCCTGGTTAAGCGCGGCGCGCTGCTGTATGCGCCGTATGATGCGGGCGGTCTGATCGGGATGGCGGCGGATTTGTTGCGCGGCCGGCGCGCGGATTTGATTGGGCGGAACAAAACCCTGCTGCGGAACATGCGTGGCATACGCTTTTACAGTGCCGGATTTCATTCCGTGCGCGTGGGCGGTTTTATGTATTATGCGGACGCGTCGGGTGCCGCGATATCACGCGCGGCGTTTATGCGCGGAATACAAAACGCCGCCGCGCGTTAAAACTTTGTATGCGTTGCGATAAATTCGCGCAGGAACGACGCATCGAAATTCTTCATTATTTCAGACAGGGAATAACGCCGCGTGCCGGACGGTAAAATCTGGACCGATATGGGCGTCGGTGCGGGTGACGTTCCGCGCAGGATTATGTCCATGTTTGCGCGCATGCGTCCGTCCGTTATCTCCAGCGCGCCACCGGCCGTGGCGTGACGCATGGATATTGTTAAAGGTGCGGTCGTTTGGAAATCACGGCCCGCGAATTCGCCCTTTACGTTCATTTCCTTCAGCACGCTGCGTCCGCCGTCCAGTGCGTTTGATATGGCGTATTCCGCATTCAGTGTCGTTATGTCGGGCGCGGCGGCGTAAAATTCATCGACGCCGAATCCGATTATGTATCCGCCTGTAAAGGTCGCGTCGATTGTGCCGGCCATGTTGTACGATATGTCGTGCGCAATCTTGCCGGATGTGCGTATGTCCGCCTCGCCCGTGATGCGTGTGTCGGATACGTTCAGCGGCATGTCCGCCCCCAGCAGCGCGCCGGAGAGTTTAAAGTTGCTGGCCTGGACGGAAATGGAATATTCCTTTTTCTCCTTTGATATTATTATCAGCAAATTTCCGCGGTCGCGGTCCGATATCGAGAACGTTTGGTTTGAGTCTTTGCGGCTGTATACAAAATTGCTGTATTCGTCGCCGTTGTATATCAGCTTGTCCGCCTGCAACGATATGTTGGCGTTCAAATCAAACGGCAGCATTATCGGCGCGTCCGTTAAGAATTCCATCTCGTCATAGTTGTCGATATAGCCCTGGTCCGTCAATGCGTCCAGATTCAGCGTGTCCGTTTTCAGCGTGATTGTTTTTCCGGCGGCGGTGCCGATAAATTCATGCTCTAAGAAACGGATTGTCAGATTGGATATGGCGTCGTCCCGGCGCAGACCCGACACGAAATACTCGCCGTCGGCAATCGCGCGCAAATCCATGTCTGGGAACCAGTCGTGAAGACTGCGTCCCGATATTACGAATGCGTCGCCCTGGGTCGTTAATTCCCAGCGCCCGCTGTGCGGACGGAATGTGACGCGGTCGCCGCTTAATGCAAAGTCGCCGATTTCATTGCGCATGAATGCCGGGATGAAATCCATTTCGCCGCGCATCCAGGAAAGCGTCTTGTCGCGTGCGAATTTAAATTCCGGGCGAACGGTGTCTTTTTCCATAAACAGCGTTCCGGCCGCGTCCGCGAATATGAATTTTACCTGGCCGCGGCGCCCGAGTTTTTCCAGCATGCCGCGAACATCTTCATCGGACGGCATCGGCGCGTCGGATGTTACGGTCGCCGTGAACGTGTCGCCGTCGACATTCAGCGTGCCCGTCATGCCGCGGTACGTGAATTTGTCGCACGACCATTTATCGGGCGTGCCTGAAAACATGCATGTGGCCATGCGGCCGTCTATTTTTGTCGCTATAGCCAAATCGTGTGCGCCGTCGGCGGATATTACGCCGCCGCTGATTACCGTGTTGTCGGCGACGATTTTTTCAATGCGCAGTGCTTGGGGCGTGCCGGTCGCCTGAACAATTAAATGCGAAAATTCATGACCCGCCAGCGTCAAGCGGCCGCGCAGGTTCAAATTGAACGACGTTTCGTATATAAAGCGCGTCGGGTTCAACAGGAATGAAAAATCAAACACCGCGTCGGACGAAGATATCTGAATATTGCGGCGTCCGTCGGGTGCCAGTTCTATGTTGCCGGTAAAGTTGTTCGCATGTATGTCCGAGAATCGAACGCCGTATCCGCCGTCCCAGTCGAACTTCATTTCCAAATCAATCATGCCGGGGATTTTGGGCTGCTCAAATTCAAACATGCGGTTGACGTCGTCCGTCTGCAGCGACATTGTGCCGCGCGCGCCGCCGTCGCCGGTTAAATTCCCCAGCAGCACCAGATTATTGTTTTTGTTTGTGACGTAAAACGCGTCGCCGTCCAGTTTGATGTCGTATCTGTGCTGGTCCGTGCGGACGGTCGCCTGGAAATTGCCGTCGCCGACAACGCCGTTTATAATTCTGTAATCCTTGCCTAAAAATTCAACGTTGCAGTTGTGCAGCTCGATATCGTATTCCGGTGCGACCGGGACCAGGCGCGATATCTTTACATCCGCGTCATACACGCCGATGCGGTGCGACAGGCGCGCGTTTTCAATATTGAACAGGGACGATATCGGAATGCGGAACGCCGCGGCGCCGATGCGGCCGTCGGGCACGCGGACGTCGCGCGCGACAATTGTCGCCGCGCCGAGCAGGCTGAAATGCACGTCGCCTTGAATCCGCGTCTCGACCCCCGTCTGGGCGGAAATCGCCGCCTCCAGTTTCGGTTTTAAACGGTTTAATGTGAACATTGGCGGCACCACCACGACCATGATGGCGGCGACGGCGACAAATGCGGCGGAAAAGTATATTATTCTGCGGCGGGTTCTGGGTTTTAATGCCATTTTCTCTTTCCTTGTATTTTTATTATAATGAATTATATTAACAATTAAAATGAAAAAGAGCATATTCGATCTTCAAAGCGACTATAAACCCATGGGCGACCAACCAACGGCGATTGCCGAACTGGCGGGCGGCATTCGCGAAGGGCGCCGCAACCAGGTTCTGCTGGGGGTGACGGGTTCGGGGAAAACGTTCACGATGGCGAATGTGATTGCCGAACTGTCGCGGCCGGCGCTGATTATGGCGCCGAACAAGATTCTGGCGGCGCAGCTGTACACGGAGATGAAGTCGTTCTTTCCGAACAATCACGTCGAATATTTCGTGTCGTATTATGATTATTACCAGCCAGAGGCGTATATGCCGACCACCGACACGTATATCGACAAGGACGCGTCGATTAACGAGCAGTTGGACCGGATGCGCCACAGTGCGACGCGCGCCATGCTGGAAGAGCGCGACGTTGTCGTAATATCGTCGGTGTCGTCCATTTACGGTATGGGCAGCCCGGAACAGTATTCGGGAATGAAACTGGTGCTAAATGCGGGCGACAAAATCGGAATGCGGGATGTTATGCGCGCATTGGTGGATATTCAGTACAAGCGAAACGATGTCGCGTTTGAGCGCGGTGATTTCCGGGTGCGCGGCGACACGCTGGACATATTTCCGTCGCATAGCCTGGACCGCGCATGGAAGGTGTCCTTCTTTGGCGACGAGATAGAGGAGATATGGGAGTTTGACACGTTGACCGGGGCAAAGCTGCACAGGCTGGACCGGGTGGCGGTGTATCCCAATACGCACTATGCGACGCCGATGCCCAGCATTCTGCAGGCAATCGGACAGATAAAATCCGACTTGAAAGAACGTTTGGATTACTTTCATGAAAACATGAAATATATCGAGGAACAGCGCCTGCGCGAACGTGTGAATTTCGATATAGAGATGATGGAATCAACGGGCACATGCCGCGGAATTGAAAACTATTCGCGATATTTATCCGGGCGCGCCCCGGGAATGCCGCCGCCGACACTGTTCGAATACCTGCCGCGTGACGCCGTTTTGTTCATTGATGAAAGCCACGTCACCGTCCCCCAGATTTCGGCGATGTCGCGCGGGGACCGTGCGCGCAAAGAGACGCTGTCGCAGTATGGATTCCGTCTGCCGGCGTGCATCGACAACAGACCGCTGACGTTTGAGGAATGGGATGCGCTGCGCCCCCAGACGATATTTGTTTCCGCAACGCCCGCGCCGTGGGAATTGGATGCGGCGGGCGGCATTGTGTCGGAACAGGTGATACGTCCGACCGGTCTGCTGGACCCGGTGTGCGACGTGCGGCCGACAACAAACCAGGTTGACGATTTGCTGGACCAGATACGCGGGACAAAAGGGCGCGTTCTGGTAACGACGCTGACCAAAAAAATGGCGGAGCAGCTGACGGATTATTTAAATGAAAACGGCGTGCGCGCAAAATATCTGCACAGTGATATCGAAACGCTGGAGCGTATAGAATTGCTGCGTGATTTGAGACTGGGGAAATACGACGTTCTGGTCGGAATCAATCTGCTGCGCGAGGGGCTGGACGTTCCGGAATGTGAACTGGTTGCGATTATGGATGCGGACAAAGAGGGTTTCCTGCGTTCCACGCGGTCGCTTATTCAGACAATCGGGCGCGCGGCGCGAAACGCAAACGGGCGCGTGATACTGTATGCGGACCGCATGACGGATTCGATGAACGCCGCATTGACCGAGACGGCGCGCCGCCGCGAAAAGCAGATGGCGTACAACAAGGCGCACGGTATAACACCGAAAACCGTTACCAAGGCCGTCTTTGCAGAGGTTGGCGAAAAGGATGAAAAAACGGACAAGAAGCGCCGCTTTGTATATGACAAATCCGGCGGTGTGATGGATGCGGAATCGATACGCAAGCAGATAAAGGAATTGACCAAAAAGATGCGGCGCGCGGCCGAGGATTTGGAATTTGAAGAGGCCGGTGAATATCGCGATGCGATAAGAAAACTGGAAGACGATTTGTTGTTGGTGGAGTGATAAATGGCGGAGTTTATTTCAAACAATGTTGATGAACTGCGCGCGTGGGCGGCGGATTTTGCGCAGCGTTTGCACGCTCCCGTGACGGTGGCGCTGCACGGGGATTTGGGCATGGGCAAGTCCGAGATTGCACGCGCAATTATCAAGACGCTGCGCGGGGCGGACACCGTCGTGCCCAGTCCGACGTTCACAATCGTTCAAAATTATGACGGGATATCCCACTTTGATTTGTACCGTGTGGCGGATGCCGATGAATTGGCGGAAATCGGTCTGCAGCATGCGATGGACAATGACATTACGTTGATAGAGTGGCCCGATATCGCGGCGAAAATGCTGCCGGCGGACACCGTGCATGTTTATATAACGGCGCACGGCGACGGCCGTCGTATTTATTCGGTGTAATAACATTTATCGTTGTATCTATACTTTCCGGTTGAATCGGATATGATTTTAGTCGTGGGGATATAGCAATTTGTTATGGCCAATGCTGCCAAATTGTTTAATACTTGGTTGCCGTCTCTTTTCCCGCCGTCCGGGCATGCGCTGCAATTGACAGAGCCGGATATATGATAATAATCGGCCATGCATCCAATTAGATTGTGCGTGTAGTCTTCACGAATATCGCCGCCGCCGTTGGCAACGCAATAGTCCCCGGTTCTGCTTTGTTCAGAGAAGTTCATTAGATGAAAACCTTCGTTGCATGTTATTGTGGGAACCGCCGCGCTGATTTTGCTTCTGCATAATGCACGATTTGGGTCGTCTGTCGGGCATGGACGGCATGTACAGTCTGCGGTGCAGCCGCCGGTAAATGCAGAATTGGAAACGTAACTGTAATATCCGGTGTCACAATCGCATAAGGTAACGTATGTAATTGCGTCTGAGTTTTTTTCTGGGCATTTGTTTTTTATTATTTGGTTTGTTTCTTTTTCACAATTTCCAACCGAATTGGTTGATTTGCCTTTATATTGTGTTCTTGTTCCGTGGTCTATGGTGGTGGTGGCAACCGCATAGGGCGTAGTGCATGAGGACGGCATGTTGTTAAAAAACTGCTTGGTGTTGTACCAATAATATGCGTTGGCATGAGAAACAATAAACATGCCGATAACTGTGCAGGTGAAAAAAGGACCGTTTTCCTTAGGCAGAAAAGGAGATGAAAAAAAATGAGTAAATCCGGGATTTTTTCAAAAATCAAAACCAGCATAAATATCGGTGGTTTCGATTAGGCATATATTTTCGTTCAAATAATATCAGTTTTGTGCGGGTTTGGCAAGTGTGTTTTATGGTGCGTAAATTGGGAAATGGCTCCTGTGGCGCGGCGGCGGTGTGTGCGGCATAGTTATAACGCGGATTGACATTCGTGATGCGAACAGTGCCGTGCGGACTTTTCAGGTTCCGAACCCATATCCCTGCGGATTCAAGTGTGCAAGCGCCCGAATCCAATAAAGCGTTGTTTGCAAAAAAATCCCGGATTTTCCGGGATTTTATTTTTTTGCCGCCGGCAACAGGCGTTGCACCGCCAGCGGGAAATCCGTACTGCGCGCCAGGTATGAGCCCGACACCAATGCGTCCGCGCCCGCCGCCCAACACTCGGCCGCCGTGTCCGCGTTTATTCCGCCGTCAACCGATATTGTGAATTTCAAATTGTATTTTTTACGCGTCGCGTTCAATACGGAAATTTTCTTTAACGCGCCGGGGTCGAACGCCTGGCCCGCGGCGCCGGGTGCGACGGACATAACCATAACCTCGTCCACTTCGCGCAGTATCGGTTTCAATATTGAGACCGACGAATCCGGATTCAGCGCCACGCCCGCGCGACGGCCGGCCGCCCTGATTTCCCGCAGGGCCGTGCGCACGCCGGACGTGTTTGTCGACACCACGACCGTATCCGCCCCGGCCGCGATTGCATCCGCCGCCCAGACGGACGGGCTTTCCGTCATTAAATGAACGTGCAGGTGCGCGTTTGTTTTGCCCCGAATCATTTTTAATTCATTGATTCCGCCGGCAACCCGGTCCACATAAAATCCGTCCATAATATCGACGTGAATCATGGATATGTCGCCCGATTTAAACAGCGTGTACGTTTCGGGGCGGCGCATGTTAAAGCACAGCGTGCTGGGCATAATCGGGATAAAGCGCGCGGCGCGTTTGCGCGGGCGCCCGATATGAAATATTCCGCGCAGCCATGCGCTGCGGCGGCGCATGCGTTCCTGGCGGGCAAGGGATGCGTCGATGCGCGGCTTTTGCAATGCCCATATATATGTCGCCAGTGCGCGCGGCGGCGCGTCATACGGCAGCTTTTGAACCGGGATTGAAAACACGTTTTCAAAGAATTCCGCCGCGCCCGCCATTTCCGCGCCGCCGCCGCAGAGCATTATTTTTGTCGGTCTGTATTTGGCGATGGCCGCGGACGCCGCCTCTTTTACGGCGCCGGCGATTTCGACCATCCGCGGCAGAATTATTTCATTTATGTCCGCGCGCGAAAAATCATATGCGGGGTCCGCGGGGGTAAAGCGGTCCATTTCCTGGGGGGCAAGTGATGCAACCGCGCGTTTTACGCGTTCGGCCGCATCCGGGTCGATGCGCATTTTGTCCGCGATGTCGCCGGTTATTTTTGCGCCGCCCCACGGAATTTTGCGGAACATGACCGGCCCCCGGTCCGTCCATATCGATGCGGTCGTATATGCGTCGCCCAAATCAATGAACATTGTGTTTTCATGTGCGCGGCGCAGGGTTGCGTTCAAAAGAAAATGAGGGTCGAAAAATCCGGCGGTCTGGATATGCGCGCGGCGCATGGCGGCGGTGATTTCATCCATTCGGGACGAAGCGTAAAATATCGCCCCGAACGCGGATATCAGCGCGCGGTCCGTGACGCCAATCGGGGTTAAAACATTTCGCGCCCCCGGCGTGTCATAGCGCAGCGGGACAATGTGCATCGGATAGAATCCGTCGGGCGGGGTTATCTGGGCGATTTGCGCCCGGACATCCGATGCGGTGATTTTATGTTCGGCGCCCCATGCGGTGCTTTTCGCGCTCATGTCAAAATGTGCATCGCCGAAATCGCCCGTAACATACGCCGCGTCGAAATGCGCGCCAATCTGACGTTCCAGTTCGTCGATAACGGATTTCAGCGCATAGACCGTGTCGCGGCTGTCCATCGAGAATACGGCCGATTTGTCGATGCGCGCGTTGCGCACGCGGTGCGCGCACCCCCGCACGCCGGCCGCGCCGATGTCCAGGCACAGAAAAGATGAATCAAACAGGTTCATTGTTTTATTTCACCAATATGCGCGCATCGTCGCGCATGTCGATTACGGATATGTCGCGCGCCAGCAGGTCGTGCTTTTCATTTAATACGATAAGGGACGCGATTGCGGCGGCCGGATTCTCTTCGGGCAGCATGACGGTGATGCCGCCGGTTGTCTGGATGTTCCAGCGCCGGTTTTCAATCCATTCAAGGTAATCCAGATGCCCGACAAGGTTGTGCGCGGCCTTGGTTATTTCGGATATGTCGTCGGGCAGGGGGCCGCGGAACACGACCGATGCGGGGTCGCGCTGCGCATCGGGGCGACGGACGATTGTGCCGTCGGCCGACAATGGAAAGAATGCGTCGCCGTCCGTCCACTGGGCCACGGCGGTGTACATTTTCACGCGCACCGACAGATTGCCGTTCGGCATGCGCCGCACCGCCGCGTCGCGCACGCCGGGGGTGGCCGCAATTCGCGCGGCCATCGCGTCCAAATCAACCGAATATGTATGCGTGCCGGGCGCAACGGCGGCGGCCGCCGCAACCGCGTTCAAATCGGCGCCACGCGGGGCGGCGGATATGGATATCGTATGCACGCGCGCGGCGGCGCCGTGGCCCATTGCGGTCATTATTATACGCACGGCGAAATATGTCGCCCCAATCACGGACAGCGCAAAGCACAGCCAAAACCAGAAAGAACGTTTCATGTGACGAATTATAGCATATTTTTATACGATAAAAAAGAGGGACGGGCAAAAAATTACATTGCGCGCAGCAGATAGCCGCGACGGAACATGCATTTGCGGTAAGAGCCGACGGATTTCGATGTCGTGTTGCGCGGAACGCTCATCAAACTGCGCTGGCCGACGTCCTTGTATTCGTTTGACTGAAACGTCACCCACAGACCGTCCCAGTCCGGCATCATTCCGCTTTGGTTCGGCGCCAGCAGCTTTGCCAGACGCGAGCGCGGCAGATACGACGGCTTGGTAATGCCAAGGCACGCCTTGTGGTCGCGGACAAACTGCTCGGTCGTGACGGCCTCGTTTTCCCAGTTCAGGACGGTGGCGTTGTCGATACTGCCACGGTTCGGGGACGAACATGCGCACAGGCACAAAACAGGAATGATAAATTTTATTCTCATGATACATCATTATAATTTAATTGCTTTATGGGGGCAATACTTTTTATAATAACAAAAAGGCAAGGGAGCGCATCGTGGCAATAACAGTGCAAAATTTTATCAAGATGGCGAACTTTTACAACCAGATGACGATGATGATGTCGGCAATCTGTGTGCAAAAGGGCGGCATCGCGATCGAGAATTATGTCGGGCGGTTCTTTGCGGCGGACACGCTGGAATTTGTTTATGAATACGGACGCCGCCTGGTGGAAAGCGGCGGCGCCACGCCGGATGTGCGCGCGCTGGTCGAACGGTTCCGTGTTCAATACGAACGTGTCAAGGATTTGACCACGCCGTCACAGCGGCCGATTTATGAAATGACGCTGGAAGAATTTGAAAAGTTGATGAACATATAAGGGGCATGCGAATGAAAAAAAGCGGACTTATCTATATTGCGATTGCGGCGGCGGTTTGCACCGCATGCGCCCAGCGCGCGGCCCAAAAAGACATGCCGCAGTATGACACGGTGACGGTGGTGGACAATCTGGTAATCGATGAAAACTCGGTGCCGATTTTTCCGAAAAAGGCGGCGCTGACGACCGATACCGCACGGCGCTTTTCAATAGAACTGCCAAAGCGGTGCAGTGTTGACTGGAACAACCAGTCGGTGGTTTCCGTCGTGCCGGAGGAAAAGATAGAGGTTGTGCGTCTGGACATGGGGGACGCGCTGCCAAAGCTGCAGGTGTCGGATTATGACTTTAAACAGTTAACCGTGAAACAGGCGCTGGACAAACTGCTGGACGGGACGGATATCGCCGTGGTAGAGGACGAGCAGGGGATTGAAAAAATCACAGGTTCGATACAGTCGGGCGATTTGGCCGACGCGGTGGACTTGATGGCTAAAATGGGTCGCGCGTATTACACGTATGACGCGGCCGCGGCGGAGCTGCATTTAACGCATCGGGCAAAATGGATGATAAAGATGCCGCGCGACGAAACGATTATCATGGCACTGCTGGATGCGATGCATGGTGCGGATATGCGAAACCTGCTGGTTAACTGGCATGACAAGACGGTCGTGTTCGAAGGGAATTACCAGACCGAGCGCGAAGTCGCCCGCATAATCGCCGACATATCGTCCAAGAAATTCATGATTGCATGGGATATCGACGTATACCGCGTTTATCCGAAGACCGACAATCCGATTATATGGATGAACCTGCTGCCGGCGTTCGGTGAAAAAAATGTGCGCATGTCGATACCGGGCGTCGTGGGGCGCGCGCTGGTCGTGGGGCCGGAAATCAATACAAAGACTCTGCAGGAATTTTTGGCACAGCAGTCGAATGTTGTTCTGATATCCCAGGGGACGTTCGCCGTTCCGAACGGCTGGCAGTCGCGCTTTGACATCGGCCAGTGCGGCAAGGAAGAACGCCTGGAGACCGATTTGATTATCGGCGCGACCGGCAAATACGGAAACTTTGGCGGATATAAAAAGATAGATGCAAAAATAGTCCTGCGTACAAGTCAGGGCGAACTGGCATCGTTCACGATACCGTCCAGTGTCGGCGACAACTATGTCATAATCGGCATTCCGACGCATTCGTTTGTAACGACGCCCGAGACGCTAATCAGCCCGTTTGCCGAACTGGTCGTGTTTATGAGCCCGCGCATCATATCCATTGTCGATGCGGCGGATATTCCCGACAATTCGTTCACACCATTGGCAGGTGATGCGTTGCGGGCGTTTTTGGCAGAATAGGGGACTTGTTGCAGATGTTGTTTTCAAAGCTTGAAAGAAAGATTGCATTCAGATACATGTGGGCGAAAAAGCGCGGATTCGGTTCCGTGATTTCGTGGGTGTCGCTGGTCGGAATCGCGCTGGGGGTGGCGACCCTGATTGTTGTTATGTCCGTTATGGCCGGGTTTCACGATACTCTGTTGAACCGCATAATCGGAATGAACGGGCATGTCGTCGTTTACCACCAGGACGGGGCAATCGCTGATTATGATTTCCTAATTGACAAGATGCGCCAGAACAAGGTCGTTTCCGCGCGCGCCACGGGCATTGTTCCCATTGCCGAGGGCCAGGTTATGGCGACCGCCGGCGGCAACAACACCGGCGCAATGATACGCGGTATACGCATGTCCGACCTGCAGGCAAAGGTGGACGGCGGCACCAGAATATACGGTCGCCCGATATCGGAAATAAAGGACGGCGAACTGATTGCGGGCGCGTCACTGGCACGCGCGCTGAACGTGACGATGGGGGACAAGGTGTCGCTGGTCTCGGCCGCGGGGGCGACGCCGACGCCGTTCGGAACAATGCCGCGCATCATGTCGTATCCGGTCATGTCGTCTTTCTTTATGGGAATGTACGAATATGACTCGGGCTATATATTCATGCCGCTGGAAACCGCGCAGAAATATTTGAATATCGGAAATTCCGTCACGCATATCGATTTGTTCCTGCGTAATCCTGAGGATACGCGCGCGGTTGCGGACGCGCTGGGGCGTCTGCTGCCGGACGGGTTTGTCGTGCGCGACTGGCGCGATTTGAACCGCGGGTTTGTCGGCGCGCTGCAGGTGGAATCAAACGTGATGTTTTTAATTTTAATGCTGATTGTGATTGTTGCGGCGTTTAATATCGTGTCCAGTCTGGTAATGCTGGTCAAAGACAAATCCAAGGACATTGCGGTTCTGCGCACGTTCGGTGTTTCGCGCCGTTCCATGATGCGCATATTCATATTGTCGGGCACCAGTATCGGCGCCATCGGCGCGGCGGTGGGAACAGTGCTGGGGGTAATTGTCGCGATTTATATCGAGCCCATTCGCAAAGGTGTTCAATGGTTGACGGGGCGCGACCTGTTCCCGGCGGATTTGTATTATTTGTCGGAACTGCCGTCAAAGTTGTCCGTTACGTCGGTCGTCGGTATTGCGGCACTGGCGATTGCGCTGGCGTTTGTGGCGACACTGTATCCGGCGTGGAAGGCGGCCTCTACCGACCCTGTTGATGTATTAAGGAACGAATAATGGCGAACATACTGAATTCTTTGTCAAAGGTTTCCCGCGGCGACGTGGTCTTGTCCGTGCGCGACATAAAGAAGACGTTTATGGAGGGCGGCCAGCCGCTGCATATTCTGCGCGGGGGTGGGTTTGATTTGCACCGTGGCGAGATTATCGCCCTGGTCGGGCAGTCGGGCAGCGGCAAGTCAACATTGCTGCAATGCGTGGGACTGCTGGACCGGCCGACATCGGGCAGCATTTTAATCGGTGGCGTCGCCGCGCAGAAAATGGACGATGAAATGCGCACGAATATGCGCCGCGACAAGATTGGATTTGTTTACCAGCGGCATAATCTGCTGGGCGATTTTACGGCGTTGGAAAACGTGGCGCTGCCGATGCTGACGCGGGGCGTGCCGGAATATGAGGCAAACGCGCGCGCGATGAAGTTGTTGCGGGCGGCAAATGTCGCGCATCGCGCATCGCATTTCCCGGGCGAGATGTCCGGTGGCGAGCAGCAGCGCACCGCCGTTGCACGCGCATTGGCGAACGGGCCTGAAATTTTGTTGGCGGACGAACCGACGGGCAGTCTGGATCCGGCGCACGCAACGGCCGTGTTCGACATACTGCTGGATTTGGTGCGGCGCAACAAGATGGCGATGCTGTTCGTGACGCATGACATGAATCTTGCGGCGAGGGCGGACAGAACGATTACAATAAAAGACGGTATCGTCAAATAGACAATAAAAAACGGAGGGAGAAATCATGAAAAAACAAGAAAATGTGAAAGCGGCCTGTTGTTCGCGTCGCCAGAAAATATGGGGCGTTGTTGCGCTGGCCGGGCTGTTTATGTGCGGCCTGTTTGTCGGTGCCGCAATCAACGGAAACAAAAGCGCGCCCGCTGTGGAATATGCCGGCGCACAACCGGATACGGCCGACATGGAAACATGCCGGGTAATAGAAAATTTCCTGTTGCGCCGTGTTAATCCGATTGATTCTTCACAGATTGCCCTGCACAGTGAAAATATCGATATTTATAAAATGCTGATTGAAAACGGCTGTCCGGAAAATGTCGAAAGATATCAGGGCTTGCTGACCCAGGAATCCGCGATAATAGAAATTTTGAAAAGCAACCAGATGCCGGCGACGACACACACATGCGCCGAGATTGAAGAGGTGCTGATGCAGAGTCTGCCGTCCGACAACATGCAGGACAGCGACGTGCGCATCGAGCGTGCAAAGATTTACGCAAATCTGTCGGAACGCGGGTGCGCGGAAAATTCACAGCAGTATGTAAATCTGGCGGCCAAGGAATTGGAAATCGCGCGCGCATTGCGTGATGACAAGTTCGACACGGCGGAGACGGTGGAGGTTGTCGAGACATACAAGCGTCTGGAAATGAAACAGACGGCAAAAGAGGTTCTGGACAAGGTTCAGAAATTAACAGACCCGGCGATTGATTTCATAATTCAGGTACAAAAGATAATAGAGGAATAAAAGGGGGCGCAGATGCGTAAAATCACACTTGCCTTGATTGCGGGCGCCGTGTCGTTCAACGCCTTTGCCGCGGATGTGACAGAGCGTCAGTCGTGTGCGGATATAAAGGCGCGAATTGACGCATTGGCGGCCGAGGCCGATTTGAATGACGCAGACGCGGCGTTGTTGACGGATTTGCGCGGGGCGTATCGTCGCGACTGTGTGGCGCGCGCATCGGGCCGCGGTTCGCGTACGATTGCCGCCGCCCGTGTTCAGGTGGCCACACCCGAAAAGACAGAGGCGGAGAAAGAGGATACAGCGGCGGCGGAAGAACCGTTGGTTGCCGACGCGTGCACCAATCCCGACGCCAACGGTTGCTGTCCGGGCGAGGAATACGCCGATATCGGCAACGGCGTAATGTATTGCTGTAAAGGCGACGCGTGTTTCCCGCCGATGCAGGTGACACCGCCGCAACCACAGAAGTCTGATGAGGAAATCGCCGCCGAGATTGCCGCGAATATAGAAAAAGGGCTTTGCGGTGACGGAACAAAACCGAATAAATTCGGATGCTGCACCGGCGAGATATTCAAGGATTTAGGCAATGCAACATTTGCATGCTGTAAGAAAGACGGCGACGAATGCTTTCCGCCGATGAATTAACGGGTACCGCTCGGGGGATAAAAAAACGGCCAAAACGGCCGTTTTTTTATTTCTGATTTTGACGCAGTTTGTGAATGTCATGCATCTTTTTCATGCCGCGGGCCTGGCTGACGCGTTGCATGCGACGCTCAAATTTATCCAGGATGTTCGCGTTTATTTCCTCGCGTGCGGACATGGTGTTTGCCAGTGGCGCAAAGTCAATCATTACAACAATGATATAATGTGCGACGGGCGCTTTCAGCGTTTCCACAAATTCGCGCAATTTTTCCTGTTCCGCGGTTTGGGCGTCGCGACGTTCTGCGTCTTTGCGGTCCAATTCCGCCGTCACATCCGCCAGCCATTTCGCAGATTCCGTGATTTTGTCCGACTTGTCAAAGTATTCGGCCAATGCCTGTTTGTTCACATTCTTGCGGTATTTTTTGCGTGCGCCCGTTACTGTAATCGGCTGTGATATAGGAGCAGATATTGTTGTCGTGGTTGAAACAGCGGACTCGTTTTTATCGCACTGCAATTTTTTCTGCGATGTTTTTATCTGTGGGGCGCCCTTGATATCCGATGTTTTTTGAGATGGAACTATCGCCGGATTTCCGTATGTCTGGTAATAATAGTGCGTGTTGGCGATTCTTGGGACAAACTGCAGGCTTGCGATTATTTGTGATATATTGTACATAAATGCTCCTTTGTATTTTGGATGATAGCAGTGTTGACAATATTTAGCAATGGTATATGTGTGCTTGGCGGAATTTTTATTAAATGCAATAATCGCTTGCTTTTGGGGAATATTGGTATATAATCACTGGGCTCTAGATTTGTTGCGGGCATAGTACAAAGGCTAGTATGCAAGCCTTCCAAGCTTGAAATGCGGGTTCGATTCCCGCTGCCCGCACCATAGATTGGGCGTGCGCCGGAGTTGGAGAGCCGGGGCAGACTGTAAATCTGTTGGCTTAAGCCTGAGCTGGTTCGAATCCAGCCACTCCCACCAGACTAAACGACCGGATAAAATCCGGTCGTTTTTGTTGTCTGCTAATTGAAAATCAGAATCTTTTTCTATATCAATTTTGTTTGATGTATTTTTTGAGTTGTTTCGATTATGACAGATGGTGCTATTATTTCGGGTAATTGGCTTTGTGTGCGAGTTTGAGGGGTAGGAAATAATCAAACCATGTGTCAAACAAAACGGTCAAATGACTCTTTTGATGGTCAGGACAGATGGTGTGATTATTTTAGGCAAAGGGATTTTTTGTTAATTACCGGTTGCTTTTTAGGATGTGTAGGGCGTTTGACAAATGGTTTGATTATTTTGGGTACTGACCGTTTTGAGGTTTTTGAAAAATTTTTGTTATAATAAAACCGTTACATTAGAAATATAGGAACTTGAAAATGAAAAATCAATCATTTGTTACTAAATGCCTGAAAAATGAAAACTTATATCCCAGTGAAAATATTGTTAGCACTGGACTTTCTTTAGAACTTGAAAACAACTCGCTTATTTTAAAAGGCTCTGCAATAGATTTGATTGAGTTTGCGGATTTGTTAATCGCTCTTGCCATATCTGGAGAAGATAAAGGACAGCATTTTCATATAGACAATTTAACATTGATTGATGATAATTCTAAAATATCGGAAGTGGTTTTGCAAAGAAAATAAATGATACGAAACAGACACAATGCTCGTACTGAATGGATTGATGGAAATGCTTTAGAAATTCCCCCGTATGATTGTGCATTTTTTTATTGGAAGCAAATATGTTTAAAGGCGTTTCTGTTAAAAATGTAATAATGCAAATTCGCACAAATACCGGCTATAAGTGCATGGTGGAAAATAAGTTGTAAAAAACAATTTAATCTGGTCTTGGAATCCAGAAAGGAGAAAATGAGGACAGCCGAGCGGCTATCATAATTCTAAAATAACAATATAAAAGTACTGGCACGTTTTTTATTCTGCGCATGCGTATGTATACTGGCGCGGCATTTTATATAAATTGTTTGTTATCGCGTCGGCGGCCAGCGGCACAATCCCGAATATTATTCCGGGGAATATGTCAAGGAATATGGCCGCGCTGTTCGGGCGGCGTGCAATTATCGGCTGGGGACAGTTGTCGTTCGGTGTTTTTATCGTAATGCCGTTTCCCGCGCGCACCCGCATTTTTTCATTCGGTTTGATTTTAAATATTCCGTTGTCGGACGATGCGCTGATTACGTCGGACGAATTGTTGAAAATCATCGTTTCATGATTGCTGCCGATGCCGATTGTCCCACAGGACGAAATTCCCAGCGTCAATATGATTGCAATCAGGCGTTTCATTTTTGTGCCCCCAATAATCGTTTCGTTTATTCGTAGATTTCGACGCTGTCGATATATGTGCGGTTCACGGATTCCAAGGCGCGGGGCTTAAAATCCGGATTGGTTACGATTTCGTCGCTGTCATCCTCGGGCAGGATTGTGACAATGTTTTGCTGGGCCCGGGTGTCGGGCTGGGTTACGTTTGCGCCGTATGTCTTTGACTTGTACTTGCCCGTCAAGCGGTCCGGAATCTGGATATAGGTCAGCGGATTTATCCCCGGTGTTTCCATTGCCATTTCACGTGCCGGCGACAGTGTCAACTGGTCGACATTGTATATGGGTTTAAGGAAATTTGTCGGGGCCGGTTTTACCTCGCGCGGGGTGGGGGTGCCCGCCACCTCTACAATGCGCAGGGCGCGCTGGCTGGCGCCGTTGGGTGTTAATCTTATCAATCCGTCAATGCCCATGTAACCGCTGGGGTCCAACAGGTATGCGGCATTCGATTTGTCGGAATACACCATTCCAATCGCCAGGTTTGCCGCATCATATCCAAATGACGCCAGGCGTGACGGCGTGCGGCCGGTAATCTGTTCGTAGAGGTTTGCAAACGCCGGATTCATTTCGGGCAGGGCCGGGTATTTCGCCCCGCTAAGCGTTATGTCGGAATCAATGTTTGCGCCGTCCCACATTGCGGTTCCGTACAGGTTTGCCTCGCGCGCGGTGACCCCGTAATAGCGCAGGAACGACACCAATGATTTTGCGTCGTCGCCGGTGCCCAATAACAAGACCGCGTCATACGGCAGGCGGCCGATTGTCTCTGATTTCGAGATGCGGTCCAGCTGGCGCGACAGTGACGATTTTTCAATCGCCGTCAAACGTTCCGTTGTCAATATGTCGGACAGTATTTCACGTGCGCGCGTGTTTGCGGCGCTGCGTGCGTTATAAAGGGACGCGCGCATTGCGGCGTTCTTGATGGAATCGGTGTCCTTTTCGCGATAATAGACCAGGCCCGAGACCGGTATGTCGTAATTTGTCGCGGCGGCACGCGCGGCGGCGGCCATTAACTTGCCGGAATTTGTATCCGGGGCCAGTATCACAATACCGCGCGCCTTGTCGGCGGCGATTTCGGATACGATTGCCTCAACCCCGTTGGACGGCATCAGCGCCATTGTCATAACACCGTCGCCAACGGCCGTCGCGTCCGATGTGAACGATATCGCCGGCAGGTCGTTTGGCTTTGCCGCGCGCAGCATGCGCGCATCGGCGGCGAACAGGGGACCGACAATTATCTCGGGCGATGCGCCCAATGCGTCGTTTATTGCGGTGGTGCCGGCGGTCGAGTCAAAGAACGATACCGACAGGCTGGCCAGTGCGCGCTGCAGGACGGCGGTCTCTATCGATGTCTTGATTGCGCGGCCTGTTGCGGCGTTATCCCCCGTTAGAGGCAGCAGCACGGCCATGCGGTGCGGCGCGGTGTCCGTTGCGGCCGGCGTGCCGTACAGTGCGGTTGCCGACGATGTCGCGGTGTAAGATCCGTATTCCCCCTGCCATGTGCCGCGCGACATGGGGCCCTGGCACCCGGCCAGCAGCGCGACACCACCCAAAAATCCCAAAAAATTCTTTATATGCATTGAAAAATCCATTTTATTCTGTATCATTTTACTATAAAAGGATTTTGAATGCAAACCGGGCTTTATATTGTTGGAACACCCATTGGAAATTTGTCGGATATGTCACCGCGCGCGATAGAGGTACTGCGTGGTGTCGATTTGGTTTTGGCCGAGGATACGCGCGTTTTCGGCAAGCTGGCGTCGCATTTTGACATTGCAACACCGGTGCGCGCCATGCATGACCATAACGAGCGCGACGTGGTGCCGGGGCTGGTTGAACGTCTGCAGAACGGGGCCACAATCGCCGCCGTGTCGGATGCGGGAATGCCCGGGGTCAGCGACCCGGGATTTCGTCTGGTGCGGGAATGCCGCGCGGCGGGCGTGCCGGTGTTTGTCGTGCCGGGACCCACGGCGGCGATATCGGCGCTGGTGCTGTCGGGATTTCCGACGGACCGGTTTACGTTCTGCGGCTTTTTTGATGAAAAAAAAGTTCGCGACGACAACAAAATACGCCACACAATCATTTATTATGAAAGCCCGAACCGCATCATGGCGACGATTGCGACGCTGGCGCGGGTCATGCCGGAGCGCCGCATTGCCATTGTGCGCGAGATAACAAAGATTCACGAGGAAACGATAATCGGATATCCGGCGGAACTGGTCTCCATAACGCCGCCGCGGGGCGAGATTGTGATTGTCGTCGCACCCGCGCCGGAACATAAAATGACCGACGCCGAGATTGCAGAGATTGTCAACGATGTTGTCGCATCGTCCACAAAATCCGCGGCGGCGGATCTGGCGGCGCGTGCGGGCATTTCAAAGAAAGAGGCGTATCGGCGCCTGCTGGAGGCGGATAATGATTAAATTTGTCGGCAGTTTTGAAAGGGTGTCGGCGTTGCCGAATACTCATTTCCCAGAGTACGCGTTTGTCGGGCGCAGTAATGTTGGAAAATCGTCACTGATTAACGCGATTGTCGGTGCGCCGGTGGCGCGAACATCAAACACGCCGGGGCGTACGCAATCATTAAATATGTTTAACATCGACGACCGCGTGATGATTGTGGATTTGCCCGGATACGGATATGCGCGGGTCGCGCGCAGCGACGCGATGCGGTGGCTTCTTCGTCTGGAGGAATATTTGCGCGGCCGGCGCCAGTTAAAGCGTCTGTTTATCTTGATTGATTCGCGCATCGGGCCGCGGGATTCCGATTTGGACTTGATGGATTTCTGTGACGCGAACGCGATTCCATACCAGATTGTGTACACCAAAAAGGACAAGCGTGTGCGCGAGGAAAAGCAGATGCGAATAAATCATACGGACCATGGCGCCATGGTGCCGGAAATAATAGAAACATCGGCTGAGAAAAAAACGGGGCTGGATCCCATAAGGGCGACGATTGGCATCAAATAAGAATATTTTTTGTGCATCAAACCCGGCGCGCATGGCGGACGCGTTGTGGCGCGTGATTTCGGACGGCAACGCGGATATCGCGGACATGCTGATTTTTCTGCCCAGTCGTCGCGCCGTGCGCACGGTTGAAAAAATGATTGCCGAGAAAAAGGGCGGGGCGGCCGTTTTGCCGCGCCTGGTCGCCCTGGGCGAGGGGGCGGACCCGTCCGATTTCGACGATGACGGTGCGCCCGACACCGATGACGTTGTGCCGGATATTTTGCGTGTATGCGTGGCGGCAAAACTGCTGGCGGCCGATGCGAACATTGCGAATATCGGCGCGGCGCTGCCGGTGGCGCGCGATTTGATTCGCATGACCGATTATCTGGAGAACGAGGGCGTGGATGTTGCGGGGCTGGACTGGGCGGGGCTGGTCGGGGAAAAATATGCGGCGCACTTTCAGGCAAAGGCCCAAATGCTGAATATTATTGCGGGCGTAATGCCGCAGTGCGGGGCGGGGCGCATGACGCGTGCGGCGCGTCGCAACGCCGATATCCGTGCATGGATAGATGTCATAAACAAAGGCGATTTTTCCCGTGTTATCGTATGCGCGTCCACCGCGTCCGTTCCCGCGACGGCCGATTTGATGGATGCTGTCGCGCGGATGGCGAACGGGCGGATTTTGCTGCCCGGAAAGATTTCCGGTGACGCGGCGGATTTTATGTTGGATACCAATCCGTATAATTCGGAATATAAATTTTTACAGCGCATTGGGGCGGCGCCGTCGGACGTTATTGAAATCGATGTCGGCCCGTCCAATATTGATTTTTTCAACCGCGCCTTTGGCAATTCAATATCGGGTGCGACGACCGATTTGCCGGGGTGCGGATTGATTGAATGCGCGCGCGAGGCCGAAGAAGCCGCGGCGGCGGTTGAAATCGCCGCGCGTGCGTCGGCGGACGGGAAAAGCGTTCTGATAATAACGCCGGACGCGGCGGCGAACGGACGTCTGCGCGCAATGTTTGCGGCGCGGGGCCTGTCCGCGGATTTTTCCGGCGGCATATCCGGCGCAATGTCGCCGGCGGGGCGTGCAATTTTAAATATGTTGGACGCGTGGATAGAACGTGACGATAACACGTTTGAGCGCATGTATGCATCGGCGGGCGGCGATTTGATGCGCATGATATCAAACGCGGTTGAGGCAAATCTTCTCGAACTGCAGCCCGCCATTGATATTGACGATGCGGCGTCGGCGCCCGTTTGGGTTGCGCTGGACGAATTGTCGCAGGCCCTGGCGGCGACGGGGATAGAGGTGGGCGCCCATGACGCGCGGGCGTTTGTTGCGGATACGCTGACAGGGGTGTCGTTGCGTCCCCCGATGGATGACGGGGCGCGCATATGTGTTCTGGGGACGATTGAATCGCGTATGCAGACGGCGGACGTCGTTATATTGACCGGCCTGAACGAGGGGATGTTCCCGGCGCGCGGATACGAGAATGCATGGCTGCCGCGCGTCGTGGCGGCGTTGGCCGGGTTGCCGACGGCTGACAGAAAAGTGTCGTTAATGGCGCTGGACTTTATGAATCTGTCATGCGGGCCGCGTGTATATTGGCTGCGCAGTAAAATGTCGGGCGGCACGCAGACGACGGAATCGCGTTTTTTGTCGCGTGTGTGCGCGCATGGTGGTGTGTTTGACCGCGCGTCGTCGGCGGATATTCTGGGGTCGGTGCGTGGCCGCGACATGCCGGCCGCGCGTCCCCTGAATCCGGGCGCAGCGGCGCCGGGCGCCGACTGGTCTGACGTTTATGTGACGGAACTGGAACTGCTGATACATAATCCGTATGCGTTCTATGCGCGGCATATTCTGCGTCTGCACCCGATGGACGATTGGTGGGTCGGGCCCGACGCGCGAACGTTTGGAAATTTGGTTCACGATGTGATAGAGCATGCGGACGGTCTGTCCGCGCCGGCGATTGTGGCGATGATGGATGCGCGCGCGCGCGATATCGTCGGGCCGCGCAGTGTTCTATTTCATTTCTGGCATCGGCGCTTTTTGGAGATTGCGCCCATTGTCGCCGATGTTTTGGCGCAGTATCCGGGGCGTGCGGAAATTGCGGGCGCGGTACGGATTCCGGTCGGAAATGTCGGTTCGCGTACGGTTCGCGCACGTGCGGACCGTGTGAGCGACGGAATGGTCGTTGACATAAAGACCGGTGCGGCGCCGTCGAAAAAGCAGTTGACGGACGGTACGATGCCGCAGCTGCCGCTGGAGGCGTATATGCTGCAGCAGGGGGGATTTGCGGCGGCGCCGTCAAAAAACAATCCGTCGCCCGAGATGATGTTTTTACAGCTGCGTTCGGGCGACGTGCGCGCAATCACGTATGATGCGGCCGCCACGGCGGAAATGATGGCGGCCGCGCTGGACAAGGTGACGGATTTGTTCCGGCAATACACCGCGGGCGCCGCCGAATACGAATACCGCGTGCAGAATGACGCAAAGTATCGTGCATATGATGATTTGGCGCGCGCCGACGATTAAATGCGCCGGTTTGCGCATTTGCAAAATTTGTGATAAAATTCGCGCGACGTAATTCATGTCTGTGGGAGAGAGGAATACATACATGGCAAAGGACAAATATTTATCCATGCGAAATTTCGTCAGCGGTTTTTCGTTTGCAAACCTGGGGCTGTTCACGGGATTTGCGGACGGGATTTACAACGCCGTTTATTCGCTGGTTATTTTGGAAATTTTCCGTTCGTCGGCGGTTGTCGGCGTGTATGTCGCGGCGTATGCGGCGTTCTGCATGTTTGTGGGACTGTTTGTGAACGAACTGCTGCGCCAGTTTTCAAAGGTGCGCCTGTTTTATTTTTCGATGCTGATGCTGGCCGTGTGCTATGCGATGATGAGTTTTTCAATCCAGCCGTTCACGTTTATCGCGCTGGATTATACGACGGGTGTGGCGATTACGTTGGTCGGGGTGCTGATACCGCTGTTCATGTCGGATTTTTCCAAGAATGTCGGAATGGCGAAATTAAATGCGCGGTATCATTTGTGGCTGAACGTGGGGGCGCTGTTCGCGCCGATGATTGCCGTCGCGATTGCAAATCATTTTGGAAACCGCGCCGCGTTTTTTGCGTCCGCGTGTATATATCTGGCCGGGTGGGGGTTCTTTAAATTCTGCGGAATCGTTCAGGAGGATAAAAAGATTCGCCGCGTTAATCCGCGTGCGACACTGCGCTCGCTGTGGCGGAATACGCGCATGTTTTTTGCGACGCCCGGCATGGCGCGCGCGTATGCGATAAATTTCGGATATTATTCATTGCGTGCGATGCGGTATCTGTACGTGCCGATTGTCGTTGTTGAAAACGGATTTTCCAAAGACACTCTGGGGTGGGTTTTGACGCTGGGGATTATTCCGTATCTGGCGCTTAGCGAATTTATGGGGCGCGCGGTGCGCCGCTATGGCAAGTCCATATGGTTAATGCTGGGGTTCGGGTCTTTTGCGGCGCTGTCCGCAGCGGCGACCATTGTGACGGGATTTCCGCTGCTGGCGATATTCGTGTTGTGGCAGATATCGGGCGCGCTGATGGAATCGGTACATGATTTAATGTTTTTTGACAATGCCACCAAGGCCGAGCAGACGCGTTTTTACGGTGTGTTCCGGACAAGCGTGAACCTGCCTAATGTCGTGGCGCCGATTCTGGGCGCGGCGTGCATCGCGCTGTACGGGACGACGGCCGCCGTATGGTGCGTGACGGCTACAATCGGGGCGCTGTCGGTCGGCATATTGCTAAGCCGCCGGGGGTAAAACTATTTCATTGCGCCCAGGCTTTTTTCCTTGTATTATTTCTTATAAAGAAAAGGGGAAAATATGGCAAAGAAAGAAGTGGTGAAAGACGCGGGGGCGGCCGGACGTAATCCGGCGTTGGAATCGGCCCTGGCACAGATTCAAAAGCAGTTTGGCAAAGAAGCCATTATGAAAATGGGCGACGGGTCCCAGCAGAACATAGAAGCGATTTCTTCGGGCAGTCTGGGTTTGGATATCGCACTGGGTATCGGCGGGTATCCGCGCGGCCGCATTGTTGAGATTTACGGACCGGAAAGCAGCGGTAAGACAACACTGGCACTGCACGCGGTGGCCGAGGCGCAAAAGAAAGGCGGCACATGCGCGTATATCGACGCGGAAAATGCGCTGGACCCGTCGTACGCAAAGAAACTGGGCGTGGATGTCGCGAACCTGATTATATCTCAGCCGGATTCGGGCGAACAGGCATTGGAAATCACGGATACTCTGGTTAAATCCGGGGCGGTTGACGTCGTTGTTATCGACAGTGTGGCCGCACTGGTGCCAAAGGCGGAGCTGGAGGGGAATATCGGCGATTCTTTCGTCGGTACGACCGCACGTTTGATGAGCCAGAGCTTAAAGAAACTGGCGGGCTCGGTCGCGCGCAGCAACACGCTGCTTATCTTTATCAACCAGATTCGTATGAAAATCGGCGTTATGTTCGGTAATCCCGAAACGACGTCGGGCGGTAATGCGTTAAAGTTCTATGCGTCGGTACGTCTGGATATCCGCCGTACGGGCCAGATAAAGGACAAGGAAAACGTCGTCGGAAACGAAACGCGCGTAAAGGTTGTAAAGAACAAGGTTGCGCCGCCGTTCCGCACGGTTGACTTTAAGATTATGTATGGCGAGGGAATCAGCCGCATCAGCGAAATTCTGGATATGGGTGTAAAGTACGACTTGATTGAAAAGGCGGGCAGCTTTTATTCATATAACAATGAACGCATGGGTCAGGGCGAGGCGAATGCACGCCAATGGCTGCGCGAGCATGAAGATGCGCAGAAAGAACTGCTTGATAAAATCATGGCGCGCGCCGGCGGGATTGCCGAAGAGATGACGACGGGTCCGTCCGAAGATGACGGCGATGACGCCGCGGCGGAATAAGCGCAAAAAACAAAACGGGGGTATGATATGAATTTGGCTCGAATGGTTGCAATGTCCGATGTCATTTTGAACGGGCATATATTGAATTGGTTCTGGCGCAATCGCGAGCATCGGCGCGCCGTGCGCAGTGATGTTATCGCGCGCGTCATACCCCGGTATTTCAAGCGCTATCTGCCGGCGGCCGCGGCGGTTCGGGAAACGACGCCCGTTCGCGACGACAAAAACGAAAAGATATTTTCGATATGGCTGCAGGGCGAGGAAAACGCGCCCGAACTGGTAAAGGCGTGTTCCCGCAGTGTTCGCGCGCATTGCAGCCAGGAACTGGTTGTGCTGGACGAGAAGACGCTGTTTGAATACATTAAGCTGCCGGACATAATAATGGAAAAGCGCAAGAAGGGCATGATAAAGAACGCGCATTTTGCAGATATATGCCGGGTGGAATTGCTGTATCAATACGGCGGGTTCTGGCTGGATTCGACGGGCTTTGTAACGTCGCCCATTCCAGACTGGATTGTGGACCAGGATTTCTTTGTTTATTTGACGGGCGACCGTGTCGGCAGTCCGTACAGCTTTATGCAGAACTGTTTTATCCGTGCACGCCGCGGGGCGTATCTGTTGGCGGCGTGGCGTGCAATGATTCTGGATTACTGGTCCCATGAAAACAGCAGCTTTGATTATTTTATGCATCAGCTGTTGTTTAAGGCGATGGTGACGGGCGATCCGCGCGCCAAAAAATATTTTGAGAAAATGCCGCATGTGGCCCAGGACCCCACGCACGCCGTTTGGTGGGACATTGCGGACAAGCCGTTCGACAAGGACGAGTTTGAACGGCATACCGCCGGCGCGTTCTTTCAAAAGACCGCTTATAAAAGTCCGTATGCCGTGAATCCGGCCCCCGGTACCACGGCGGATGTCATGATAAACAAAATGAACAAATAACAAAGGTGCGCCCATGCCCGCAATATCCGTAATAATTCCCGTTTACAACGTGGAAAAATATCTGCGCAGATGTCTGGACAGTATTTTGAATCAGACCTTTACAGACTGGCAGGCAATATGTGTCAACGACGGCAGCCCGGACGGCAGTGCGGATATTTTGGCGGAATATGCCGCGCGCGACAGCCGTTTTGTCATTGTGACAAAGGAAAACGGCGGCCTGTCCGATGCGCGAAACGCGGGGTTCCCGCATGCCACGGGCGAATATATTCTGTATCTGGACAGCGATGATTTCATTCATCCCCAGACAATGGAAATCGCATACCATATGGCACGCCGTGACAATTCTGATATCGTTTCGTTCACATACGACCGTATTTACCGGCCCCAGCTGATGGTGCGTCATGTCTTGGGCATGGATACCGACAGTGTCGTGCCGATGCGCATGCATAAAAAATACAATGTCGGCCGGATAAAGACGCGCGTGACGGACGACGTTTATCAGTATGCGACGGAATACGCGCACAACGCATTTAATCCGAAACGCCGGTGGCTGATTAAGCATTGCCAGGTGTGGAAGAATCTGTACCGCCGCGATTTGATTGCGGACACGCCGTTCATAAAGGGGATACTGTTTGAGGATTTCCCGTGGTGGAGCGCGGTCATGCTGAAAAATCCAAAGGTGACGATAACGGCGCTGCCGCTGTATTTCTATGTTCCGAATTTCGGTGGCATCGTGTTGTCGTCAAAGCAGTTGCGGATACTGCAGAGCCTGTGCACCGGCATCGACAGCGCGTACCGTCTGTATGCAGCGCGCGCGACGCCGTACCAGATGTCGCAATGGTCGCGGAAATTTTTGTGGCTGTTTATCAAATGGGCCTGGCGCAAGGTGCGGTATCTGGACTGCGACGCCGACCGCGATGTTGCGCGCGCGTGCTTTTGCAATTTGAAAAAAATAGGCGCGTTGCAGAACCCGCCGACCCGCCGCGCGCGCCGCATGCGTCATGACATTTACGATTTTATCAAGGGTGGGTGCGCATTGCCATGATATCCGTTGTTGTGCCAGTTTATAATGTCGCCAAATATCTGCGCAGATGCATCGACAGCGTGATTGCACAGACATATGACGATTGGGAAATGGTTTGTGTCAACGACGGCAGTACGGATAATTCCCTGGCCGTGCTGACGGAATACGCCGAACGCGACGGACGCATCCGCATTGTGAACAAGGCGAACGCCGGCGTGTCCGCCGCGCGAAACGACGGTATTGCGGCGGCGCGCGGGGAATATGTTCTGTTTCTGGACGCCGACGATTTCATTCATCCCCAGACGTTGGAGATTACGCATCATATCGCCGCGCAGACAAATGCGGATATCGTGTCGTTTCGCCATGACGTCCACATGCACCGCCGCATTATGGCGGGAATGCGCGTCGGTATTCGTATCGCGCCAAAGCCGCGCGCCCGCACATATGACGCGTCACGCGTAAAATTCAAAATTACGGACAATCTGATAAAGTTCGCGACAGAGCGCAATCACAGTCTGGGGCGCTGGCGTATTCGGCATTGTTATCCGGTGATGCATTTGTACCGGCGTGCGCTGATTGAGGGGATAAGGTTTGATACGGATATCCGCATTACCGAGGATTTTCCGTTCTGGACGCGCGTACTGTTTGCGCGCCCGCGGGCGGCGATAACCAGACTGCCGCTGTATTATTATGTGCCGCATTGGACCAGCGCGCTGAACAGTGCGCACGCCCAGCGTTTGTATGAAAACGTCGGCATGGCGATAATGCGTTCGTACGGCGTTGCAAGCCGCGTGGCGTCGCCGCGCGAAATGCGCCGCTGGCAGCGTGAGTTTTTATGGCCGTTTATATTTACGTGCGCCCGCGCCGTTCGCCGTGCGGGCGACGCCGTGGACAGAAACAAAGCGGTGCAGAGTCTGCGTGAAATGGACGGCATGGGCTGCTTTGACAATCCGTCAGGCATGCGCGCGCGAAAATATCGGCGCTGGATTCGCAGATTTATATCCGATTAAATTCCGGTTTTATATTCCCGTTTTTGCAAAACGTTCCGGCAGGGTTGTCACCCATTTCAGCCCCAGCATGCCCGGCTTGTTCAAATCATAAACAGGTCTGAATATTCTTTGCATTATGCGGGCCAGGGCGCGCGGCATGTTTTTGTGACGTGCGCGCGTGATAATGTCAATCGTTCGCGCGCGCTTTTTCAAGTGGCGCGACCATGACACATTTCGGGCCCCGATTTTATTCTTTATCATATCCAAATCGACGCCGCCAAAGTGCAACAGGTACAGGTTTTTGTCTATGTGGAAATTGTGTCCCTTTACACTGTGAAATCCGCTGCCCCATGTGGCGGGACGAAACAGCACCACAGGCTTTGTATATCGCGTGGACATTAAGGCATAGCGTCGTTGGCCCAGCATGGGCATTCCGACGTCCAATGGGCTTTCACTGTTTAAATCCATGCCGACATCCAGCCCCAGGCCCGACACGGATGTGCGCGCCTTTTTATTCGACAGATATTCGGCCAGCGTTATGTTCAACGCCGGGTCAACGATTAAAAATTCGTCGCAGTCGCATCCGACGACAATGTCGTATCCGTCACGGAACAGGCGCCCCGCCAATTCTGAGAGCAGTAAAATCCGCGTTTTGTCGCCGCGCTGAACCGCTTCTTCCTTGTGTGGTAATTTTTTTATGTTTGCGCGCCCCGCATGCGACGGGATTTTCTGGTCCAGGCCGTCGAGATATATGTACAGGTTTTCCTCGCCAAATTGTTCGCCGTAATATGATATCCAGCGGTTCAAAAAGAATTCGTCATTGCGGGCCATTGTAATCGCTGCAATGCGTTTCGGGGTGTTTGGTTTCATAACTGTCCCTTGAGAGTTTTGTTGAATCCGTATTTTACCGCGCGCATCATTATTTTAAACGGATTGTTTGTCAAAAGCGAGTTGACATATTCCGCGCCCCATATACGCCGCGCATTTTCCATTATGGCGGCGCGGGCGTCACCAGGTATGCGGTTTAACACGTAGAGAATTTGTCGTCCCAGACGGCCGCCGTGACGCGAAAATGCGACCTTTTTCATAAACGGCATGCCGCGCCGGTACAAATATTTTATCTTGTTATACACGCCGCGGTTTGCAACCGTATAGACGCATCCCCATGTGGCCCCGTGCGCCGCGACGGCGGCGGTAAAGCCCTGTTCATACATGGCGGTGATTGCACCCTTGCCGGACAGGTGCGTCACGGACATAATAAACCCATCAAACCAGTCGGCGTTGAATACCGCCGGCCGCATGCCGATAAACCAGGACTGAATATGCGGGTGGGCGGCCTTTGGATTGCAGACCGGGCCGAACGCGTCCCATGCATTTGATTCCATTTTTTGCAGGAACGGTCCCAAATCGTACAGCGGCCCGTACACGGAATCGTTTACCATGTAAACAAAGTCATAGTCGGCCATGTTTAAATTTTCGCGCGCCCAAATGTATGCACGCTTGTAACTGCCGAAATCGTATTCGCCGTGCCGTACGGCCGCGGCGTGCAGGGTGTATGGTGCCAGACGTTTGATGGACGCGTCGGCCGGGTCACAGTCTAAATGCACCACGACGTCCCCCAGCGCCGACAGGGCGCGCACATAATAGACCAAAGAGGAATCAACTTTTCCGTGCGGGTCGTATCCTGCGAATAAAAACAATCTTTTCGTCATGTTTGTAATATGCAATATTATGTTATGTTGTTTGAGGTGCGTTTGCAATAAAAAAACAGCCGCCATTGCGGCGGCCGTCGAATGATTACACTTCCGTGTTCTTGCGTGTTTTCTTGCGTGTGTTGCTGTCGAGCTCTTTCTTGCGCAGACGGATTGTCGCCGGGGTTATTTCAACCAGCTCGTCGTCCTGAATGTACGACAGGGCTTCTTCCAGCGTAATCTTGCGCGGGGGTGCCAGGAACAGCTTTTCATCGGCCGTGACACTGCGCATGTTGGTTAATTCCTTGCCCTTTATCGGATTTACCTCAAGGTCGTTTTCCTTTGTGTGTTCGCCGATAATCATACCGGAATAAACCTCTGTCTGGGGTTCGATAAACAGTGTGCCGCGCGGCTGCAGATTGAACAGGGCGTATGTGGCGGCGGTGCCTTTCTCCATCGATACCAGCACGCCCGGACGGTATTGCGTAATCGGGCCGCGATACGGGCCGTATTCGGCAAACACGCGGTTCATGATGCCGGTGCCGCGGGTGTCCGTACGGAATTCCGACAGATATCCGATAAGGCCGCGCGACGGTGCGGAAAAGACGATGCGCGTCTTGCCAATGCCGGACGGTTTCATTTCGGTGATTGTCGCCTTGCGCTTGGTCATTTTTTCAATGACGACGCCGGAAAATTCATCGTCAACGTCGATGACAACGTCCTCTATCGGCTCCAGTTTTTCGCCGTTCGGGCCGTCGTGCATTACAACGCGCGGACGGGATACCGACAGCTCAAACCCCTCGCGGCGCATGGTTTCGATTAAGATTCCCAACTGCAGCTCGCCACGGCCCGATACTTCGAACGCCTCGTTGTTTTCGCTTTGGGTCACCTTTAACGCGATGTTTGTTTCCGCCTCTTTGAACAGGCGTTCGCCAATCATGCGCGACGTTAATTTCTTACCGGATTTACCGGCCAGGGGCGACGTGTTCACAAAGAACGTCATGGTCAAGGTCGGCGGGTCAATCGGAATCGCCGGAATAGGTTCGGTAACCTCTGGCGCGCACAGCGTGTCCGCCACGGTCGCCTTTGAGAAACCGGCCACGACGACAATGTCGCCGGCCGACGCGCTGTCGAGGGATACTTTTTCCACACCGCGGTGTTCGATGATTTTTGTAATTTTTGCGTTTTCAATAAACTCGCCGGACATGGATATGGCCTTGACGCTTTGGCCCACGCGGACGGTGCCGGATTCGATTTTTCCGGTTAAGATTCGACCGACGTACGGGTCCGCCTCCAGCGTTGTGGCCAGCATGCGGAACGGCGCGTCAATCTGGCATCTGTCGCCGTTGCAGTCGGGGGCCGGAACATGGTCCACAATCAACTGAAACAGCGGTGTTAAATCTTTGTGTTCGTCGTTTAAATCGCGCACGGCCCATCCGTCGCGGCCGACCGAATACAGATACGGAAAGTCCAACTGGGCGTCGTTTGCACCCAGTTTGTCAAACAAATCGAATGTTTCGGTCAATACCTCGTCCGGGCGGGCGTCCGCACGGTCAACCTTGTTTATGCATACAATCGGACGCAGGCCCAGTTTCAATGCCTTTGACAACACGAATTTGGTCTGGGGCAGGGGGCCCTCGGCACTGTCAACCAGCAACACGACGCCGTCAACCATTGATAAAATACGCTCAACCTCGCCGCCAAAGTCCGCGTGGCCCGGGGTGTCGACAATGTTTATCTTGTAATCGCGCCACTGGATGGACGTCGGCTTTGCGGAAATGGTGATGCCGCGTTCGCGTTCGATGTCGCCACTGTCCATTACGCGGTCTTCGACCTTTTCATTTTCGCGGAATGTGCCCGACTGTTTCAGCATGTTGTCAACCAGCGTTGTCTTGCCATGGTCAACGTGTGCAATGATTGCAATGTTGCGAATTTTCATGTATTTGACCTTTTTTATCGGGCATAGGGTATAACATAAATTCAAAATTTCAAGAAATAACCGATTTTTTATGGTAAAATATCAAAAAATAAACGGGGAATAGTCATGAATAAATTTTTAGTCTTTATAATGCTGGCGGTATCCGGGCCGGCCTTTGCCATGAACGAGACGGCGGACATGCTGCGCCGGTGCGAAGGGGTGAACATTAGCAATGCGGATAATTACATACTGCGATGCGTGCCCGACAAAAAGATAACGAAAACAATTGAAGGCGGTTCAGAGCAGTTTTTTGCCGCGGACAACGACGGCGATGTCCGGGGCAGTTTCTTGGACCAAATTCCCGACAACGATGATTTCGTGTATGTGAACGTTGTCAGAAATTCGCCGGATTCCCGCTATGCGGACCAGATTTGCTATCGCTTTGTAAAAGAAAAGGATGCGGCGCGCGACGGGTATTATGCCGTTGAGGTCTGTGAATATGAACGCGCGGATTATTATCTGTAATAAATATTGACAATTTAAAATATTTGTCTATAATAATAGTGTGATAAATATAAAAAGAGGGACTATTATGCAGACAAATAATAAAGAAGTTGTTGTTCAGGCAATCAAAAACGGACTGCGTGCATTTTATGAGCTGGCGTATATGAAGGCGTATCGCGGTTCTTGGTATAAACAGTTGCCGCGCTCGTTACAGTTGCAGGCGGGCCGTGCAATCTTTACGCTGCGTGATATTGCGACCGCGCCGGAGGCGCATTTTTCGCGCGAGGCGACCGAGGCCGCATGGCGCGCCCGTGGCAAGGAATACGCCAAAGGACACGGTTTGGCCGAAGAATGGTCGGCTTATTACATTGTGCCGTCGGCTGCCGACATGGTTCGCGAAAAGGTAGAGCCCGCGTTTTGGAATGATTACCACATGCGCGTGCGTCTGTACAATTTCTGCGAAAAGGTCCAGGACTGGTACTATAACTCCACATCGGCCAATCAGAGCCATCGCGCAACCGCGTTGAAAGACGGCGCGGATATTATCGCGATGTCGAAAAAAATCTGCGATGACCGCGGTATTGAAAAAGACGGCCGTGCGGCGCATTACATAAACAAATTCTTGGAAAGCCCAAAGGTTCAGCGTCTGCTGATTACGGGATACTCCAAACAGAAATAAATAAAAAAATCCGGCAATCGCCGGATTTTTTGTTTAATGTTTGCCGCCGATTTTTGTGCGGCCGCCCATAAGCGCCTGCAACTTTTTCGGGATGTTCACACTGCCGTCGGCATTCTGATGATTTTCCAGAACCGGCACCAATGCGCGGGGCAGGGCGATGCCCGTATTGTTTAATGTTGCGCAAAAGCGCACGTCGCCCGATGCGGCGCGGAAGCGCGTGTTCGTGCGGCGCGCCTGAAATTCGCCGATGGAGCTGCAGCTGCCAAGTTCGCGGTATGTGTTTTCGGACGGGAACCATGCCTCGACATCGTTCATCTTGACCTTGTTAAAGCCCATGTCGCCGGTGCAGTTTGCAATTACGCGGTACGGCAGTTCCAGGTCTTCCATAATCTCGCACAGATTGTTTAACAGATGCTCGTGCATTTCGTCCGATTGCTCTGGGGTGCAGTAAATGTACTGTTCCACCTTGTTGAACTGATGAAAACGGACCAGGCCGCGCGTGTCGCGACCGGCGGCGCCGGCCTCTTTGCGGAAGCACGGCGAGAAGCCCGCGTACTTAATCGGCAGTTCTTTTTCCGTTAATATTTCACCGCTGTGCAGCGAGTTCAAAATTATTTCCGCCGTCCCGGCCAGGCATCGGTCGGTGCCGGTTAACATGAATACGTCGTCGTTCATGACGGACAGGTCCGCGCCCATGAAGTGGCCCGCGTTGAATATTGTCTGGGGCTTGGTAATGGACGGGCATTCGACAAAGCGAAAGCCTTTTTGAATCAATTTTTGTATCACGTACGTTTCAATCGCCAGCTGTAATTCCGCCGCCTCGCCCATAAGGGCGTATGTGCGCGTTCCGCAGATGCCCGCGATTTTTTCCGGCGCCCACCAGTTGTTCATGTCCAGCAAATCCCACTGGGCGCGCGGTGTAAAGTCAAATTGACGCGGCGTGCCGACGCGGCGCACCTCCACATTTTCGCTGTCATCGCGACCGACGGGGGCCTCGTCCGCCGGAATCTGCGGAACGCGGTGCATCAAATCGGTAAGCTGTGCCTCTTTTTCCGCGAGCTCCGCCAGTTCGGCCGCTATTTCCTCACCTATCTTTTTAGAGGCGGCAATCAGCGGCGCCTTGTCGGCGGCGGTGGGGATTTCGCGCGTGATTTTGTTCTTTTCCGCGGTTTTGGTCTGCGTCAATGTTTTTAATTCGCGCACGCGCGCGTCCAGCGCCAGGATTTCGTCGGTATGATCCTCAAAACCCTTGACCCGGCATGCGTTTTTCACCATGTCCGGATTTTCGCGTATAAATCTTATATCCAGCATTTTTATTCCTCTTTTGTATCGTATCATAGTATCACATGCGCGCGTTCGCAATTATAAAATGCATTTGCAGAGGGGCTTTTCGTATGTTATGCTTTGCCCGACAAAGACAAGAAACAGAAAGGAAATACATTATGAACGAAATTGTCATGCATGACGTGATTATACTGGGCTCGGGGCCGGCGGGATTGACCGCGGCGCTGTATTGTGCGCGCGGCGGCAAGAAAACGCTGGTTCTGGGCGGCGACACGCTGGGCGGCCAGACGGCCGGTATTGCGAAACTGGAAAATTATCCCGGCTGGGCCGGCAGCGGCGCCGAACTGTCCGAATTCATGAAACGCCAGGCCGAGACTTTCGGGACCGAAGTTGTGTTCACATCCGCCAAAACCATATCAGGTGACGCGGAAAGCGGTTTTAACATTCTGTGCGACAACGGCGCGCGCTATGTCGGGCGCACTGTTATTATTGCAACCGGGGCCAGTCCGCGCCGTCTGCAGATAGATGGGGCGCGTGAATTCATGGGCAAGGGCGTGTCGTACTGTGCGACGTGCGACGGATTCTTTTATCATGAAAAAGACGTCATTGTCATGGGCGGCGGAAACAGTGCGTTAAACGACGCGCTGTATCTGGCCGACATTGCGAAAAACGTAAAGATTGTGTACCGCAAGGGCGCCTTTACACGTGCCGAGGCCATTTTGCGCCAGCGCGTTGCGGAACGTGAAAACATTGAATGTCTGTTCAATACGGACCTGGTAAAGATTGCCGCCGCGCCGGACGACCGTTTGGTCGTAACCACCACTGACGGGGCCGAAATTGTGACGGACGGTCTGTTCGTTGCCATTGGGCACGAGGCGAATACCGATTATTTAACCGAAGACGTGGCGCGCGACAATATGGGACGCCTGGCGCCGGAAAGCCTGCCGGCAGGGATGTTTGTTGCGGGCGACGTTTATTCGGGTTTAAAGATGCAGATTGCGACCGCCGTCGGTACCGGGTGCAGCGCGGGTATGGACGCGATTGCGTATTTGAATTCCCGCAGCTGATAAAAATCCCCGCAGACGCGGGGATTTTTTTATTTCTTGCCGAAATATTTTTTCAGCGTTTCGTACGCCGCCGTTATTTTTGCAAACTCCGCGGCGGCGTTGTCTATGCCGCGGGCGGTGTCCGGGTGGTATTTTTTCGCCAGTGCGCGGTATTTCACACCCACGTCGCGCCAGGCGGCCGTCGGCGCCAGCCCCAGCGTTTTCAACGCCGCTGTCACAGGGCCGGGCGTTTTTGACGGGGCCGGACGGCGGTCGAATTCACTGCGCCCGCTGATAAAGTCGTTTATGAATTTTACATAATCCGCCGCGTCGGCGTTGGCGGCGTTTTTGTCGCGCAACGGTGCGCCGAACGTCTGACGTTCCCAGTCGTCCTCTATCTCGTCCGCGGTCATGTTTGCGTAAAAGTTCCAGTTCTTGTTGTATTCCGCCGCGTGTTCCTGGCAAAAGAACCAGTATTCCTTTAAATCGCGGGATTTGGGCGCGCGGCATGTGCCCGCCTTGGTACATCCGGCGTGGTCGCATTTTTTTATCATTTTTAATCCTCTGATTTTTGGTGCCCCAGCGGGTGACAGTTCCGCACAGTGTCAACCAACCGGTCCGGCATTACGTGCGTATATATTTGCGTGGTCGATATGTCCTCGTGCCCCAGCATTGTCTGAATTGCGCGCAGATTCGCGCCGCCCGCCAGCAGGTGCGACGCAAAAGAATGACGCAGTACGTGCGGGCTGACGCGGTTCGGGTCGATGCCCGAGAGCACCGCGCATTTTTTCAAAATCTTAAAAAATCCGTCGCGGGTTATATGGCCCGATTTTCCGTTTGACGGGAAAACGTACTTTGAATCCGCGTCGCCGCGCACGGCCAGCCATTTTGTTAATGCCGCCTCGGCACCGGCGTGCATGGGAACGATGCGCTCTTTGGCGCCTTTGCCGTGAATTAACAGGCGTCCCGGCATAATCGCCGTTGTCGGCAGCGTGCACAATTCCGACACGCGCAGGCCCGATGCATACAGCAGCTCTATCATCGCGCGCAGGCGCACCGCGTTCCGTGTGTCGCCGGCGGACGATATGATTAAGTCTATTTCCTGCATCGTGAGTAATTTCGGCAACAGTTTTTCGCGTTTTGGCAGTTCCAGGCCGGCCGCCGGGTTTTTTGTGATTATTTTCTCCAGCATCAAAAATTTATAGAACCCGCGCAGTGCGCTGGCGTGGCGTGCGATGGACGACGCCTTGTCCGGCAGAGATGCCAGATATGCGGCCAGGTCGTCCGCGGTTGCCGCCATAAGGCCCGCCGGCAATGCACCGTCCGCCGCGCGCAGGTCCGATGCGTACGAGTCCAGCGTATTTTTTGCCCGCCCGCGTTCCGCGGCCAGCGCCTCTAAGAACAAATCTATGTAATTCATGGATACAGGACGATTTCCGTGACGTTTTGTGCCGGCGGGAATGATATTATCATAAGCGCAACCAGCAGGATTACGATTCCCGCGATGATAATTCTGTTGCGTATTTTATTGTTTTTCTTTTTCTTTAACGGCATTGTGCGTCCCCACGTTGTTTTATATTGTATCAAAGCTGGCGATGAATGCGCCGGCGGCCGCAATGATAATCAGCGGCGGCGCCACAACCGCCAGCAACGGCGGCAATGCGCCGGTCGAGCCCAGTGCGCTGAACATGTTCAATAGAAAGTACAGTGCAAAGCAGGTGATGATTCCCATGCCGAATTTCACGCTGAACGAATAGTTGCGGCGCTGTTTGGTCTGGGAAAACGCCACCCCAAGCGACGCCATCGCAATCATTGTGAGTGGCAGGAACAGCAGCGTCCAGAACTGAATCAAATGTCCGCGCACGGGCAGGCCGATGTCGTTCATTTTTTCAATAAAGCGCGGCAGCTGCCAGAATGAAATCTGGTCGGGCTGCATGTATCGGTCAAGAACGTTTTGCGGGTTTAACAGGCTGGGGGTGTGCCACGCGGCGCGGCGCATTTGGGCCTTGTCGTTCCAAACAATCGCCTCCGTGGCATTAAAACCATCGTTTGATAGTGTCAAACGTTCGGCCTCCACACGCTGGGTTATTTTAAATTCGGTGTTTTGAACATAAATTGTCGCGTTTTTGAATATAAGTGCCTCAGAAGACGCGCCCATGTTTTCCGCCTTCATCGTGATATAGCCGGCCGGTGATTCCTCGCGCAGCCATATTGCGCCGTCCACCAATTTCAACTGGTCCGCGGAAATGTTCTTGGTGCTAAGCCGGACGGAATACGGATTTATGACCGTCGTCGCAAACGCGCCAATCAGCGCGGCGCCAATCAGCAGGGGGCGCGCCGCCTGGTACGGGGACAGGCCCGCACTGGACACAATGATGCTTTCGCTGGACTTGGTAAGGTTGTATGAGGCCAGCAAAGTGCCCATGAACACCGCCATCGGCAGGAACAGCGGCACGTATTCAAGCAGGCGCAGCCACGCATCGGCCAGCGTTTCGGCCACCGTCGGGTTGGCGGGCAGGCGCTCTACAAACGTGACGGCCAGAATTATCCCGCACACCACCAGCATTACCAGGCCGACGCCCGAAAAAAAGCGCCGCATTAAAAATCGGTTTAAAATATTGAACTTAAACATTGCTTTTAAGTATATATCCTTGAAATGATAATTGCAAAATTAAAATGAACGCTTATAATTGCCGTTAAAATATAGGAAAGATAAAATGGAAAAGAAACCGATTTCGCGCGCAGGGTTTGACGCGTTGCTTAAAGAATTAAAAGATTTAAAGGAAGTTCAGCGGCCCGAGATTTTAAAGACGGTGCAGTGGGCGCGGTCTTTGGGCGATTTGTCCGAAAACGCGGATTACAGCGCGGCCAAGGAAAAGCAGCGCCAGATTGACAAGCGCATACAGTTTATAGAGGGCGTTGTCGGGAACGCCAATGTCATCGATGTGGAAAGCCTGTCGGGCGACCGCGTCGTGTTCGGTGCCAAGGTCGTCGCCGAGGACGACGACGGCAACCGCATGCAGTGCCGAATCCTGTCGGATATAGAGGCCGACGGGCGCAGCGTGATTTCGTGCACGTCGCCGGTCGGGTGCGCGCTGATCGGGCGGTGTGTCGGCGACACGTGCATCGTGCGTTTGCCGGGCGGCGAAAAGGAATACGAAATTTTGTCCGTCACGTTCAAGGATTAACCCCGCATGTCCGTACGCGTTTTGCCAGACTTTTTAATCAACCAGATTGCCGCGGGCGAGGTGGTTGAACGCCCCGCATCCGTGGTAAAGGAGCTGGTGGAAAATGCGCTGGACGCGGGTGCGGACCAGATTGTCGTCGATGTGACGGACGGCGGACGCACGCTGATTTCTGTTGTGGACAACGGCGGCGGAATGAGCGCCGATGATTTGCGCATCGCCATTACGCGGCATGCGACGTCAAAGCTGCCCGATGACGATTTGCTAAACATTAACTTTATGGGATTTCGCGGCGAGGCGCTGCCGTCAATCGCGTCCGTTGCGGACATGACAATCGACACGTATCGCGCCGGTGGGGCCAACGGATGGCAGATTGACGCCACCACGGGCGAGGTCAGACCCAGCGCCTGGGACGCGGGAACGCGCGTTCGTGTGTGCAATCTGTTTGGCAAGACGCCGGCGCGTTTAAAGTTTCTGCGTGCGGACCGTGCGGAAATGGCCGGGGTTTTAGAGGTTATAAAACGCCTGGCGATGGCGCGTTCGGATGTCGGATTTGTGCTGAACGACAAATGGCATTTCCCGAAAAACCAGGATTTGGAAGAGCGTATTGCGGCCGTCATGGGCGACGATGTGCGCGGAAATCTGCTGCGTGTCGATGCAGTGTCCGCGTCCGACGCGTCAATGCGCCTGTCAGGTTTTATTTCCCGGCCGACGCTGCGGCGCGCGTCAAGCGTGGACCAGTATCTGTTTGTGAACGGCCGTCCGGTCAAGGACAAGGTCCTGGTCGGGGCGTTGCGCGCCGCGTATATGGATGTGATGCATGCGCGTGAATTTCCGTTGTGCGCGTTGTATCTGACGCTGAATCCGCGCAATGTGGACGTGAATGTTTCGCCCGCCAAGACAGAGGTGCATTTTTTAGAGCCCGCGCACGTTCGCGCGTTCATAATAAAATCGTTGCGGACGGCGCTGGCCGAGACGATGAGCGAGATTGCATCGCGCGAACATGCGCCGGTCTACGTCGCGCCGACGCAGCAAAGTTTGTCGCCCCGCATGGATTTTCATTTGACGCCGTTCATATCGCCGGCGCCCATGGCGTCAATGCGCGTATGCGCGCCAGAGGTGCGTTCGGAAAATTTCGGACCGTTTGCGGGCGCGGTTTCGCGTACGCCGGCCCCGGCCGCGGCGACGCCCGCGCTATGCGCGGAAAAAGACGCGGCGACGGATGCGGGTGTTTTTGACGAGATGCCGCTGGGGCGTGCCATCGGGCAATTCGGGAACAAATACATAATTGCGGCGCGCGGCGACGATTTTATCATCGTGGACCAGCATGCGGCGCATGAACGCATAACGTATGAACGGCTGCGCATGCATACGGTAAAGGTGCAGCCGCTGTTGACGCCGATTGTTGTGACGCTGCGCGCCGAGGACGTTGATGCGATAACGGGCGTTGCCGACGAATTGGCGGCGTGTGGTTTGACGCTGGACGCGTTTGGTGAGGATGCGGTCGCGATATCGGCCAAACCCGCCGACTGGGACCTGAACTGGCGCGAGGTTTTGCATGCCGTCGCGGACGAGGTGCGCGCCAACGGCGCGTCGGCGCAGCTGCATGAAAGGCTACATTTAAAGCTGGCGAACTTTGCGTGCCATCACAGCGTGCGCGCGGGCCAGCGTCTGGATATTGACAGCATGAACGCACTGTTGCGCGACATAGAGTGCACCCAGCGCGCAGGCCAGTGCAACCACGGCCGCCCCGTGTACAAGATTATTCCGATGCATGAAATCGACGGCTGGTTTGAACGCGCCTGAAAATCAACTATTTCCTTTACATATGTAGCTTTTTTTTCTATTCTGAGCCTATAAAAGACAAGGAGAATTCAAATGGAAGCTGTTGAAAATGTTGCCGTTGTTGCAGACACGGCGGCGTCCGCGCCCAAAAACGACATATGGGGTTTGTTAATTTACCTGTTGGTTGTCTTTGGGATAATCTATCTGTTCATGGTTCGCCCCCAGCGCAAGCGCATGGCGGAATACAAAAAGATGCTGGATGCGATAAAGGTCGGCAACCGCGTAATGGCGGCCGGTATTTACGGCACTGTAAAGAAAGTGGGCGAAAAAACACTGGAAATAGAAATTGCCAAAGGCGTCGTGGTAGAGGTTAACAAGAATGCCGTCGCCACGGTTGAATAATGGGTTGTTGCACAAAGGGATAAGGTTATGTTTAAAAAACTGGCAATAATATTCGTTGCGGTGTTCTGTGTTTTGCTGGCCGTGCCGACAATGGCGCCGAGCGCGGCGAAATATTTTCCGTCCTGGATACGTCCGATTCCGCTGGGGTTGGATTTGAAGGGCGGGGCGCAGCTGTTGTTGGAGGTGGACACCGCCACCATGATGCGTGAAAAATCCGCACAGTTGTACGAAGAAACGCGCAGCGTTCTGATTGACCGCGACAAGGGTGTCGTGCGTTTTTCAAACCTGCGTAACAACGACGGTGTCGTGTCGTTCGTCGTGCGTGACGATGCGGACGTGTCGCGCGCAAAGGGGCGCTTGAAAAGTGCGCTGGGCGGGACGGTCGATATCTCGTCTTCGGGAAATACGATAACGCTGTCGTATTCGGACAAGCAAAAGGAAGAAATGGTTTCCGACGCATTGACGCGCAGTATTGAAATCGTGCGCCGTCGTATTGATGCGCTGGGGACAAAGGAACCGTCCATTCAGACACAGGGCGGGAAATATATCTTAATTCAGCTGCCCGGTGTCGACAATCCAGAACATATAAAGGAACTTATCGGTCAGACGGCCAAGATGACGTTCCATTTGGTTAATGAAAATGTCCCGGCAGAGCAGGTTGCGGCCGGCCGCGCACCTGCGGGAACGGAATTCCTGCCGTATATGGACGCGCCGGAGCAAAAGGTCGCCGTATACAGCCGCGTAGAGGTCTCGGGTGAATCCCTGAAAGATTCCCAGGCCGATTTCGACCAGAACAACATGCCGGTCGTATCCACGGTGTTTGATGCGACGGGGGCGCGTCGTTTTGCGAAATTAACGACGGAACACGTCGGCGAACGCTTTGCGATTGTATTGGACGGCAAGGTTTTGTCGGCGCCCGTTATCCGTGAACCGATTCCGGGCGGCCGCGGCCAGATATCCGGCGGATTCACCTTGCAGGGTGCAAAGGATTTGGCCGTTTTGCTGCGCAGCGGCGCGTTGCCGGCACCGTTGTCGGTTATCGAGGAACGCACGGTCGGCGCGGGATTGGGCGCGGATACAATCGCCCAGGGTAAAATCGGTTCCGCGGTCGGCGTGCTGTTCGTGCTGATATTCATGATATTCTTTTACCGTGGGTTCGGTGTTATTGCGGATATCGTTCTGCTGGTGAATCTGGCGATGATTATCGGCATATCGGCGCTGTTTGGGGCGACGCTGACGCTGCCGGGAATTGCGGGTATCGTGCTGACGCTGGGGATGGCGGTTGACGCGAATATTCTGCCGTTTGAAAGAATCCGCGACGAAGTGCGCGCGGGCGTGCCGTCGCTGCGTGCGGTTGACGTCGGATTCCATCGTTCAATGAAGACGGTACTGGACGGTAATTTGACCAATCTTATCTGCAGTCTTATTTTGTTCCAGTTCGGCGCGGGCCCAATTCGCGGCTTTGCGGTGACGCTGTCAATCGGTGTTATCACGACGCTGTTCACGTGCCTGGCACTGTCAAAGGTTCTGATTGACTGGTACATGAACGGCAAGAACAAAAAAATCGGATTTATCAAATAAGGTTGCAAAAAAGGATAATGTTATGAAACTGCACTTTATGAAATATCGCAAATTGTCGTACTGGGTTTCCGGTATCCTGGTTGCAATTTCCATTTTGTCGCTGGCGACGCGCGGATTGAATTACGGCATTGACTTTGCCGGCGGCATATCGATGGAGGTAACGCCGGTCGCCGCGGATTATACAATCGACAAGATGCGCAGCGACCTGTCCGCGTTCAGCCCGGAATTACAGTCTGTTGACGGCGGGTCGATACTGTTGCGCGTGGGCCTGCCAAAGGGCGCGACCGACGCCCAGCAGAATGCGCGCGTTCGTGAAATCAAAGACATTCTGGGCGACAAGGTTCAATATTCCCAGGTTCAGATTGTCGGACCAAAAATCGGCGGCGAGCTGGTTCGCGGCGGAATCCTGGCGATTCTGGTGTCGTTTGTATTGATGAGCGTTTATATCTGGATTCGTTATCGCGGCGGGTATGCGGTCGGCTCGTTCGTGTCGCTGGTTCTGGACTTTGTGCTGATGTTCGGATTCTTTTCCGTTGCGGGCCTGGAATTTAACCAGACGTCCATCGCCGTTATCCTGATGGGTATCGGATATTCAATCAACGACAAGGTTGTGAACTATGACCGTATCGATGAAAATATCAAAAAGTACCACAAGATGCCGATGACGGATTTGATTGACCTGTCGATAAATGAAATGATGCATCGTACGATTATGACCAGCCTGTCCACTATTTTGGCAATGGTCGGGCTGTATTTCTTTGGCGGATTGATGCTGAAAGATTTCGCCGTTGCGATGACGTTCGCAATCGTTATGGGAACGGCCACCAGCATCTATATTTCCAACGTGATTTTGTATCACTTTAACCTGCGCGAGACAAAGTATTAAACACTGCGCTGCGGGCGCCGATGGGGGGAATGGGCATGAGATTGATAAAGTTATTCTTATTGATATGCATCATTGCGGCGGTGCCCGCGCACGCGGAAAGTCTGTTCTTTGAAGACGAGCCTGTTCAACAGGGACTGCGTGTCGCCGATGTGTCGGCGACATTTGCCGATATTTATCAGAAACTGGACGGCGTGAAATGGGGCGGGAAAAGCCTGAACGTCGCGATTGAAAGCATCGAGCGCCTGAATAAAAACGCGCATATCGCCGCCACGGACAACCGTGTCGTTTTGGTGTGGGGCGACGATATAATCGCAAATTATCCGCGCCCGGCGGCCGGTGACTGGAACGGTTTCGGCGAAATTACGACGGCGCTGGTGTTAAAAATGCGCGAACGCGACCCGGACCTGCGCCGCCAGACGGTAAGCGAGCTGTATGAAACGGTTGTCGGCGCGTTGATGGAGGGCGTCGATGAAAACGGACGCTATGTCTATTCGCGCGCGGCCGAGATTGCGGAAGACGGCCGCCTGCTGACCAGCGCGGGATTGACCGGCCAGCGGGACGAGCGCGGCAACTTTCGCGTGACGGGCGTGTACAAGGCGTCTTCGGCCGATGCGGCCGGCGTGCGCGCGGGGGATTTGATTTCAGAGATTAACGGCCGTGCGGTGCGCGATATGACAGACGCCGATTTAGAGGCCGTGATTTCCGGTTTTAATTCGGGGACCGCAAAGATAACGTTGTTGACGCCGGGCGGCACGCGCCGCGTCGTGCTGCGCCGTGCGACGGTTGTTCTGGCCGACGCCGATGTCGTTCATCGCAGCGGGGCCGGCGCGGACGGCGGAATATTGGAAATTGTCGTACACCGCGTATCCGACGGCGCGGTCGCGATTGTGAACGAGGCGCTGGCCAAATATCCGGATGTTTCGGGAATAGTTTTGGATTTGCGTGCGGCGACCGGCGATGATGAACGCGCGGCGGCAAAACTGGCCGGGTTGTTCACGGGTGCCGCCCCGGTTATGAGAATTGTTGAAACCGCCCGCGACGAGGTGGAGGTTATTCCCGGCGGCGCGGCGGTGACGGTGGCGCCCGTTGTCGTTCTGATATCGGACCAGACGCGCGGCACGGCCGAGGCGATTGCCGGGGCTTTTTATGAAAATTCACGCGGCGTTTTGGTCGGAACGCCGACACGCGGCGCGGCGCGAATTGCGACGGTTATTGATTTGGCGGACGGCGGGGCGCTGGAGCTGCTGAACAAATCCATAAAGACGGGGGCGGGGCGCGCAATTGACGGACGCGGTGTTTTCCCGATTGTGTGCCTGTCCAATATTCGCAGTGCGTCGCAGCAAAACGCGTTTTTCTTAAACGTGCTGAACGGCGATTTTAAAGCGTCCGACTTTAACACCAAGACCGACGTTCCGGTCGAGGATATCAGACGCGGCTGTCCGGTGATTACCAGCGGCGCGGACGAGGATTCTTTGGCGTCGGCCGTTGCGGTAAAGATTTTGACGGACGGAAAAGTCTATAATCGTCTGATGGACAAATAACTTTAATACGGGGCGGATATGTTTCTGACAACAGATAATAAAATGAAATGGCGATTGCTGGGGGTGGGCGCGGCGGTAACGGCGGCGCTGGTGCTGGCGGGTGTGTTTTGGTTTGATGCGCCGGTTCTGTTGATGATGCGCGAATTGGATTGCCGGTTCTGGCGTGTTTTAAGCGTCGTTTTTGACGACAAGGTATGGGCGGTGGCCTTTGCCGCCGCGGTACTGGGTTTTTATATTAAAAAATCACTGATATCAAAACCTAAAATGAGAAATGAGAGAAACCGGTTAAGCATAAAGGCTTTTGTGGTCGATTTTTGGCAAAAAACAAGACACAGCAACGTGTTTTTGATATTTTGCTCCATCTTTGCGGCGGGGCTGGCGGTGCAGGTTTTAAAGGTGGTTATCGGTCGCGCCCGTCCGATATTGTTTGAGGCGCTGGAGTTTACCGGATTTTATCCGCCGTCCTTTGACTGGGTCTTTAATTCCATGCCTTCGGGGCATACCGCGATTTCGTTTGCGGCACTGGTAATGATTGGAATGCTGGCGCCGCGTATAAAGCCGCTGACGTGGACGCTGGCCGTGCTTGTTGGAGTGGCGCGCGTATGTGTCGGGGCGCATTGGCCGTCGGATGTTATTTTTGGCGCTTTTATCGGAATGGTGTCGGCCGATTTGGTGAAATGGTGGCTGATGCGCATCAAATAATGCGGCGATTTATTCTTAAATTGCACGCTTTTTTGTGATACAATGCTTTTCATGGATACTCAATCAAAATTTTTGCCGGACAGTGTTGCCGGCGCACTTAAAAGTCTGGTGTTTCGCGGTGCGGGCGCCGCGCTGATGGTTGTCGGCATTTGGTTGACGGCGGCGCTGATTTTTCATGACCCGTATCTGGACGGATTTGCCGCGGCCGGAACACTGGGGCGCCAGGGGATTATGGGCAATATTGTCGGGGCGGTGCGCTATTTAATCGGCTTTGTGCCGGCGATGTTTGTTTTTTTATGCATGGCGCGGCGCGGGCTGGTCATGCTGGCGGGATGGCGTGACGACAACGCGCCCGAATATAATTTTATGCGCGGATTTATCGCGGTGGCCGCCGGTGCCGCCGGTTTTGGCATGATTATGCCGTCGGCGACGTTCGGGGGATTGGCCGGTGCGGTGGCCGCGGCGGATATGACGGCGCTGATTGGCGGATGGGCCGCGTTGGTTGGAATGGCGCTGGTTGGTGTGTTCTTTGTTTTGGGCGGCGTGGTGCTGCATGTGAAATGGGCGCATGTACGCGCGTTGCTTTCGTTTGTATGGCGTGCGGTACGCTGGGTTCTGTCGGTGTTCCATTTGACGCGTCCGGTTGTCGCCGCGCCTGCGCCAGAGGAGACGGATGATGCGGCGGAGCCGGAAGAGGATGAAGAGGAAGAGGCGTCGGCGCCCGCCGCCGCGGCACGCCGTCCGCGCACCCGGGCGATAAAGCGTCGCGCGGTGGCCGCGCGCACGGCCGCGGGACCGGCGGAATATGAATTGCCGCCGCCTGAATTATTGGAGGCGTCAAATTTCAGCAAGACCGGTGTGACCGCGGAATTAAAGCGCGTGGCGGTGTCGCTGGAGGACCATTTTGAAGAATTCGGCGTATATGGCAAGGTTGTCGGAATCAAGCCCGGGCCGATTGTGACGCTGTTTGAATTTGAACCCGACACCGGCGTGCGTATCGCAAAGATTACGGAAACCGTAAAGGATATGACGCGTGCGATGGCGACGGAAAGCATGCGTATCGCGCATATTCCGGGCACGCCGTATCTGGGCGTGGAAATGGTGAATCTAAACCGCCAGACGGTGCGTTATCGTGAAATTATCGCGGATTCCGCGTTTGTTGAATCCAAGTACAAGATTCCATTGGCACTGGGTGTTAACATCGGCGGCAAGCCAATGTACTATGACCTGGCGAAAATGCCGCACATGCTGGTTGCGGGGCGTACGGGTTCCGGTAAGTCCGTGTTTATTCAGTCTTTGATTACGTCCATTGTTTATCACTTTACGCCAGACAAGTGCAAGTTGATGATTATCGACCCAAAGGGTGTTGACTTTGGTTTCTGGGACGATGTTCCGCATCTGATTACACCGATTGTAAAGCTGGACCCCGGGGCGGCCGTAAATGCATTGAAATGGGCCGTTCGCGAGATGGAGGAGCGCTATAAACAGATGCAGGTTCTGGACGCGCGCAATGTCGAAAGCTATAACGAAATGGCGGCAAAAAAGCGTGCGTCGGGCGAAAAGATGACGCGCCAGGTTGCCGTCGGAACCGACGAGGAGACGGGAGAGCTGCTGTTCGAGACCCAGGAAATAGATTTGTCCGATTTGCCGTACATTGTCATTATCATAGACGAGGTTGCGGATTTGATGAGCCTGGCGCGCAAAGAGGTGGAGGCGTGCGTTCAGCGTATCGCGCAAAAGGCGCGTGCGGCCGGCATACATTTAATTATGGCGACCCAGCGTCCGGACGCGACAACGATTACGGGCGTTATCAAGGCCAATTTCCCGACGCGTGTTTCGTTCCAAGCGCGCAGCAATATCGACTCGCGTACGACACTGGGCGAGGGCGGGGCCGAGAATCTGTTGGCGATGGGCGACATGCTGTTCAGCGAGGCGGGACGCGTTCCCGTCCGCATACACGGCGCGTACATATCCGACGCCGAATTGAATGCAATCGGCGATTTCCTGCGCGCGCAAGGGGCGCCGGAATACGCGGCCGGTGTCACCGACGGCGACGACGTCGCGGATGCGGCCGCCGCGCCGGCATCGACGCCCGCCGCCCAGACAAAGGGCGAAAAGGACGCGGACCTGTACACCCAGGCAAAGGAAATTGTTCTGCGTGATAAAAAGCCGACGATTTCGTATCTGCAGCGACGCCTGCAAATCGGATACAACAAGGCGGCGACATTCATAGAACGCATGGAGGAAGAGGGCGTTGTCAGTGCGCCCGACGCCAACAACAAACGTCATATTTTATAGTTTTTTATTAAAAAAACATGCCGGCGTTTGCCGGTATTTTTTTTATTGCGTTTAGGACAAAAATCCCTTATTATTTCAATGGTTTGGGATGATTTTTTATATGCCTAAAAAAATGGGTCGTTTTTTTCTGACCCGTTTTTTATTTCATTTTTTTCAAAAATTTCCGGGGATTATTTTCTGCCGTGCGCACGTAAAAAAACGACCCTTTGTTTAGGTGACGGGCATGATTGATTTTTATGTATCTGATGGTGAACGGTTTGCTTGTGATGATGCGGCCATAATGCGCAAACCAACAGGGTTTGAGGTACAAAATGCCGTGGTGGCTGTGGATAATTCGTCGCGGCGCAGTTTTGGTGTCTTTGACAACGCAGGCGTGCTGATTGCGGATACTCTGGCCGACGGGCGTCCGGTGCCGGGGAAAAAGTCTTATGAAAACGCTGTATATTATGACGATGTCGCCATTTTTTGCGGTGGCGATCGTTTCTTTCATTTTGGACATTTTTTGGTAGAGGGGATGGAGCGTGCATGGCCGTTGCTGAATAAAAAATACAAAAATGCAAAACTTGTTTTCGTGACGTCGCGAACAGAACTGCCGTGGTATGCGGTTGAGTTTTTTAGAATGCTGGGGGTGGGGGCGGAACGCGTGATATTGTTAAACAGGTCTGCGCGTTTCCGTACGATGTATGTTCCGCAACGCGCCGCACATATCGGACAGTATACGTCAGATGTTCAAAACGCCGTTTATCAAAAGATTGCCGGTAATGCGGCCGGCAAGACGGCCGGTGACAAGATTTATTTATCGCGCGGACGCATGGGTGTGCGCTCTATATTTGGTGAAGAGCAGATTCAGCGCATCTTTGAAAAAAACGGTTTTAGCGTTGTTTATCCGGAAACATTGAGTCTGGCCGAACAGGTGTCAATCGCCGCCGGGGCGAAATGTATTGCGGGGATTGCAGGCTCTGCGTTGCATTTGTGTGTTTTTATGAAGCCGGGCGGTCGTGTGATTCAATTAAACCGCGCCCAGCATCGTGACAATGCAATGGTGCAATATGTTTTGTGTCGTGGTGCCGGTGCGGATTTAACCCTGGTGTCGGCCAGTCAGGATACCGTGAAACAGGCAAGTCATCGTGCGTCTCATCCGCATATTGTTGGTGTGACGCCGGAACTGAAACACTTTTTTGATGACAGTGGTTTCAAGTATTCCGCGGCCGATACCATGTATAACGCGGCGGCGCATTCCGCATATCGTCGGGCGATTAAGGATTATTACCGTCGGCGTGGTACGGTGTATAAAATCAAGAGATTTGTTGTTAAGGTGGCAGCGTGTTTTGTGCCGGGGTATAAAAACAGGCATCGGGTTCGCCAGTGGCTGGGGCATAAATTGAAAATGGACAAATAGTTTACCGGCGTTTGCCGGTATTTTTGTGCTTTTTTATCGATTCGAATTATGGTATAATTTATACCAAAAGGAGAACCTTAATTATGAAAAAGCAGATGTCTTTGTTTATTTGGGCGGCGGCTGTTTTCGGCATGGCGCCCGTGTGGGCCGCAACCAACAGCGGCATGCGTGCGGCGTCCAGTGCGGATTTGTCGGGCGCGCCGGCCGTACGTGCACGTGAAAACGTAAATTATGAAAAGTATCAGACGCGCAGCACGACGACCACGTACCGGTCGCGCGACGCGGGCGATTTGTATTACACACAGCCCGCCAGCCGCAGCGCCCTGTACAAACAGTATGACAGCAACACGCGCAGCGGCACCGCAACGACGACCACAACGCGCAACGTTCGCACGACGCGCGCGGAGACAGTGCGCAGCACGCTGAAACGCAAATATTACCTGGCGCATCCGTTCTTTCAGCCGTTAAAGGGCAAGTTCGGCTCCGTCACGGATTTGTCTTACAATATGAATTCGTATGACATGTCGCTGACCCCGGCCGAGGGGATGACGATTTCCGATACCAAGGCAAAGTGGGATATGAAGGGATTCTCCATCAAAGAAGACTTCAGCTATGGTATTACGGACCGTTTGGCCGTGCTGATAATGGGGCAGTATGATTCATACAAGTACAAGTTCGACTGGTCCACGGCGCCCGACGACAAGATGGACGACGACGGTCTGAATTTGTATGGTGCCGGTGTTCAGTGGCGCTTTATCGACAATGAGAAATGGATTGGAACGCTGTCCGGTTATTATCAGCACCAGAAAGACATTTCCAACAATTATATTCTGGATTTAAAGGGCGGGTACAAGGTTGCGCGTTCCACAATATATGCGCTGGCGCGCGGATGGTATGTTGACTTTGACGGCAATTCGTACGGAAACGGTATCGAGGGTACGACGGCCGAGGGGAACAAGGCGGCGATATTCATCGCGTATGACACAGATGCCGACAATACGTTCTATATAGAGGGCGGGCTCGGCGTGTTCAGTGTTCTGGACGAAGACTGGACCCTGAATCTGGAGGCGGTGCTGGGCGACTATGACTGGCACAACCAGGCGTCGATTAAGGGCGCAATCGGCTGGCAGCCGAACGACTGGGTCGCGTTGAACCTGTATGCCAAGACCGCGTTTTACGACAGTGCCGACGACAAAAAGCTGGGGTACTGGTCGTATGGCGCGACGGGACCGGACGGGGAGTTCATTAACGGATGGGTAAAGCATGGTGATGCAAAGCTGTCCGATTACAAGGAAACGACGGTCGGTCTGCAGGCTATATTCCAGTTCTAATCAATATGGCGCGCACCCCGGAATTTTCTTCCGGGGTGCCTTTGCATAGAAAGAGTTCAAGGAGAGATGCAAAATGTTGTTTAAAAAGATTATGGCGGTTGTTTGTGCGGCGATGCTGGCCGTGCCGGCGGCGAATGCGGCGGATTATGACACGTCCGACCCGTTATACATGAACGGCAGAAGTGAAATTCTGTCAACGTCAAACATTGCATATTACGACAGTGTTCTGCGCATCGGCCAGGCGTTGTCCTATGGTTTTACAGAGCGCTTTAACGCCGGCATCAGCTTGCATTACCAGAATGATTTTGACGGCGACGAGGACGGTTTCTCCAGCTTTGACCTGGGTGGGAAATATCGTCTGATGACCGCGGCCGACAATAACGCCAACATTATATCGGACGTGCTGTTCGGGTTTAAGTTCGGCGGCTCGTCCCATGTGCGTACGCCGTGGTTTGCAGATTCGACATATTATGCCGGACTGCGCTTTGGGCGCGAGTATGCGACAATGACGCTGGCCGGGACGGTAAAGTCCAGCTGGATTTTTGACGACGACCGCGGAATGTCGTACATAGATTTTATACCGGAGGTATATTTTCGTTTGCGCGGTGCATGGCGCTTTGGCCTTGGGGCGGATATCCGCAAATCCACCAATCCTGATTTCGACCAGGAATGGCTGAACGCAAAGCTGGTGCGGCAGTACGGACGCACGCAGTATATCGGTCATATTGATTACGAGTTCGAGGGCAGCGAAGTGCAGGTGGGGGCAAAGCTGAACATATTGTTTTAATCCCAGGCGGGGCGCCGGTATTTTAATCTTTTTTGGCGCGCCCGCTTGTGATATAATAAATATATAATAATGAAGAAAATCGTCACGTGGATTTTTGCTTTTGCTTTTACGGCGCCGGCCGCCATGGCCGATACGCCGGCTATTTCACGTGCCATTCCGTCGTTGGTCGCATCCGTTGATAACAGTGCGACGCGCGACAACCCGGCCGGCGCGGTCGCGCGTACGACCGTGCGTCGCGATACGGTTCAGAATTCAAGCGCCGGCACGACAACCGCATCATCCGAGAAAGGTGCGGTGGCCGCCCGCGCCACACGCACCACGGACACGGCCACACGCGCCGTGACACCGTCGCGCGGTGCGTCGGCGCGCATCGCCGCGGGCGACACGGCGCCATCGGCACGGGATAATTTGAACGCCGCGGTGAACACCGTCGGGCGCAATGCGCGCGTGACGGCGGCATCGGTCAACAGCGACCCGGCCGTGCGCCGTGCGGGTGTGACGCTGCGCCCCAGCACGGCCGAGGTTGGGGGCCGCGCAAAAATCGCCGGGACAAATATTCAGACAGGCTCCAACATCGGGGAATCGGTGCGCGCGCTGCAATCGCGTGCGGCGTCGTCCACGACAACCGCGACCCAGAGAGAGACAATCGCGGAGGCAAAGGAACGTCTGGAACAGACGGCCGATTTGAACAAATCATGTCAGGAGCAGTACAACGACTGTATGGACCAGTTCTGTGCGGTTATTGATTCCAATCAGAAACGATGCAGCTGCAGTGCGAATTTATCCCGGTACACCAAGGTTGAGACTGCGGTCAAGGACGCCAACACCCAGTTGAACGAGGTGGCCCAGCGTATCCGCTATGTCGGATTGTCGGCGGACGAGATTCGTGCGATTATGTCCGCGACAGAGGCGGAGGAGGCCCTGTCCGGTGCGCGCGACACGACCGAGACGCGCAACATGCTGGCCGATATAGAGGATTTGATAAAGAATCCGTCGTCATCGACGTCGGTTGCCGGCAACGACAGTTTTTCGACGCTGGATTTGAATCTTGATTTTTCCGACACGTCCGATTTGTTCAATCTGGATTTCTTGAACAACAATTCCAGCAGCATGTCGAACCTGCGTGGGACGGATTTGTACAACGCGGCGAAAAAGCGCTGCAATTCCATACTTAGCCAGTGCAAAGAGGCCGGCGCCACGCAGCAGCAGTTGACGGCGAATTACGATTTGGCGATTGACAAGGACTGCATCGCGTACGAGCAGGGGCTGACAAAAATGAACGAGACTTTGGTTTCGAACGTGCGCAGTGCGAATCTGATGCTGCAAAAGGCGCGTCTGGCCGTATTGCAGAATAAAAACCAGTATGATGCAAAGGGGTGCATCGCGGCACTGGATACATGCATGACGGATGAAATGGTTTGCGGTGAAAATTATGAAAAATGTCTGGATCCGACCAAAAGATACATTGACGAAAACGGCAAGGTTGTAATCGGCCAGGATATTACGTATATCCGCGACTTTATGGAGTCGTATGACAATTCCGTAATAAATACCGAATTTTTGAGAAATGCGGCGGCAACCGGCAAGGTGGTCGGCATCGATGCATGCAAGAAGGATATAAGCGGAACCTCGGGGGAGAACGGTGCAGCCAACGGCGACGGATGGTGCGCGGTTAAATATCTGTTGCAAAAGATTGGGACCGGCGTCCGTGTGACCGAGGGGCTGTGCCGGCCCGTTCTGGACAAGTGCCAGCGTTACACGTACGACGGCAACAACAATTATCAGCCGTACAACGACATTGTCTTAAATTATATCCAGCGTGCGATGGTAAACATCAAGTCCGGCCAGGAAAAGGTGATTGCGGATTATGCGGCGAACTGTATGGTTGACGTCGCGACATGCTATAACCAGCAGGTGACCCAGGTTAACGCATGGACGTCGTCGGCCAGTGTTGGCAGCATTCGCAACGTTATGCGCGGTGCGTGCCGGAATGTGGTGCTGACGTGCGGATATGCGATATTTGATGATTGTACAGGTGACTCTTGTCCGGATACAGGTGAAGATGGTAAATATGCTTCGGATAGTGTTATAGACAAGGTTTCCGACATGTTCTATAACAGCATGCTGTGTCCGGATAATTCGACATACAGCACAACGCCGAAATCGTCCGCGGCGGATAAGGACCAATATGTCAATGATTTGTGCAAATGCAATACGGGTTATGAGCCGTGGAGCAGCCAGTGTGTTTTATTGTGTCCCGATAAGTCTGAACGCAATTCATATGGTTCATGTGTGTGCGAGACCGGCTATACCATGAAAAACGGTGTTTGCGTAACAAGCGAATAATAAAAAAACGACCGTTCGGTCGTTTTTTTTATGCGGTGATTTTTGCAATGAATTCGTTGTGCGCGGCCAGCTCGTCCGGGTGCGCGGGGAAAGAGCGGCGCGGAAAATCGCGGCCGATTTTCGGATGCTTTAAGAATGCCGCATGCTGGTCCGCAATGATTTCGGATATGTCGGGGACGGGCGCCGTGTTTTCCAATTCCAGATAAACCTTTGCCAGAATCTCAGAGTCGATTAACGCGCCGTGTGCATCGGCACGCGCCGTCAGCGATATGCCGTACCATTTTGCCAGCGCGTCCAATGTGAACAGTTTTGGACCGAAAACGCGGTTGCGTGCCAGAACCAGCGAGTCTATCTGGCGACTGCGCGGAATCTGGGGCAGGCCGAGTTTGCCGAGTTCGTGATTTACAAACGGAAAGTCAAAGTCGATGCCGTTGTGCGCGACAATCGGGGCGTCGCCGATAAATTCCAGAAAGCGGGGCGCGACCTCTATCATCTTTGGCTTGTCTTCCAGGAATGCGTTGGAAATTTTATGAACCATGTATGTTTCCGGGGGAATAATTTTACCCTCAGGATTTATATATTCGTGAAATGTTTTGTCCGTGATTTGCCCGTCGATGATTTCAACCGCGCCGATTTCAATGCAGCGGTCGCCGCGCATGTATTCAAAACCGGTTGTTTCAATGTCAAAGCAAATAACGCGTTTCATTTTTCCATTTCCCTTTGATAAGCAGACAACGGTGTATTATAATGAATGCGTGAATTTAATGCTAGAAAATCTTAACGATGCCCAGCGCGCCGCGGTGGAAACGACCGAAGGGCCGCTGTTGGTGCTGTCGGGGGCGGGAACGGGCAAGACGCGCGTGCTGACGACGCGCATCGCGTATATTTTGCAAAGCCGCCTGGCCATGCCGTGGCAGGTGCTGGCCCTGACATTTACGAACAAGGCCGCGAACGAGATGAAGGCGCGCATCGCCGCGTTTGCCGAGGACGGCGCCTTCGACGCGCGTGACTTGTGGTGCGGAACGTTTCATTCGGTGGCGCTGCGGATTTTGCGCGCGAATGCGGATGCGGCGGGTCTGCGCCGTGACTTTATCGTATACGGCGACGACGACCAAAAGGCCGTGATAAAAAATATTCTGGCCGCCGTGGGGATGTCAACCAAGACGCCGGCCGATTATGTGGAGCAGTTTTCGTCGGTCAAGGACAGGGGGCTGCGCGCGCTGGAATATTCCGACAAGGTGTATGCGGCGTATAACGCGGAACTGGCGCGGTTGAACGCGGTGGACTTTGGCGACATAATATTAAAAGTGTTGCAGTTGTTTGATTCGCACCCCGAAATCCTCGCGCGGTATCAGAACCAATTCAAATATATTTTGGTGGACGAGTTTCAGGATACCAACCACGCCCAGATGGAATTTCTGGAAATGCTGACCCGCGGGGCGGAGCGGCCAAACATATGTTGCGTCGGCGATGACGACCAGTCCATATATTCATGGCGCGGGGCGGAGATAAAGCACATTTTAAATTTCGACAAAACGTTTGACGCCGCGCGCGTAATCCGGTTGGAGATAAATTATCGCAGCACGCCGAATATTTTGGGGGCGGCAAATTCGCTGATACGTCACAACCGCGGGAGACTTGGCAAGGATTTGCGCAGTGCGGATGAAAATACCGTCGGCGAGCCGGTGTATGTCTTAACCGTCCCCAGCGACTGGGACGAGGCGCGTGTCGTCGCCGACGCCGTCACGCGCGATGCGGCGGATTTCGGAAAATTTGCGGTTTTGATTCGGGCGGGCTCGCTGTCGCGTCTGTTCGAGGAAGAGTTTGCGCGTCGCGGCATTCCGTATCGTTTGATTGGTGCGACCAAGTTCTACGACCGTGCGGAAATCAGGGACGCGATTGCATACATCCGTTTGATGGCGTATCCGTTTGACGACATTTCGTTTTTGCGTGTAATCGGTCGTCCGCGCCGCGGTTTTGGCGCGGCTGCGATTGAAAAGCTGCGCGGGGCCGGGCCGGATTTAATGTCGGGTTTGATGAATGCGAAACTGTCGGCAAAGCAGCGCGCGGCCGCCGATGAGTTTTTGTCCGCGTTTGATTTCGACTGGTCCGCGATGGCCCCGATGGACGCCGCCAAGACACTTTTGGAGCGCGCGGGCTATTTCAAAATGTGGCGCGAATCCAAAGACGCCGATGCGTCGGACCGTCTTGCAAATTTGCAGGAATTGATAACCAACGTTATTTCCAAATACGACACAATCGCCGAATTTTTAGAGCAGGCCGCCCTGATGATGACGGACGACGACGCGGACGCGGCGGCGGCCGCCGGCGGCGCGGTATCCATAATGACGATACACGCGGCAAAAGGGTTGGAATTTGACACCGTGTTTTTGCCGGCCTGGGAAGAGGGGATTTTCCCGAACGAAAAGACCGTGGACGAAGGGGCGCTGGAGGAAGAGCGCAGACTGGCCTATGTCGCGATAACGCGTGCGCGCGTGCGTGCGGTTATCTTGAACGCAATGTCGCGGCGCCTGTTCGGGGAGCAAAAGTATAATTCGCCCAGTCGCTTTATCACAGAGATGGACGGCCGGTATCTGGATTTTCAGGGCGGCTCGCCCCGCGGTGCGTATGCGCCGCCGCGCGGCATACCGACATCTTATACGCCGGCGCCGCGTGCGGCGCGTGCGGCGCCGAAAAATTCCGTGGGACGATTGGTGTCGCATGCCGATATGGGGCGGGGCGTCGTTATCGAGGACGGCGGCGAGATATTGACCGTCGCGTTCAAAAGCCGCGGAATAAAAAAGGTCGCGCGCGGCTATTTAACGTTTGAATCTTAAGACGATTTCTTGCTGTCCTTGTAAATTTTCCAATACTTTTTCGCTTGGGCCTGCACGTTCTTGGCCAGTTTCGTAACGTCTTTGCCGAACTGCTGGCCCAGCGAATCATCGACACTGCCGCCCAAGTCCTTTGCCAGCTGCAATGCCTTGTCGGCCAGGTATGCGACCAGACATCCGATAATCAGCGTTATCATGAATCCGTCGTTGTCGATTGACGGGACACTGGCCGCCAGGTTCGCGTCCACGACGCCGGACAGTATCGCCGCGCACACCGCGACAACAATCGACAGTGACACGAAATAAATCGCGGCGTTAATGAATCTGTTTATCTGTGTGGTCAAACTTTCCGTTTTGAACAGCCCAAGGAATCCGTTGAATATTGTTCCGGCGATTCCCTTGTACGACGTCTTGCCGACCGTTTCCGCAATCGCCGTGAACGGCAGCATGAATATCGCCAGGAACAGGTCCGCAATCACGCCCAGCGCCATCAGCGCGAATTTCCAGATGTTTATCAAAAATATGACAATGAACACGGCGCCGATTAGGAATGTGAACATGCTGTGTCCGATGCCGGCCAGCATCCATTTCCACCCGGCGGCGACGGCGGTGTAAAAGAATCCGGACAGCCGTGTCGGCACGCACATTATGTCGGCGGCGGCCCCGGCGTCGATTACGGCATCCGCGGCCATGTGCGTCGCGGCATAGTCGCGGATGGCGCTGCATGTGTCGGGCAGGGATGCGCCGGCGGTTGTTGTCACCGCGTTCAAAATCAAATCCGACATATAGGTGCCCACGGTTATTATCGGGCCCGCGACCAGCATAAATGTTTGGGCCGCGCCGTACTGAATGACGAACACCCATATTGCGATTGTGAATCCTTTTTTGACGATTCCCTCAATCGACTTTTTTACCTCCGCGGCGCCGATAATCATCTGATACGCCTCGAACCCCATCCAGAACAGGAACGCAACCGCGATGAATATCGTTGCGAAACGCACCAGCGAACTGTCCAGAATGCGCCCGATAAGCGTCATTGCGTTCATGAATGCAAGGCCGATTTTAGCCTCGACCGGGACATAGTCCGCAACCAGCTGGTTTTGAAATTCGGATTGGAAAAAATTTATGTCCTCGGCCAATTCGCTGGTAAAGGCTTCTTTGTTATGGTCGGTCGCCCACACGCCATAGTCGCCGATGTCGCCGGTCGCGCCCGGCACGTTGCCGGCCGCCATTGCGCCGGGCATGAGCAGCACCGCGCCGACGGCGCATATCATTATTTTTGAAAATATTTTTTTCAGCCTTGTCACGTATATCATGCCTTTTTGCCAAACGCCTTGGACACGGCGCCGAATATCTGGGTCGGGGCGGACCATATCTTTTTGCCCAAATCCTTGGTCCATGCGCCAAAGTCAAACTGTTCCTTGCCCGGCGCGGCCAGTATCTTGTCAACGCGCGGCGCCACGGCGTAATAGTACAGCAGGAACAGCCCGATCATTAACATCAGGAAATCCCATCCGTTCGACATAAAGTCGAATGCGCCGGGATAGTGGCGTTCAACCTCCGCCCGGCGGGCGGTGAAACAGTTCTTGAACGCGTCCGCGTCCATTTCGCCGTCCGTCAGCGCCACGCGTTCGCAATCGGAGAACACGCGCATTACGGATAATGTTTGTGCGTCCGGATTTTCCGGCGCCACGCCCATCATCGGCGGCAGTATCGCACTGTACCCGTCGGCGGGGCCGGGGAAGAATTCGTCGGCCGCGTACGAGACGGTCGCGTAAATGATAAGAATTTTTAATGTTATCGCGATAATCTGTATGGCGGTTTTAACCAGCATGTTTATCGCGTTTCCGGTTACGCCCCCGGCCAGTTTCCATGTTTTTTCAAATGCCGCCGCCGCCAGCAGGAACGGCAGGAATATTATTAAAAACACCAGTTTGAATACAACGGACAAAATCTGAAAGAACAGGTCGAAACCGATAATCAAAAACATTATCACCAGCGCCAGCCCGGCCAGCCACGTGAACAGGCCGCCGCCCATGCCCAGCCATGCGTAATTCATCAATGCAAATCCGCCCGCGGCGCCCGCCAGCATCACGCTGTTTAAATTTCCGATGACGCACATGAACGGCGCCATTACGGGATTTAATATATCCGCGGAATCCGCCGCCGCGGTTTCCAGCGCGCGGCACTGCGAACCCTGGGTTGCGCCGGTCGCCGCCATGGACAGTTCGGCGCCCACAAACATTACGGGCGTGATTGTTATGTTGGCGACTGTTTTTAACGCGGTCGTCCCGCCCATGCCCAGGGCGCCGATAAACACGCCGACGAACATTATGCGCGCACCCTGGCGCCAGACTTTGTCGAACCAGGCCTGAAATTCCAATTTCTTTTCCGACGTGTCCAAAGTGGATGTTTTCTGGGCGGCGGCGTATATATGCTTTATTGCTTCAACAAACAAAAACAGCCCGAACCCCAGTGCCAGCAGTATCCACAGCATTTCCACTATGGCGTTCCAGAACATTTCCGTTGCGCGGCCGATTACCGCAAACAGTTCCGTTATATACCCGCACATAAAGCAGCCCGACGCGCCGGCGATATCGTCGGATGCACCGATTGCCGACATGAAATTATCCATGCTGGTGTATGTTAAAGCCGCGCCGCCAATCGACGACGACAGGTACCAAATTCCAATCCCCAGCGCAATGGCACCCATGATTAAGCGAACGGCAATCATTATCAGTTTCGCTTTCATTTTCCACCCGCCTTGTCATCTTTTTTGCCGCCGTTTATAATCGTCGCCCCGATTTTTTTCATGGTTTGGGCCGCCGCCGTGGTCAGCTTCATCGCATCGTCGGCCAGCTGCTCGCCAAGCTTGTTATCGGCCGATACGTTGAACGCGCCAAGTACCATGTTGGTAACCTGGGGAATCTGGGAATAGATATAGTTTAGCACATATACCAGCACAATCGCACTGCCCAGGGTTATCTGGGCCAGATTGTCCTGGTCAAGGTCGGCGTCAAAGACGCTGCCGCTTGTAATCAGCGTCATCAAATCCGCCGCGGATTCGCCGGGCGCGGAAAAGAATTTTGCGATTATCACCATTATAACCGTATAGGTCAGCACCGCCGCCGCCAATCCGATTATGGCGTTGATGACTTTCTTGAACTGGTCCGTTCCGACGTTTTTGCCCAGGTTTGCCATCCATTGCGGCGCATCGGCCCCCTTGAACGAGACCAGTGTCAACGACAACGGAAAGAAAAACGCAAAGAAAGTCATTGCGATAATCACGTCCGCAAAATAGAAACAGAACCGTACGAACAGCTTGAAAAATCCATAGAACAGGTACAGGCCCACAAAGAACATTATTATATGCTTTATCAGTGCGCCGACACCCAGCAGGGCCTTCCATTCAAAGGCGCTGTCCATTACGGCGATGCCCAGTTTCATATAGGCCTGGAACTGGGTTATCGTGGTTTTCATAATCAGAATTATCGTGTCGCGCAGGGCGGGGCGATAGAATCCGTCGTCCGACATTTTCATCGGCTGGTACGTGACCTTTTCATTGACCGTTTCCGCGTCCATGCGCAGCATGCTCTGCGTGTATGTGGCCGTTATCTGGGCGACGGGCTCGAACGTTATCGTTGTTACAAACCGCGGCAGCCACACGCCCAGCGACAGAAACGCAAACGCCACCAAAGAGTTTATGAATACCGGCCGTATGGTTTTTGCATAGAACGGGTCGCCGTCCGCGCCGCCCTTTATATTTTTCCAGACCGCGGACACCACAAAGAATGCGAACAGCACGCAGAACAGTATCATGCAGAACATGACGAACTTGTCATAGACCGCGGCGGCGGCCATCGATATCACCTGAAACAGACGGTCAAACACCGGGCAGCCCCAACACTGCACCGCGCCGTCTACAATAGGATTCATCAGCTCGTTCATTTCTTTTTCTTTATCCAGCCTGCGGCCCGACCGATTGACTTGCCCCAGTTTTTGGCGCCGCTCCATGTCTTTTTCGCGTCGCCGGTCACCTGGGTGTACAGCTTGTCGCTGGCCGGGGAATACATTTTTAAGCGCTCGCGCGTTAAATCAAATATGCGCAGCATTAAATAAAACGTCATTATCGCGGACAGCCACAGTATCGAATGCTCGCCGAATCCCATGGCGTGGTTTGCCACCTGGGGGACGTTGGATGCCGCACTGCCGCCGGCGGCGACAACGAACACGGAACTGTTCCAGTTGAACAGGGCGCGTACAATCGCGACGTTTATCGTTAAAATGAACGCGCATGCAATCATTGTTATCACCAGTGACTGCAACGCCTTGGTAATGCCGGAAAACGCGGGCCATATGTCGAACCACTTGTCCGGGTTCTTGGGCTTTACAACCCATGTCAAGACCTGGAACGGGTACAGAATCAGCGCCATTCCAAATTCAAATATCGCCTGAATAATCAGCAGTGCCATGAACAGGTTGCATCCGACAAACGCCGTCACAATCAAAATGCCCGAGACCAAATTCATAAAGTCTTCGCCGCCGTGCGGTATCAACGTAATCAGACCGCGCAGCCCCTTGTGTATAAAGTCGAATCCGCGCTTTATCATCTGGTTGTTCGTGTGCGTAATATCGGCGATGGGCTGGGTTAAAAATTCACAGCTGCGCTCCGATATCCATTCCTTTTCCAGAATGTCCGGCGGGCATTCGACCGGCGCGGCGGCCGATGCCGCGATGCCGCCCGTGTTTATGCCGTCGGTGATTGCGCGCGTGTAGATTGCGCCGAATTCCAGAAACGGATTGACCAGCCATTCCGTAACATATACCGGTTTTATCTGCAACAAAACCACCGCCGCGATTATCGCGCGCAGGCCGGGCTTTAACATGTTCTGGGCGATGGTCATGCCGTCCGCCTTGCCGGCGGCCATTTCGCCGCCGCCGGAAAAACCAAAGAATGCGACCCATTTTGCGGGGAAATACATTTTCACCAGATACAGGCCCATCGATATCCCCAGAAAGCCCCATATTAAAATGTATATTATGCCGTCGCCGTTTCCGACAAAGAATTCGTATCCGCCGGTGGCGACCGCCATGAACGCGTCCAGCACAATCGGCACGAACGGCGCTAAATTAAAGCTGTCGACGATGCCCCATTCGGCATGCGCCGCACACGGCGCCATAAGTGCGGCAAAAAACAGCGCGGCCGACAAAATTTTTTTTATTCTGGTCATATACATATATATTTATTGTTTTCAATTATATCACATTTGGGGGAAAATGTGATATACTTAAAAGCGATGGGGCGCCTAAAAAAATTTTGGATAGTGTTTTTGTCGTTTCTGCCGCTGTCGGCGGGGGCGGTGGCGCCGTTTGTCGTGGGTGGCATCGCCGGGGCGGTCGGAATCGCGGGCTTTTCGATATTTAGAAGTACGTCGCCCGTCAACATGGCGGATGCGCTGTCGTTTTTTTCCAGTTGTTGGTCGTGCGACATGTTTGGCGCCGTTATGGCGACAATGTCGAATTTGCTGCCAAAGGCATATGATGCGATTGCGGGTGTCGTGATACCGTTTGCGGCGGCGCTGTCGGCGGTATGGTTCGCGTGGAAAATTTTTTCCGGATTTTTAAACGCCAAGATAGAAGACCCGTGGTCCGTCACCGGGGCGTTCGGAACGCACCTGATAAAACTGGCGGCGGTGTGCGCACTGTTGATGGCGCCGTTGCCCCGCATGCTTGGGGATATTGTAATACAGCCGATATTTACCGTCGGGTTGTCGGTAAATCATATCGCAGCCGACATGGCGGGCGAGGGACGGTTCAACGAATGCGTGGTCGCAACCGCACTGGCCGACCCGGTTGTGGCGGATGCGAACGCGGCGGCGGCGGGCGCGTTTTCGCCGTATTTGCGCCACAACCTGGCGTGCGAGGTTGGAAATGTCCACCAGATGACGGGCCTGGGCATGACGGTGGGATGGACCATGATGAACATGGCGTTTAATTCCAAGTACATGCACAAGATTATGTGGGGCGTGCCGATTTTCCCAAATGTCCCGATTTTCTTTTGCGGGCTGCTGGTAATCGTGCTGTTCTTTTTCGCTTTGCTGCCGATACCGATATATTTTCTGGAGATATTTATCACACTGGCGATGGATTTGATAATGCTGCCGCTGATGGCTCTGGGCTGGCTGTTTAAGGGCTGGGCCATATTCCCCCAGGGCGGCCGCACGATTAAACAGATGATAGACGACGTGATAAAGGGCACGGTCGGCATCGCGATGACGGGCGTGTTTTTGACGTTCTCGATAATGTTTTTGAACGCGGTGTTCGGAAACTGGGGCGGGGCGACGCGTTTGGCGGCCGCGTTGGAGAAAAACGATTCGATGTTGTTGATGGACGGCCTGTTGATGCGCAACGACAGTATTGTCACAATTATCCTGATGGGGATTTTCATTGCGATGTTCATGAACATGATTCCCGCGCTGGTCAAGACTTTGTTCAACATATCGATATCCGACAAGTACTATGAAACAACGAAAAAGAACATAAACATAGTATGGGGAAACATGAAAAAATGGTACGCCGCGTTAAAAAAATAAAAAATCAAGTGCTTTATTTAACGCGGGGGCCTTTTTTGATACAGCCGAATCTGATATAATTCATAGCAATGAAGAAGTTTCCGATTCTTTACTGGCCTCGCGGAACCAAGAACGATGCAGAGTATCGTCTGGCACGCAAGGTAATAAGCAACGCGACCGGTGTCATGCCGACACTGGCGGGCGGCGAGATGGATTTGGCGTCCATATTTGCCGAAAACCCGGAGGCGAGTGTCTATTATCCCGTTTTCTGTGAAAGCACGGGCTGGTGGGGCGAACTGCTGGGGGGGACGGCCGTTGTCACGGACAAGGTTATTATTTCCCCGGAATGCCAGTTGATGGTAATCGAATCCGTGCACCACAGCCGTGCGCGCGGCACGACCCAGCTGCTGGCGGCGGAAATATATCCGGCCAGCGGCTTTTTCAAGAAGATGAATTCGGGTATTGCGACGGTGTCCGACATGCTGGCGACCGATACTGGGACGATACTGGCGCTGTTTTCGGGGAAAAGCCCGGCGCCGTTTATAAATATTTTGGAATCGACCGGTAATTCATATCTGGGCTGTATCGGGCGGTACTGACGTATTATCGCTTGATTTCTGTAAAAATCCTTGTATAATCTGCACGCTAAAAAATTAAAAGGGTATTGCTATGAAAAAAGGTATTCATCCCGCGTATCATGAAATCAACGTCACGATGACGGACGGGAACACCGTAAAAATGTATTCTTCGGTCAAGAAGGATTTGATTCTGTCGACCGACAATTTGAACCATTCCGCCTGGACCGGCCAGCGTACGAACACCGGCGACAAGGGTCAGCGCGCCAGTGCGTTCAAAAGCAAGTTTGCAGGCTTTAAGTTTTAATATTCATTCAAGCGGGGCGGGGGCGCAGTCATGGATTTGCTGATAAAAGGTTCCATAGAATTAAACAAGATGTTCGCCGCGCTGCAGCGTACGGCGGACGGTCTGCGCCGTGATTTCGGCGAGGTGGAAAACCTGCAGCAGTCATTGCGCGGCGCCCGCGACTTTGTCGCAAAGGCGTCCGCCCGTATCGAGGAAAGCATTCTGCGCGATTTGCTGCTGGTGCGTCCCGCGGCGGGGCTGTTAACCCCGAACGTCAGCCGTGCGGGCGACGGCCGTGATGAATTTGTTTTGGCGATTTCCGGTGCGTCGAACTTTGTTCGCGCAAATCCGCATTTTGCAATATCACTGGCACTGCGTTCGAATGATGAAACGAAAATCGCGCTGGTATATTCCCCGATTGAAGACAGATTATATTATGCGGAAGAAGGTAAGGGTGCATACGTGTTTTCCGCGTTTCATTCCGCGCGGTTAAAGGTGTCGAATTTATCAGACCCGGCGGATTTGACAATCGCATACAATACGTCCGACATTCGTGCGCCGCGTTGCGCAAACCCGCGCCGTACGGGTTGCCCGGCATTGGATTTGGCATGGGTTGCCGCGGGCAAGTTTGATGCGTTCGTATCCGATGCATTGGATTGGGCCGAAATTGCGGCCGGCGACTTAATTGTGCGCGAGGCATCGGGCCATATCGAAATGGGGGCGGACTTAATCGCCACCAACGGACATGTTGAGTTATAATAAAAATCCCGCCATCGGCGGGATTTTTTTAACATGCAATTTTCATTACAGTGATTTGTTTGAGTTCCGGTCGGGCGACGGCGATATATTCAAGAAGACGCGATTCGTCGCCGCCCGTTATAATTAAATAAAGACCACCGGAAAATTCTGGTGGTCGGGGTGTAGAAAAATCGACAAGTAAGCGACCCTGTGGCTTTCGGCGAACCTTATAACCACAGCACCCCGACCATGTGTGTCAAGGCGTAACGGTGCAAAAATGCAACCGCATACGGATTTCAGATAGATGCAATTTGCACCGTACTTGTCGGGCTTTTCTAGAGCCCCGAACCCAAATTCCCATTTGGATTCATTTATTATTATACATTACGTTCGGCCAAATCACAAGAATAGATTCATTTGACAAACATATGCCTTGGTGTACCATGTGCGTATTATGAAGACAGACAGAACCGTTTTTGTATTCCCCGGCCAGGGCGCCCAGTATGTCGGCATGGGCCAGCAATTATGCCGTGAATTTCCGGTGGCCCGTCGTACGTTCGAAGAAATCGGCGACATTACGTCGCGTCATATTTCCAAAATTTGTTTTCGCGGCCCCGAAAGTGCATTGAACCGGCCGGTGAACACGTCTTTGGGGACATTTGCGCATGCGGTTGCAATCGGTCGTGTGATAGAGACGGAGATTGGGCGCCCGCTGTATCATATCTGCGATGCGATGGTGGGGCACTCGCTGGGGCAGTACAGTGCGTTGCACTGTGTGGGCAGTCTGTCGTTGCGCGATGCGGCGAAACTGGTGTCGGCGCGTTCGCTGTACATGTCCATGGGGCGCGGCGGTGTCGGAATGGCCGCGATTATCGGATTAACCCAGCACCAGGTGGAAAATCTGTTGTTTTTAGCGGTGGGACGCGGATTCGCGGCGATTTCAAATCACAATGCCCGCGACCAGTTCATCATCAGCGGCGAGGATGACGCGTTGGAGGCGATTCTGGCCGGTGCCACCGGCCAGGGCGCGCGCATCGCGCGCCGATTGAACATTGCCGTGCCGGCGCACTGTGCATTGATGGCGCCCGCCGCGATTAAGATGCGAAACCGTCTGGCGCGTGTAAAGGTTTTGCCGCCAAAGACCGACTGGTTCTCGAACCAGACCGCCGATTTAATGTCGGCGCCGGGCGATGTAAAACAGTCGTTAATCGACCAGATGACGAACGGTGTGCGCTGGTACGACATTATGCAAAAATTCCCGGCGTATAATATTACGCGCGCGTATGAACTGGGGCCGGGGGCGACGCTGACGCGGTTGATTACGCGTGCAAATGTCGGGGTGCGCGCAATGCATACCGATTCGGCCGCGAATGTTCGAGATGTTATAAACTCAATCGCCGCCGATATGGCGCACGATATTTCGCGTTAATCTTTTTTACGAAAACTGTCCCAATATTCGACGCGCTTTTTTATCTCGCGCTCGAACCCGCGTTCGATGGGTTTGTAAAATTTTTGCCGCGGCATGGATTCGGGGAAACAGTTCTGGCCGCTGCAACCCGACGCCGTGTCCGGGTCGTACACGTATCCCGCGCCGTATCCCATATTCTTCATCATTTTTGTCGGCGCGTTTAAAATTGTTTTGGGCGGGGGCAGGCTGCCATTCTCGCGCGCGGCGGCGTATGCGGCCTTTTGCGCCTTGTAATTGCCGATGCTTTTCGGCGCCGTGCCCAGATATATTACCAATTCCGTTAATGCCAGGTCACCCTCAGGGCTGCCCATGCGTTCATATAACTGCCACGCGGCCAGCGCCAATTGCATCGCGTTCGGGTCGGCCAGACCGACATCCTCCATCGCGAAACGCGCCAGGCGCCGGAACAGGTACATTGGGTCCTGGCCCGATGTCATCATGCGCGCGGTCCAGTACAGCGCCGCATCCGTGTCCGATGCGCGCAGTGATTTGTGCACCGCAGATATTAGATTATAATGCTCGTCCCCGGCGCGGTCCGACATGGGCGCGCGCTTTTGCACGGCGTTGTCCAATTCGTCGGGCGTTAATTCCCCTTTAAATCCGGCGTTTGATAAATATTCGATTGTGTTTAATAAAAAGCGTGCGTCGCCGTCCGCCATTTCGGCCAGGTGCGTGCGCGCCGCCGTGTCCAGCGGCAATTTTTTATTCAGGTATTCTTCGGCCCGCGATATAAGGGTCAGCAAATCCTCGGTCCCCAGCGCCGTTAACACCCCGATATGACAGCGCGACAGCAACGCGTTGTTTAAATTAAAACTGGGGTTTTCGGTCGTGGCGCCAATGAATACGACCGTTCCGTCCTCCAGATACGGCAGCAACGTGTCCTGTTGCGTTTTGTTAAAGCGGTGGATTTCATCGATAAACAGCAATGTCCCGCGGCCGATATCGCGCGTCATGCGTGCGGCCTCCATCGCCTTTTTTATATCCGCCGTGCCTGAAAATACCGCCGACATCGGAACAAAATCCATATCGACCGACGCGGCCAGTGCGCGCGCGATTGTGGTTTTCCCGCACCCGGGCGGGCCCCACAAAATTAAATTCGATAATTTGCCCGCCGCGACCATGCGGCGAACGATGCCCGTATCGCCCAGCAACGCACGCTGGCCCAGGACGTCGTCAATCGTCGCAGGGCGCATTAAATCGGCAAGAGGGCGTGTATCCGTGGCCATTTTATTTAAACTTTACTTTCGTTTTATGGTATAATGAAATTATTAAATAAACAAGGGATTATATAAAATTATGAGTGACGGAAAACATTCTGATGTCGCGACGGCAATTCTGGCGGCGGCGATAATCGGCGCACGGCCCGATACGGACGCGGATGCGGCGGTGCGCATGGCGCGCACCGCATTGGCGGGGGGCGCGCAATGCGCGGGGCCTGAAAAAATTGCGGCATCTGTACGCGGGGACAAGATTCAGTGTCTGGAGGACGGAACGTGGCATACAATGCTGCGCCGGTATATCGCACGCAAATACAACATGACCCCGGCGCAGTATCGCGCGAAATGGGGCCTGCCGGACGATTATCCGTTTGTGGCGCCGGATTATGCCGCGCGCCGTTCCGACATTGCAAAGAATTCTGGTTTGGGACGAAAATAAAGGACGTTTCTTATGGCTGAAAAATTTAGAAAGATTGTGAACGCGCCGCACAAGGCATTCGGGCGCGCGCGCAAAAATATCGCAAAGATGACGCCGACAACCAAAAAGGGCAAGGCGGCGCGCGCCGCCGGCGTGGCGATGACGGGAATGTTTCAATTCCTGCTTTGGGCGGTGAAATACGCGACGCTGGACAATCATGCGACGCGCGCGATGGAGCGCGGCTTTGCCAACATGACCGTCGGCAAAAATAAGGACGGAAAAGATAAAAAGCTGTCGGCGTTTGCAAAAAAGTATCCGAATCTGTCGTCGCATATGCTGTATTACATGATGCTGGGGGCGGTGGCAATCGCCGCGCCGCATGCGTATGACGCGCTGACCAACGGGGGGGATGAAAACGACAAAGTTGAAAGCATCGCGGAAATTCCGTTCGGCCAGCCCGGAACGTACGGCGCATATCTGGACCGCATGCGTTCGATAACGCCGCTGTTGATTGCGGACCTGATTGCAAAAGAGGGCGTTCATATGGACGACCAGGGACGCCATACGCCGTACAAGGATTCCAACGGAATACCGACAATCGGATTCGGTTCCACCGTTTTAAAGGACGGCAGCAAGGTCACAATGAATACCCCGCCCATTTCAACCGAGGAGGCGTACGAGCTGGCGCGGTGGCATCTGGAGCAGGGCGAGACTTATTTCGTTATGTACTGTTATGACGTGGCGATGGAAAAAGTGAACATCAACACCACCAGCGAGGCGTTCGGAATGGCATCCATCGTTTATAACTCGTACTCAAAGTTAATTGAAAACCCAAAGGACAAGTCGCATAAAAAGCGCTTTGAAAAACTGCGCGAAATATATGACCAATACGGCCTGGCGACGCCAGATTCCTTGGTAATGGACGCGTTCACGCAGTATCCGGTAAAGGACATGCGCAGCTTCGGCGAAAAGTGGCTGGGCGGGGCGCCCGTGCAGACAACGGCAAACATGCTGGGGAACTTTCTGGCGGACGGACGCGGAATGTACTGGCGCCGCTGGCTGGAGGCGGGAATGCTGACCGGCGATATCACGCCTGAGATGATGCTGGACTGTCCGGCAAACGGAATGTACGAATTTTTCAAGGTCATGAAAGAAAAGAAAAGCGCATTCTTTATCGGCGACGGCGAAAAACGTCGCGTCAACAAGGAGACGTATGCAAGGTTTAAAGAATGGCTGGCCAACCCTGTCAACGAACGCGGCGAACGCCTGGGCGAAAAGAATTTCCCGCGTGTGCGCAATCTGCTGCCGGCCGATGTGCGTGTCATGTGTGAAAGCGGGCACTGCAAATTGGGCGACGTTGAATTTATCGCCCAGTTCACCGCCACACCCGCCCAGCAAGAGGCCGAGACCGCATCATATGTAATCGGGTATGACGAACAGTACCGCCAGGCGGTCGGCGCATTCCGAGCGGGCGATTATGACGGCGCACTGGCCCAGTATCTGAAAATGGCGGAGGAATATCCGAACAACGCCCTGATTCACAACGACCTGGCGGCGACGTACAACCAGCTGGGGCGCTATGACGATGCGATTAAACATGCGCGCATCATCATAAACGAAATCGGCGACAAGAGCCAGTACGGCGCCGCACAGTACAACGCCGGATTCGCGTACGAGCAAAAGGGCGATTTGCAAAAGGCGCTGGCGAATTATAAACTGGCGCTGGCCAACGGGAACCGTCGCGTGCAAAAAGACATAACGCGCGTTTCAAACCAGTTAAAGAAAAATCAGCGCGGGGGAACAAAAAAATCACGGCGTACGGCATATATGGATGCGTCAAAAAAGCTTGGAAACAATGCACATAGCGCGGATTTTGATGTAACGCAATTCGGTCGCGGCGGACGTGGCATGGCGTAACGGCGGGGGAACGCAAAAATGAAAGTGTATGTGAATTACGATGATGCGCGCTGGAGAAAATATAAAATAGATTTCCGTCGCATCGCCGCCGCCGCGGGACCGCGCCGCCCCGGGGCCGAGGTGTCGATAACATTGGTCGATGACGCGGCCATTCACCGGCTTAACAAAGAATACCGCGACATGGACAGGGCGACGAACGTTTTGTCGTTTGAGCTGGGCGACGAGATATTGCTGGGGGATATTTACATATCGCTGGATACCGTCGCGCGCGAGGCGGCGGCGGCCGGCATATCCGTCGCCGAACACACCGCGCACATGGTTGTGCACGGGATGCTGCACCTGCAGGGGTACGACCATATCCGTGACGACGAGGCCGCGGTCATGGAATCGCGCGAGGTGGAGATTCTTAAAAATTTGGGAATAAAAAATCCGTATGCGGACGAGGCGCCGGCGGGCGCGCGCGGCATGCGCGGATGGGTGCGTGCGCTGGGGCTGGCGCTGGCCGGGGCGGCGTCGTCGTTCGGGTTTGCGCCGTTTCATCTGTGGCCGGTGACAATGCTGGCGATTGGGGCGGCATATTGGATTTTGACGTCCGCACCGCGCGCGGGTGTTGCGCGGACGTTTATGCGCGCCGCACCGTTCGGCGCGGCATACGGCGTCGCCATGTTTTGGTGGGCGCTTAGCTCCATATACGTTGTGCCCGAATTGGCGCGGCAGTTTGCAATTTGGACCGTGCCGGGATTGCTGGGGCTGGGGCTGGCCGGTGCACTGGTGTTTTCGATTCCGTTTGTCGCGACGACGCGCGCCCGCGGCGCGGCGCGCATATTTGTGTTTGCGGGCGTATGGTCGGCGGTGCTGTGGGCGCGGGAATGGATGTTTACCGGATTTCCGTGGAATCCGATTGCAAACATCATGCTGCCCGTGCCGGCGGTGGCGAATGCGATGGCGCTGTTCGGGGCGTTGGGGCTGACGTTTGTTCTTGTCGGAATCATTGCGGGCGCGGTTGAAATTTTGCGGGATAAAAAATGCGCTATGTGCTGGATTTCGTGGTTTGCGTTCATTTTGATGCTGTTTGGTGGTGGCATGTACGGACGTCGTAATATTTATATGTCGGATGTTATGCCGGATTCATCCGTACCGTTGGTCCGCGTGGTGCAGCCGGCGACGTCCCAGGACCAAAAAATGTCCTATTCGCGCGCCGACGCCGTGGCCCGGGCTGAGCGCAATGTGCGAAATCTGTTGGCGCTGGGGGCGGGGGGCGACGGTGCGCGACCGGATTTGATTGTTTATCCGGAAACGACATATCCGTTTGTCATAACCGACGACGACATGCCTTTTTCAAAGATTTTGGATACAAACGTTATTTTGGGCGCGACGTCGTATCGTGACGGGCGGCTGTACAATTCCATGATTGTTGCGGACAGGGCGGGGCGTGTCGTGCATGCATATGACAAGGCACATCTGGTGCCGTTCGGCGAATATGGTCCGTTGGGGATAATGCCGTCGCCGGCCAATCTGGCCAGCGGGGCGGGGCGCGTCGTGCTGGATATTGACGCGGGGGCGGGGCGCTTTGTTTTTGCGCCGGCGATATGTTATGAAATTATTTTCTCCGATTCGCTTATTCCGGACGGCGTCACGCCGAACGCGATTATAAACATTACCAATGACACATGGTTTGGGCGCACGCCCGGCACGTACCAGCATCTGGACATGGTGCGCCGATATGCAATCGAGTCCGGCGTGCCCGTTATCCGTGCGAATTATTCCGGAATAAGTGCGTTTGTGGCGCCGGACGGCCGTGTGCCGTCAATGCTGCCCGTGGGGCGGACGGGTGTTTTGGACGGACGCGTGAACGGTGCGCACATGACGGCGTATCGCGCACTGGGGCGCGACGCATGGATTTTGATAATTTTGATTATTGCGTCCGTCGGCGCGGCGGTTGCCGCGCGGCATCGCGATTAAATTTTGTTTTGCAGAATCCACACGCGGATGGCCGACGACAGATTGCGCGTTCCGCGCGCCGAATCTATGTCGCCGATTATTGCGGCCACGGCGCGTCCGCGCGTCCGTGCGATTTCACGCAGGGCCTCGATAAATTCGGGTTCTATGGAAACGCTGGTCTGGTGGCCTGATAAAGATACCGATAATTTTTTCATTTTGTCCCTATAACTTGCCCGCCGCCAGACAGTCCGTCATGGCGCGGTACATGTCGTCGTATTTTCGCAGTGTGCGCAGCGACAGATTGTCCAGCATATAGAAGGCGCCGAATGCGTCGAATGCAAAAAAGAACAGGTCGTTGCGTCCGAAAATAGTTTTCCCGCGCAGCGATGCGATATGCGCCATGCCGCGGTTGATGTCAACGATTGACGGAACAGGATGCGTGGCGGTGCGCTGAATCTCGGCCGGGCCAAAAATATATCCCGCGCCGTTTATGATTCCGCCGGTGACGGAGAACAGTTCCTGCAATGATACCGGCAGCATGGCCGCACGCATCCCCTGCAGCAACAGGTTCGCCGTCGCGATATCGCGTGCGGGGCGGGGGGCGGTTATTTCCATGCCGCGTGCGCGCAGTGTTGAAATAAATTCGTCGCGTGTCATTTTTGTGCCGCCTTTGGTTTATTCCAGGCCCCGGCCGGACGCAATTTGGGCCGCAATCTGGGACAGGCGGTCTTCCGTTGCGTTGCCGCCGTCGCCGCCGCCGCCGGTATGCGCGGGTATGTATATTTTTTTTGCGGGCGCGGGCAGCCATACGGTGTCATAGCCCGCCTGGCCGATAATGAATCTGTCGATGTTTTGCGAGTGCGGAAATGTCGCACACATGAACATGTTTTCCGGGGATATTTCGCCGCCCCATGCCATCGGCGTGCGCATGCGAACGGACATGTTCTTTGGAATCGCCGCGCCCGTTACCAGGGCCATGAATTCATCCTGGCTTAAATTCATAAAGGCCAGTTCTTCGACAGAGTCCGTTAAACTTTGCATAAAGCGGTGCCGGGCGGCGCGATACCGCTGGAACCAGTCGGCGGGAACCTGATGCGGTGCGGGGCGCACCGCCACCAGCGGCATGTCGTCCATGCCAAGGTCCTTTATGATTTTTTCGGCCGATGCCTGGCTTAGCTGCATTATGTTTTATCCATATAGTTTATGACGGTGTCGATATATTCCGAATATGCGTCAAAGTTTTCCCGGCCGTCCGCATCTTCGGGCGGTGTGTTTTTATGCGCCGCCATGTATTCGGCCAGTGCGTCGGTGTCCGGGAATGTTAAAATATTTTTATCGGATACCGCGCCGACGGGGGCGATTATAAATCCGTAAATGTTTATCTGTATGTCGTCAAGGGTGTCAGAAAACACGGTGGCCAATCGTTCCATCGCCGCGGCCAATGGCGCCTGGTCGATGCCGACGCCGCCCATCCACAGTGTTTCGGATGTGCCGATGGCAAATACCGCCGGCTTAAAGTTTCCGATTTGCGGACTGCGCTTTACGCTGTATCCGGCGCGGTCAAAAATATCGCGCAGGGTGTCAAAATTTATCGTGTTTGCCGCGGCGGGCGCAGGTGCCAGTGCCGGCGTTACGGTCGGTGTGGTGGTGGCGGCTGCGGGTTGGAACGATTGGACCGCGGGCGGCGTGATGCGTGGCGGGCGCCGCATTTGTGGCGCGGCGGGTCGCCGTGCTGCCGGTGCAATCGGCGTGTCCGGTTCCGGTTTCGGTTCAGGGGTGATTGGCGGCGTTATCTCGGCGGCGGCCGCGGTCCGGGCGCGTCCGATGCCGATGCGACGGCGTAAAATCCCCTTTGGACGGATAAGTATGTAAAGGACGACAATCGCAATCACGATTGCGCCGGTCAGCGATATATAGAATGCCGGGCGAACCGGTGTCTGGGCCGCTTGCAGATATGCCAGATACTGCCAATGCTGGGCTGAAAAAATGTTGAATCCGAATACGGTGTTCAACCAGAAACTGGTTCCCAGAGTCGCCGCCAGCAGCCACAGCAGGCAAATTAAAATACGTTCTATTTGTTTGTTCATTTGTCTTTGATTGTATCATATTTGTGGTAAAGTAAAAAGTATAATGATGGCAACGGACGCTTTTTTTGACGAGATATCAGCGAATACGGCCCTGTGGTGCGAGGGTGGTTTTGAGCCGGGCGAACTGGCGCGTGTGGCGTCTGCGGCGGCAGCCCAGACCATGCCCGTGATATCCGCGCTGCCGGCCGATGTGCCGATGCTGTGGACGTGGCTGGAAAAGACGACGGTCAGAATTTATTCCCGTTTTTATCTGCCGGCGCGCGGTGCGCGTGACGAAAAGGCGATATCCGATTTGACCGCGCGGGTGAACGCCGCCTTTAAACAGGGGGCGCACGGGGCCCAGATTTTTATGCGTGCGGCGGATTTGACCGATTTTGCAAATGAAATGGGCGCGGTGCGCGACGATTTGTTCTTTAACCGTGAACTGGCCATTGGCATTGATATCGCAGAGGTCGGACCGTTTGACTGGACCGCGGTGTTCGATGCGGTGCGCGCGCTGCGGGCGGGGGCGCTGGTGTTGGTGCTGACGCGCGACAACGGCGACGCGTCCGATTTTGTCGGGAGGCTGTATGCGGCGGTCGGCGCGGCGGCGAATGCAAAGTGTGATTTGCACTTTGTTTTGGGAAACAATCCCGTCCGTATAGAGCAGGCGCTGCGAATGGTTCGCGCGGTGCGGCCGGAAAAGGCCGGCGGTGTCCGTATTTTTCTACATACCGGGGGCGAGGCATGAAAAAAGCAATATCCGTAATCGTATGTTTGTTACCGACCGGCGCGTTGGCGATGGCCGACACAAGTGCGCCCGTGTACGGCCGTCCGACATTGTACGGCGAATATGAAATCAGTGCCGGCGACGCACGCCGTGCGGCCGCAATGTACGGCATGGTGCCGAAAAACGCGGCGGAAAAGATGCCGGTAAAACCGAAAAAGGTAATTTCAAAGAAATCGGTGAAAAAGAAAAAGGCGCGCGGTGCGGCCAAGGTGAAAAAAATTGCGAAAGAAGCCGAAGCGCCAAAACGCGAGCCGGAGGTTATCGTTGTTCCGCCGCGCGCTGTTCCCGAACCGGCGCCGGCGGATGTGGTAAAGGAACCGCTGCCGGAAAAGAAGGCGCCGACCCCGTCGGCAGAGGCGCTGGCGATTGCGGGTGCGGCGGCGACGCCCGACGCGCCGAGCATCGAATCGTTTTGCACGCGGCGCGGCACGCTGCAAAAGGATGCGGGCGACAGCGGGTTGATATTGATGCCGGGCCGTCCCGATTTGATGAGCTGCAGCGACAAATAGTTATTTGTTTTTTATGACAATGTATTTTGGCGCGACGGTTTCGGCCATGTTTTTCGCCTGATAGCGTGTTTTTATTATGTCGATTTCCGGTGTTTCAAACGCCAGATTTGTTTCGGCCGCACGCCCGCATATCCAGTCAAAATATTCCCAGTGGTCCGTTCCGATAATTATTTCGCCGTTTGGCGCCAGGTGACGTGCGAGAGTCTTGATAAATTCCGTCTGCAACAGGCGGCGTTTTTCATGCCGCGCCTTTGGCCACGGGTCCGGATGCAGAACCCATATTTGTTCAAATTTTGCGTCGGTGTCGCGCAACAGGTCGCGCACGTCGTCCGGAAATATGCGTATGTTTTTGTATTCCGGCAGAATTTCATTCGTTGTCGCGTCGCATATCGCCCCCAGCAAGGCCGCAACACCGTTTGCAAACGGTTCGGCGCCGACAATCGTCTTGTCCGGATGGCGCAGTGCCAGCGCACGCACGTGTTCGCCAGCGCCGAACCCGATTTCCAGTATTTGCGCGTCGCCCGCCGGCGCGATGCGTGGCAAAACGTTTTCCATCAGCCATTGTTTGCGCATCGACAGCCTTTTGCCGTGACGGCGTCCGAAAGTTCTTATTTCTTGTTTTTCCATGAAAGCTAGTATAAAATTCCAAAATCAAGAAAACAAGGTTATTTAGACATGAGACAAGGATTACCGGCCGATTTGATTGCCAAGATACTGGGTGCGGCCCCGAAATACACGATTGCGGAATTGGAGGAAAAGTTTGGTCCGCGCGATTTGCCGGACGGCGCGTTTGTCACGCGTTTTGCCCCCAGTCCCACAGGGTTTATGCATCTGGGCGGGCTGTACGGCGCGCTGATTGACTGTAAACTGGCGACGCAGTCCGGCGGGGTTTTCATGCTGCGTATCGAGGATACGGACACCAAGCGTGAGGTGGCCAGCGCCGTCGATATAATCGTTGAATCGATGCGCCGATTCGGCTTGCGGTACAATAACGATTCGAAATACGGTCCGTACTATCAGTCCCAGCGCCGTGATATTTATCATTCCGTCGCGGCGCATTTAATGGCGACGGGGCGCGCCTATCCGTGTTTCTTAAGTGCGGCGGATATGGAAAAAATTCGTGAAAACCAAAAGGCGGCGGGTTTCGCAACCGGCATTTACGGCGAATTTGCGCGCGACCGTGATTTGACGACCGCGGAGATAGAGGCACGTCTGGCTGCTGGCGAGAAACCGTCCGTGCGTCTGTATTCCGACGGAAATCCGGAGCGTCGCATTTTCTGCAAGGACGTTGTCCGCGGCAGTATCGGATTCCCCGAAAGCAACGAGGACATTGTCTTAATCAAGTCTAACGACGGGCTGCCGACGTATCATTTCGCGCATCTGTGCGACGACCACTTTATGCGCACGACGCATGTTGTGCGCGGGGAAGAGTGGCTGCCGTCGTTTCCGCTGCATGTGGCGCTGTTCCGCATGATGGAATGGACGCCGCCGATGTACATTCACACGTCCACAATCGACAAGATTGACGCCGAGACAGGCAAGCAGAGAAAACTGTCAAAGCGCAAGGACCCGGAGGCGAACGTAGAGTTCTTTTTGCGCGATGGCTGGCCGGTGGAGGCTGTGCTGGAATACCTGGGCAATATTGCGGCGTCTGGTTACGAGGAGGCCAAGGCCAAAGGCCAGGTAAAATCCATATGGGATTATGAAATGCGCCCGAAAAAGATTCCGATGTCGGGTGCGCTGTTCGACATGAAAAAACTGGAATGGTGGGCGAAAGAGTTTATTGCGACATTGGCCGTGCCGGATTTGACGTCGCGCGCGGCGACGTGGGCGGCCGAATATGGTGACGCCCCGCACAAGGGCCAGGTGGCGGATACGGATTATCTGGCGGCGGTTCTGGGGATAGAGCGTGACAATCCGAAACGCATTCGCAAGGATTTCATTACATGGCGCCAGACGCTGGATACGGTTGCGTTTTTCTGGGACGATTTGTTCGTGCCGAATACGGAATTTGAATACAACCGCGACGTGTTGCGCGAATTTTTAAACGTATATGACCCGGCCGACAACAAGGACGCATGGTGGGCAAAGATGGTCGCGATTGCCGAGGCGCTGGGGATTAAAAACGGCGATGTGGCGATGACGCTGCGCGTGGCGCTGGCGGGACGCACAAACACGCCCGATTTGTATTCGATAATAAATGTCATGGGGCCGGCGCGTGTGCGCGGCAGAATAGAGAGGGTACTTAAATGACAAAGAACAAAAGTGTTGTCCGCAAGAAATTAAAAGAGGTAAAAAGCGATTCGCATGCGTCGCGTATGTTGCGCGCGCTGCGTGCGACGGGACTGTTCCGTTGGGAACGGCCCAGCACCAAATCCGAAGAGGTTTTGAATATATTGACGCACGGCATCGGCATTGGTCTGGCGATGGCGGGGCTGACGCTGTTGGTGGTGTTTGCGGTTCTGGCGCACAATACATGGGCGATTGTGTCGTGCGCGATATTCGGGTTGACCATGTTCACGCTGTATTTCGGTTCGACCATGTGCCACGCGACGATAGGGCAGAAATCGGAATGCTTTTTTGAGGTGTGGGACAGTGTCGCGATTTATGCGCTGATTGCCGGAACGTACACGCCGTTTTGTCTGGTGAACCTGCGCGGGGGGCTGGGCTGGACCGTGTTTGGAATTCTGTGGGCGATAACGATATTCGGTGCGATAATGAAAATCGCGCGCCCAAAGCAGCAGCCGAAATGGATGGTCGCACTGTATCTGGTCATGGGCTGGACGCTGATATTTATTCTGCCGGCGATGCTGCGTCATATTTCGGCGCGCGGAATGTGGTTTATTCTGGCGGGTGGGTTGTCGTACAGCCTGGGTGTGATATTCTATCTGTGGCGCAAAATGAAATATTCGCACGCCGTATGGCATCTGTTCGTTATCGGCGGCAGCGTGTGCTTCTTTTTCGCTGTGCTGTTCGGCTGCATAATCGATTTCTAATGCAAATGTGGGGGCGTGAAAAAGCGCCCCTTGATTTTTATGGAAAAAAGTATTAAAATTTTCATCGTTATGAAAAAAATCGTGTTCTTTACCATCACTACGACGACCCCTTTGGGGGTGTAATTTCTATTTGCGGATTTCTTCGCGCGCGATATAATCAAAACAACTTAATTAAAATAAAACACATATCATCAGGGGTTATATATTATGTCTTATCCTATTGAAACAATTCGTCATTCGTTGGCGCATGTTATGGCGGCGGCTGTTAAAAAACTGTACGGGGATGTGAAATTTGCCGGCGGTCCCGCGATTGAAAACGGATTCTATTACGACTTTGATACGGAACACAGATTTTCCGAAGAAGACTTTGCAAAAATTGAAAAGGAAATGCGTGATTTAATCAAGTCGAACGGACGTTTCGAACAGCGCAATATAGAGCTGGCCGAGGCAAAGGAAATCTTTGCGGACCAGCCGTATAAAATGGAATGGCTGAACGAATACGACGCTGCGGGCGAGGCGCTGTCGATTTATACTTTCCGCGACTTTACCGATTTGTGCCGCGGGCCGCATGTGGAAAGCAGCAAGGACCTGCCGCGCGATGCGTTTAAAATCCGCACTGTTGCCGGCGCATACTGGAAGGGTGATGCAAAAAACAAAATGCTGCAGCGTATTTATGTGGACGCGTTTGCGACAAAAGAGGACTTGGACGCGCATCTGAAAATGATGGAAGAGGCCGCCGCGCGCGACAACCGCAAGCTGGGGCGTGACATGGACCTGTTCCATTTTGAACCGGAGTTTGCACCGGGCGCCGTTTTCTGGCATGACAAGGGGTACAAGATTTATCGTCGCTTGATTGAATATATCCGCGCACGTCAGGAAAAGGCCGGATATCTGGAAATATCAACGCCGTCCGTTATGGATCGTTCCTTGTGGGAACGCAGCGGCCACTGGGCGAAATACGGCGAGCATAACTATTCCGGCAAGACCCAGGACGGCAAGACCTTTTGTGTAAAGCCGATGTCATGTCCGGGCGGCATGCTGGTGTTCGGCCAGGGGATTAAGTCTTATAAAGATTTGCCGATGTATCTGGCGGAGTTTGGCAAGGTTAACCGCTATGAGGCGGCGGGCGGCCTGGCGGGCCTGATGCGCGTTCGCGAATTTACCCAGGACGATGCGCACATTTTCTGCACAGAGGAGCAGTTTGAAACGGAAATCGTAAAAATACTGCGCTTTGTAAAAGATATTTACAGCAAGTTCGGGTTCGAGCGCGTATGGATGAAACTGGCGACACGCAAAGAGTCCGAATTCCGTATCGGTTCGGATGAAATCTGGGACAAGGCCGAGGGTGGTCTGCGCCATGCGCTGGATGCAAACAATATTGAATACGAGGTCGCCGAGGGTGACGCCGCGTTTTACGGACCCAAAATCGACATTTATCTGAAGGATTCAATCGGTCGTACATGGCAGTGCGGCACGGTGCAATTGGATATGAACCTGCCGGAGCGTTTCGATTTGTCGTATGTCGGCGAAGACGGCGAAAAGCATCGTCCGATTATGTTGCATCGCGCGCTGCTCGGTTCCATTGAGCGCTTTATGGGCGTGCTGTTGGAATCAACGGGTGGAAATCTGCCGCTGTGGTTAAGTCCGGAGCCGGTTGTTGTAACACCGATTTCCGAAAAACACAAAGAATACGCGGAAGAGGTGGTCGGTGCCTTGCGCGGCGTGGGCGTTTATGCGCGCGCTGATTTGCGGGACGAAAAGGTCAATTACAAGATTCGTGAACTGTCGCTGGCGAAAACACCGATTATCGCGGTTGTCGGTGAAAAAGAGGCCGCGGACAAATCCGTGACCCTGCGGCGTTTGGGCGAGGAAAAGCAGACATCGATGCCGCTGGATGCGTTTGTTGCCGACATGGCGGCGGCGGTCAAGATGCCTCTGTAAATATTTCTGGGCGGCCTGTTGCGGCCGCCCGAATGCAAAGAACAAGGAGAAACATATGAAAAAAATCATTTTGCTGATGATTGTTGCGGCGCCGCTGTTGGCGGCATGCGCGAACAAGTGCGAGACGGAGCCGATTGTCGCCGAAAACCATAAGTTGATTGTGCCGCCGAACTTTGGCCAGATGCCGAAATAATCGGAAAAGATTCAGGGGACGACCCCGGCTTTTGTTGCAGATAGTCTTTGTTATGGGAATATTTTTATGATATAATGTTCATAACTGTATGGGGGAAATATTCATGAACGACGACAATTTGGATTTATTGGATTTGGATGATTCCACGTCTGTTGACACACTGCCGGAGGCGGCGCCTTTTGCGACACCGCGTCCGAAAAAGCCTTGGCTGTTACTGGGGGTGGGTGTGCTGGTTATCATTCTGGCCACATATATAATTGTACGTACAATCGGTGGCGATTCGTCTTCTTCGATAGAGGTGGATTTGGATGCGCCGATGGTAACGACCGAGCCTGTCGCCGACGCCCCCGGTGATACGATAGATGTGCCCCCGTTGCCTGCGGATATGCCGGCCCCGGCGGCGCCTGCGCCCGTTCAGGTCGCGCCAGCGCCTGTGCCGACACCGGCCCCGGTGGCAAAGCCTGCGCCGGCCCCTGAAAATGTTGGTGCGCCTGTTCGCGTGATAGAAGATAGAAAGCCCGTGACATTTAATCCGGACAAGCCGGCACCGGCGGCAAAGCCTGCGGCAAAACCGGTCCCGAAGCCGGCCGCAAAGAAACCGGCGGCAAAGCCCGCACCGAAAAAGCAGGTTGCGGCGGCCAACGGTTCCTGGTACGTACAGTTCGGTTCATATAGTACGCGCGCGCTGGCGGAAAACGCCGGTAAAAAACTGCGCGCCGGTCACAGCAGTCTGTTCAGCGGTCGCCAGTTTGTTGTTCTGGCCGCGGTGATGAAGGACGGCAACACTCTGTATCGTCTGCGCGTTCCGTTTGCAACGTCGGCGGATGCAAACAGTTTCTGTCGGAATGCGAAATCCGACGGTGTTGACTGCTATGTCGCAAAATAAGGAGATGGCGAAATGAGACCCGGGTTGTGGCAAATTGTATTGGTTATCGTTTTGATTTTCATTTTGTTCGGCAGCAGCAAGATTCCGGACATGATGAAAAATCTGGCGGGTGGAATAAACGTCTTTAAGAAAGAATTAAAAGACGACAAATCGCAAGAGGCGCCAAAGAAAGCGCCGGCGGCCAAACCGGCGGCAAAGAAGCCCGCGGCTGTAAAGAACGCGGTGAAAAAAGCCCCTGCCAAAAAGGCGTCCGAGAAAAAGGCGCCCGTGAAAAAGCCTGTGGCCAAAAAGAAAAAATAATTGATAACACTGTTATTAAAAGTGCGACCGGTATCGGTCGCACTTGTTTTTTTTATCCGCTTAAATTATACTGAACGTGAATTCAACAGGGATGTTGGTTCTGGGACTTGAAAATCCCATAAGCAAACGGCGCAATGCGTCGTAATCCGACATGAAAATGCGGCGTGTTTTACGTTGCATGTTTTGTGCCCGGCTGTTGGCCGGGGATCTGTGATTATAAGGGCGCGTGTGCGCCCGAAGGTCACAGGGTCATTTTTGCTTATGATTTTTCAAATCCCCGGCCGCCATTTCTTTGGCGGTATTTCTTTTTAACCGAAAAAGGAGCGGGCAGATGAAAAGAAAGCATAAACAAATATGTGTGGCGGCGGCCGGCATGGTGTTGGCGGGCGTATGTAATGCCGCGCCGACACCCACGGCGGATATGTGCAAAGAAGTTTTTGCAAACAATCCGTCGCAGTGCACGACTTATGATTTAAGCACGGCAACTATGTCCACAACCGATGATGATAAAATATATATATGCACATGTACGACGTGTGCGGACGGCTATCATATAGGTAGCGGGGGAATTTACAAGTATTACGGTCTGTATTATTTTCATCGTGCGAATACATGCGTAAAGAATGATTCCACCGAAGGCGGTGGTGGCACCACAACCAAAACGTGCCGCAAGGGTTCATTGTGCACAATGTGCAAGGGGCCGAATGTTACAATAAACGGTCAAATATATTGCGGAATGTGGGCCGATACCAACGGGGTGAAAACGTGCTCGGCATCATCTGCCGGGGCGAATGTTGCATATACCATGTCGCCGTGTTGCGATTCTGATGGAAAGGCGGTTGGAGTGGCGACAGGCTGTTATGTTATAGCGTGCAAGACGGGGATGGTAGCATCCGATGCGAAAACGTCATGTGTTTGTGATGTCGGATACTATGGAACAACGACCACTGGTTGTACGCGGTGTCCGGCGTCCGGCGGTACGTACGGAACAACCAACGGCAAGGGCAATACGCAAATTACAAATTGTTATTTTCCGGCAGGCTTGTCGATTAAAGACAGCGTCGGTACATATCAATATACCCAGGATTGTTATTATTCGAATTAAAAAGACCCGCCGTTTGGCGGGTGTTTTTAATTCTTGCGGCTTTCGTATACTTCCTGTTCCTCAACCGTCATGGTCGCCAGTGGGCGCGCCAGCATGCGGGACAGGCCGATTTCTTCGCCCGACACGACACTGTATCCGAACGTGCCGTTTTCCAGGCGGTCCAGCGCGGCGTTTATTTTCCGCAACAGGTTGTTGTCGCGGCCCGCCATGCGCAGGTTCATGGTGATTTCCTGTTCAAACGTGGCGTTGTCCGAATCGTCGCCGACGCCGGCGCTTTCCGCTTTTTCAGCCATGCGAACCGCGCTTAACACGCTGTCGCTGTCCTGGACCAGTTCTTCTTTCTGGGCCGACAACAGCTGATAAAAATACGCCAGCTGATTTTCACACATATACGGTTCCGATTTTTTCGGAACATATTTTGGCGGCAGTTCTATAGTCTTGTAATTTTTTGCGGCCACTTTTTAGGCTCCTTTTAATTCCATTATCCAATCTGTCAACGTTTCCGGATCCATTACGCCGGTGCGCGCCTCAACCAATTCGCCGTTTTTAAACGCCATGATTGACGGAATGCTGCGGATTCCGTATTTGGCCGGTGTGCGTCGGTTTGATTCGTCTATTTCAAATTTTACAAAATTTACATCCGGAATCTGGTTTGATACCTGTTCAAAAATTGGACCGAACATGCGGCACGGACCGCACCAAGACGCCCAAAAATCCACCAAGGTTATTCCACCCGATACCAAGTCAGCAAAATTTGCATCGTTCGCATGATTCAAAGCCATCTTTTTCTCCTTCCTTGTTGATATTTTAAGCGAGTGTATTATAATCGAGATAAAAAGCAAGAGAAATCGGAAAATGAATAAAATCATATACTTAGATGCCGCCGCGTCCGCATTGAAGCCGGAGGCGGTAATAGAGGCTGAGGTTGATTTTTTACGCAATAAATACGCCAATGCCGGTCGCGGCATATGCGCGCGTGCGGCGACGGTGGATGAAATGGTGGCGGCCGCGCGTGCGGCGGTGGCGGAATTTATGGGCGCGCATGCGGCGCAGATTGTGTTCACCGCCGGTGCGACCGACGGGCTGAACCGTGCGGCGCGCATGGCCGGGGCGGGGCGCGGTATTCGCGTTGCGGTGTCCGATTTGGACCATCACAGCGCACGCATGCCGATGGTGGCCTCTGGTGCGGGTATCTTGACCATCGGGCTGGATGAAAATCATGATTATGATTTGTCGTGTGTTCCCGAATGCGACATTATCGTCATAACCGCCATGTCGAATGTTTTTGGACGGCCCCAGAATGTGGCGGCGGTGGTTGCGGCGGCGCGTGAAAAAAATCCGAACGTAATCGCGGTGGTTGACGCGGCCCAGTATGCGGCGCATATGCGAATGGATGCGGCCGCGTGGGATGCGGACTTTGTTTGTTTTTCCGCACATAAAATCGGGGGCGACACGGGGCTGGGCATTATGTATGTAAAGGAGCCGCTGCGCTGGGCGCCCGACAAATTTGGCGGCGGGATGGTAAATAAAATAACCAACAAAGAATGGATTTTCAACGATGCGCCGGAACGGTTTGAGGCGGGAACGCTGCCGCTGACCCAGATTGCGGGATTGCGCCCGGCGCTGGATGCGTGGCGGCCGGATGCGGGCGCCGGGGTTATGCGTGCGATGTATGACGCGCTGGCGAAAAATCCGCGGATAAAAATTTATACCACGCCCGGGGCGTCGGTGCTGACTTTTTCGGTGGACGGAATGCATGCGCTGGATTTCGGGGCGCTGTGCGGGGCGCGGGGGCTGTGTCTGCGCGTGGGGAACATGTGCGCGACGTGGGCGATGCGTTTAATCAATGCACCGGCGGGCGGCGTGGCGCGGTTGTCGGCGGGGGCCTGGAATACGGCGGACGATGCGGCGGCCGCGGCGGATATTATAAACGGGATTGTAAAATAACATGACGGACAGGCAGGCGATAATAGACGCATTAAAGACGGTTTATGACCCGGAAATTCCGGTAAACATTTGGGATTTGGGTCTGGTATATGACATATCTATAAAAGATGATGGCGTCGTTATAACAATGACTTTTACCAGTCCGACGTGCCCGATGATGGAGGAATTGCTGGAGATGGTGCGCAACGCCGTCCAGGCGGTGGCCGGCGACGTGCCTGTGCGCGTGGATTTGGTGTGGGACCCGCCGTGGAATTTGTCACGCATGTCCGAGACGGCGCGTCTGGAACTGGATTTGACAGAGCAGGGGTGGTAACACATGACATATGCGGAAATGAAAAGGCTGCTGGATATGACGCCGGATGCGGCGGACAAGCTGGAGCTGGTTATGGATTTCGGCGCGCATATGCCGCCGCCGCCGGACGCGGCCGTTTGCCACGACATTGCCGGGTGCGCGTCATGGGCGGCGATATGCCGCGATGGCGACCATTTTTACGGTGCGGCCGATTCGGCGCTGGTGCGCGGAATTGTGGCGATTCTGACGGCGATGGTTGACGGGAAGACGCCGGACCAGATCCGTGAAATGAACCTGCGGGAAAAGTTTGCATCGCTGCACCTGCAACTCGGGACGGGCAGACTGGGCGGTGTTAATTCTATGATTAGTTTTTTGGAAAATTTGTGATAAAGTATATGGGAATATCTACCATATAACAGGACGGGGCGCGTATGACGGAAGACGAGAAAATGTTTCATATCGGCATGTGGGCGTTTGGGTCGGTCTTGGCGCTGACGATTGTGTTGCAGGTGTGTTACCGCACCCAGAACAAGGCCCGCGACCGCGTGCGCCGGGAAATCGTTGCGACCCAGCAGAAAACGGCCCAGATGGCGGCGAATTTTGCGTCATATGTCCGGCCCGAGATTCTGCGCAATGTTGTTGTCAGCATATATCCCAAGTCCGAGGTAATTAGTTTTCACAAATCCGTCGGGATAGATGAATTACCGCGAAAGGCATCAGATGTTTGAGGTTGGGCGCGACATTTTTAAACACGGGTTTCGCGGCGGGACATCGAATGTCGCCGGCCGGGGACGGTTGCGCTTTATTCATTTTCTGTTTATTTTGGCGTTCGCGCTGTTTATTGCGCGCACGCTGCAGCTGGGGATTCAGGGGACGGACCGTTCGCGCCGCGGTCCGGCGGACGGCGCATGGACGGTAAGCCGCGCCGACATTGTCGACCGGCACGGCGACATACTGGCAAAGAACATTATGTCGGGCCACATAACGCTGCGCCCCGGCCAGGTGCGCGAACATGACGCGGTGGCGTCGCTGATTCATGAAATGCTGCCGTATGAATACTCGCTGGCCGATGCGTTAAAGCTGGTAAATTCATCGCGCCGATTCGTTTATGTAAAAAAATACGCCTCTGATTCGGTCCGCGATCAGGTGCGCCGTGCAAAGCTGGAAGGGTTGGAGGTGGAGGATATTCAAACGCGCCGTTATCCGAAACGTCGGCTGTTTTCGCACGTTGTCGGTTATGTAAATGTCGACGGGCGCGGCATGGACGGGGCGGAGCGCATATTTGACGAATACCTGCGCGAAAATTCGGACCCGCTGCGTCTGTCGCTGGATTCGCGCGTGCAAAGCGTGTTTTACGACCAGCTGTCCGCTGCAATCGGCAAGTATCAGGCCAAAGGGGCGATGGGACTGTTGATGAATTCGCGTACCGGCGAAATGGTGGCGATGGTCTCCTTGCCGGACTTTGACCCGGAAAACCGCGGCGCCGACCCGGTCGGAAACCGCACGTTCATGCCGATGCGCGGCGTGTTTGAAATGGGTTCCATATTCAAGATTTTCAATACGGCGATGGCGCTGGAGAACAATATTACAAAAGAATATTATGTTGCGGAGCCGTTCAAGATATACGATAAAAACGGCCGTCTGGCGTGCAAGCCGATTGACGACGTGCGCAGCTTTAAGCCGCCGCGGCCATATCTGGGGATAGAGGAGATAATGGTTCATTCCTGTAACCGCGGCAGTGCGCAGATTGCGCTGGACCTGCCGGACGGTACGCAAAAGGAATTTTTCCAGAGACTGCATATGGACCGGGCGCTGGATTTGGAATTCGGACGCACGGAAAGAACGCTGATGCCGTTGAAATGGGGGCCGGTGGAAAAGGCGACGGTGTCGTTCGGGCACGGTATATCGGTCACGCCGATGCATCTGTTGCTGGCGGTCAATGCGATGACAAACGGCGGGATATACATATATCCGACGATACAGAAAAGAACGGTCGGCGCCGTTCGTGGCGAGCGTGTTCTGGCCGCAGAAAAATCTGCAAAACTGCGCGAGTTAATGCTGCGCGTGTCCGAGGAGACCAGCGGTAAACAGGCGCGCGTTGCGGGCATTCAAATCGGCGGTAAAACCGCAACCGCGGAAAAGCGCGTGAACGGCAAGATTGACCATAAAAAGAATTTGACCGCGTTTGTGGGAATATTTCCGGCCGCGGCGCCGCAGTACACGATATTGGTCGTTTTGGACGAGCCGAAGGGGATTGCGGAAACGTTCGGCCTGCGCACGGCCGCGTGGAATGCGGTTCCGACCACGGGAAAGATTCTTGACAGCATACTGCCGTTGCTATTTGAATAATTTTCGATTATAATAGCCCTGATAATAAGAAAGAGTAGAAGTTGAGAAAGATAGTGGAAAAATCCATGCTTGGGCGGGCATGGGTGTCAGCATACGCAGAGCAGGACGAAGTTTTTGTTAACCCCGATGATTTAATCGGAAAAATATTGCGCTGTCGCGGCATAGCGGATGCGGCCGCACAGGAAAAATTTTTAAACCCCTCAATCAAGGAATATATGCCGGACCCGTCGGTTTTGCGCGACATGGACGCCGCCGCGCGGACGATTGCCGACTGTGTCATCGCCGGGGACAAAATCGCGATATACGGCGATTATGACGTTGACGGTGTGACATCGACGGCGATATTCGTAAAGTATCTGCGTGCGATTGGTTGTGACGTGATGTGGCACCTGCCCACGCGCGAGGGCGAGGGGTACGGCCTGAATACGGCGGCTGTGGATGAAATTGCGGCGGCGGGCGCTCGGCTGCTGATAACCGTGGATTGCGGCATCAGCGGCGCGGCAGAGGTTGCGCGCGCCAAATCGCACGGAATGCGCGTTGTCGTGACGGACCATCATTCCCCCGACAGCGAACTGCCCGCGGCGGACGCGGTTGTGAATCCAAAGCGCGCGGACGATACGTCCGGAATGCAGTATCTGGCGGGCGTAGGGGTCGCGTTTTTAACCTTGGTCGCGCTGAACCGCGAATTGAAGAAGCGCGCGCCGGCGCCGATGCAGGAAAAGATAGCCGCGGTCAATCTGTTGAATTATTTGGATTTTGTGGCGCTGGGCACGATATGCGACACGATGCCGTTGGTCGGGCTGAACCGCGCGTTTGTGGCGACGGGGTTAAAGGTTTTGGGCCTGCGCCAGAATCTGGGCCTGCGCGTATTGATGGATGTTGCGGGAATAAAAAAGCCTTCTGTTTATGCGGCCGGATTCGCATTGGGCCCGCGCCTGAATGCGGCGGGACGTCTGGATTCCGCAGCGCCCGCGCTGGAACTGCTGCTGACGGACAATACGCTGATTGCGTATGATTTGGCGGGCCGGCTGCATAAAATGAACCAGGACAGAATCGACATTCAAAACGCGATAATGTTGCGGGCGAATGAAATGGCGGCGGCCGCGGCGCCGGGAAGCTGCAGTCTGTTTGTGTGCGGTGAAAACTGGCATGGCGGCGTGATGGGAATCATTGCGGGCCGGCTGAAGGACAAATACAATTTGCCTGCATGCGTCGCGACCAAGTCGGACGGTGTTATAAACGGTTCGGGGCGCAGTGTTGCGGGCGTCGATTTGGGCCGGATTATTCATGAGGCGCTGGCGGCGGGAATTGCAAAAGAGGGCGGCGGCCATGCGGCGGCGGCCGGATTCACGCTGGAGGCGGACAAAGAGGAGGCGTTTAGAGATTTCCTGGAACGTTCGGCACGCGCCCAGCTGGACGGGCATCCGCCCGCGCGCGAGGTTATGGTTGACGCGGAACTGGACGCGGGGGGCGCAAACATGCGGCTGGTAAATTTAATGGGCGCGCTGGAACCGTTCGGCCAGGGGAATCCGGAACCGACGCTGGTGCTGCGCGGGGGACGTCTGAAAAGTGCGGTTGTAATGGGCGGCGGCGCGCATCTGCGCGGTGTGCTCGCGACCAGTGCGGGAACAACGCTTGCGTTTGTCGGATTTAATCTGGTCGGTACGCCGGTCGGTGATTTTTTGCTGGACGATGCGAATACAAACACTACAATAACCGTACTTGGGCGACTGAAAGAAAATGAATACAACGGCCGTGTCAGCGCGCAGTTCTTTTTGGAAGATATCGCGGTTTAACAAGATGAATGAAAAAGCACAGATTTTTATAGAAAAGATAAAGGCGGCGAAATCGGTCGCGATTATCGGGCACAAAAATCCCGACGGCGACGCACTGGGCAGTGCGCTGGCGCTGGCGCGGTTAATTGAGCTGAACTTTGGAATATCGCCGGTGTGCACGTATGACGGAAATATTCCCGAAACGTTGTCCGACGTGCCGTTGCGGCCGCGCATGCGGTATTTCGGGCACTTGAACGTGACGGCGCCGTTTGATGTTGTTATTTTGGTCGATTACGGCACCGCTCGTCATTTGGAATTCGCCACGTCGATTATACAAAGCGCCGGATTTTTGATAGAGATAGACCATCATAAAAACGATGCGCCGATTGCGTCGCTGTGCATTGACGACGAGGCTGCGGACGCCACCGCGGTAATTATTTTTGAGATGATGCGCGCGATGGGATGGAAATATGATTTGGACATATTGAATCTGCTGGCGCTGGGGATTGTGACGGACACGGGATATTTTAAGTTTACGCGCAACGGGCGCGTGATGCGGATAATGGCGGAAATGATTGACGCCGGCGTGCGCATACGCAGTGTTTACGACATGTTGAACAACCAGCCCAAAAAAGCGATACTGGTGGAAACGCGCGCGGCGGCAAATGCGGAATTTTTCTATCGCGACCGTTTGGCGGTGGCGACGATTTCGAATCGCGATTACCGCAATATGGACGGGCGCGGTGAAAACGTGCTGGACATATTGGCGCGCATAAAGGGCGTGGAATACATTGCATTGCTGAAACAGCAAAAGGAAAATCAGATAGGCGTGTCGCTGCGCGGGCGCACAAAGCCGGTGAATCATATTGCAGAGGCGCTGGGCGGCGGCGGTCATATGTTCGCGGCGGGCGCGGTGCTGCGCGATTCGCTGGAAAATGTTCATGACAGGGTTGTCGAACTGTTCAGGGGGGCGTGAAATGTTTAAAAAAATTTTTGTTTTTGCGGTGTGCATGGTCTGCGGCGCGGCATACGGCGCGCCGGACAAGGCGCTGGTTCAGCGTGCGGAAAAATATCTCAATTCCGTGACGGGATTGTCGGGCGGTTTTGTCCAGACGGCCGCCGGCCGCAGGGACAAGGGCACGTTTTCAATGCTGCGCCCCGGGCGCGTGCGCCTGGACTATGACAGCATGCCCGTTCAGATGATTGCCGACGGCAAGGACCTGTATTTTTTTGACAAGTCTTTGGACCAGATTACGACGGTGCCGCTGACCAGTACGCCGGCCGGCATTTTGGTGCGCAAGAACATAGACCTGCACAATGCCGACATTGTTGTGACGGAAACCGCCCAGGGCAAGGATACGTTTTCTTTAAAGATGAACATGCGCGGCCAGGAAGGGCTGGGGCATATGACGGTTGTGTTTGATAACAGCCCGGTTGCCTTAAATTCATGGACGGTTGTCGATGCGACCGGCGCCAAGACAGAGGTTGCGTTTCAAAATATGAAAACCAAGACCAATTTCGGCAAGGATTATTTTCAGATTCAGCGCCACAAGACGGTCGGTACCGGCGGCGGTGACGCGTTTTACGATTAAGGGCGTGCGATGTTCGGGATAAGCTGGGCCGAATTTACAGTAATTTTATTGGTGGCCGTCGTGGTTATTCCAGCGCGCAGCTGGCCGGATGTGGCGCGTGCGCTGGCGCGCGCGGTTAAAATGATTCGCTCGGTCATATGGAAAATAACGGACGCGTCGGAACAGATAAAAGACCGCCTGGACCTGGAGGCGCCGATTAACGACATTGTCGGCGATACGGCGCGCGACGTTCTGAATGAATTTTCCGTGCCGATAAGGAAAAAAGCGCAGAAGAAAAAGACGGGGGCGGGGAAACGCAAAAAATGAAAATGACACTGGTTCAACATTTTGCTGAGCTGCGTCGGCGCATTTTGTGGGTTGCGTTGATTTTTGTCGCCGGGTTCGCGCTGGGCTGGTTTTGCGCGCCCACGCTGCAGGCTTTTTTGACGCGGCCTTTAATGGCCGTCTGGCCGAACGGAACCATGCTGTACACGGGGTTGGCAGACGGATTGATGATACAGTTTTCTTTGGCGACGGGCGTGGCGCTGATGGTGGCGGCGCCGGCGGCGCTGTGGCATTTGTGGGCGTTTGTGGCGCCGGGACTGCGGGCGAATGAAAAAAAAATTATTTGGCCGATAATGGTCCTGTCGCCGGTTTTGTTTTTGGGGGGCGCCGCGTTTGCTTTTTATATCCTGTTTCCGATTGCGTTTAAATTCTTTGTCGATTTGAACCAGGCGGCGCCGGTGCCCAGTGTGCTGATGCCGGCGGCGCGCGAATATCTGGCGTTTGCAATCGGGTTGTTAAAGGTGTTCGGCGTTGCGTTTCAGCTGCCGCTGGTGCTGGTGCTGCTGAACCGTGTCGGTGTGCTGCGCTGCAGTGTGGCCGTGCGCATGCGCCGGTATGCCATTGTCATCATCGTCGCCACCGCCGCGGTTTTAACGCCGCCCGATATCGTGTCCCAGGTCGTTTTGGCCGTTCCGATGTGGGCGTTGTTTGAAATAAGTCTTTTGTTTATGCGCCGCGACTGATTAGATTTTGTTTACAGTTATTTTTGTGATATAATTTCGGTGTGAAAAAAATCTGTGGATTTTTGATGCTAAGCGCATGCGTCGCATTGGTCGCCGCATGTGATTTGCAGCCCAGAATCGTGTCGTTGCCGGATTCGGTGGGCGATTTTATTTCAGACCGATATCCCGCATTGTTGGCCGACCCTGAAACGCAGCCTGAAATTTATAACTCGGCCGCGTCGGACTATGGTGTTTATGCGTCGCCCGAATTGTACGGTTCCGTGGAAAGCGACGATTATATTATGTATGCCGACATAAACGACTATATGTTCCCGGCCCAGGCCGCCGATGCGCCCGCCGCAACCGCGGCGCCGGAAGAGGCCCGGATTGTCGCCCGGTATTCCGCACCGGATGATGGGCCGACGCCAGAGGTGGCCGAGACGCCGGATGAATATCTGGTTGTGCCGATGTATGGCGGTGCCCGGGATTCGCATCAGATAAAGGTTGTGGCCGGCGATACCTTGTACACCATCGCGCGGCGTTATGGCGCCACGGTTGAAGAGGTCGCCAAAATGAACAACATGTCGGCGCCGTATTCATTGCGTGTGGGACAGACCCTGCGTGTGCCGGGCAACGGTGATATCGTGGCGTCCGCGGCATCTGTTGACGCGGCCGCACGTCAGCCGTCGGCCGCGGCGCCCAAAACGGAAACGCCCGCGCCCGCCCGCAGTGCGACACCGCCGACGCCGGCGCGCGTTCAGTTGCAGACGGTGACAGTCGGGGCGGGGGATACATTGTATTCCATTTCGCGAAAGTATTCCGTTCCGGTTAACGACTTGGCGGTAATGAACGATTTGGTGGCGCCGTTCCGTCTGACGGTGGGACAGAAACTGCGTGTGCCGAATCTGCAGGCGGCGGCCGCGGCCAAGGCGCAGGCGGCGCCCGCATCCGCGTCGTCGGCGGCGTCCGAATACGGCACTCCCAAAAAGGCGGAGCCCGCCCGCAACGCGACACCGGTAAAATCCGATGCGGCGGCAAAAAACAATCTGAAAAAGGAGCCGCAAAAGCAGGCGCCGGCGCAGTCGCAAAAGACCGCCGCCGCGCCAAAGGCAAAGATATCGTCCAACCCGAAGCAGAAATTGCCGGTGATTGCGGCGCGCTCGTCCTCGAAATTCTCGTGGCCGGTTCGCGGCAAGATTTTGTCCGCATTCGGTGCCAAGCCCAATGGTTTGGTTAACGACGGAATCAATATCGCCGCATCGCGCGGCACCACGGTCAAGGCGGCGGAAAACGGCGTCGTCGCATATGCCGGGAACGAGGTCAAGGGCATGGGCAACCTTATAATAATTCAGCACTCCGGCGGTTGGATGACGGTTTATGCGCACCTGGATTCAATGGCGCTGCGGCGCGGGGCGCGCGTGAATGTCGGCCAGAAAATCGGCACCGTCGGCGCCAGCGGCAAGGTTGACCGGCCACAACTGCACTTTGAAATCCGCAAGGGGACCAAGGCATACAACCCGTCGCAGTATTTGAAGAAATAAAATCGCCGTTCTGCGGCGATTTTATTTTGGTAACAACGGCAAAACAAAAACCGTCGCAATGACGGTTTATATTTTGGTGGCAGGGACTGTAATTCCCGCCGCCGTGTGGCGGCGGGCCCCTTTCCGCTCGTAAGGCATGAACTTCACGAGGTTCGTTCATGCCAACTCCGCAGACGAAACCTTTTGGGGTTCTCGTCCGGCTTGCCGTATGCAAGAAATAAAACGACCACAAAGGTCGTTTAATTTATTGGTGGGCGCGCAGGGACTCGAACCCTGGACCCACTGATTAAGAGTCAGTTGCTCTACCAACTGAGCTACGCACCCGATGGGTCATTCATTCCGAATACCCGCGAATTATATATCTTTTTATCATATTTGCAAGAAATTATTGTGTCTTTTTACATCGTATGATTTCCGCCTGTGACACCATAGACTTCGGCGGTCGTATATGACGATTCGTCCGATGCCAGGTGCACATAGACGCCGGCAAGTTCGGCCGGCTGGCCGGCGCGGCTCATCGGCGTATCCATGCCGAATTGGGGTATCGTATCCTGGGCGCGTCCGCCGGCCACCTGCAGGGCGGTCCAGATGGGGCCGGGCGCCACGGAATTTACGCGTATTCCGCGGTGCGCCACCTGTTTGGCCAGGGCGCGTGTGAATGCAACGATTGCGCCTTTTGTAGCTGCATAGTCAAGCAGGTCCTTGCCGGGCTGGTACGCCTGAATAGATGACGTTGTTATAATCGTGGCGCCGGGCCGCAGCAGCGGCAGCGCCGAACGCGCCATCCAAAACATTGAAAATACGTTTACCGCAAATGTTTTTACCAGCTGGGGCGTGCCAAGTTTTGTGATGTCCTTGCTGTATTGCTGCATGCCCGCGTTCATTACTATTATGTCCAGTCCCCCCAGCGCCTTGTGCGCGCGGGCGACCAGGCGCTCGCAAAATTTTTCGTCCCCGATGTCGCCCGGTATCAGTACCGCGCGCCGGCCCGCATCTTTTATATATTGCGCGGTTTGACGTGCGTCGCTTTCCTCGGCCGGCAGGTATGATATTGCAACGTCCGCCCCCTCGCGGGCGTATGCGATTGCCACCGCGCGTCCGATACCCGAATCGCCGCCTGTGATAAGTGCGCGCCGTCCCGCCAGTCTGCCCGTGCCGGTATATGTGTCTTCACCACAATCGGGCAGGGGGTGCATTTTTGATTCCAGACCCGGATATGCCTGGCGCTGGCGCGGGTATTTTTCGTGATAATATTTTGTCTGCGGATTTTTGTTTGTTGTGTTTGTTTTCATGGCGTCCTCCTGCTGTGCTTATTTTATATTTGCGCGCACAGCGTCGCCATAGGCATGAAACCCCCGCATATGCACCGGGCACGGGAATCCTTACCTATGCAAAGTTTTAAAATGCTTTGCTAGAATTATATCGTTGACATGAAAAACACAAAGAACACAACCACAACTAAAAAAGGAGAAAAAATGAAAAAAATAGTTATCTCGACATTGGCGGTGCTGATTGCATGCCCGGCATTTGCGGGGCCGAATCAGAACAGTAGCTGGCAATTGTTCGGGCTGGACCCGTATATCGGCCTGCGCGGCGGTATGGGCTATACAAATGTTAACGTAAAGCACAACGGCCACAAAAAGTCCATCCAGGATCATGAATTTCAGGGGCGTGCAGCGTTGGGTTTGGAAATTTGTGACACTGTCCGCAGCGAAATCGAATGGTCCATATTCAGCAAAGTAAAGGATACCAAGCATTACGGCGACCAGAGAGTAAAGGTTGAAACCAAGATGCAGACGTTGCTGTGGAATTCTTATATGGAATTCGGTTCATATGAAATCGTTCGCCCGTTCGTCGGTGCCGGCGTTGGTGCCGCGTTCACCAAACTGGACAAGCATATCGAGGGTTACGGCAAATCCAGCGATGACAAAACCCGCGTTGCAGCCATGGGTACACTGGGTGTAACATTCGACTGGCAGCGCCTGGCCGTTGATTTGGCCGCGCGCTATACCTATGTTGACATCGCGTCCGGCCTGCACAACTTTGGCGGCGATTTGGGTATTCGCTTTATGTTCTAACGACGGTCTTGCCGCGGGGCCCCGCGGCAGGGTTGTCGGTGTTTCCAAAACAAACCGCGCGATGGCCGCGGTTTGTTTTTTCTCTTGCGGCGCGGCGGCAAAAAAATTATAATGCCCGCCGGATTTTTAACGAAAACAAATACAACGCGCGGTGCATGCACATAAGTCCAGTTGCACCGCGCGTGTTTTTTTAAGGGGTATAAAAAATGAACAAGTTTCCACAAAATTTGAAAGAGGCGGTGATTGCATCCGTGCCGAACGCGGCTTTGATGGTTGTCGGTATGGTGACGCTGAACCTGTGGATTTACGGTGCGCTGACATGGGGGCATTTTGCCGTTGTGGTGCCGCTGATGTTTGCCGTCGCGTTTACGTATGACTTTTTTGTCGTGGGGCCGATGGTTACGCGCTTTGTCAGAAAACACAATATCGGCCGCGCGATGCCGTTTATACGCGTTGCGATAATGGCGGGCACGCTGACGTTCGTGGCGCCGATTATCGAATCGGGTACGGTTATTACCGCGCACCAGTACATAATGGCCGCGCCGCGCAATTATGCGGCGGCCTTAATATTGCAGCTGTTTTTTGCCTTGCCGCCGGGGCTGTTTGTTTTGGACCGCGCGCGGCGTCTGAATGTGAAATAAAAAATCCCGCGTTGCGGGATTTTTTTTAAGACAGTTGCGCCAACGCGATTTTGCCAAGGAACGCCGCCTCTATATCGCCCAGCAGGGATTTCGTGCCTTCGTCCAAATCGTCGTCTTCTTGCAGTTCCTCGGTGCGTGATATTATCTGCTCGCACATTTTTACCAAATCGCGGCTTATCATTTTCGGCGCCAGTATGTCGGCCTTGAACACTTTCTTTTCGTCGCGCGCCATGAAATAACTTTCGGCAAGGCTGTCCGCCCATGTGTCCACGTCCTCGGTTAATCGGTCGAACAGCAGGTGCTGAGAATAGTTGTTGGTGGACCAGTGGTTTATTTTGCATGCGTATTTGAACGCGATTAGATTTTGTATTAGCTCATACATTTTTCATTTCCTCCGTGTCTGGATTTTACCAATAAGGACGCATTATAGTTATAGGATAATATGCGAGCGCTATGTGCATGAAATCCGGGATTTTTTGGGAATTCAAACCTGGCGAAAATGTAAAAAAAATATTGTACAATGATTTTCGTAACCACAAGGAAAAAGGAGACCTTATATGCAAAAACTTATCAAAAAAATGTTCATGTTCACGTCAGTGCTGTGTGCGGCGGCCGTGCTTAGCGGCTGCAGCACAATGTGCGGCCAGAAGAAAGCGCGCCGTCACATGAAGCCGGCTGCGGCGCAGGAGACTGTCGTGGTATATCAGAGCTATGAAACGACCGGCGACATCGACCGCGTTGCCGCCAAGATGTACACCCGCAGCAGCGCCGGCGGCGAATCCAAAATGGGCTATATCAAGTTTGTTGAAACAGACGGCGGCTTGAAAATGAATGTCGATTTGAAAGACCTGCGCCCGGGCGTGTCTTATACCGTAAAGATTTATCAGTGCGGCAGCTGCAACAACGACAGCATGTGCTGTGACAAATCCAGCATGCCGATAAGCCTGCCGAAACTGAAGGTTGAACAGCGCGGCCGCCTGGAAGAATCCTTTATCATCCGCGGATTGACGGCGAACCAGCTGAACAACGCAAAAATTTATCTGGAACGTGACGGCGGATACAAGGCGGCATGGGGCACGTTTGAACGCGGCATGATGCTGTAATATCTGTTCGGTATGTAAATTAAGTTCATAGTCTGTGCGTCCCGGATTCTTCCGGGACGTGTTTTTATATTTTTTCTTTGTGAATACAATCCTATCTGATAACCTTGTAATCTTGATGGGGATGAGAGAAAAAGCAATCGCTTTGTTCGTTTTTATATGCGCTGTAATGCAACCGCATTCGGCGTCATTGGCCGATTATGTCGGCGCGGACGTGTATGGCGGTGAACTGCATTTAATCCGGGACACTTTTCTGGCGCCCGGTGTCACGGTGCAATCGGACGGCGTGCATGTCGATGCGTCTATTAAAATGCAAAACATGGCGACCGTGTTCGGCGATATTTACGTGTGTGACGACTGTGATTTTCATATACAAAATTCCGGCGAGGTTTACGGGCGCATACATTTGGGCGACGGGGCCGAAATGACGCAGGTTGTCCGCAGCGCCGCGGATATAACGTTTCTTGACGCGGATGCGCCGTATGTCGTTCTGGCCGACGGCGTACGGGATGCGCGGTGGGGCGATTTGTTCGCGCTTGGCATGGGTGCCGGAACATTGGTGCTGCGTGACAGCGACGTCGTGTTTTCCGATTCGGCGATGCCGTATGCGGCGGGCGCCGCGTCACAAATTGTTTTGGACGGTGTCGTCACGCTGCGCCTGTCGGAACAGTATGCAATGCAAGATGGCATGGCCCTGATGCACAATGTGTCGGGTGACGCCGATATTGTTGTCGATGCGCCGTCGCCGGGCGAGCTGTACGCGTATGCCGCGAAAGTTGAAAACAACGACCTGTATATAACAACCGTGCGCGAAACTGATTACTATAAAATTCTGGGCGACCGGCGCGGAGTGTTTTTGAATATTGTCCGCGAAGAGAGGCCGGATGATGCGCTGTTGCGTCGCCTGGATGCGGCCGCAAGTTTGTCGGAACTGCACTCCATAATGTTGCGCAGTGTTGTTTTTAATCCCGGAATACTGGGGCGGCCTATTCGTATTATGGACCGTTTTATGACCGACGGTGTTGCGGTCAACGATATGGCGTCGTCCGCATGGACTGTCGCCGGCCGGCCGTTTTATATCGCCGATTCCGATTATGACATATATGGTCTGTCGATTGATATTGGCGCGCCGTCGCGCTCCGGATTTTCATTCGGGGCTTCACTGTACGGGGCCATGGCGGAATCGGATGATGAAATAAACGCGTTCAGCGCGCAGATGTTCGGCGGTAAAATTCATGCCGTCTATGACGCCGACCGGATGTGGGCGCGCGGTGTGGTTGGTGCGACGTATGGCGATTTCAATGTTCCGTATGTTTTTGATGCGGGGCGCATTCGTGATAATGTGCGCGTCGTGTCCGTGTATGGTGTGGCGGATATCGGATTTGTGCTGGGGATTTTTACGCCATATGCCGGGGCGGAATATCACGGGACGCATATATTGGATGCACGCCGGGACCGGACCTCTATTCGTGCGGGTGTTGATGCGGTTCTGTCATGGCGGGGTGAAACGGGAACGTATAAATTCAAAATGGGCGGCGGATTAAATTCGCGCCAAGATACCAGGGCCGGCGCGTCCGTCGGTTTTTATTCGCCCGATGACATGATTGGCGGCGACGTGGCGGTGGATATAATTCATGCCGACAACGGTTGTGCCGGCATGTTTTCTTTTTCCGTTAAGATAGAATTTTAACCGACAAATTCGCCGCGCAGCGACGCCTTGTTTGCCGCGGTTATGCGTATGCGCGCGATTGCGGGCGCGTGCGGTGCAGCGGCGACGATGCACTGCTGCATGTACGGTGTGCGGTATACCAGATGGCGGCCGGTCTTGTCGGGCCCCTCGCACAGACAGTCCATTTCGCGATTGATACAGCTTTCGTTAAATTCGCGCTGAATCTCATTCAATGCCGCGTCCAGTTTTGCCAGGCGTGTGGCCTTGACGGTTTCCTGAATCTGGTCCGGCATTACGGCGGCGGCGGTATGCGGGCGCGGCGAATATTTGAACGAATAAGAATTTATGTATTTTATCCGCTTTGCGATTTCCATCGTTTGTTCAAAGTCCGCGTCCGTTTCGCCGGGGAAGCCGACGATAAAGTCGCTGGAGATTTGTATGTCGGGGCGGGCGCGTCGTAATTTGTCAATTATATCTATATATAGATTTAGCTCGTACGGCCGGTTCATTCTTGTCAATACATTCGGGCTGCCGCTTTGTATAGGCATGTTTAGAAAGGGGAGCAGTTTCGGTTCTGTCCGGAACATGTCTATCAGGTCGTCCGTCATTTCCGTCGGATAGCTGGATGTAAACCGTATGCGGCGCACGCCGGGCAGGGGGGCGGCCGCGCGGATTAAATCGGACAGTCTGAAAGCGTGGCCCTCGTCGTCCGTATATTGGTATCCGTTAACGTTTTGCCCAAGAAAACATATCTCTATGGCGCCGGTCTCTGCGGCGTGCACACAGTCGCGAACCACGTCCGCATATGGGCGCGATATTTCACGGCCGCGCGTGTACGGAACGATGCAGTAAGTGCAACAGTGGTTGCAGCCTTCCTGTATGGGAATATACGCGACGGCGGGGGATACTGACATGCGCGGCATTTCATCGAATTTTTCCAGGCCGCCCAAATCTATGTTTAATAATTTGCTGTCGGGATTTTCCAACAGCGCCGGCAGTTTGTGATAGCTCTGCGGGCCCAAAACAAAATTCAATTCCGGTATCCTGCGAAAGGCGTCGGCACCGGCCTCGCGTGCGACGCAGCCGACAATTCCGAACAGCGCGTCGGGCTTTTTTGCGCGACGAATGCGCCCCAGGGCGGAAAACACCTTGTCGGTGGCCTTGGCGCGGACGGCGCATGTGTTTAAAATTATTATGTCCGCATCAGATACGTCGTCTGTTTCCGTCATTTCGCGCGCGGCCAGCATCGCCGCAATACGCTGGCCGTCATAGACGTTCATCTGGCATCCGAATGTTTTTATAAAAAACTTTTTCATATCCCGTTCGCCCGGTTGTGTTTTGTTACGCCAGTTTCGCGCGCAGCAGTTCGTTTACAACCGCCGGATTCGCCTTGCCGCCGGTCGCCTTCATGACATTGCCGACAAAGAATCCGAGCAAACCCGTTTTGCCGCTGCGGTACTGTTCCACCTGGGCCGGGTTGGCGGCGATTACGTCGTCAACAGCCTTTTCGATGGCGGACGTGTCGGTGATTTGCTCCATGCCGAACTTTTTGGCAATCTCGCGCGGGGTGCCGGTTTCCCCGTCCAGCATTTTTATAAATATTTCTTTTGCCTGTTTCCCATTGATTGACTTTTCAGAAATCATATCGACCAATTCGGCCAGATTCGCCGGTGTGATAATCCGCGGTGCTCCGCTCTCAGCTGTATCCACGGCGTTTTTGACATCCCAGTTTTCCGGGTGCGCAAACAGTTCGGATATCATCCAGTTTGCAATCGATTTTGCGCGTGATTTTTTGTCGCCCACGGCCGCGTCGAACCAGCGTGATATGTCGGTGCTTTCGGTAAGTCTTGCGGCGTCGTATTCCGCCAGCCCCAGTTCGCCGGTATAGCGGGCGCGGGTCGCCGCCGGCAATTCCGGCATTGTACGGCGCACGCGTTCAATCGTTTCGTCGTCAATTACCAGTTCCAGCAAATCCGGGTCCGGGAAATAACGATAATCCAGCGCGTCTTCCTTGCTGCGCATTACGGATGTAGTGCCGTCGCTTTGGGAATAGCGCATCGTGTCCTGGGACACGGTGGCGCCCGATTCGTACAGTTCTATCTGGCGGCGCGCCTCGTATTCAATGGCCGATTTGATGAATTTGAACGAAACCATGTTTTTGGTTTCCGTGCGCGTGCGGAATTCTGTGGAACCCACGGGGCGCACCGATACGTTCACGTCGGCGCGCATGGAGCCTTCCTCCATGTTGGCCTTGGACACGCCCAGTGCGCGCGCTATTTCGCGTATTTCGCGCAGATAGCGCTCAGCCTCGTCGGGCGACGATATATATGAATTGTTTTCCGGATTCTTGACGTCCAAAAACGTTACGATTTCCAGCAGTGCGACACCCGTGCGGTTATAGTCTGCAAAGGATTTTGTCGGATGGACGTCGTGTTTTAATTTTCCCGCGTCCTGTTCCAGATGCGCGCGCTCTATAAATATTTTTTTGGGTTTGCCGTCGTCCGACATAATTTCAACCCATCCACGGCCGACAACGGGCGGGCGGTCCGCCGGCTGTGATATCTGGTATCCCTGGGGCAGGTCGGGATAGAAATACTGTTTACGCGCAAAGGTGCTGTGTCTTGAGATTTCGGCATTCAGCCCCAGGCCCATTTTTATCGCCTGTTCCACGCAGTATTCGTTCAGCACCGGCAGCATTCCCGGCATAGCGCAGTCAACCATCGATACCTGGGTGTTGGGGGCAATCGTCGGATTATAATCGGCGGAAGCCCCGCTGAACAATTTGGAATTGGACAGTACTTCTATATGTGTTTCCAAGCCGATAACCAGTTCCCAGTCAGTCGTTTTGCCCTTTATTGTAAACATTTTTTCTTTTTCCTTGCTTTTTTGTATTAGGTATCTTATTATGCGTCTCGCGTTGGCTAGGTAGCTCAGTTGGTAGAGCAAGGGACTGAAAATCCCTGTGTCGGCGGTTCGATTCCGTCCCTAGCCACCAGATTATTTTTAATGGCTGCGGTCATTTTTTTATTTCCCCATTATCTTTGTCGGACGATTGTCAATGCCTGCGGCGGTCTCTATATGCTTTGCCAGCTGCAGAACGCGCATGTCGGCAAAGCGCGGACCAACAACCTGCAGACCCAGCGGCAGGCCGTTTTCGGCAAGTTCCGCCGGTACGCTGCACGCCGGCACACCGGCCAGGTTCATTGCAACGGTGAACAAATCCAACGCATAGTATTCCAGCGGCGACAGGTCGGACGCCAGCGGCATCGCCGTTCCAGCGGATGACGGGCATACAATCAGGTCGCACTGCCCGAATGCGGTGGCAAAGCTGTCCGCTATCATTCTGCGAACGCGCGCGGCCTGCATGAAATATACGTCGTACGATTCGCTGCTAAGCACGGCGGTGCCGATAATCATGCGGCGCTTTACCTCGTCGCCGAATCCCGCGGCGCGCGTTTTCTTGTACGTGTCTATCAAATCGACGCCGTCAACGCGCAGACCGTATTTCATTCCGTCATACCGCGCCAGGTTTGACGATGCCTCGGCCGGGGCGATGATGTAATACGCCGCCAGTGCGTCCAAGATATTCGGAATGGAGACTTCGACTATTTCGGCGCCCATTGATTTTAAGTCGGCGATGCGGGTCTCAAATATGCGTTTCATGTCCGCGGATATTTCCACATTCGCAAACTCCTTTATCACGCCGACGCGTAATTTCCTGTTGTCGCCCAGAATTGGCGAAACGGCGCTATGTGCATGAAATTCGGCGTTCGCGCTGGTTGATTCTTTTGGGTCGTGACCGGCCATCGCCGACAGCAGCAATGCGGCGTCGTCCACCGTGCGTGCAATTGGGCCCGGCGTATCCAGACTGGATGCGAACGCAACGCATCCCCAGCGCGAGCACAGACCGTAAGTCGGCTTCATCCCGACCAGGCCTGTTATCGCCGCCGGAAAACGGATTGAACCGCCGGTGTCCGTTCCCGTGCCGCCAATGGCCAGGCCGGACGCGATTGCGGATGTTGCACCGCCGGACGAGCCGCCGGCAGTTAAACGCTTTTCCATCTGCCACGGATTGACGGGCGCGCCGAAATAGCTGGTCTTGCTGAACGTGCCCATGGCGAATTCGTCCAGATTTGTTTTACCCAGCAACACCGTTCCGGCGTCGATAAATTTCTGGGACACGGTGGATTCGTATTCCGGGATAAAGTTTTCCAGCATGCGTGACGCCGCCGTTGTGCGTATGCCGCGCGTGGCGAACAAGTCCTTCATTCCAATCGGAATCCCGTCCAGGGGCAGGGCGCCGTTCGCCGCATAGCGTGCGTCGGACGCCGCCGCGTCGGCAACCGCGCGCTCTGGCGTGACGGTGATATAGCAGTTCAAATCGGCGCCGTATTTTTCAATGCGGTCCAGATATGCGCGTGTTAATTCGGTCGCGCTTATCTCGCGCGATTTCAATTTTTCCAAAGCCTGGGTAATCGTTAAATCAATCATTGTTATACCACTTCCTATCTTTGTTTTTCGTTTTTATAAAGTTTTGGAAACAATGCGGCGCCAAGCGCTTGGCGTATAAATGTATCGCAACATTTTCCTTTACGCAAATTGCGGGCACATATGCGCATCCTTTGTTCATAGCTTATGTCCGGGCGTTTGTTTGGGGCGCATGGCAATATACAATTATCGTTTAGCCACCACATGTCGCGCAGTTCCAGTTTGCGATAACGGCATTGGCCGGGCATGTGGCCAAATGTAACAGAATCTGTGTATTCCGCGCTTAGCGTTTTTATACATGCATTGTCGGCGGGATGTTCCGCGGACAACACTGATAAAAACTCGTTCGCCGCGTCCGCCGATATTTTTCCCAATAATTCCGTATGTGTTGGCAACTCTTCGTATGCATCATAATTGGCAAGGCAAACGCTAATATCATTTTTTTTATCGGGCATGCGATTATTCCTCCATAACCTTTGGCACGGCAAAATAACCGCGGCTGACGCCCGACTTGTCCGGGGCGTTCGCCAGAACCGCGTCACGGATATTTCCGTCGGTGACCGCATCCGTGCGGCGCGGCATCGCATGCTCCGCCGGGGATATCATGGGCTCTACGCCGGTGGTGTCGATTTTCTGTAATTTATCCAGCCATTCCACGACAGAGTCGATGTTCATTTCCTCCAGCTTGTCGTCCGGGATTTCAATTCGTATCAGGTCTGCAAATTTACGCAATTGCTGCTTGCTAAACGCCATGTTTTATCCTATGTTAAAATTACCAAAGGATTATATAATGATTCTGCCAGATTTCAAGGCTTTTCCGCGCGTCGGGCGCATAATTGGACTTGACTGGGGCGCGCGTCGCACCGGGGTCGCCGTATCCGATGCGTCGCGGGAATTTGTTTTTACGCGGCCCGCAATTTTGACGCCGCGCGGCGACACGTCGTGGGCGCGTCGCGTGGCGGAATTGGCGGTTGCGGAAAACGCGGTCGGAATCGTAATCGGCATGCCGGTCCACGCGGACGGAACGCCGTCCGAAATTTGTGATGATATTCGCGCGAATGCCGCGCAGGTGTGCACATACGTCGATTTGCCCGTTTGTTTTATAGAGGAAAATTTGACCAGTGTTGCCGCCCAGGAATCGATGGGCAAGGTGCGCCGCGCGGATATAAAACAGCGTCTGGATTCAGAGGCGGCGCGTGTGATTTTGGAAAACGCGATTGCGGTAATGCGACGGGGCTGATTCTTAAAAAGTCCCGGATTCAATGCATATAGCGCGTTTTTTATTCTTCTTTTTTGTCCGGAATTTTACCGTCCGCGGACAGCAGTACCGCCAGCCATCGCGTTGAGTCAAACTGCGCCGTGATTATAAATGTCGCCACCAGCAGCGGCACGCTGAAGAACATTCCGGCGACGCCCCAAATCATTCCCCAGAATACCAGGTTTATAAGTATGGCCAGCGTTGACAGGTTCAGTGTTTTTCCGGTCAGTTTCGGTTCAAGTATGTTGCCGAATATTATCTGCAATCCGATAAGGCCGCATGCGACCAGCACAGGCTGCTGCAATGTCGGGGCGTTAATCAATGAATACAGTATCGGCAGGCCGCACGCGACAATGGCGCCGATGGTCGGGATATAGCTGGTGATAAATACGATGAACGCCCAGACGCCCGCAAATTCCAGCCCAAGCGAGCGCAGCCATACATACGACAGGATGCCTGTCACGGCTGATATGAATGTTTTTACGAACAGGTATTTCTTCATGTTGGTGTCGATGCTGGATATTATATAGCGCATCTTTTTTGACTGGCGCTTGTTCGGGAACATTGCGGCAAACTTGCGGTTGAACGTGCTTTGTTCAACAAACATGAATATCATATATACGACAATCATCCCGATTGTTGTCGCGATGGATGCGGCGGACATGCCGACGTTTGTCGCGATTTTGCTGATGTTCGGTATTAACGATGCGTCCAGTTTTACGCCCATCTGTGCGGACAGGTATTCCGCCAAGTCTATTATTCGCGTCTGCATCGCCGGCAGGGCCGCAATCAGCTCTGACGACATGGGGCGAATCTGGGTTATGAACAGGTATATAACACCGGCGATTGTCGCCGCGGCCAGTATGTTCGACGTCCAGTCAAACACGCGTGCGGGCACCGGATAGCGGCTGTCGCGTGATTTTTTGAACGGGAAAACCTTGCGGTAATACGCGCTGATTGCATTTATTAAATACCACATGAATGTTGCGACCAGCAGGGGTATGAATATAGAGCGTCCCAGCCACAGTATGAATACTATTCCGACAAACAAAATAAGACCGTTCAACATAATCGTAAAATCCTTGTAGCCTTTGAAATCGTGCACATAGCGCGTTTTTACAGCGGTTGTGTCTGCGTGATTTCCGGTGTTTCAACCGGTTGCTTTGGCGCGTGTTTGACAAGCGATGCATAGGTCACCACGCCGACAATCGTCAGAACGTTTATAACAATCGCGGTTGTCGCATATGCGCCGCCGATGTTTTTGCGCATGCGGTCCGTGCCGACGACGGACGTCCATATTGCAAATATCAGCCCCAGCCCCAGGGTTAACAACAACGCCGGATATCCGAATGTAAATCCGGACATTGTTATTAGTAAAACCAGCACGCCGGCCGTGCGGTAATTGCGCGACATAATCCAGTCGGTTAGCCGACCGTACCAGCCGCGGTCGCTTTTCCGGCCGGTGTCTTTTTCGGATGCGTCGGGCATCAGGTAACCCGGAATCCACAGCATGGCAAAGCCGAACGGCGCGGTCGCCAATGTTTTCCACATTCCAACGCCCATTGCGCGGATGCGGCGGTATTTCGCGTACAGGTTTGCGACAAATATTCCGCACAGGTACAGATAGAACATCGCCAGTGCGACAATCAGTGCGACAATCAGTGCGATAAATGCCGGCGTGGATTGTGATTCCAGCAGCAGCGACCGCATCATAAGCGTCTGGGCGTTATATATGATGACAAGCGTTGAAATGATAAATGCGACGGATGTTATAAACATCTGGGCGTTGTTTATTTCAATAAAGCCGCGTCGGTTTATGTTTTCGCCGGGCAGTTTCCGCACCAGCCATGCGGCCGCCCCAAGGAACGCGACAACCACCAATATGCTCGCAAGCGGCCCGGCACTGCGCGCCAACTGACCGGCGATTAGTGTTGCAGCGGTCATCGCAACAAACGCGATTATGGCAAACATAATCGGGCGTGTGACCAGCCATGATAAAAGTCCGTTGTTTTGTTGTTTGGGCATTTTCTTTCCTTTGTTTTTATCCCATATATTTTATCACAACTTTTTCGCATGACAAAATGAAAACGGGGGCGTCGCCCCCGTGTGATTATCCGGCTATTTTCCCGCCGCCGATTATGGTTCGGGCGGTGGGGCATACCTGGTCGGTAAAATTCGGCTGATGGCTGATGAACAGGAACGCCGTGTCTTTCATTTCGTGCATCGTCCGGGCGATTAAACGCTGGGTGTCGGCGTCGGCGCCGGAATCCGGTTCGTCCAAAATCGCCAGGCGCGGTGCCGTCATCACAAGGCGCAGCAGCATCATGCGCTTGCGCTCGCCCCCGGAAAAACCGACGTTCACACTGCGGTTAAGCCATTCTTTCGGAATGTTTAAAGCCGTGCGCGCGGATTCCAGTTTCGTTAAAAATTCCCCCATGGACAAATCGCGCCCGGTTTGAAAATGTGCATGTGCGGCGGCGGAGTGCTTTAAAAAGCTAAGCCAGGTCAGGCCCGGTATTTCCGGCACGTTCTGGGCACCTAAAAATATTCCCAGCAATGCGCGCGTCGTTGCGTTTTCATTCGTGATGTCGCGCCCGTCGAAAATGATTTTGCCGGCCTCTATCCGGTACCGTTCGTCGCCCGCGATTGTTGCGGCCAGGGTTGACTTGCCGCTGCCGTTGTGTCCCGCCAACAGGTGGCGCGCGTTTGGCGCGACGGTCATGTTTATGTCCGACAGCAATGTTTTTCCGTCCATTGAAACGGAGAGATTTTTAATTTCCAGCATGTTGAATTCCATTATGTCCAGGGGATTATATCACAATTAGCCGTTATGTAAATACCATATTGTTTATAGAGGAAAATAGGCCCGGAATCATTGCCTAAAAAAAGGGTTCGTTTCCTATCGGCATAAAATATAGACCGTATTTCCAAGCTTTGTCAATGTCAAAAATCGCCTAAAAAAAACGAACATTTTTTTGCGGGGGAAAAAATGAAAAGAATCATAATTTTTTGTGTTTTTAGTGCATTGTTTGTGGCAAGTAAGGCCTATGCTGCATTAAGTGTGACGCTGTCTGAGACTTGTATGACCAATGGCATGCAAGAGTGTATTATAAGTGATGACGTTTGCTATTGGTGCGGCAGTAATCCCGCGGGAAATTGTAGAAAGGGGTATGCGGGGTGTGTTTCTGCTGGGTATGCTGTTGCGCCGGGTGGGAGTGATATGTTGTATGCTCCGGATTCAGATGGCTTCTATGGATATAGATGCGGGTCTGGCGGCTGGGTTAAGCAGCGTTTAGATCCGTCCTGCAGGTCAACAGAATATTACCATAGTGAATTGTATACTTGTATAAAGTGTCCTGATACTGGTATTTTTTTAGATCTTATGGGCGAAAAGGGACCTGAGGTTAAATCAATGGTTGATGCTACGCATCATTTTAATGGTATAACTTCATGTTGTACCGATATAGATCCAAGAATGCAATTTATTGATGATGCTGGTGTGTTCCAGTTTGGTTCTAAGTGTTGTCATTCGGAGGAAGAACCGACACCGACAGGTCCAGACGATAGTGCGTCATGGTGCTCATGACGCCAGCGCCATTTGTATCAACTGTTTTGATTCAACCAAAAATTCCATCGGCAGGCGTGAAATAACGGGCGCGGCGGTGGCACCTATAATCAAGGCCGTCGCCGTGTCGGTGGCAATGCCGCCCATTTCCAGATAGCGCAGCGCGTCCGCGTTTATCGCGCCGGTGGTTGCCTCGTGACTTTGTTCGTTGTCCGGGTTCGCATGAATAATTGTCGGCAGGGTGCTCGCCGTCGCGTCCGTGCCGATTATGCGTGTGTCGCATTTGGATGCGTTTTTGCCGCCGCGGCCCGTGAACGAGACCAAAGAACGAAACGTTTGGCGCGAATTGTCCAATGCAACGCCGTACGAGACAATGTTTGACACCGTGTTGTCGCCGATGTGAATCATTTTTGTGCCGGTGTCCGCGCACTGGGCGCCGCGTGTTATGGACAGGGAATAAAAATCACTGTGTGCACCGTCGCCCGCCAGAATGGTTGACGGATATTTCCATGTCAATGCGGAGCCGATTTCCACCTGGGTCCACAGTATTTCGGCGCCTGTTTCTGCGCGGCCGCGCTTTGTGACAAAGTTCAATATCCCGCCCGTGTTTTTTCCGTTTTTATATTCGCCGGCGTACCAGTTTTGAACGGTTGCGTATTTTACCCGCGCGCCCGCCATCGCGACGATTTCCACAACACCGCTGTGCAGTTGGTGGCCCGGTCGGCGCGGTGCGCTGCAGCCCTCCATGTACGACAGTTCGGCGCCGGTGTCAGCGATGATAAGGGTCCGCTCGAACTGGCCGATTTTGGCGGTCTCGATTCTGAAATAGCTGGCCAGGTCAATCGGGCATTTGGTGTTCGGCGGAATATACACGAACGTGCCGTCGGAAAACACCGCCGCATTTAACGCGGCAAAGAAATTGTCGCCCGCCGGCACGACGGAGCCCAGATGCGTGCGCACCAGGTCCGGATATTCGCGCACCGCGTCGGACATCGGCATGAATATTATGCCGAGTTTGTTTAATTCGTCCGTGTATGATGTGTGGACGGAGCGGCTGTCGATTACCGTGTCCGTCGCCATCCCCAGCAGGGCGCGGCGTTCCGATTCCGGCAGACCCATTTTTTCATATGTTTCGGCCAGGTCCGAGTTGTCTATTGGGGACGGCTCGTTGTAATAGTTCAAGCTGTCGTAATCGATGGGTGCGTAATCAAAGTCGGCCCAGTGCGGTTCGCGCATCTTTTGCCATGCGGTCAAAGCGTGCAGCCGCCATTGCAGCATCCATTCCGGTTCGCCCCGGGCGGCGGATATTTCGCGTACAAGATTTTCGGATAATTTCGGCATCTTATCCCTGTGTGGCCAGCTGTTTCGCCTGGGTAAAGAATGTCAAGGACTGGCCCAGCAGGCCGTCGGTGAACGTCGCCGCCAGAATTCCGTCAGGCTCTGTCGCGGCCAGATGCTGCAGAAAGCTGTCGGCGCGGCGTATATAGTTGTCTATGTGGCGACTGATTTCACTGTCCAGTTTTATGCAGCGGCGCAGTTTTTCCAGTGCAAACGGATTTTTTGCGTATTCGTCCATTATCCCGCCCAGGGCGCGCCACAGCGGATGCTCGGTCGTGTTGCGGGGCATGATGTCGATTGCCGCCATGACGGGGATTAAATTCTGCAGCAGGTCCTGGTATATCATTTCCGCATTTTCGGCGACCGCGTTTGTGGCGGACTTGTTTTTGAGGATGGCCTGCATCTTGACGATAAGATTGTACTGCAGGACCAGAGTCTTTTTTATTTCGCGCATGTGCATGCCCATCATCACGGTGATTGCCGCCGTGGCGCACGATACGATGCATGTGATGATAATTCCGACCAAAATCATGTTGTTTTGCATTTGTACAAGTCCCTGTAAATTAAATAATTTGCTTCCGTTGCAGTGCAGTATAGCATCTTTTGCCGATTCGTGCGATTTTATCTTTGAGGCCTGTTTTTAGGTCTTGCACAGATTCGGTCAACTTGTTATAATAAGCATAAAATATATGTAAAATACAGGAAAGGAAAATAAACATGTTCCGCAAGGTTTTGATTTTTGCCATGTTTGCAACGGCGGCCGGCTATTGCTTTGCGGCCCAGGGTTTGCCCCAGGTCGTCACGTCAGAGGTGTTTTATTCCGAAGACCGCGCGGTAGAGCAGGGCGGTGAATACGAAGACGTCACCCAGACGGAGGTGCAGGAGTATTATCAGGCGCCCGCGGTTGTTCCGGCGTGGCCGCTGGCGGGGTCTGACGCGGACGTAGAGGTTGCGTGCGAATCCGGTTTGTGCGCCAAGGACAAGCAGTCTGACAACATTCGCATTGTTTCCAAGATAGGCGCGGATTTGGTTGTGGAAAATAATTTCAACATGGGCACGCGCGGTGATTTCGGCGGATGGTCCGGCGGGGCGAACATGCTGCACGGGACGCAGATTCCGGTCGGGTTTGACGACGAATGCAATTCAGGGTCCGAGATGCCGTTGCTGCACCGCGAGGTTTTGGAAGACGACGGCGGCAATGTTCTGGCCGTGTCGCGCAGCAGTCGCAAGAATTGCGGCGGATATGCCGACGGTTATGCGGCGTATGCGGCAAAGATGGGTTTTGCGCCGACCAGTGGCGACGGTTCGTCCGATGCATCGGGCGACGGCACCGGTAACGAGATTGCGGTTGATACGTCCGCCGATGCGGAGGCGCCGGTAACCCTGCAGGACCAGGTGCGCTCCTGGGTTGTTGCAAACGGACAGACGCTGCGCGAAGTGCTGCAGACATGGTGTGACAAAGAGGGCTGGGACCTGGTATGGACCACGCCGCGTGAATATCCGATTGAGGCCAGCGCCGTCTTCAAGGGACGCTTTGTTGACGTGGCGTCCGCCTTGGTGCGTAATTTCGGCCGCGCGACACCGGTGCCGTATGCGAAATTTTACAAAGGCAACCGCGTTTTGGTAATATCGACCAACGAAGAATAAGCGCATGGCGCGACGTAGGAGAGACAGATGAGAAATCCAATAAAACTTTTTATCGCGGGCGGCATAGTATGCGCGTTGGCGGCCGGGTGCGCGACGCGTGAATCTGCCAAGATGTCCGCGGCGGTTGATCAGGATTTTATCAATGCATATGATGCGTTTGAAATGTCCAAGACGCCGCGCGCCAAGGTTGCCGGCAGTGACACCGTATCCATGTCAGAGGGGGTATGGCTGGGGAACAAATCGACGGTTCTGGAACATAGAAACAATTTGCCGAGCAAGTTTGAAACGGACACGGGTGTCACCATTTTGTTAAACGAGCCGGTCGGCCTGCAGGTTGTGGCGAACGATATCAACTCCATCACCGGAATCCCTGTTAAAATTGACAGCCAGGTGAACGCGGAAAAATTAAAAAAGACGATGAACATCGCCTATACCGGAAAGCTGTCGGGGTTGCTTAGCCAGATTGCGACAGACCTGGACTTGCTGTGGTATTACGACAAGGATGCCATCGTATTTTATGAAACGGAGACCAAGACATTTACATTATATGCGCTGGGGACGGATGTTTCCTATCAGTCGTCCGTTCAGACCGACGACGGAAACCAGGTGTCTTTGGAATCCACATTGAAAGAATGGGACGAGGTAGAACAGGCGATTGCCGCAATCATTGGCAAGACGGAAAACGCCGATTTTACAGTGTCGCGCAGTTTGGGTACAATCACCGTGACCGCGCCGCCGTCGGTGCAGAGCCGCGTCGGCGAATACATCGCCCGCCAGAACAAGCGCCTGTCGCAGCTGGTGACGATTGACGTCAAGGTGCTGCAGGTGTCGCTGTCGAATGATTCTGCGTTCGGTCTGAACCTGGCCGCGGCCATTAACTCGACATCGGGGCTGAATATTGTTGCGAATCCAAAGAACAATTTGGCGACCCAGGACGCCAGCTCCATGAACATTGCGGTTCTGTCAAATACCGTTTCCGCACTGACCGGGGCGACGCATATGGAAAACGGCGTTGCTGTTGACGGCGCGTACACGGCCGACCAGATTGCAAACGGCAGTCTGTCCAGTGTCGCCGGCAGTAACGCGCTGATTCAGGCGTTGGCAAAGCAGGGCAAGGTGTCGCTGGTGACGAATGTCGGCGTGACGACACGAAACAACCGTGTGGCGCCGGTAACGAACACCCGCACGACGGGATATATAAAGAGATTTGAATCACGTAACTTTACTACGGTTGAATCCAGTACCGTTGACCAGGACGATTTGGAAACAGGATTTTCTATGCAGTTGCTGCCGAATGTTCTGGAAAATGGCAAGATACTGCTGCTGTTCAAGATTTCCGTCCGTGAACTGCTGCGTATGTCCACCCAGACAATCGGCGAGGTGACACTGCAGTTGCCGGAGGTTGAAGAGCGCAGCTTTATGCAGGAAATCATTATGGAATCCGGTCAGATGCTGGTTGTGTCGGGATTTGAAAAGCAGACCGGGTCCGACACCAGATATGGCCTGGGTGACCCCGACTTTATGGCGTTGTCCGGTTCACGTGAAACATCGGCTCAGCGTGATGTGCTGGTTGTAATCCTGACGCCGCAGGTATTGGTCAGCCCCATGGATTCCGAGCGCGCAATACAACAGCATTGGGGCGCGCCGCTGAACTAAAAAAGTGCGTTTGTAAAACAGTCCGGGGTTCCCCGGGCTGTTTTTTTATATTTTTAATCTTGTAAAAAAACGCGCAATGCCATATAATGTGTGGCGTGTGGGGCTGAGATATACTGCCTAATAAAATGGGACGATTTTCTTAGCGATAAAAGAACGCTTAAAAATCACCGAATTCCGCCACATTTGCATCTCCTGTTTTTGTCGAATTAAATCGTCCACTTTTTTTCTCTATTATTATTCTGCTGCGTGTTTGCAACTGCGGCCGATGCCGCCGGTTATAGCTGTCCCACACTTAAAAAATATACGTCATGCTCGTCCGGATATTATATGAACGGAAGCGGCGCTGGTAACTCATGTGTGGCGTGTTCGACCGTTTCATTTACGGACAGCGGTACGGATTATACGACCGACACCAGCGCCTGTACGGCGACATCGCAGACGGTGAACGTGGCCCAGTCGGTCAGCAATGGTTCCGGTTCGTGCAAGCAAAATCAAACGCGCAGCGGGTCACGTAGCGGCTCGCGCAGCAAGTCGCGCACATGTTATCGTACGGGCGGGGCGGGCGGCACGAACGGTGCGTCCGCGTGTACGGGGGCGGCAAACTGTGGCGTATATTCGTATGGCAGCTGGTCCTATGGCGCGTGTTCGTACGGTGCCTGGTCAAACAGCGGCGGCCTGTACAGTTGCGGTTACAGCTGTAACAGCGGGTATTATTTAAGCGGCAGCGCCTGTTATGCGTGTACCGGGGTGTCCTGGTCAGAGTCCGGCACAGACACGGGCACGGATACCAGCGGCTGCACCGCGACATCGCAGACCGTAACCGTTTCCATTGCGCACGGGTCGTATAAACAAAATCAGACGCGCAGCGGCTCGCGAAGTGGTACGCGCAGTATGTCGCGCACATGCTATCGCACGGGCGGGGCGGGCGGTACGAACGGTTCGTCCGCCTGTACGGGGCAAAACTGCGGCGCTTGGGGAAATTATGGCGCCTGGTCATGGGGCAGTTGTTCTTATGGCGCTTGGTCCAACAGCGGCGCCGGATACGGATACAGCTGCGATGCGGGGTATTACTGGAACGGATCTGGATGCGCCGCGTGTACAACGGGCCATTACTGTCCCGGATTTTCAAACGTAAACAGTCCGTCATCCGGATATGGTCTGAACAGCTGCAGCAATGCGCCGGCAAATTCAAATTATACGGGCAGTTCGACATCCAACGCGTGTCCGTGGTCGTGCAATGCCGGATATTACGGCAGCAGCGCCAACGGAAACACGTCGTGCGCCGATTGTGGCAGTGGGAATTACTGTACCGGCGGCACGCATCGCGCGACATGCGCCAGCACGGTCAAGGCCAGTTCCGTCACGCCCAGTATAAGAAGTATTTCCAGCGGAAACTGGAGCGATCCAAATCATGCGACGGGAGTGGGCGACTGTATCTGTGACTGGTGGTTCAGTGACGAGACGCGCACACAGTACTTAAATGAGGGGGCGTGTTATGCAGGGCCGGGCGGTAATAATTACACTCAGTATGATTATTGTCGTACCGGGTATTATGCGGCGGATCCGTTAAATTGGGGAAACTGGTATACCAGTTGCAAGGCCTGTACGAACAAGCCCGCCAATTCCACATACACAGGACGCGGCACGCCGTCGACAATGTACGCGGTCGAGGACAACTGTCCGTGGCAGTGTAATGCGAATTATTATTTAAGCTCCGGTTCGTGTGCGGCGTGTAATTCGGGATATTCGTCGCCGGCCGGGTCCACCGCGGCGTCGCAGTGCACAAAATCGTGCACGCGGGCCTGTACGCAACAGTCGTGTCCCGCCGCCGCCTACAGCTGCTCGCACGGTTCGACATATACGACCGGAACCGATGCCCAGGGCGTTGGATGCAACGCCGCCGCATCGACATGCACCCTGACGGTGAACAGTTGTAAAAACGGATACTATAAGGACGGGAATTCTTGCGCGGGTTGTCCGTCGTCGCACCCCAACAGCGCAAACGGTACGACGGGCGGGGCGGGTGCATGTTGGAAATCATGCACGCGTGCATGCGACCGGCCGGCGTGTCCCGCGAATGCGACGTGTTCGTACGGGACGGAATCAACATCCGGCACGGAATATTACGGCGGCAGCTGCAGCGCCGCGGCATCCGCCTGTACGATGACGGTGACATGCAATCCGGGATATTATAAGAACAGCAACGGCACGTGCACCGCATGCGAGGACGGATATTTCTGTCCCGGGAACAATGTGCGCACGGCGTGCACGACACTGGGGGCGGCGTACACGAAATCCGACGGCGCACGCAGTGCGAACAAAAACTGTTATCAGTCATGCTCCAAGGCATGCACACAGGTGGCCTGTGCGACGGGGGTAAATGCGTGCACGCATGCAAATACCGCCACAAGCGGCACCCAGCATTATCAGGGCACATGCAACGCGGCCGCGTCCAACTGCGCCCAGACGGTTACAAACTGTGCGTCGGGATACTATAAAAACGGGAACGCTTGTGCGGCGTGCGGCGCGCTGGGGGACAAGACGTATGGGAACAGTGCGAACGCCAATTCAGCCGGCAGCGGTGTCTGTTATAAATCATGCGGGAACAGCGCCGTTTCGAACGGATACATACCGCCGAATGCGACAACTGTTTATTATCCGACGGCGTGCGGCTATAACTCTGCGAACACGGTTTGTGATTCCGGATATAATCTGACGGCCGACAACGTATGCGCGGCGATGTGTGCGGCGGGTGTGACAAAGATAAGAACGGGGGATTTGATAATACCGCTGTATGCGTCAAAACAGACCGCGCCGGCAATACATGTAAATGTGGGCGGCAAGGTGTGTTATGGTAATCTGGCGGCCGGTGCGGCGACGGGGGCCTTGAATGTGAATATTGACGGAAATAAGTATCATGCCGTACACTGATGAAAAAATCCCCAAACGGGGATTTTTTTATGAACGCATAAAAAAGCGCGCATAGAATGCGCGCCAATTATTTTACATAACCACTTACGCGATTTTCGCGGCCTTTTTTGTCAGGCGGGAAATTTTGCGTGCGGCGCGCTTTTTCGGCATAACCTTGCCGGCGGCCTTCATGATTTTGCTTTCCGCGGCGCGGGTTGCGGCAACCGCCGCGGCCTTGTCCCCGGATTCAATTGCAACAATCGCTTTTTTTGTCGCGGTCTTAACAGCGCTGCGACGTGCGGTGTTTACAGCGTTCTTTTTCGCCGTAACCAAAATTCTTTTTTCAGATGACTTGTGATTTGCCACTTTATTTTCCTTTTATTTAGTCATGTTTTTTGCTATTTTATATAAAACAAACACAAAATCAAGGAAAAATAAAATGGTATTTGTAATTGCATTGATTGTTTCTTATTTGCTGGGCAGTATTCCGATGGGGCTGCTGCTGGCGCGCCTGGCGGGCAAGGGTGATTTGCGCAAGGTTGGCAGCGGGAACATCGGCGCCACCAATGTGATGCGTGTCGGCGGCCTGCGCCTGGCGGGGCTGGTATGGATTTTGGACATGGCAAAAGCGATTGCCGCGGTTTTATTGGGCGGGGCTCTTGGCGGGGTTGCGCTGGCGGCGTGGTGCGGTTTTGCCGCGATTGTGGGGCACTGTTATCCCGTGTGGCTGCGTTTTAAGGGGGGCAAGGGCATATCGTCGCTGTTCGGCGTTTTGCTGGCGATAAGCCCGGTGTCTTTCTGTGTTTGCGGCATAATGTGGCTGCTGGTGGCGCTGTCGTCCGGTTTTTCGTCGCTGGGGGCGGTGGTGGTGTTCTGCTTTATGCCCGTGCTGGGGTTCTGTATCGCGACGTCGGTCGGATGGGCGTTTTTGGCAATCGGGCTGCTCTGCATGTGGCGCCATCGCGAAAACATAATGCGGTTGTTGCGCGGGACCGAGTCGCAGATTCAATGGAAATGGAAGAAATAGGCAGGGATAAAAAATACGCGTAATATAAACGCGTATTTTTATTTATGCTTTATTTGTGTGTAATTTTGTGATATAATGTATGTATCAAAGTAGGGAAAAGAGAATGATGAAAAAATTCATGCCTTTCATTGTATTATGCGCGGCGGCGACGCCTGCGCTGGCGCTGACCCCGGCGGGCCAGGGACGGCGTGCAACCGCATCGCAGATGGCGGCGGCACCGCGTGCGACGGCGTCTGTTAATCAGTTGAACGCAATGGCGTCGATGACGGTCAGCCAGACAAACCAGGCTGCAACAACACCCAGCAAGCCCAGCATAAAGGTTGATCCGCCGGTGACAGAGGAACCGGTGGAGGAAGAAAAGAAAGATATGCGGGAAAAAGAAAAGGCGGCCTGTATCAATAATAATATAGGTGTCGGCAACACGTTTGTGTGGGCGTCCCGCTATAGCAATATAAACAATTATGCATCCATGGTTGAAGACGTGGAAGAGCCGGCCAACAACACATGCTTTGTGCGTGTGGAGGTAAAGTCCGACGATTCGAAGATAAGCGTCGCCGACATCCCGGCAAAATACTTTGAAATGGGTCAGACGATAACGTGCGGTTCGTGGGCGGATGAAAAGACTTTGGAAAAACGCATTCTGGACGCGAAAAAGTCCGCGCGTACATGGGGCACGGTCGGTGGCGCGGTTGGTAGCGCGGCGGTCGGCGTCGGTGCGATGGAATTGTTCGGGAACAAGCTGATTGGCGGCTCTGTTCAGGGACAAAGGGCGTTAAAGGATAACGAACTGCTGTATTCTCAGCTGGCGGTGCTGAAAAAAGACGAACCTGCAAAGTATCAGCAGATTATGGCACAGCTGCGCAGTCTGAAGAAAGAATGCGAAAGCACCGTTTGGCAGGGCGCCGAACAGCCTGAGGAATGTATCCAAATCAATTACTCTTATTTATTGGGTCTGGATTCCGCTTTGTAAAAAATCCCCGTACGGGGATTTTTTTACGGCCGCATATTTTGCTTTCGCCCATGGGTTTAATTTTCCTATACTATATATATTATGAACGAACTGTTTGATAAATTATGCCTTTTGCGGGCGCCGCGTATCGGACCGGTGCGTTATGCACGGCTGGTCGCGGAATTTGGCTCGCCCGCGGCGGCGGTGGTGTCGTTAAATTTGGATGCCGCGCATTTTGACATGGTGCGCCGTGAAATGGATGACGCCGCGGCCCGGGGCATACATTATATATCCGATGATGACGATATTTATCCCAAGGCCCTGGGGCGGGTAAAAAATCATCCGCCCGTTATAACCGTGCGCGGAAATTTGGAAACGCTGCGCCGGCCCATGGTGTCGATTGTCGGCACGCGTCATGCGACGGCCGCCGGCATGGGTTTTGTTCGCGACATGGCCCGCGCGTTTGCATCGCGCGGCATTGCCGTCGCGTCCGGCATGGCGATGGGAACAGATACCGCGGCGCACGCGGGGGCGCTGAGCGCCGACGGTGACGCGCAGACAATTGCGGTTCTGGCCGGCGGGGTCGATTATGTGTGGCCGATTGAAAACGAATCGCTGTATCGCAAAATAATAGAGCGGGGCGCCGTAATCAGTGAAATGCCGGTCGGTTTTGTGCCGAATCCTACAAACTTTGTACAAAGAAACCGTTGGATTGCGGGGTTGGGCGAAAAACTTATCCTGGGCGAGGCCGATATAAATTCCGGCAGTATGACGACCGCACGATTCGCCGCCGAATATGGGCGCGATGTTTGGGCTATTCCGTCGCATCCGGCGGATTCCCGCGCCGCCGGGCCGAATTCGTTGATTGCGTCTGGCACCGCGAAATTATGTAGCGGGGTGTCCGATTTCTTTGCGCCGGACCAAACATGCAATCGCGGCGAAAAAAAATCGCAAACGGAAAATAGTCTTTTGGATGCAATCGGAACGGTTGCGGTATCCGAATCTGTATTGACGCAGATTGTCAAAAAATCAATTTCGGAAATTAAACGCGAATTGGTTATCTTGGAATTGCAGGGTTTAGTCAAAAAAACAGACGGCGGATATGTTCGCGCGTGAATCAAATCCTGTATATACAGTGTATATACAAAGCGCGGAAATCTGGCAAAAAAACGAATCGTTGTCAAAAAATAAATGTTCAAAAATTGTTCAACATTCGGTTGCAAATAGAATTTTATCTTATAACTTATCTGACGTATCCAACGATGTGAGAACATCAAAAACAAATGCGAGAGAGTAGAAAGTAGGGCAGACATAAACACTAAATTTTTATGAATCCAATCAGGGTTGAGTAAAATTTAGCGTTTATGTGCAGGTGGTTTTTACACTCTTGCGCGGGCAGGAAACTCTTTTAGGGAAGGAAAGGAGAAACGGCATGCAGACAGCGGCAAAAAAAGAAATGACAAACTTGGAAGTAATCAAGGGGGCCATTGCCGCGAAAATAGATTCTGCCGCGTTTACATCCTGGATTGCCCCGCTGAATTTCGATGTTGTTGACAATGTTTTGGTTTTAGGTGCACAGAACCAGTTCTCGGCGGATTTCATCGCCAGTGTATACAGCAATGTTTTAACCGATGTCGCGGCCGGTTTCGGTTTGGCTGTGCGCGTATGTGTACGCAGTGCGGCCACTGTTGCCGCGCCGATTGCAAACGACAATGCGGCGGCGTCTTATGCGCCGGCATCCGAGGTTGCGCCGGCGGCGTCTGCAAATACGGCGGCGTTTGATGCGTTCGTTGCATCCGATGAAAATGCGTTCGTATTGTCGGCGTGCAAAAAGATTGCGGCGGGTGCGGTTTCTTTCTCGCCGCTGTTTGTTTACGGTCCGGCGGGTGCGGGCAAATCCTTGTTGGCGCAGTGCATTCGCGATGCGTCCGCGGGCCGCACAATCATGATGAGCGGTGGCCAGTTTGTTTCCGAATTCACACGCAGCCTGCACGACAAAAGCGTTTTTGCGTTCAAAGATTTCTGCCGCAACTGTGACACATTTATTCTGGACGATGTTCAGGCTTTGTCCCGCGCGGTTGCGTCCACAAACGAATTTCTGCAGCTGGTTATGGATTTGCGCGCGGCCGGCAAAAACGTTGTTCTGACCGCGTCCTGCGCGCCGAGCAGCCTGACCGGTTTCGACCGCCGTGCCCAGTCCGTGCTGGCATCCGGCCTGGTTGCGGACATTGCGGCGCCGAATGCACATGTAAAGCGCACAATGCTGCGTCGCGCCGGTGTCGCCGCCGATGTTATCGATGCGATTCTGCCGCGCATGGCCGCCGACGGTCACGTCATCGCGGGCGTGGTTACAAAAATCAAAACATATGCCGAATTGATGGGCGCGCCGGTCAACATGGACGTTGCACAGCGTTTGCTGGCGGATACTTTGCAGAAATCCAAGACACCGATTGCAATGGTGCGTTCCATGTGCGAAAAGCTGGGCGTTTCATATGAGGCGGTATGCGGGACCAGCCGTGCGCGCGGTCTGGTACTGGCGCGTCAGACAATGATGGCGGTGTTAAAGGGTGCGACGTCGATGTCTTTGACGGAAATCGGCCGCTTGGTCGGCGACCGTAATCATGCGACGGTTCTGTACGCGATTGCCCAGGTTGAAAAGGCAAAGCAGACGGATTTGGTCTTGGCCGCCCAGATAAGCCAGATGATTGCGGAATACAAATAAGAAAACGCCCCGGGTGGGGCGCTTTTTATTATGGCGTTTTTTATTGAATGCCGACTTGGAAATCATCACCGTATCCGGCGACAACCTGGCCGCGGACGGTGCAGTTTATATCCTCAAACCCGCCCTTTATCTGATTCTTTTTTATCACGTTACTTGTTATCAAACCGCCCGCCGTTCCCAGTACGACACCCGCAACAGAGTCCGACACAAGGCGAGAGGTGTTGAAATTACCCTCCTTGTTCTTCCATACCGATGTGCCGAGTCCCGCCTTTAAGCTGTTCAGCTTGCCCGTTATCGACGTTATGCGCGCCTTTGCGGCGTCTTGCTCCGCTTTTTTAAGGGCCTCTTCACGTCTTTTGCGCGCCTCTTCGGTTTCGACACACTCCGTACCGTCTTCATTCATCTCCTTATCTTCATCTTTACATTTGCATTCGCCGTTGGACCACTTTGCGCCGGGAATTGCCTCACAGTTTGCGATATTCGGATTGGCGATACACGTGCTGCCGTTCCATATCTTTTTAGCGTCACTGCAAGTGCACTTTGTCCCGTCCCAAACCGCGCCCGCGGAACCGGCCGCCTCGCATTTGCGCTGTAACGCCGCCGCATCCGTCAATTCACAGCTTTTGCCGTCCGCACTGCGCTTATAGTTCACTTCGTCCAGGCATTTGCATTCGCCGGCCTCCAATCTTAAGTTCTTGGCCGCATCACATGTGCATCTGTTCGAAGCCCATGTACCGCCGGACTCCTCGCACTTTTCTTGCTTGGATGCGTTTTCCTGACGTTGACGACGCTGTTGTCTAGTTGCCGCGTTTTCTACACATTTCTTTTTATTTGAATCCGGCTCATAAGTAGAATCACACGAATCATTTTTTAATGTAATATTCCAACCATTGGTCTCGCATGTTCCCGTACACACCGCATCATTTACCAAGTGCGCCGTGGACGAAAGGCCTGAGCTTATCGGCAAACTGGATTCGGTACATCTTATGTTCAACGAATGACCATTTGCATATGTTGAGCCATTATGAGCTCTGCAATTTGCATTTAAACTTGCATCAATGCACCCGCTTTTATCCGGCTTTGGCGAGTACGGAGACTTACACTTATACATTACACAGCCGACGTCTGTTCCTGAAACAATACCGGCATTACCATTTGTAGGCTGACCGTTTGTGACCGAGAAAAATTTTTCTGCTTTACTTGGATCTGCATCATATCCGGCTTTTGTAATTTCAGACGCAGCACAAGTTGACGATGGACTAAATTCAACCCAGTCATCATCGTAATCACCACTATCAGAACAATAGTATATGCCTTTAACTTTATTGTTTGTTGCATAATCGGGATCAAAAATAGCAATTGTGGTATTTTCGTCGCATTCGTACGCGTTATCACCCCAATTGCAACGATAACATTGACCCGAAGCACTATTACCTCGATTTCCGTTTGTATCTATGACGCTCCAGCCCTTTCCGGTATCGCCATCATTATTACAAACAGTTGGCTGACATTTTGCCCACGAAGCATCCGCTATCAATCCACCCAGAATAAAAACCGATAAAAAGGCCAGTTTTCTCATAAAATCTTCCCTCCGCGTCCACCATTAAAAAAACGGTGGGTTAATTTAGGCACATTAAGTACCTATTGTTTTTAGACATTTTAGCATATTTTTATCCCTTTTCCAAACCCTAATTTATGCCTAAAAAAAAGGACCGTTTTCCTGACGGTGGACTCGGAGGGAAAAATTTATGAGAAAACTGTGTTTATTAGCCGTTATGGTAATATGTATCTTTAGCAGCTATCACTCTGCATACGGAAAAGCCGATGAATATCTATGTAATACAGATGATGGTAGTTGTTATCAATGTCAGAGAAGTACTAAGTATGAAATGATATTTGTAGCAGGTGCTCATAGATGGGATGGCAAAACAAACAGTACGGCAACGTGTTATAAATGTAGAGAGAATGGCAATTTTTTTGGTGATTGGGTTTGGAGAGAATTTAGCTGTGGTGACCTTCCAAGTTGTTCTTCATCTGGTACAGGCAACGAGGATACGGGATATTCGATTGGAGGCAACGGAATATATGCCAATAGTAAAGTTAATGGCTTCATCTATAGAAATCCTTGTTTAAAATCCCCCCAAACACCCGACACAAGCACTTGTACAGAAGGAACGACACAAGATAGAGAATGTAATGAGGAAGAAAAACAACAAAATGCAGCAACATGTCTTGAGCAGTGTATTAAAGGAAAGTGGAAAAAAGCAATAAAAACATGTCAAGACACATATGAATGTATTCAGTATAGCGATGGCATTGGCTGTCAAGAATGTAAAAAGAAACCCTCCTCCGGTGGTGGTTCAAGCAGTGGTGGTGGCTCCAACAGTGGTGGTGGTTCAAGCAGTGGCAAAACAGAATGTCAAAACAGTGGTGGCACTTGGAAAAGCGGTGCATGTCAATGTACTGCCTCAAAGAACCTAAAAGTAGAAGGTAAAAAGTGTGTATGTCTTAACACAACAGACTATAAATGGAATGAAAGCACTAAAAGTTGTGAATTGACGGATGCGGCGGCATTACAGCGCAAATGCGAGGCGGCCGGTTCCGCGGGCGCGGTTTGGGACGGGACAAAGTGCACTTGCAGTGACGCTAAAAAGATATGGAACGGCAGCACGTGTATCGCCAATCCGAATATCGCAAACTGTGAGGCAATTCCCGGCGCAAAGTGGTCCAACGGCGAATGCAAATGTAAAGATGAAGATAAGGAGATGAATGAAGACGGTACGGAGTGTGTCGAAACCGAAGAGGCGCGCAAAAGACGTGAAGAGGCCCTTAAAAAAGCGGAGCAAGACGCCGCAAAGGCGCGCATAACGTCGATAACGGGCAAGCTGAACAGCTTAAAGGCGGGACTCGGCACATCGGTATGGAAGAACAAGGAGGGTAATTTCAACACCTCTCGCCTTGTGTCGGACTCTGTTGCGGGTGTCGTACTGGGAACGGCGGGCGGTTTGATAACAAGTAACGTGATAAAAAAGAATCAGATAAAGGGCGGGTTTGAGGATATAAACTGCACCGTCCGCGGCCAGGTTGTCGCCGGATACGGTGATGATTTCCAGGTCGGCATTCAATAAAAAATACCATAATAAAAAAATCCCCCGTTCGGGGGATTTTTTATCGTTGCTTGCATTGTGCCAAGGCGTTGCGGCGCATTGTGATTTGATACTGCAAGTCTTTGCGTGACGCATGGTTTAAATGCATGTGAAAATTCTTGTCGTATCCGTCGTGGATATACAGATATGTCGGGAACAGGGTCACGACCGGACGATTCGTTTCCTTGTCCAGATACTCGATAATGGTTGTGGCCATTTTTTCACCGATATGATCTTTTAACGGTTTGAAATGCATGCCCATTTCCAAAGCGCCGGGATTCGGAAATTCTGTTGTGACGTCCCATCCGGTCTGCTTAATTACCGTGCCGTTCTTTTTTACGACAACCAGCGGTGTGGCGGAGCATAGTTCAAACATGGCGTAATTTACCATGTGGGCAAATTTTATGGAATAAGTGTTTTTCTTTTTGGACATTTTCTGAATCCCTCTTGTTTTATGTATATATTATAGTACAAATATTTTATACGTCAATATTATTTGGCGCAAATATTAACGCCCCAGGTCGGGGCGTTTTTTAAACAAACAGGTCTTTTACAAATTGGGCGTGTTCGGTTATGAACTTAAATCGGAATTCCGGTTTTTTACCCATTAACTCCGACACAATTGTGCGTGTTTTTTCCGTGTCTTCCAGACCGTCGTCCGTGCGCGGCGGCAAATCAACGCGAATCAAACGGCGCGTTTTGGGCGACATTGTCGTTTCCTTTAACTGGTTCGGCATCATTTCGCCAAGACCTTTGAATCGAGAGATTTCAACTTTCTTGTTCTTGTACTTGCCGTTTTTTAATTCCTCCAGCTGTTCGTCCGTATCGACATAAATCGATTCGGTTCCGTGTGTCAACTTATACAGCGGCGGGCATGACAGATACAGGTGACCGCCGTATATCAGTTGCGGCATGTGCGAATAGAAAAACGCCATCAGCAGGGATGCAATATGGCTGCCGTCGACGTCGGCATCGGTCATAACGATGATTTTTTCATAGCGCAGTTTGTTCTCGTCCCAATTTTTGGCTGTGCCAGCGCCGATGATATCAATTAACTCGTTAAGTTCTTTGTTGTTGCCAAAACGCTCGTCCGAATTTGATATAACGTTTAATACCTTGCCGCGCAGGGGCATGATGGCCTGGGTTGCGCGGTCGCGCGCCTGTTTTGCCGTACCGCCCGCCGATTCCCCCTCAACAATAAACAGTTCCGTCCCCTCTATGCCGTGTTTGGAACAGTCGGCCAGTTTCGCCGGCATGCGAATGCGCTTTGTCGGTGTCTTGCGGGCAACGTCTTTGACCTGTTTGGTCTTTATACGGGCATTTGCCAAATTGATTACAAAATCCAGTACCGCGTTCGCCGTTTTCGGGTCGGACGCCAAAAATATTTCCCACGGGTCGCGCAGGGCGGCATCGGTATAGCGGGCAACCTCTGGATTGGATAATTTTTCTTTTGTCTGGCCCAAGAACTGCGGCGTTTTATAAAATACCGACACAATCGCCGCAACGGAATCAAATACGTCGTCGCCGATGATGTTTGCGGCGGCCTTGTTGTTGACTTTTTCGCCGTATGTCTTTATCCCGCGGGTAATCGCGCCCTTGAATCCGGTTTCGTGCGTGCCGCCGTCAATGGTTGCGATTGTGTTGCAGTATGATGCAAAGAATCCGTCGTCGGATGCGGCACCGTTTTCATCCGTTAAAAATGTCAGCGCCCATTCCACGCGGCCGCTGCCGTCCGGGAAATCGACACTGCCGCTGAAAATTTTCGGCAGAATGCGCGGCTTGCTGTCGGCCTTTTCCGCCAGGAAATCGGCCAGACCGCCCGGGTAGTAAAACGTGGTGTCGGCCGGTATATTCATATCCTCGGTCAATAATTCCGGATTGCAGTGCCAGTCGATTTTTACGCCACGTGACAAAAAGGCCTTGGCGCGGGCCATGCGATAAATTTTTATCGGCTTAAACACGGCGTTTTCGCCGAATATTTCATCGTCGATTGTAAAGCGTATTTTTGTGCCGTGATTTTTTGTGGCGTCGCCGCGGGTCATCGGGCTGGTCGGTTTGCCGCGCGAAAAAGTCTGGCGCCATTCATAGCCGTCGCGCGATATTGTCACAATCATTTCCACCGACAGGGCGTTTACAACCGCGCTGCCGACACCGTGCAGACCGCCACTGGTCTTATATACATTATTATTGAATTTTCCGCCCGAGTGCAGGGTGGTTAAAATAACCTCCAACGCGGATTTGCCGGGATACTTTGGATGCTCGTCCACGGGGATGCCGCGTCCGTCGTCGGTGATTTCAATCGTTTTGGAATCGATTAGGTTTACAGAAATCTTTTTGGCAAAGCCGGCAACCGCCTCGTCAATCGAGTTGTCCATGATTTCCACCGGCAAATGGTGCCAGGCCTTTTCATCCGTGCCGCCGATATACATTCCGGGGCGCAGACGGACAGGCTCCAGCCCCTCCAGTACCTGAATATCCGATGCGTCATATGTGTGTGTAGGTGTTTCTGTCATAGCATATAATTATTAGAACATTATTCGATTTTGTGCAAGTCCAAAGAATATTTTCCGGCGCTTTTTGTATGCGGATAGGAATAGAAACTTTACAAAATCTCTTGACAAAATATAATTTTTGGTATAAGTTTTTATTCTTATAATAGAATAGCGAGGTTGTACTATGAACAAGAAGGTGATTATTGATTTGAACGGGGTTGTGTTCGAACCCGTTGACCGGAATTTTTCTGAGGTTGCCCGTGCGGATTACGGCCGGGTAAAGGGCGCGGCATTGACGCTGGCGTACAAGTATGGGCTGGGGCGTCGTCTGATGGCGACCGATATTGCCGACGTGTTGTACAAATGCGCGAAAAATCCCACGGTTCGTCCCGGCGCGATAGAGGCATTAGACGCGTTGTCGCGCATGCCGGGGGTAACGATTGAATTTTGCGGCCAGATGGCGTTCCCGCACCAGGCCTATAAGCTGGAGCAGAAATATCGCGCGATTGCGCCGTGCATGAATGCAGCCGCTCATTACGAGCTAATCAGTCCGTTCGCGTCAAAGCGCGGTTATCTGTGTTCGTCCACCGCCGCGGACGAAAACGCGATGAACTTTATTCTGGGTACGCGCGCACGTGATTTGGATTGGCCGGCGCGCTGGCGCATCTTGCCGGTATTGATAGAAGGCTGTGCCGCCGAGGCGAACATCCAGCGTCATTGCCATCCGCGTGTTTTCAGAAGTCTGCATGACTTTCAGGACTTTTTGTCGCGTCGTCGGTAAACAATCCCATTTTTTCGGGTATGATTTCCCAGACTGGCTTTTTTCTGTCAGTCTGGGTTTTCATTGGGCTTGAATTTTAGTATAATAGGCTTATATATTCTGAGAAAAATAAATACGGACGTATAAAAATGAACAGCAATCCATACGAAGTTTTGGGTGTCGCGCGCGATGCGTCGGACGCCGATATTAAAAAAGCCTATCACAAGCTGGTTATGAAATACCATCCGGACCGTAATCCGGGTGACAAATCGGCCGAGGATAAGTTTAAGGAAGTCAACAACGCCTTTGACATTTTAAAAGATCCGCAAAAGAGGGCGGCGTACGATCGTTTCGGCAACGCCGCGTTTGCGGGGGGAAACGGCGCGTCGGCGGGTGCCGGCGGCAATCCGTTTGGCGGGGGCTTTAATTTCAACATGGGCGGCGGCGCCGGGATGGAGGACATCCTGCGCGAGGCGATGCGTGGTTTCGGATTCGGTGATTTTGGCGGCGGCGCGGGCGCTTCGCGTGGCGCGACGGCCGACAGACGCGGCCGTGATTTGCTGGACGAGGTTGTGATTGACCTGAAAGACGCATACTTTGGCAAAACGCACACCGTAAAATTTACCAGCAACGCCACATGTGAAAAATGCCACGGGTACGGCACCGCCGACGGAAAGCCGGCGCCGACATGTTCAAAGTGCGGCGGGTCGGGCTATGTACGCGTACAGCAGGGCTTTTTTGCGATGGAGGCGCCGTGTCCCGAATGCCACGGCACCGGGCACAAGATTGACAAGAAATGCGATGCGTGCGACGGTACGGGCGCCACGGCAAAATCGCGCACGCTGGAGGTAAAGATTCCAGCGGGTATCGAAGACGGTGCGCGCCTGCGCCTGGCCGGCCAGGGCGAGGCCGGAACAAACGGCGGCCCGGCCGGGGACTTTTATCTGGACGTGCGTGTCCGCCCGGACAAGCGGTTTGAACGCGCCGGGTCCGATTTGATTATGCACATGGATATTCCGTTCACGACACTGGCCCTGGGGGGCGAGATTGACGTGGAAACAATCGATGACAAGACTCTGTCGGTAAAGGTGCCCGCCGGCACCCAGGTCGGCGAACGTCTGCGCGTGCGCGGCCACGGCATGCCGGGACGTCGCGCCGGGTCGTATGGCGACATGTATATAGAGATTGGAATCAAGATTCCGACGCGGTTAACGGACAAGCAGAAAAAATTATTGGCCGAATTTGCAGAAACCAAGCCGGGCAAAAAGGGCTGGTTTTAATAAGCGCAAAATGCAAATTTTATCCAAATAAAAAATCCGCCTATATGGCGGATTTTATGTATATAGCACGTTTTTTACTTTTTGATTTGCTTTATCTTTTGCGCGAATGTGAACGTGTACTGCGTGGCACTCCAAACAGATGCCAACAGAGAGGCCCACAATCCGAATATGCCAATCTGGGATATTACGTTCATGGCGACCAACGTGCCGCGTGTAATGCCGGCCGGCGATACGGTTGTCGTCATTGCAAACAGACCCAGGAACGCAGTAATCGTTATCATCTGAAGCGTGGTTTTAATCTTGCCCATGGAAAAGCGCGCCTTTGGCACCGGCATTTCTATTTTCTGGGTGCCCAAAAATTCGCGCAGGCCGCTGATGTACAATTCGCGCGCAATCAGAATAATTACAGGCACAACGATAAACCAAACCGGCATCATGACGGTTAACATAATCAATGTGTTCACCACCAGCAGTTTGTCGCCGATGTGATCCATTACGCCGCCGATTTTGCTGCATACGTTATATTTACGCGCCAGGTATCCGTCGAACCAGTCTGACAACGCGCCCAGCACGAACAGTATCAATGACGTCCAATACATTTGGAACATCAGTGTCGGGATAATCGCAAACGCCGCCGCAATACGGAACGCCGATAAACAGTTCACAAAAAATTTCATATGTTTTTCTCCTTTATAATATATGAATAGTCATATTATACCACGTTGGAATGGAAATAGGCATATATTTTTTCGGCGGCGTTTTTTCCCAGCCCCGGCACCTTTAACAGAGCGGGCAAATCCGCGTCGCCCACCGCCCGGGCCGAGCCAAAGTGCAGCATCAGCGCCTTTTTGCGGGCCGGGCCGATACCCTCTATCTCGTCCAGGACGGACGCGGTTACCGTTTTTGCGCGTACCGTGCGGTGGTATGTGATGACGAAACGGTGCGCCTCGTCACGGACGGCGCGCAGTAATAAAAACAGTTTTGAATCCTTTGGCAGGTCCCAACATTCTGTTCCGTCGGGCATGATAAAGTGTTCGTCGCCGTCGCGAACCTCGCCCTTGGTGACGCCGAGAATCGGAATATTCGGTGCGCGGCGGTGGGCAATGTTCCATTGGGCCCGGCCGCCGTCAACGATTATCAAATCCAGTTTCGGTCCGCGTTCGACCGCGCGGCCGACAAATTCCGACATCATCGCGATATCGTTTCCGGCGCGCGACATGTCGTTTAATTTAAAGTGCCGGTATGCCGATTTTATAAATCCGTCATGGCCGAATGCAATCATTGCACCGACGGGTTGTTTCCCGAACAGGTGCGAGTTATCAAACACGCCCGCGCATTCGATTTTCAGCCCCAGCCATTTCTCCAATTCCGCGACCGTATTCGCCCAGTCCAAATTCGCGCTATGTGCAGCCGGCCGCCGCATACCGCGATTTGAGGTGTGCGTCAACGCGGCGATTTTGTCGCGGCATTCGGCGGCCGATTCAAAGTCCAGATTCGCCGAATATTTTTGCATCTGTTCGGCTAAATCTTTGACAATCGGTTCGCTGTCGCCGGTTAGGATTCGGCGCGCCAAAGACACCCGCGCGGCATAGTCGTTTTGCGGGCGCACGCACGGCGCACTGCAGCGGCCGATTTGATGCAGCAGGCAGGGGCGGGCGCGGTTGCGCATGTACGTGTCGTTACAGGTGCGAATCTGGCATACCTTTTGAATTGTCTTAATCGTTTCGTTCAATGCGGATACCGACGGATAGGGTCCGTATATGTCGCGCCGCTGGGATAATTTGCCGCGAAATTTCAACAGGCGCGGAAACTCGCCCGCCGTTAATGCCAGCATGGGGTACATTTTCCCATCGGTTAACATTATGTTGTATTTCGGCTTTTGCGTTTTTATTAATTCCTGTTCCCGGACCAGGGCGTCCGATTCCGTCGGAACCGTTTCCCATTCCACGCGCGCAACCAGGCTGCGCATGACCTGTTTGTGCGGTTCCAGTTTCGGTATGTCGATATATTGCTTTAATCGGTTTGACAGATTTTTCGCCTTGCCCACGTACAACAGGGTGCCGTCGGCATCGTACATCTTGTACACGCCGGGGGCGCCGGGACTGTTTTCTATCAAATCAGAAAATTGAATACTCATGCCGAATATGATATAATATCAAAAAACAAATAGCAAATAGGGGAATTAGACATGAGACAAGAATCCGGACGTTCCATGATAGAAATGCTGGGGGTGCTGGCGATTATGGGTGTGATTACGGTTGGTGCCATAGGCATGATTTCAACCGCAATGCGCACGCAAAAGCGCAGCGCCGTGAACGACGATGTTATTCAGATTGTAACCGGCGTACGCCAGCTGCTGGGCGAATTTGACGATTATTCGCACATTAACAACGCAACGATTTTCGGCGCAATCGGCATGAACGCCAAGAATCCGTACGGTGGCACGTATGAGTTAAATGTGGACCCGGCGAATTCGCGCCAGTTTATCGTGTCCATTAACGGCCTGTCCGAAAGCGACTGCAAGTATTTTGTGACCAAGGCGTGGTCCGATTCGATTGGATACCAGATGTCGAACGGCGCCGACGGCGGCGCAACCGGCAGCTGCACCGACGGGAATGGCAGAAATACTGTTTACATAACATACGGCGAATAATTCATATGGCACAAATGGCAACGGTTTCACAGGTCGAGGACGGCGCGCGGCTGCACCGGTGGTTTCTGCGCCGCTATCCGTCGTTGCCCCAGCGGGTGTTTCACAAGCTGTGCCGGGGCGGCCAGATTCGCGTAAATTCATCGCGCGTTTCGGGAAATGAAATTCTGCGCGCGGGCGACATGGTGCGCATTCCGCCGACATTGGCGGGATATGCGGTTGCGCCGAAAAAATCCGAATCGGGCGAGGCTTTCTCGCTGGCGGATTTGGAAACGCTGCGCCGGTGCATTATTCATAACGACGACGATATCGTTGTTTTTGACAAGCCGGCCGGTCTGGCCGTGCAGGGCGGGACAGGGATTCGCAAGTCTGTTGATAAAATGGCAGCGGCGCTGTTCCCGTATGACAAGATTGCGCTGGTTCATCGTCTGGACCGCGAGACCAGCGGTGTGCTGGTCGTGGCGAAAAATCAGGCGGCGGCGCAAAAACTGGCGGCGCAGTTTCAGAACAAGACCGCCCAGAAACAATATCTGGCACTGTTGAACGGCCGTGTGTCGCCGGACCACGGAACAATAGACAATTACATGACAAAAGGGCAGGTGTTCGACACCCCCGCACGTACAAACAACGGCGCCGGCCAGCGGCCCCAGCGCGCGATAACCGATTACACCGTTTTGACACAGGCGGGCACGTTATGCTGGATTCAGTTCTCGCCCAAAACGGGCCGTACGCACCAGCTGCGTGTACATAGCGCGATTTCGTTGGGCGCGCCGATTGTCGGCGACGCGCTGTACGGGACCGGTAATTTTGATTCGGAGCCGGCGTTGCAATCCATTCTGGCAACCAACAATCTGTTCCTGTTTGCGCACAAGATAACGTTTCAGCACCCGGCGACGGGGCGCATGACGACACTGCGCGGCCAGCTGCCGGAATTTATGCGGCCCGTTGTGGAATTGCTGGAGCTGAAATTGCCATAAAGAAATAAAGATGCTGTTTCGAAAGAATTTGTTTTTTACAATCGCGCGCATAGTCTCGATATTTTTCATGGGACTGATTGTGGCGTTTGTTATCGCGCTTAGCCAGGTTAATTTGGAAACGCTGCGCAGTGATGTTCTGGGGATTTTGCGCGGGGCGACCGGACTGGATATAGAAATAGAAGGGGCGGTGTCGTGGAAATTCTCGCTGCGGCCGCGCATAGAGCTGCACCAGGTTCGCGTCCGCAATGCCGAATGGGCGCGCCATGAATATGCGTTCAGCGCGGAAACGGTTGACGTGACGCTGGATTTGCTGTCGCTGATGCGCGACCGGCCGACGATTAAGAATGTACAAATCAATGATGCGTCGATATGCATAGAGAAAAACGATGCCGGCGAATATTCCATCATGCCGCGCGGCCGGGATGCCGCCCCGGCGCCGGATGCGGGCGCGGCGGACGCAGAGGCGGCGCCCGTTCAGCCAAAGTATCCGTTTGCGGACCCGGGACTGGGCGGGGTGACGGTCAAGAACGCGGTTCTGCATCTGCTGGATGCGACGTATTCGCTGTCGGGGATGGATATCCGGTATGTGCCGCGCGACGATGCGCGCGAGTATGCGGGATGGATAAAACCGGCGGACAAGGTTTATCCCTTTATCGTTTCTTATTCGGAATATAATCCGGAGCGCAAGGTTTACCCCGTTCGCGTCGCGATATCGACCGGCGGCGACGCACTGATTGCGAATATTGCGCTGGAAGGGACCAGCCGCGCGCCGATAGATTTTGTAATCGCCGGCGATATTCCCGATATTGCAGCGCTGGGGGCGATGCTGAATCTGGATTTGGCGTATATGCCGACGATGCATGTCAATCTGGCAGGCGGCGTCGGGCGCGGTAAAATCACGTTGCGCCGGTCCAGTGTTCTGGTGCGCGGGAATGAAATATTTTTCTCGGGCGATTATGATTGGACCAAGAAAAGAACGACGTTCAACTTAAATTTGGAATCGCGGGAAATCAATTTGATGGAATTGTTTCCGGAACTGTATGCGCCGAAACGCCGCGCGCGTGGCGACCGCGAATTGAATGTTTTTAAGGATATCCCGCTGTTCGGTAAAGAATTTTTGACGATGGATGTGAATCTGCGCGCCGAGATTGATAAATTGGTCGTGTATCGGGAGCTGGCTCTGAACGACATCGATTTGCGCCTGCGGCTGGCGGGGGGCTCCGGACGGTTGGATTTATATACCGGAATCGGCGACGGTGTCGCAAAGGCCTCGGCCGACGTCGTGATAGAGCGCGACGGTACATTGGACGTGATTGCCGCGGGATTTGGTGAAAATATTCAGGTCGGCAAGATACTGGAGCAGGTGCGCGAACCGGACCTGATATCCGGGCTGCCGATGGGACTGCGCTTTTATCTGCGCGGGCGGGGCGCGGACCTGGCGGAGTTGATGAGCACGGTGACGGGGCCGGTTCAGATTTATTCAAACGGGTCGGGATATGCGCACTCGGCGCTGGTTGCGAACATGTACGGAACGGATTTTTTAACCAGTCTGCGCCACAGTATTCAGGATCTGTTCCGTTCGGAAAAAAAGCACAACCAGATAAAGATATCGTGTGCGGCCATATCCGCCAAGGTGCGCGACGGGCGCATTGAAACGGAAAACGGTGTTGCGGTCGAGACGAATGCGATAAACCTGCGTCTGGCCGGGAACATGGATTTCGGCCAGGAAAGCATGCGTCTGGCGTTGACGACGGTGCCTGTGCGCGGGTTGAAACTGTCGCTGACGGGAAATGTTATGAATTCGATAGAAATTTCTGGAAATTTGGCCGAACCTGATATAAAAATAAGTGGCGCGGCGGTTGCGGGCAAGGTGGCGTCGGCCACCGGAATCGGACTGCTGCTGGCACCGTTTACGGGCGGAATAAGCCTGGCGGCGGGTGCCGGAATAGGATTGTTGGCGGGTGACTTGCTGGAAAACTGGCTGGCGGACGACCAGCCGTGCAAGACCGCGCTGCAACGCGGGGCGCCGGACAGACGCGATGACCCCGAATGGTTGGGGGCGCCGATTGAGGATTTAATCGGCACCGTAATGGAAAATTAACAACAAAACAAAAGGAAGGCGTAAATGTTTAACTGGGTCGGTTTTATTCAGATTATAATTATTGCGGCGATGATACTGCTGTTTTATCGCAGCTTTATTCAGAACACGCAGTCGGAAAAGCTGGTGCGGGGACTGCTGGGGCTGGCGGTGCTGTGGATTGCAAGCTTTATACTGTCTTGGGCGCATTTGGATTTGCTGGGCGGGTTCCTGCACTGGACGGCGTTGTTCCTGTCGCTGGGGTTGATTGTTATTTTTCAGCCGGAACTGCGCAAATTTATGGCGCTGCTGGGGAATGTTCAGGGGTGGAGCCGTCTGCTGCGCCGCGGCGGCGTCGTTCAAAAGGATACCCGCAGCCTGGATGCGATAGTATCCGCGGTCGAATACATGTCGGCCAAGCACACCGGTGCATTGATTGTGTTCCCGTCGATGCTGGATGAAAGCGCGATTGATAAAAAGGGCGTGACAATCGACGCGGTTATTTCAAGCGAATTGCTGCTGACGATTTTCTTTAACAAGACGCCGCTGCATGACGGTGCGGTAATCATTGAAAATGGTCGTATTGCGTCGGCCGGCGGAATTTTGCCGCTGTCGCAGAACAATCTGAACTGGAAATACGGCACGCGTCACCGCGCGGCACTGGGCCTGTCCGAGGTGTCGAGTGCAATCGTTTTGGTGGTTTCCGAAGAATCGGGCGACATCTCGATTGCCGAAAAAGGAAAGTTTACCAAATACGACGACATGAAAAAGTTGCGTGCGAAACTGGAAAAGGTGTTAAACAAGTAACAAAAAGCCCCGCAAACGGGGCTTTTTTATCGGGGCGGCGGCGCGTGCTTTTGGCCTTGCACCGAATCGGTGTTTTTTGGTAAACTAGCACTTAAGAATGTAGGCATCTTATTTAATATACAGGAGCACATAATATGGAATTTTCGGTATTTCGTCAGGTTTTGATCCGTGCGCTGGGGCATATGCAGTCCATTGTGGAAAAGCGTGCGACCCTGCCGATATTGATGAATGTTAAGCTGGAGGTGGCGGACGACCTGATTTTGTCCGCGACCAACGTTGATTTGGAATTGGTCGAACATGTGGCCGCCGACATAACGCTGGGCGGTAAAACAACCGTTCCTGTTCAGATGCTGTATGATATTGTCCGCAAGCTGCCGGACGATGCCGAGATTAATTTTAAGCAGTCCGGCGACCAGTTGGTCGTATCCAGCGGGCGCGCAGTGTTCCGTTTGCCGACTTTGCCGGCGGAAAATTTCCCGGCCATGGCGGGCAGCAATTTAACCACGAAATTCCAGATGACGACGGGCGATCTGGCGCATCTGATTAACCAGACAAAGTTTGCGATTCCGACGGATGACGTTCGCTATCATCTGGGGGGAATCTATTTCCATATCTCGGACGAGGGCAAGGAGAAAATGCTGACCGCGGTTGCGACCGACGCCCAGCGTATGGCGCTGTGTGCGATGCCGGCGCCGGAGGGCAGTGCGGAAATGCCGTCCGTTATTCTGCCGCGTCGTGTTATCGGCGAATTGTCCAAATTGCTGGAAGACGCGACGGTTGACGACTGCATGGTTGAATTGTCCGACACCAAGGCGCGTTTTACCGTCGGTGCCGCGACATTAACCAGCAAGCTGGTTGACGCCCAGTATCCGAACTATCGCGTTGTAATACCAAAGGGCAACGACAAGATTGCGATTCTGGACAGAAAGCAGTTTGTGAATGCGGTTGACTTGGTCTCGGTCGCCAGTGTCGACAAGACAAAATCCGTTCAGTTAACTTATTCCATGAACAAGCTGGTTGTCAATGCGTCCAGCCCGGATGCCGGAACGGCGACCCAGGAATTGGATATCGAATACAACAGCGACGCATCGTTCACGGTTACGTTTAATGTAAAGTTCCTGTTGGATGTCGCCGGCCAGGTAGAGGGCGAAAAATTCCAGATGGAAATGCAGGACCCGCTGTCGCCGACGATTATCAAATCGACGGACAAGAACACGGATGCGCTGTTCATTTTGATGCCGATGCGCATGTAAGACATAGTGGTTGATAAATCCCGCCGCGCGGCGGGATTTATTTGTTCAAAGGAATGTCACGAATGAAGGTTTCCATTATAATCCCCGTATATAATTGCGAGAAATATATCGCACAGACACTGAATTGCATTTGGTGCCAGACCATGGCGCACCGCGACATGGAAATAATTCTGTGTCTGGATGCGCCGACCGACGGCACGGCGGCGATTGTCAAAGACTGGGCGCGCACGCATCGCGGCATTCATACGCATATAATCGTTAACAAGTCGAACCGCGGCGTATCATATTCGCGCAATGTGGCGATGGGGCATGCGCGCGGCGAATACATTCACTTTATGGATGCCGACGATTTGATTAACGTCGATTTTTACCGTGCGCTGTATGACACGGCCGCGGCCGCCGGCGCCGATGTCGCGGTTGCGTCGTACCGGCACCAGCGGCGCCCGAACTGCAGCGTGATATTTGATGTCGCGACGATTGTGTCCGAGCCGCAGGAGAAGATTGACTTTACCTGTGTTGACCGGCATGGAATGATGTGGCGTTATCTGGTGCGGCGCGAGTTTTGGCAACATAACGGTTTTGTCTTTCCGGAAGATATGAAAATTTGCGAGGACTGGGTTCTGGCGAACAAAATGGTGTTCGCGGCGAACTACATAGCGCTGGTTCCGGCGGCAATGTATCTGTATCGTTCGCGTGAAAATTCATTGATATCGGTCGGTCGCGCGCAACGCGAAGACGGTGCCGACGGGCGTCGTGCAAATGCGGAGATGAAAGAGTTTTTAACGGAAAATTCTTTGCAAAAGTGTGTCAAGACGCGCGATGTTTTTGATTGCCGCCTGTTCGGAGGCGGGCGTCTGTTCACGGTGTCGTGCGTGGACAACAAACGGGAATGGCGTTTGTTCGGAAAAATTCTGATAATGCGAACCGTGCATAATTACAGTGCTTTTAGAAAACCAATTTAAATAAAGACGGTAACGGTATGAGCAACATAGACCTGACGCGTTCGTCACATAAAATATCAAAGCTGCGTAAATTTGCAGCCCAGACTACGTCTGCGCTGGTTCCGGGCCGCACGGCCCGGAACCGTGTACGCAACATTATAAAATTTGGTCCGCTGCGTTCGGCGCGCGCGATATGGCGCGCACGTCGCGAACGGTTTCCGCATTATCTGTGTATCGCCGCCGTCGCGCGTGACGAGGGGCGCTATTTCAAGGAATGGATTGACTATCATTTACTGGTCGGCGTTGAAAAATTTTTTATTTATGACAATCAGTCCACCGATAACACGTACGAGGTTTTAAAGCCGTATATCGACGCCGGCATTGTTGAATATCAATATGTCGAGGGCGAGGGGATTCAAAATCAGGTAAATTATTACGCCGTCTGTCATGCGCGCGACAAGACAAAGTGGCTGGCCGTGATTGATTTGGACGAATTTATAATGCCTGTCGCGGACAAGACGATTCCCGAATTTTTGCGCCGTTTTTCACCGCGCACGGCCCAGATTTTCATCCGCTGGTGCCTGTACGGTTCGTCGGGGCATGTACAGCGGCCGGCGGGACTGGTTATTGAAAACTATAAATATCGCAAGCGCGACAACAGCAACGAGGCCAACAAAATAATAGTAAATCCGCGGATGGTTGTCGGATGCGGTTCGGCGCATGCGTTTGATGTAATCGGGCGCAGTGTTGATGAGTGCGACAATACGGTTGCGCCGTCGCCGGTTATACCGGGGCTGACGCAGAATATAATCCGTATAAACCATTATCGCTGCAAGTCGTGGCAGGATTCCCAGGAAAAGCACAGCAAGGGGGACGTCCTGTACGGTCGCGATTATGTCCGTTATACACGCGCCGACTTTGACAAGTTTGACACAAACGACGTGTATGACGACGCCATGGACAAGTATGCGACGCAGCTGAAACGTGCCGATAAATAAGCGCGGCTGATTTTTTCCCTTGCCTTGATTTTATGTGTTGATTTATAATGCCTGTGTCATGGCGGGTGCCATGATGAGGCGTGACAACCTCTCTTTCGCGTCGGGATAGAAACCTGGGGCGCGCTTTGCGCCGTTTTTATTACGATGATAAGTGCAAAACTCCTGATTCCATGGGTCAGGAGGGCGGTGGAATATTAAATACACCGCGCAATTCGAAAGATTGTTGTCAACCTCCTGACCACCTGATTCTTCCGGTGGTTTTTGCTTTATTCAAATAATAGGAGTTGATACGTGAAAATAATGTATGTAATCGGGTTGTGCGGCATCATGTCGTATTGCGGTGGGGCGCTGGGCGCAGTGTCCGGTTTTTTGAATAATTCGTATTGCGATAAATGTGTGGGTTTTGTATCGTGTGTATCACAAAAAATTGCCGTTGCTTGGGCGGATTACGATTGTGATGCATTGCGAAACATTAATAAAACAGATGAAGAATTAATTAAAAATGTGCGTACGACTTGTATGCAAAATTATTCGATGTCGGATATAGCGGCTGAATACTTTGATGATTATGGTATCAGTTTTGTTTTTGATCATCTGTATCAAGAAAGGTGTTATGGCGAAAGTTATTTCGATATGCGGGATTATTTAATTGGTAATATTGGTCTTTTAATGTCTGCGTGTGCCGCAGAAGGGTATTGTGCTTGCCGCAAGGGGTCCTATATTCAGCCGCGTGGTGTGGAATATGGCAAACTTGGGATAAATTCTGCGTGTCTGCAATGTCCGGATGGCGGAACAAGCGATGATGAATACGTTGTTGGGCTAAATTATTGCTATATTCCGGCCGGGACTTTTTCCGATGGCACGGGCACTGGGGAAATGAGGGAGCCGTGCTATACCGGATATGCGAGTGCAGAAGAACAATGGGAGGCGATGCAATAAAGACATTGCAAATTGAATTTTTTGGTGCTAAGCTGGCCGCGGTAAAAAGAGGGTAAAAATATGTCGTTAGAAGAATTGAAGCCGGGCAAGATGCCGCCGAAAAAGATGACCGCGATTATCGAGGTTCCGGAAAACGGTTATGTAAAATATGAAATTGACAAGGAAACGGGGCTGTTGCGCGTGGACCGTATTCTGCACACGCCGGTTGCGTATCCTGCGAACTATGGCTATTTCCCGGGTACTTTGGGCGATGACGGCGACCCGTTGGACTGCGTGGTTGTATGCAATGCGCCGCTGCGTCCGGGTGTTATGATTGACGTTCATCCGATTGGCGCGCTGTTGATGGAAGACCAGGCGGGCGGCGACGAAAAAATTATCTGCGTGCCGCGCGACCGTATCGACCCGTATTATGAAAATGTTTCGTATTTAAACGAACTGCCGAAAATTTTAATGCACAAGATTGAATATTTCTTTCAGCATTACAAGGATTTGGAACCGAATGCATGGTCGCGTATTTCCGGATGGGCGGACCGTGATGCAACAGATAAAATCATCATGGATTCTATCGAAAGATATAACAACAAAATGCATTCCGCAAAATAAAGAGGTACAAACATGGCATCATATGTTGCAAATGACATGCGTGTGGGCTGGGTTATTTCCCATAACGGCCGTCGCTATTCCGTCACATCAATCACAAAGGTAAAGCCGGGCAAGGGCGGTGCGTTTGTACAGGCCGATTTGCGTGATATCGATTCCGGCAACAAAGGCGGCGACCGCTGGCGCAGTGAGGACAAGGTCGAAAAGTTGATGGTTGAAGATTTCGACTGCCAGTATCTGTATGCGGACGGAACTGACGCGTTCTTTATGAACCTGTCCGATTACGAGCAGTTTACGATGCCGGTCGATTCCCTGGGCGACCAGATGAAATTCTTGGCGCCGGAAATGACGGTAAAGGCGAACTTTGTCGAAGGGCACCCGGTGTCTATTTCTCTGCCGAAAACGGTAATCGCCACGGTTGAAGAGACCGAACCCGCCTTGAAAGGCCAGACGGCGTCATCCAGCGGCGGCAAGCCGGCGGTTCTGGACAACGGTGTTCGTGTTCAGGTTCCGTTGTTTGTTAATGCCGGTGAAAAAATCGTTGTTAACACGGAAACGCTTGAGTATGTAGAAAGAGCCAAATAAAAAAATCCCCCGCCGGGGGATTTTTTATTCGCTGTAATAACAGTTTTCCGAATATGTGCCGGCGCCGGCGCTGTCCGAAAATGCCGTACCTGCCGGGATATAGCATTCCGTTATTTTTGTTGCGCCGGTGCCGGCCGTTGTTCCGGCGATGCCGCCGGATGACGGACATTTTGTGCATGTCTTGTTTAACAATGTCGGGCTGCCGTAATATCCCTGGGCGCAAATATGAGAGTTTTGCCTGTTGCAGCTGACAAAATTTGAGCCGCTGGCGCTGGTGGCGCATGTAACTGTATCTGTGTATTTTGTTACGGTGATTACGCCGTTGCTGTCCGGGTCGCTGTATGTTGTTTTGCCACCAAGTACGCCGTATTTTGCATGGCAGCAGTTTTCCGTGCATGCGGATGCGTTGGTGTTGTACTGGCATTTTGAACAACAATTGAGTTCGGCGTGCGCCTGTGTGAAAACGGCGACGATTGACAGGCCGCCGATTATGATTTGTTTCATTCAAATCCTCCTTTTTCGCGAATTGAAAAACCGCTGAAAAAATTCAGGCGGTTGGAGGTTCGAAACTATAATACTGTATAGTGTGCTTATTGGTGCGCAACAGATGCGCATTATTCACAGCCCTCCAACCGGATAAATCCGTTGGAGTAATTTTTTATCGTTCTTGTTTGAACGCAGTATTCCGGGTTTCGACACCCCGAGCAGGGAAAGCCCCCCCCGCTCAGATATTATTAAATCAAAATTTTATATAAATGCAAATATCTATTTATTAAAAAATCCCCCGGGTGGGGGATTTTTTTAGTTCAGCTTGTTGTCGCTGCCCATGATGTTTTTTATTTCATCGATACAGTTTTCAACAATTAACTTGCGCCCGGCGCCCAGATAATCGCGCGGATTGAATCCGGCCGGCTTTTCCGCCAGATTCCGGCGGACGCCGGCGGTAAAGGCCAGGCGGGAATCGCTGTCGACGTTGATTTTGCATATGTTCATTTCCGTCGCCTGGCGCAACTGTACCGGGTCGATGCCGCGGGCACCGGACATTGCGCCGCCGAATTCGTTTATAATCTCAACAAATTTTTGCGGAATGGATGATGCGCCGTGCAGAACCAGCGGGAAGTTCGGTAGCTGTTTCGCAATTTCGGCCAATATGTCAAAGCGCAGTTTTTCATCGTCCGATTTGCGTTTGTATGCGCCGTGGCTGGTGCCGATTGCAATCGCCAAAGAATCGCATCCGGTCTGTTCCACGAATTTAATCACGTCCGCCGGGTCGGTATAGCTGGACGTTTCGCTGTGCGTGTTTTCATCTTCGATACCGGCCAGGGTTCCCAGTTCCGCCTCAACCGATACGTCGTGCGCGTGCGCCAGTTCGGTCACGCGGCGCGCCAATTCCACGTTTTCGGCAAACGGCAGTTTGCTGCCGTCAATCATGACGGACGAGAAGCCGAGTTCTATCGCGTGTGCGCAGGCCTCAAAGCTGCCGCCATGGTCCAAGTGCAGGGTGACGCCGTCCTCTGGACGGAATTTTTTACCCCAAATCATTCCCATCAGCAAATCGTCGCCCATGTACTTCATGGCCGATTCCGACACGGCCAGAATTACCGGGCTGTGCGTGGTGCGTGCCGCCTCCAATATTGCGGACAGGGTTTCCATGTTATAGAAATTAAATGCCGGGACCGCGTATTTGCGTGCGATTGCGTCTGCAAACATGGCGCGTGTGTTGACCAGGCCAAAATCTTTGTAATTCATTACCTTTCCTTTTTAAGTACGTGCTAAAAAGTATAGCACATTTTATTTTATGTGTACATTTTTGTTTGAGTGTTGACAATGTTTGATTTTGTGCAATAATAAAAACAACGAATCGGAGTTCAGAGAGAGCGGCTTTGAAAAAGGACAAAGGTATGAAGAAAGTTCTGGTTTCTGTTATTGCGCTGGCAGGTCTGGCCGGTTGTGCGTCTTATTATGATTATTATCGCGGCGACGTTCGCTATACTCAGGATGGCGAAGACTGCATTTATTACACCGGCGAAATGGGCAATCATTTCAATGGCGACATTCGCACGCTGAATACGGGCAAGAAAATCGTTTATCGCAACACGCGCTGCGCGGATTTGTACAATCGTGACATGACGGGCCAGGCCCCGCGTGCCGACCGCGTTATCATGGCGCCGGCCGCCCAGGTCGTGTCGTACAGCGCGCCGGTGACATATGCGGCGCCGCGTTGCAATGCGTGCCAGACAAACGTATCCCGTAAATACGTTTTGGTTTCCGCAATGTAATATTTTGGCGGGATTAAGAACGGGTGCCAAGGGTGCCCGTTTTTTATTTTGAATTGTGCGGGATTTGTGATAAAATTACAACTGTAAGTTGAATAATGAAAGGGGAACCTGATGAAAAAAATAATGACCAAATTAAATTTTGCGATAATTGCGGCGATGGTCGCGACACCTGCGATGGCTGCGCCCAGTACGAACGGCCTGTGCACACTGATTCAGCAGATGCAGGGTGTGTTCAATATTCTGCGTACACTGGCGTTTGTCGGTGCGGCGTTTGTTATTGCCGGCTGGGCCTGGGGCTATATCTCTAAGGGCGAAGTTAAAATGGACGACTTGAAAAACAAGGGTACCGGTATGCTGGTGGGTTTTGTTCTGCTGTTCGGTCTTGGTGTGGTTCTGTCGTTCTTTATGTCGCAGGGCGGCCAGGGCGTTCTGGGCTGTGCGATTCAGGGTTGGTAATCTTTAGAAATTCAAATAAAAAAAGTGCCCCGCATTCGCGGGGTGTTTTTTATTTGATTTTATTTTTTTCTTTATTTCTTTTCTTCGATATTTGCCAAAGAAAAAAGCACCGATGAAATTAACGACTGATAGGGGACGTGCTGTGCCTCGGCCAGTTCTTTTATTTTGTCCAAGATTGGACGCGGAATACGCATGTTTATGACGCAATCGGATTTGTTAAAGGTCTTGTAGGCGGCGTACTCCTTTAACAAAGATTCCATGTTCATAACAAACAACTGCTGCATAACGTTTGGCATAGGCAATCCTCTATACGGCGGACAATACCGACGTCTTTACAAGTGACTATAACAATGTATTGGCGAATGTCAATACAAATGTAAATGCGGCTGTAATCACGGGTGTAATGGCGACGGTATTGGTATTTGTGTTGATTGATGTATATGGTGATTTTAAAAGCGGGCGCGCTTGCTTTTTTTGTATGATACGGATAAAATTAGAGCGATATTGTTTTAAAAGGAAACAGGGGAATATTATGCTGAAAAAAATTTTGTTCGCATGCGCGATTTTTATCGGCGTGGTATCCGCATCGCGGGCCGAGCTGAAGGTTGATATTGTTGCCGGGGCCGCGTCGCCGATTCCGATTGCGGTTCAAAAGTTTGAGGTTGCCGGCAACGCCAGCACAAAAGACGCTGCCATGATACGCGAGGTGGTGGAAAAAGATTTAAAATCAACGGGGCTGTTCCGTATTGTAAATCATGACGCGTTTCCCGAGCATGTAAAGATGGGCGAAATGCCGAACTTTAAATCATGGGCGGCGATAAAGGCCCAGGTTCTGGTTCAGGCAAAACTGGATATGGAAAACGGCAAGTACAGGCTGGAATTCTATATGTGGGATATTAACGGCAAGGAACAGATAGAGGCGCAAAGTCTGGTCGCGTCCAAAAAGTCCGCGCGTCGCATGGCGCATATAATGGCGGACGCAATATACGAACGCTTAACGGGCGAGGTCGGATATTTCGACACCCAGATTGTGTTTATTGCCGAGACAGGGCCGCTGAAAAAACGCGTAAAGCGTATGGCCATCATGGACCAGGACGGATATGGACTGCGTTATTTGTCCGATGACAAGACCTTTGTAATGTCGCCGCATTTCTCGCCGAACATGCAGACGGTTGTGTTTTTGTCATATCGTGACGACGACCCGATGGTCTGGACGCTGGATTTGGATACGGGGGCGGCGCGTCGTCTGGGTCAGTTTGGCGGCATGAACTTTGCGCCGCGCTTTTCACCAGACGGCACCAAGATTGCGCTGTCACTGGTTAAAAACGGCATTACGCACATATATGAATATGATATAGAGGCCAAGACGCTGCGCCAATTGACGTTTGGGAATTCTTTGAATACCAGTCCCTCTTATTCGCCGGATGGGAAAAAGCTGGCCTTTAATTCCGATCGTTCTGGGCGCCAGCAGATTCATGTTCTGGATTTGGAAACGTTAACCGAAGAGCGCATAACATACGGCAACGGCCGCTATGCCACGCCGGCATGGTCGCCCGACGGCCAGTTTATCGCCTTTACAAAAATGGCGGACGACACGTTCTTTATCGGCATTATGAATCCGCGCGGTCGCAATGAAAAGATTCTGGCGGGCGGCTGGTTTATGGAGGCGCCATCCTGGGCCCCGGGCAGTCGTCGTTTGGTGTATTATGAGACGGAAAAGGCAATCGATGGTCTGGAGCGCATCAGCCATATCCGCAGTGTCGATATCACCGGACAAAACATATATGACATAGAGCTGCCGGACGACGTAAATGGTCTGGAGCCGACGTGGTCGCCGAAACTGCCGTAATATGAAGAAAATCGTTTTATTGGTTTTTGCGTTGTTTAATTCCGGCGTGGCGGTTGCCACGCCGGCAACGGTTGATTATATATTTGACGGCGACACGTTTGCGGCGTACGTAAATCTTGAAGACGATATCAACATTTCCGTCCGCGTAAGGCTGATGAATGTTGATACGCCGGAAATTCACGGGGCGTGTGATTCTGAAATCAGGGCGGCATTGCGGGCCAAGGAACGTCTGGCGGAACTGATTCCGGTCGGCAGTGTGGTTGAGCTTAGCAAAATCAAAGACGACAAATATCTGGGCCGAATTGACGCATATGTAAAGACGGCCGACGGGCGCGACGTCGGCGCGGTGCTGATTTCCGAAAAGCTGGGGCGGCCGTATTCCGGTGGTCGGCGTGCCGGCTGGTGTGATTAAAAAACGCCCGTGCGGGCGTTTTTTAGTTTGAATAATAGCAGTTCCCGGTATAGGTTCCGCTGCCGGTGGAATCGCTGAATGTTGTTCCCGACGGCAGATAACATGATGTTATGGATGTTGCGCCGGCCGTTGATTCCCCGCTGTTGGGGCAGGGCTGGCACGCGGCGCCGCTTTTGTAATAATTGGCATTGCATCTAAATGTAGAGCCGTTGCCGCCCGCGCATGTCGCATTGGCGGGGCACACCGTGCATCCGGCCGATGCGGATGTCGCCGTGCCGTAATAACCGCTGGCGCATTTGTATGTGGTTGTGCCGGCGACGCATTTGGAATATGCCGTTTGGCCGACGCAGTACACCTCTTGTTTTTGTGTTGTTGTCGCAACAATTCCGTATTGGTTTGTCAATCCCGTACTGGATGTGCCGCAATTACATGTAAGGGTGCTGGTGCAGCTGCTGTCATGGCTGCAGCTGCTGCTCGCTGATATGCAGCATGGCGCCGTGGCACAGCAGTTCCGCGCCGCATGCGCGTTGCCGACACCGGCCACACCGATGATGGCGGCGGTTAGTAATTTTTTCATTCAAACCTCCTTTTTTCAAACGAATGAAAAAACCGCTGAAAAAATTCAGGCGGTTGGAGGCTTGAAACTATCTTATAAAATAGCGGGCTTATTCAAAATATTCGCCACCCTCCAACCCGTTTTAGATTGGAGATACACATGCATGCTATCGCGATGCACCGCGTTATAAGAGAGGTTTCAAGTCCTCATCCGTGGAATACCCGCGGACAATAAAAGTCTAGTATAAAAAGATTTGTGTGTAAAATAAAAAATCCGCCGTGCGGCGGATTTTGTCCGTGCGATTATGCACTGTGCTCGTTTATTGCGTCGCGAATTTCATCCAACGATGCGTTGCATGGCAGCAGAGGCTCAAAATACACATTCGCCGTGCCGGGGCGCATTTTTCCGCGCTTTGGCCAATATACGCCGGCATCCGTTCCGACCGGCATAATCGGCAGCTTTAATTGATGTGCCAGATACAGCAGGCCGCGCTTTAACGCCGGGCGTGCGCCGGGTCTTACGCGTGTCCCCTCGGGGAAGATGACCAGCACCTGGCCGTTCATGATTTTTTTGGCGACCGCGTTCGCCAATTTGTTCATGTTTGTTTTTCCGCGTGCGCGGTTTACAGGCTGCAGCCCCATGCGCCAGAACGCCCAACCGTAAATCGGAATCCACAACAGTTCGCGCTTTATTATAAAAAACGACTTTGGAATGTTTGTCGCCAAAATTGCGATTTCCAATATGGACATGTGCTTGGCTGCGATAATGGCCTTGCCGTCCAGGCGCAGGTTTTCATTCGGCTTTACCGGAACGCCGTTTTCCTCGGTCAACGGATAGTGGATTTTATAGCGAATGCCGGCAATCCACCGTGCCAGGACCAATACGCCGCGCGCGTCGGTTAAAACAAAGAAATCATTCACGCGCTTGTTCAACAATCCCACCAGCAGAAACGGCGCCCACAGTACAAAGTATATTGCCAAAATTATTTTGAATATAATTGTGCGAAGCATGTTAATTTACCCTTCCTTTATTCCGAACATTGTAACGATGTATTTTATATATTCCGTGGCCCATCGTTCAAGTCTTTTTGTTGCGGGCATGTCAATCAGGCGCACCGGGCATGCGACAACCTCCGTTTCCGGCAGCTCTTTGCGGATAAGATACTGCGCGCGGTTCATGTGGTCTTCGGTTGTGACGACGACAATTCTGTCCAGGCCTGTTTTTTGAACAATGTCGCGTATCGCCAACGCATTCTGATACGTGGATTTCGAATCGGATTCGACCGTCACTTTTTTCGCCATTTCAAAAGAGCCCATGCCGCCGGCCCCGATAATGTACAGGTCGGCGTCGGGGTATTTGCGCATCTGGCGCATGGCGAACGGTATGCGGCGCGCGTCGCCGGTTAATACGAATATGCTGTCGTCCGGCAGGATTGTTCCGCACACACTTGGCGTCATTGATTTGAACATCATGCCGCCCATGATGAATAAAGCAAATGCCAGAAAAGAGGGCGTGAAAAATTTCATCAGTTGTTTTTAAGAATTTTCAATGTGGTTCGGCCGGTTATCCATATGGCGAAAATGCTGATTGCGATTGGCAGCGCCATCAGGACCAGCCATGCCGTGCCATTTAACGCCATCATCGCCATTAAGCCCACGCGCGTGGTGTGCGCCGCCGACAGTATCAGCAACAGTACCGGCGCCGCGGCGACAAATCCGGCGGCGGCGGCCACGATTGAAATCTTGCCGACGATAATCTGCATCTGGCGTGCGACAAAATTATCCCGTGCGCCGACCTGGTTTAATATCTCCAATTCGCGCCGGTGCAGCATGGCCGTGTTGCGTGCGATAAACGATATGCACACGCCAATCGCACCCAGCGCCATTGACAGAATCAATGCGGCAATCGCAATCATGCGCCAGCCGGCACCAGTTGCCGGGGCCAAGGCCGTCGAATGTGACAGAAAGCGCGCGTTGCCCGCAAATTTGTCGGCCAGTCCCTGCATGTCGGATTTTTTGTTTAACTTTATTTCATACATTTCCGGCAGATAATTTTTCATCGCCGCCGCCCCGCCGGATACCCATGGGCGCATCAGTTCCGCCATTTCGTCGGCGGATACTTTTTTTACGGAGGCGATTTTGTCCTTGTTCGCGTCCAGTATTTTTGCCGCCGCATCCGCGTTCTGGCCCGGCATTACCTGAACGGTCGCCATTAAATCCCACTGCGCGTTCCAGCGTGCGACGCCCGTTCCGATGGCAATCGCCACACCCAGCGCGATTACTGATAAAAATGTCAGCAACGCCATGATGACCGTCATAAAGACGGACTGCTCGCGGACAAGAGAAAATACAACCGGTGTTTTCATTTATGCGTTCCCAATATCGTCAAACTGTTTTGATAATTCTGCAAAATAATTTTGCGGTTTCGGTCCCTTCCATACCTTTTGGGCGGCCGGCGTTGCGGGCGCGGGCGCCTTGCCCACGAATCCGACACGATGATTTTCCACGTGCAGAACCGGGAATTTGTAAGTATCCATAAGTTTTTTATTATGCGTCGCCAGGATAATTGTCGTACCGAACAGCTTGTTCATCTGAATAAACAATTCCATCAGGCGCGATGCGTTTTCATCGTCCAGGTTGCCCGTCGGTTCGTCCGCCAGCAGGATTGCCGGCTGTACGATAATCGCACGTGCTACGGATACGCGCTGCTGCTGGCCGCCGGAAAGCGAGCGCGGGTTTGCGTCGGCATATTTGCCAAGACCCACCCAGTCCAAAACCTTGGCCACCAGTTTTTTTATCTTTGCCTCCGGCACGCCGCGCACCCGCAGGGGCAGGGCGATGTTGTCAAACACCGTCAGATGGCTTAACAGGGAGTATTCCTGAAAAACGATTGCCATTTTCTGGCGCAGGGCGGCGATATCGTCGCGCGATATGTCCGCGGTCGTGCGCCCAAACAATTTTATCTGGCCTGCGGACGGCGTGTGCAACTGGTATATCAGCCGCAGCAGCGTCGTCTTGCCCGCGCCCGATGCGCCGGATAGAAAATAGAACGCGCCCGCACTGATGTTAAAAGACACGTCGGTTAAAACGTCGGCGCCATGTTCATAGCGTGCGGCGACATTTGCAAAAGATATAGCTGTATTGTCTTCCATGATTCGGATGGTAGTAAAATTTTATTTTGCGGTCAAGAAAACATAAAAACAGCGCCCCGTCTGGGGCGCCCGTTATTATTTGTCCACGCGCGTGGTTGCATTACGATTTTTTGCCCATACTTTTTCGCCCGTACCGAAATACTGGGGACGCTCCTTGCCATAGGAAATCGTTTTTACGCGCGACGGTTCGATTCCGTCCTTGGTCAAAACGTGCGCCGCGTTTCCGGCACGCAGCGCGCCCAACGCCAGGTTGTACTCCGTGCTGCCGCGTTCGTCACAGTGCCCCTCCAGTGTGACGTTTACGTCCGGATGCTTTTTCATGTACAGCGCCTGGCCCTGCAGGTCGCGCGACATTTCGGGTGAAACCTCAGCGGAATCAAATGCAAAAAATACTTTTTCGTCATTTACATTCGAAGGCATTTTTACCCCGCCGCATGCCGCCAAAGTCAATGCGCAAAATAAAAAGAAAAGCTTTTTCATATCCTTACCCCTTTGCATGAATTTTTGTACGTTAAGAAACGTAGCAAAAAAACAGAAATCATGTCAATATTTGATTTTGTTTTTGGATTGAGAGGGCTTTTGTGATATACTTAGGAAAAAATTTGGAGGGTGTTTTTATGAAAAAATTAGTATCTTTAAGTATATTGATGGGTTTGGTGACAATGCCGGCTTTTTCTGCGGTGCGTAATGCGACCCCCAGTCATATAACAAAAGACTCAAAAGGCGGTTATGACGTCACATATAGTTATAAAGACAAGGCCAAGACGGGCTGGTACGTGACGGGACGTGCGGAATTAAGCATGCTGAACTTTAAAAACAAGTACAGCGCGGCCGCGGAATTCGCAGCGGATGAAAGCCACAGCGATGACAAATATTCTTTTGAGCCGGTATTCGGCGGTTCCTTGGCGGCCGGTAAAAAGATAAACTATTTCTGGCGCGCCGAATTGGAGGCGGGCTATCTGGGCTTTTTCGAAGATGAGGACGCGGTTGCAAAATTCTCCATCTCCATGCCGTATTTGATGGCCAGCGGATATTATGATTTTACAAACGGTCTGTATGTCGGCGCGGGTGTCGGCGCGACAATTGCCAATTACAAAATAAGCGGCGACTATTTCAGCGGTTATGACAAGGAAAAGACCGCTTTTTCGCCGATGGGTGCGCTGATGTTTGGTTGGACGCATGAACTGGACGACAACCTGGTTGTGGATTTGCGTTATCGTCTGGCGGGAATGACGGGCAGTGAACTGAAACTGCATTTCCAGGATGTGGACGACAACACGTATTGGTTCAAAAGCAAAACCGGCATGATTCTGGACAATTCCGTGTCGCTGGGTATTCGTTACGAATTTTAGTACGAAAAGGTATTGACCCGATTCGCAAAAGTATGGTATCATTGCAGGTGTAGAGAGAGTTATGAAATACGAAGTTCAAATATCACGATTGGCTGTTGTTTGTGTGCTGTGCACGTCGGCTATTTCCAGTGCTTTTGCGGCGGCCTCGGTTCGTTCGTTGGGTGGCGCCGGGACATATACCGGCACGTCCGCGGCGGCGACCGGCGGCTCGTCCGGCAGGGCGACGAATGCGGTGCGTGCGGGTTCCATGCGCGTGACGCCGTCCGTCGGTGCGACATCGGCATCGTCATCCGCGTCCAAGGGGACTACGACCACGGGCCGCGTTGCGACAGCGCCGCGACTGTCCATTGGTAAATATTTGGGTGGCGGCACATCGGTCAGCGGCGGCAGTTCCATTAAAAATCAAAAGCCTGGCGGCACAACAAGCAGCGGTAATACCGGCGGTTCGATGAATCCGGGCGTCGCGGCGGAGCTGGAAGGGCGTGTCGGCGAACTGGAATCGCGTGTTGATGGCATGTACGAAAAGGGCGATGTTGATGCGGCCTTGTCTGACAAGCAGAATGTCCTGACGCCGGTCGATGACTATATCGTTATAGACAAAGATGAAATATATTTGGACGTCGATGCTCTGCAGGCAAATCTGGATGCGGTTGCCGGCAAAGACGGTCGCGAGGTTGAAATCGGTTCCAATACGACACACCTGTTGTGGCGCTATAAGGATGACCCGGTGTGGCAGGAATTGATTGCCTTGTCCGCGATTACCGGTGCGGATGGTGCGGACGGCGCCATGGGACCCCAGGGACCGGCCGGTGAAAAAGGTGAGAAGGGCGACAAGGGCGACAAGGGTGACAAAGGTGATAAGGGTGACCCGGGCGAGGGGCTGAACTCTGACCTGTATCCGACCAAAGAATTTATGAATTCCGAAATTGCCAAGGCTATTTCGAATGCCACAACGAATTATGTGACCGTTACGGAAATGAACGCGGCGCTTGACGGCAAGGCGGACAAGACATCGTTGGCGTTGTATGCCACCAATACCGGTGTCGCGGCGGCGATTGACAATGCCACGGCCGATTTGGCGACCAAGGCGGAAATGAACACGGGTCTTGCGGCAAAGGCCGACAAGACGGCGTTGGATTCTTTGGCGACCAAGGAAGAGCTGGCGGCAAAGGCGAATGCGGCCGACGTTTATACGAAGACACAGGTTGACGAAAAGGTTGCCGATGTTGTTGCCGGCGATATGAGCGAGGCTTTAAAAGCCTATGCAAAATCTGAAGATGTTGATGCCGCGTTGAGCTTAAAGGCCGACAAGACGGCGCTGGACGGCAAGGCCGATGTTGCGACGGTTACCGGATTGGCAACGCGCGTGACACAGGCGGAGGCGGCCATTGACGATGTGAACGAGATTGCATCCGGTGCGGCGACAACCGCATCCGCGGCAAACACTGCGGCGACAACCGCGACATCTGCGGCCACGGCGGCAACAACCGCCGCGAACGAGGCGGCGGCACTGGCGTCTGCGGCGAAAACGGCGGCCGATACGGCAAAGGTGGCGGCGGATTCCGCCAAGACCGCGGCCGATGCGGCGGCATCCGATGCAGCGTCTGCGACGACGGTTGCATCTGCGGCCAAGACCGCGGCCGATGCGGCGACGGCAGGTTTGGCGAACAAGGCCGACAAGGCGACGACGCTGGCGGGTTATGGAATTACGGACGCATACACCAAGACAGAGGTTGACGAAAAGGTTGCCGATGTTGTTGCCGGTGATATGGACGAAGCGCTGAAGGCCTATGCCAAGACGGATTATGTCGATGCCGAATTGGCCAAAAAGGCGAATACGGCCGATTTGGGTGCTTTAGCAAGGAAAGACACGATTTCAAATGCGGATGTTGCGGAAAACGCGGCAATTGCAAAAGAAAAACTGGCCGCCGATGTTCAGACATCGTTGGCCAAGGCTGACCAGGCGGTTACGACCGCCGATGCGCCGACCGATGGGGATTATGTCCTTGCGGTCAGCAATGGTCAAAAGGGCTGGTTCGAGGTTGTGACCGAATTGGACAATAAGGCTGCTTCGTTGAACTAACAGTTTGAAAACGGCCCTTGGGCCATTACAGGGATATAAAAAGGAAGGAAAAAAATGAAAGTAAAAAACATTGCTTTTTCTGTATTTGCGGCGGCCATCCTGGCCACCGGCGCGGCAAGCGCGGCACCCCAGATTGCCAGCAAGCAGTATGTTGACGACAAGGTAAAGACCGATGTTCAGACCTTGCAGACAACAATTGAAAACAACTATACAAAAACCGAACAGTTGCAGGATGTTATCGTCAACAACATTACAAATGAGTTGAAATCTGAAAACAGCGAACTGAAAACAGCCATTGACGAAGCGTTGGATACAAAAGCCGATGCGGCGACAGTGACCCAGATTAACACAACCGTTAACAACTTGAGCACGACGGTTGAAGGGCTGGAAACAGATGTTGCGGGCAAAGCGGACAAGCTGACCGGTGAAGCCATCAAGGCGGGCAACGTTGCGGTAATCGATGCAAGCGGTAATTATGTTGCCGGCACGGTTGCGTCTTCCGAACTGGTTACGAATACAACCGTAACAGAAAAGATTACGGAAGCCTTGGAAGGGAATGATTCCGTAAAAGAAATTATTACCAATATTGTCGGTGATGGTACCGTTGTAAAGGATGCCATTGATAACTCTGTGGCCAGTGGCACGCTGAAGACCGAACTGGACAAGAAGGCAAATGCGACGGATGTTTACACAAAGGCCGAAGCGGACGCCAAGATTATCGAATTGGCAATTCCGCAGCCGACCGGTGCATGTGCGTCTGAATCCGGCCGTTGCGTATTGTCGGTTGATACGACCGGTAAAAGCCTGATGTGGCTGGATGTAACCTCGCCGCTGGAAGCCGCCGGCACGGGTGAATAAGTTTTAAGTAAAAAAATGAAGGAAAGAAATAAATAATGAAAAAGCTGACTACTGGTATTTTCACGGTTGTTTTGGGCTTGGTTGCAGCAGATGCCAGTGCTGCTGTCACGTCTAAAGCTTATGTAGATGCGCGTGTTGGTGCGGTTGATACAAAAGTTGATGGTTTAGAGACGACGGTCAACGAATTCACAACCAACATTGGCGACACAATCACCCAGGAAATAAAGACAAATTTGGAAAGTCCGACATCCGATATCGCCAAGGCCTTGGATGCCAAGGCTGATGCCTCCGATGTAAACGCATTGGGCACACGTGTGACAACGGCCGAAGGTGAAATTGATACATTGCAGGCAACCGTTTCCGGATTGACCACGGGCGATGGCAGTGTTGCAAATCAGATTGCAGGTGCGTTGGCGGATTATACAAAAACGACCGATATGAATGCGGCGTTGAGTTTGAAAGCCGACAAGGCCACAACATACACCAAGACAGAAGTTGATACGGCGGTTGCCGATGCGAAAAAGGCCGGTACCGATGCGGCGTCTGCCTTGACCGCATATCAGACAACGAACAATGCGGCGGTTCAGAAAAACGCCTCTGATATCACGGCATTGGATACGGCATATAAAGCGGCTGATACGGCAATCAATGCAAAAATCGGTACGGTTGCCGAGGGCAAGACCGTTGTCGAAATGATTACAGAAGCGGCGGCCGGTGCGGAATATGATGATGCGGCGGTAAAGGCGGACATCAAGGAAAACGCCGACGCCATCTCTGCGATGGATACCGCGTACAAGGCGGCGGACACCGCGTTGACAACGGCGGTTGAAAAGGCGCAGTCCGATGCGACCAAGGGCATCACCGACGCGGCGGCGGCACAGGCCACGGCCAACGCGGCGATTCCGGCCCCGACCGACAAATGTGCGAACCCGGCGAATAAGTGCGTTTTGACATATAACAACTCTGCATATGCATGGGAGGTTATTGAACGCGAGGGCGGTCAGTAAAATAAAAAAATCCCGGTGGCCGACCGGTTCGGCCGCCGGGTAAAGCGATGCGTGGCGGCGCATCACTCAGGCGGATAAAAAAATTATGTAAAGTAAGTTATGAAAAAAGTAGGATTTTTAGCAGTTTCTTTGGCGGCGTTGATGTCTGTTGGCGCGGCGCGCGCGGATATTGCATCAACAACGTATGTTGACAATATTGCAGATACAAAACAGGACAAACTGACCATCGATACGTTGTCTTCTTATGATACAAAGCACACGGATAACGACAGTCGTATTCCCACGGTAAAAGTGGCTGAAGAAATTGCAGGTGCGGCCGCTGATGCGGCTGTTGCGGCAACGGTTGTTCAGATTGGCAATACATATGCGACCAAGGCTGCATTGACAGAAGAAACAAGCGCGCGTACGTCTGCGGATACGGCATTGGGGACAAGAATTGACAACGAGGTTACCGCGCGTACTTCCGGGGATAATGCAATCAATACCAAAATCGGTACCGTGCCGACAGGCAAGACCGTCGTTGGAATGATTGAAGATGCTCAGGATGCCGCCACATATGATGACACGGCGGTAAAGGCGGACATCAAGAAAAACGCGGATGCCATTACCACAATTAACAACAGTGCGGTCATGACATCCGGTGCGACCAAGGCAAAGATTGATGCAATTGGTACAAATACCAGTGACATTACGGCAATCAAGACAGAGCAGGGAACACAAAATACAAAGATTTCCGCTTTGGAATCCGGCAAGCAGGATAACCTGGGCTATACCGCTGAAGACGCTGCACACAAAACCATAACGATTTCTGCGGTGGCATCGGCCAGCGATACAAAGTATCCGTCTGAAAAAGCGGTTGCAACCGCATTGGCGGGCAAGCAGGCGGCCGGCGACTATGCAACGAATACGGTGGTTAACGGTGTAAAGTCGACGGCAAATGCGGCAAACACCCAGGCAAACACCAACAAGACCGCAATTGCAAACCTGCAGACATCCAAACAGGATAAGCTGACAACCTCTAACATCAAGGGTACGGGCAGCGTTACTGTAACGGTTGCGGACGGTGTTGTGACCGTTGATGGTACAGATACGAAATATACATTGCCTGCAGCGACATCCGGTGCACTGGGTGGTGTTAAAAGTGGTGGTGATATCACTGTTGCGACCACGGGTGCGGTGACGGTTGGGCATGCCACCAATGCAACGAACGCCACAACGGCGACAAACGCAAAAAAGATATGCAGTGGTTCCACATGTACAGCCTTTGTGGATATCTGGGTTGAATAACAGTTTCCCTATAGGGAATAGGAGAGGAGAAAAACAGCGGCGATGGCCGCTGTTTTTTATTATCGCGCATAAGAGCCTTTAATATTGTCATTGTGAGGGGAGGCGGCACGCTGCCGCGATAATCCAGAATAAATCGGCAAGGTTCATTTATTAACTGGATTGCTTCGCATACGCTCGCAATGACAATGGTGATGCAGTGTCCAGATTATTTACATTGTCATTGCGAGCCCGCAGGGCGTGGCAATCCAGAAAGAAAGCGGCAATGTTATTCATTAACTGGACCGCCACGCTTATCACCCACAAAAATTTTCAATTTTTGCGGGGCCCGATGACGCTCGCGGTGACAATGGGGGGTGAAGTGCGCCATTACGCACTACTGTCATTGCGAGGGAGTGAAATGACCGCGGTAATCCAGAATAAATCGGCAAGGTTCATTTATTAACTGGATTGCTTCGCTAATCACCCACAAAAATTTTCAATTTTTGCGGGGCCCGATGTCGTTCGCAATGACAATGGAGCTGGGTTGTTTTGTTTGTCACACACGCGAATAAATTCATACGGGGGGCCGATTGGCCCCCCGTAATGACAGCGGTGGTGAACCGCCCGGCCCGACAATTATTAACCCGTTATAACAGCATCATTAACCCGATGCCCAGGCCCGCCGCGATAATTGCAAACACTGTAAGCGGCCAGAAATATTTTTTTACAATCGCGTTTGCCGCGTCTTGGAAACGCCACAGCAATGCCGCTACAACGGCAAAGCGCGCCGTGCGGAATATTGCCGACACGCCCAGGAACAATGCGGCCGGGAATCCCATGAATCCGGCGCATATCGCCATCAACTTGTACGGAATGGGGGTAAATGCCGTTAAAACGATTATGAACAGGCCGTGCTTTATAAACAGCGCTTGGGCCATTTCAAATTTTTCCATTGTCGCAAAATTTTGAATCAGCCATACGCCGACCGAGTCAAACAGCCAGTATCCAATCAGATACGCAATGGCGCCGCCGACCAGGCTGCCTGCGGCGGCCGCGACGGTAATCGGAATGGCGCGGCGGCGGTTGGCGATAATTGGCGGGGTCATGAATACCTCTGGCGGAACGAACAAGAAAATGGACTCGCATACGGTTAATATAAAGACAATCCATGCATATGCCGGGTGCTCGGACTTTTTCAGAATAGATTCCACCAGTTTCATTTTTCCCCCAATTTTTCAAAAATTTTCTTGATTGTACATAAATTTCGTCTACTTTACAAACTATAAGTAACAAAAAGAAGCGAATATGCAGAAAAAAAGTACAAATTCTAATAGAGGAATGCGTATTGCGGCCAAGGTTCAGACAATCGTTGCAGAGATACTGCGCGATAACTATGGCGACGACGCGATTGTCGCCGGGGTGTCTTTGGTTGGCGCGGAGGCGCATGGGGGATTGCAGTTTGTGCGCCTTTATTATTATTCGCGCAATGAAGATACGGCCGCGGTACAAAAACGCTTGGACGAGATTGTTCGCAGCGTCCGGTTCGAGCTGGGGGCGCGTATGAACCAGAAATATGTGCCGGACATTCGCTTTGAATATGACGACACGTTGGAGCGTGCGGCGCGTATCGATAAACTGTTGGGGCAGATTTCAAATGAACAATAAAGACGGTGTAATTACACAAGTTTCCGAAGTGTCTGACAATTTGTTGATGGAATGTTATTGGATTGCGAATTTGTCGCGTCCGAATAATGCGATGATGATTCATGGGTTTATGCAGCGCGATGTGAATGTCAACAAGCATATTTTGTTCGCATATTTCTTGCGCGATCAGTTGCGCGGCTTTATCAAGGGGCATCTTACAAAAGAGGGCGGCCAGACAATGGCGCGGATAGACTGGCTGTTTATTGACACAATATGCCAGCGCAGCGGCATCGGGGCCCGCCTGATTGAGGCGTACGAGGCGCATTGCCGCAATGCGGGTGTTCGCCGCATGCTGGTGCAGCCGGCGCCCACCCGTCAGGCTAAGAACTTTTATGCCAAGCACGGATACGGTCCGTGCGAAATGACATACACGCACGCCAAAGATTTGGTGCGCTAAATTGCGGCGTATTTTCTTGTAAAAAACAGATTGCAAGTTTCGCTATACTGGTGTACCATTGCCGCATGAGTCAAAAAAATATCAGAAATTTCGCAATAGTCGCACATATTGATCACGGAAAATCAACCCTGTCAGACCGGTTGATTGAATTTACAGGCGGACTGCAGTCGCGCGAGATGAAGGCTCAGGTCTTGGACTCCATGGATATAGAGCGCGAGCGCGGCATCACAATCAAGGCGCAGACGGTGCGTCTGGAATACAAGGCCAAGGACGGCCAAACATATCAGTTGAATTTGATGGATACGCCCGGACACGTCGATTTTTCATACGAGGTGTCGCGGTCCTTGGCCGCGTGCGAAGGGGCGTTGGTGCTGGTCGATGCGACCCAGGGGGTTCAGGCGCAGACGCTGGCAAATGCGTATCTGGCGCTGGACAATGATTTGGAAATGTTGCCGGTGCTGAATAAAATCGACCTGCCGTCCAGTGACGTTGCCGCAACGCGCGAACAGATTGCGGACGTTATCGGTTTGGATGCGTCAGAGGCGCTGGGGGTGTCCGGAAAGACGGGCGCCGGCGTGCCGGAGTTGCTGGAGGAAATTGTTCACAAATTACCAAGCCCACGTGGGCGTGCGGATGCGCCGACGCGCGCGTTGCTGGTGGATTCATGGTACGATTCGTATTTGGGCGTTGTAATATTGGTACGTGTGGTTGACGGGCGCCTGACGCGCGGTCAAAAAATAAAATTTATGGCGACCGGGGCTGAATACGTCATTGATAAAATCGGATATTTCACGCCGAAAATGGTCAATACGGACGAGCTGGATACCGGCGAAATCGGATTTATTATCACGGGCATGAAAACGATTCACGACTGCAAGGTCGGCGACACTATTTTGGACGCGCGTGGCGGCGGGGATGCGCTGCCTGGATTTAAGCCGTCGGTTCCGGTTGTGTTTTCATCGTTCTTTCCGGTAGAGGCGGACGATTATCCCGCACTGCGTGAAAGCGCGGAAAAGCTGGCGTTGAACGATGCCTCGTTTATGTTCACGACGGAGAAATCATCGGCGCTGGGATTCGGACTGCGGTGCGGGTTCCTGGGGCTGCTGCATATGGAAATTATCAGCGAGAGATTGTCGCGTGAATTTAATCTGACACTGATTAATACCGTGCCCAGCGTGCTGTATAAATTATATTTGCGAGACGGCACGGTTGTCGATTTGGAAAATCCCGCGGATATGCCGGAGCTGACAAAAATCGAAAGAATAGAAGAGCCATGGGTTCGAGCGACAATCATGATGCCGGACAAGTACATGGGTGGTATCATGGCGCTGTGTTCCGAGCGGCGCGGAATCCAGGAAAATATTTCATACGTCGGAAATCGCGCGGTGTTGGTTTATCAGTTGCCGCTGGCGGAAATTGTGTTCGATTTTTACGACCGCGTAAAATCCATATCGTCGGGGTATGCGTCGTTTGACTATGTCCTGCAGGGGTACCAGGCGTCTGATTTGGTAAAAGTGTCTATTCTGGTAAACGACGAAAATGTAGAGCCTTTGTCGTTTATGTGCCACCGCAGCTTTGCGGAAAAGCGCGGCCGCCAGATTGTGGAAAAACTGAAAGACTTGATTCCGCGGCACCAGTTCAAGATTCCGCTGCAGGCGGCAATCGGTGGAAAAATTATCGCGAGAGAGACTATTGCGGCATATCGCAAAGACGTTACCGCAAAATGTTATGGCGGGGATATAACGCGCAAGCGCAAATTGCTGGAAAAGCAAAAAGAAGGCAAAAAGCGTATGCGCACATTCGGCAGCGTTGAAATTCCGCAAAGCGCCTTTATCAACGCATTAAAAGTAAGCTAAGCAAAAGGAAAAAACATGTTTGCGACAATTGTTCAAAAGTGGAATGCGTTTAAGGCGGACTGGAAAGAATATCAAAGACTGCGCCGTGTGGCGGGGCGCGCCTGGCACAAGCTGGACCGGCTGCGTGGCAAGATAACCGTGTTTTGCGACAAAAACGGCGAGGCTCGTGAAAGAAGATGCATAAAAACAAAGCTGGTTGACGTGCCGAAGTTAAACAGGCTGGATGATATGACGGGCAGTTCCGTGGCAATTGTTCCGTATAACGTTTATTGTCCGTTTTTTAAGGGCCGTGACTTGTTGGATGAAGAAGTTGTGGAATGCGGCCAGGCAGACTGTCCTTGTCATGCGGCAAACTGTGAATATGCCAATGCGGCCAAGGAGTACGAAACGGCGTCCGCGCGTCGTCGCGCTTTCTGGGGCAGCAAACCGAAAACAAAATAAAACGTACGGGGGCACGCCGTGGCGCATCAGTTTTTCTTTAATCCATATATTCTTGATAATCTGCCGGCGCCGAACAGTGGCTTTGACGTGGTTCAGGACATCTCTGAACCGCGTCTGCGCATGTACGTGACCAGTCGCGGTGCAAAAACTTTTTTCGTGCGCAAGCGTGTCGGCGGACGTGACCGCCGCATAATAATCGGCAACTATCCAGACGTCGATATAGAGCAGGCGCGTGGCGCCGTCGCAACGGTTTTGGAAAATGCCGCGCAAAAGCCGCGTACGCGCCGTCGCAAAATTACATTTGGCCGGGTGACGGATATGTATCTGGTCGCGCGCGTCCGCCGGACCGAGGACGGCATGGTAAAACTGCAGCGCGCGATAAAACGCCATCTGGGTGATTTGCAGAATAAAAATGTATGCGACATTTCCGCTGCGGATGTGCGCGGGGTGATTGATGCCATTGACGGGCCCGCGATTGCGCGCCGCATGCAGGAATTACTGCACAGCATTTTCAAATATGCAATCGAGACCGGATATGCAAAAGAAAATCCGGTGGCGGGGATGGACAAAATCGTGCAAAAGCGCCGTGTGCGCCCACTGACGAAATCGGGGCTGGTGCGGCTGATTGCGGCGATAGAGGCCGAGCCTTCGCCGGTGTTGCGTGCGGCGTTTTTAATGCTGATATACGGATTTGCACCAAAGAGCCAGGTGTTTTCCATGCGCTGGTCTGATTTGGATTTTAATCATTACATGTGGGGCGCGCGCCCGCTGTCCGATGCGGCGGTTGTATTGTTACAGGATTTGCCCCAGGACGGTAACTGGGTCTTTTCCGTGCGCGGGCGTATGCGTTTGACAGACCCGCGCGTCGCATGGCGCCGCACGGCGACGGCCGCCGGGATTCCGAATCTGACCATGGACGATGTTTACAAATTCATGATGCGGCATTTGGTTTGGGCGTCCGGAACCGAGGATTTGCGCGCAAATATGAATGACCTGATTGATGAAATAAACGGCCTAAACATATAAATTGCCTTTTGTCAAGTTTTGTTATCGTTTGTTATAATTTCTTGACACCCATTGCATAAAATGATAGCTTTATGTTATGACACGCCCAAAGCAGGGCCACACATTTAACTGAAACAAAGGAAAAAAAATGACAACTTTTGAAAAAGTAAAAAAAATCGTAGCTGATAAGCTGGGCGTTGACGAAGCAAAAGTCACCGAAACAGCAGCGTTTGTGAACGATTTGGGTGCTGATTCTTTGGACGTTGTTGAATTCGTTATGGAAGTTGAAAAAGAATTCGATATCACAATTCCTGACGAAGAAGCCGCGAAGTTGGCCACTGTTGGCGATGCGGTTAAATACATCGAAGCCCACAAAAAATAATTTTTGTCAGGGTATCTTATCGTGAGATAACAAATCCGTCGCGCATGTATTTTTGCCGGCGGATTTTTTTCTGTATTTTGGGCGGCCAAAGGTTTATTATATGGCCAGAGACAGACAAGTATAAAGGAATATAGAAAATGAGAAGAGTCGTCATAACAGGCATGGGTATCGTATCGCCGGTCGGAACCGGGATTGAACATGCGTGGAAAAATATCTTGGCGGGCAAATCGGGCGTGCGCAAAATCGACACGTTTGATGCATCCGATTGTGCGTCCCAGATTGCGGGTCTGCCGGTTATCGGTACGGAACCGGGGCAGTATAATCCGGATGCGGTTGTCGAACCGCGCGACCAGCGCAAGATGGACAAGGGAATCGTATATGGCGTTGTTGCCGCAGACGAGGCGATGCGTGACGCAGGTCTGATTGACTATGCCGGCGACAAGGAACGCATCGGTGTTTCCATCGGTATGGGTATCGGGGGGCTGAACACGATTTACGACAACTGTGTCGAATTGTACACCGGTGGTCCGCGTCGTATCAGCCCGTTCTTTATCCCGAAATCCATCATCAACATGACGGCGGGCCACGTGTCCATTCGTTATGGACTGAAGGGGCCGAATTTGTCCGTTGTTACGGCGTGTGCGTCCGCGGCGCATTCAATTGGAGAAGCGGCGCGTCTTATTCAGCACGGTGATGCCGACATAATGCTGGCCGGCGGTGCCGAGGCGGCGGTCGGAAAAATCGGCGTGGCGGGATTTTCCGCGATGAAGGCGCTGTCCACACGCAACGACGAACCGGAAAAGGCATCGCGTCCGTGGGACAAGGGACGCGACGGATTCATAATGGCCGAAGGCGCCGGTATTCTTGTTCTGGAGGAATACGAACATGCCAAGGCGCGTGGTGCAAAAATTTATGCTGAGGTTGCCGGATACGGTATGTCGGGTGATGCGTATCATATTACCGCACCGGCCGCAGGGGGCGAGGGCGGTCTGCGCGCGATGAAGGCGGCGTTGAAAGACGCGGGGCTGACGCCGGCTGATGTTGACTATATAAATGCGCATGGTACGTCAACGGGCCTGGGCGATATCGGCGAATTAACGGCGGTCAAAGAACTGTTTGGCGACCTGCCGGTATCCATGTCTTCGACAAAATCTATGACGGGGCACCTGTTGGGTGCGGCCGGCGCGGTAGAGGCGATTTTCTGTGCGCTGGCGATTCGTGACGGTGTGGCGCCGGCGACAATCAATCTGGACGACCCTGTTGACGAGGTTGGCGATTTCGACCTGGTGCCGAACAAGGCGAAAAAGCGCAAACTGGACGTTGCAATCAGCAATAGTTTTGGATTTGGTGGGACAAACGCCAGCTTGGTTCTGAAAAAGGTTTCGTAATAAAAATCCCCCGTTCGGGGGATTTTTGTTTAGTATAAACAACCCAGTATAAATAAAAAACGGTGCCTGTTTAAAAGGACCGTTTTCCTATATTGTTATTTTTTATAATTTTATCCCAGATTTCCGCCGCAAGTCAACTCAAAAAATCGCCGAAAAAAAACGGTGGTTTTATGTTTAGGAAATTTGTCGGATTGATGGTTGTTGCGGGCTGTTGTTGGAATGGCGGTGCGCTGGGCGGCATGCAGGTGCAATGTTGTTACAGAATGAATTCGTCAACGGGTATGTATGAAACCGTTACGGCGGAGTCATGTTTAAAATGCCCCAGCGGCTGCAATGATTTATGTTCGCCCACAATAGACCCGCCGATAACCATCGGCTGCGCCGATGAATGCAAAGGCATGACAAGCTGGGGAAAGCCGCAGGGGACACTTTTTGTATCTTCATATCAAACCCGTTGCGCAGGTACCTATTGTGAATATAGATGCAAGGCGGGATATTATGGAACGGGAAAAAATTGCAGTTTGTGCACATCGCCCGGAACCTCGGCGGTCGCATCAACAAAGGAGACGGACTGCTATATAACCGGCGGTTCCGACGCCACGGGCAGTTTCGAATTTTCTGGCGGCAAGTGTTATTATAATTAAAAACGGGGCGTATGCCCCGTTGTCTTATTTTTCTTCCTTGTTAATCCCAAGCGTGTCTTTTACCGGTTCCACGATTGCGGTCTTTGCGCTGTCCAGTGTTCGTATCAGTGCGCGGCGGATTTTCCCGCTGATTGTCATGGGCAGGCTGTCCACGAACTCTATCACGCGCGGGTGTTTGTACGCCGCGGTGCGACTGCGCACATGGTCCTGCAACTGGCGTACCAATACGTCGCCGGGCTGGAAATATTTGTTCAGCACGATTGTCGCCTTTACCGCCTGGCCGCGTGCCGGGTCCGGGATGCCGGTAACCGCAACCTCGCGTACGGCCGGGTGTTCCAGCAGAACGCTTTCGACCTCGAACGGGCTGATGCGGTAACCGCTGCTTTTTATCAAATCGTCGTTGCGGCCAACGAACCAGAAATATCCGTCCGAATCGCGGTACGCCACGTCGCCGGTGTGATAATATCCGTCGCGGTATGCCGCCGCCGTCATTTTTTCGTTTTTATGATAGCCTTGGAACAGACCGACCGGGCGATGCTCTTTTAAGCATACGCATATTTCGCCGACTGTTCCGTCGGGCACGGGTCGGCCGCGTTCGTCGAGCAGTTCCACATCCCAGCCGGCGGCGGGCATGCCCATGCTGCCGGGCTTGGGCTCAATCCATTCGTTGTTGAACAGCATGACGCATGTTTCGGTCTGGCCGAATCCTTCGCGCATTTTTATTCCCGTCGCGCGCAGGAATCTTTCATATACCTCCGGATTTAATGCCTCGCCCGCGATATCGGCCTTGGTCAATGCCGACAGGTCGTATTTGCTTAAATCCGCATGCAACAGCATTTTGTAAACCGTCGGCGGCGCGCAGAACGACGTCACGTGATTGTCTGCAATCGCGGACAGCAGGTCGTGCGCGGTAAAGCGGCCTGAAAAGTCAAACACAAACACGGCGGCCCCGGCCAGCCACTGGCCGTACATTTTGCCCCAGCTGCATTTCGCCCAGCCCGATTCGGACAATGTGAAATGAATGTCGCCGTCGCGCAGGCGCTGCCAGAATATGGCGGTGTTTATATGTCCCAAAGGATACGCAAAGTTATGCGCCACCATTTTCGGCAAATCCGTCGTGCCACTGGTGAAATACAGGACCATAGTGTCGCCGGTTTCATTCGGAACGCGCGTGAATGTCGTGGGGCAGGATTCGATTCCCGCGGCAACGTCGACGCACGGTATCAGCTGTATGTCGTCGTCGCCGATGGCGTTCTTTATCTCGTTTACGATATATCCGTCGTCAAACGCGATGATATTTTTTACGTCCGCAGTCTGGATGCGGTATCTGATATCTTCGGCCTTTAACTGATTCGTTGACGGAATTGGAATCGCCCCCAGCTTGTGCATGGCCAGCATTAAAATCCAGTATTCCCAGCGCCGGCGCATAAACAGCAGCACCGTGTCGCCTTTCTTTATTCCGCGACCCGCCAGGAAATTTGCCGCGGCGTTCGATGCGCGCGCCAAATCGCGGAAAGTGAACGTTTTTTTATGGCCGCTGTCGTCGTTCCATATCAGCGCAACTTTGTCCGGGCTTTCGATGGCCAGCGCGTCGATAACGTCGTATGCGAAATTAAAATTGTCGGGAACGGTTGGGATTGCGTTCTCTTTATAGTCTTGATAACTGTCGAATTTTATCTTTGACAGAAATTTTAATGCAAACATATTTATTCCTTACTTATACTCAGGATAAAATATGGTGCATTAAATGATAATTACAAGTGGAAAATAATAATAAAAATAGTTGCATTTTATAAAAAACAGGTGCATAATCGGCCCGTAATCGGAGTGTAGCTCAGTCTGGTAGAGCGCTGCGTTCGGGTCGCAGAGGTCGTAGGTTCGAATCCTGTCACTCCGACCAGGTTAAATAAAAACGTCCCCAAGTCGGGGCGTTTTTTATTAGCGTTTGCAAAATTATTTTTATCTGCAATAATGCCCGGGTTATGAAACGCAGAAATTTTAAACAAAAAAAATTTATAATTTGTTTTTTGCTGGGGCTGGCTGCGGCGCTTAGCGTGTTTGTATATGTAATCGGCATTCGGTCGCCGTTGCAGGAAACGATTGTGATATCCGTTCCGCGCGGGGCCAGCGTATCTTATGTCGCGCGGCAATTGTCGGCGCGCGGGGCGATAGATTCCGTGGCCGTATTTAAAATGTGTGTTCGCGCATCGGGCGGGCGCGTGCAAAGCGGCGAATATGAATTTACACCGGGGACCAGTGCGTGGCGCCTGGCGCATATGCTGGCGACGGGGGATGTCGCGGCGACAACCGTCGTTATTCCGGAGGGTTTGACCGTGCGCCAGATAAAGCAGCTGTTGCTGCAGACGCCGGGCCTGACGGGTGCGGTGGAATGTGACCGGCCCAGTGAAATTGCCGTGTGCAATCTGCGGGACGGCGACATTTTCCCGGATACATACCGTGTGGCGCGTGGGACGTCGCGGCTGGCGCTGTTGGATTTGGCGCACAAAAAGATGGAGGCCATACATGACGCATGGCGCAGGGCGGGGCGTATTGCGCCGTCGCCGTTGGCGTCGTGGAATGATGTCATAACATTGGCCTCTATCGTTCAGAAAGAAACGCCGCGTGCGGATGAAATGCCGATTGTGGCCAGTGTTTATGTCAATCGTCTGCGCCGGAACATGCGTCTGCAGGCGGATCCGACGGTTGTTTATGCGCTGACCGACGGTCTGGGCGACATGCAGGGCGAGCCTTTGCTGCGCGGGCATCTGAAAACGGAAAGCCCTTATAATACGTATTTGCACAAAGGTCTGCCGCCGGCGCCGATTGCAAATGTGGGCCAGGCGGCAATCCGTGCGGTATTAAAGCCGGCGGATACGAACTATCTGTTCTTTGTGGCCGACGGGCGCGGGGGGCATCATTTTTCAAAATCCTATGAACAGCATATGCAGCATCACGCCGACTGGCGCGAGATAAAAAAAAGTAGAAATTAAGTGCTTGTGTCTGCAAATTCATTAAAAATCATAATGATTTGATATTATAATGTTTGGTGCGCGTTAATAATAAAAAATCCCGGAAATTCGGGATTTTTTATATGTTTTTATGGGAATGATTTCCGATTCGCGACCGTGCGAGCATAGCATATTTTTGCACCTTTTGCAAAAATCTTTTCCCTTGCGGGCGGCTTTGGGCGGATAGTAAAATATTCTTAAGAACTAGAAATGAGTGTCTAGTTGTTAACCTAAAGAAAAGGATAGAGTATGAAAAAAATAGCTTTAACTTCTTTGCTGGCCGTGTTTGCGGTATCCGGCGCGCATGCGGCGAATGTTATTAATAATAATCCATTATATCGTCCGGAGGCGGGTCAGTTTTATAGTGTAACAGGATTGGGGGCAGATTCCCGCAACACCAGCCGTGTTGTTCTGGAAGAAAACTTTGGCTATGGCTTGACAGACCGTGTGGCTGCGAATATTACGACGTCTGCGTCTGAATCGGATTGGTTTGATAACGGTGCCTGGGACCATATCGGTGTTGGTTTGAATGTTCGTGCGATTGACATGGGCAACTGGAAGGGGGATATCTTCGGCTCTTATAACGCAATGTCGCTGGGCACATGGGGCGATGACGATTCTTGGTTCGACGAAGACGTCACCGCATACAAATGGACGGCCGGTGTTCGCGCAGGCTATGCCACCGCGGGCTGGACTGTTGCCGGTCATGTGGCGTTCGACTACTACAATTCGGAATCCTTTAACTGGGATGATGAAGGCGCCCACATGCTGCGCTTTGGCTTGGACGGCCAGCTGGTGTTGAACCAGAACTGGAACCTGATTGCCGGTGTTGAATACAACGCCGACTATGATAACTGGTCCGACAATGTAGGATACTGGACGGGCAAGTTCGGTGCGAACTATAACTTTGATGCTGACAAGTTCGTCGGTGCATATATCACAAAGCACATGGACCACAACGGTGCCGGCAACTGGGAAGTTGACGATGGCTTCGGCTTTGGCGCCACATTCGGTATTCAGTTCTAATCGGAACATCCGAATAAAATATGCCCCCGACCAAGACGGTCGGGGGTGTTTTATACAAACAAAAAAAATGTGTAATTTTTTGCATGTACCAAATGCTTTTTTGTGTCTTTGCCGTAATTGGTAAATCCCCCAAATTTCGGGGCTTTTGTATTTATTCCTTTATTATTTTTTCCTAGATTTTTCTTGACAATATCGGGGGGGGCGGTTATAGTATGTTCACTTTCCGTGTAAATAAGGAAAGAAAAAACACAGAAATCTGCGCGGTTGACGGATTTATAATCACGGGGCATGCCTGGTGAAATAAGTCTGGCGGGCAGTTTTTGTGCGGACAAAAAGGTGTAAGAAAAACAAAGAGATTTTGAATGCCAACAGTAAACCAACTGATTCGGAAACCGCGTAAGAAGGTCGTCGTAAAATCCACGGCGCCTGATATGGTCGAGTGTCCGCAGAAGCGTGGCGTTTGCACACGCGTTTATACAACCACGCCTAAGAAACCTAACTCGGCGCAGCGTAAGGTTGCACGTGTTAAGCTGGCGAACGGTCGCGAAGTGACCGCATATATCCCGGGCGAAGGCCACAACCTGCAGGAGCATAGCGTTGTTATGATTCGCGGTGGCCGTGTAAAGGACTTGCCGGGTGTAAAATATCACATCATTCGTGGTGTCTTGGATACCAAGGGTGTTGATAGCCGCAAGCAGGGTCGTTCTTTGTATGGTGCAAAGGTAAAGAAATAAAAAACAAACATGCGGCGTTGCTGCATGAGTAATCCGGAAAACGGGTGAAGAACAAAAAGGAAAAGCAAAAATGTCAAGACGTAAAGGCGCAGCGAAACGAGAAATTCTGCCAGATTCCAAATATAATAATCTGGTTGTTGCAAAATTGATTAACGTTGTTATGTGGGACGGCAAGAAAGAAGTTGCCGAAAATATCGTTTACGGTGCGATGGACGAACTGAAGAAAATCGCGAAAGACGGTGATGAACTGGCCGCATTGTTGGAAGCGGTGGATGCGTTGAAGCCGTCCGTTGAAGTAAAAGGTCGCCGTGTTGGCGGTGCGACTTATCAGGTTCCGGTTGAAGTTCGCCCGGCGCGTCAGCAGACATTGGCTTTGCGCTGGTGTGTTATGTTCGCACGCAAGCGCGGCGAACGCGCAATGAAAGACCGTCTGTTCGGTGAACTGCGTGATGCTTTGAACGGCCAGGGGGGCGCGTTCAAGAAAAAGATTGACACGCATAAGATGGCCGAAGCGAATAAGGCGTTTGCCCACTTCCGCTGGTAATTTAAACAAAGAAAGACAATTTAAAATAAGGAAAGACACATGTCTGTTGGAAAAACCGCTCCTTTGCATATGTACCGCAATATCGGCATTATGGCCCATATTGACGCTGGTAAAACCACAACATCTGAACGTATTTTGTTCTATACCGGTAAAAGCTATAAAATCGGTGAAGTACATGACGGGGCAGCTACAATGGACTGGATGGCCCAGGAACAGGAACGTGGTATTACGATTACATCCGCCGCGACAACCTGCTTTTGGCGCGACCATCGTATCAATTTGATTGATACCCCGGGGCACGTTGACTTTACAATGGAAGTGGAACGTTCCCTGCGCGTGTTGGACGGTGCGGTTGCGGTATTTGAATCCGTGTCCGGTGTTCAGCCGCAGACGGAAACCGTATGGCGCCAGGCCGACCGTTACAACGTTCCGCGTATCTGCTTTATCAACAAGATGGACCGTATCGGCGGAAACTTCTTCCGTTGCGTCGATATGATTCGTGAACGTCTGGGTGCAAATCCGCTGGTTCTGAATTTCCCGATTGGTGCGGAATCCGATTTCAAGGGCGTTGTTGACGTTCTGGAAATGAAGGGCATCGTTTGGGAAGATGAAAACGGCAGCAACCCGGTTACAATTGAAATTCCGGAAGAATTGAAAGCCAAGGCCGAAGAACTGCACAACCGCCTGATTGAAGAAGTTGTGACTTTGGACGACGCTGTTATGGAAGCCTATATGGAAGGCAAAACTCCGGATCATGACACAATCAAAAAATTGTTGCGCAAGGGTACGATTGCACAGAACTTTGTTCCTGTAATGTGCGGTTCCGCGTTTAAGAACAAGGGTGTTCAGCCGCTGTTGGACGCGATTGTTGATTACCTGCCGAGCCCGTTGGACATTCCGGCGATTAAGGGTACAAAGATGGACGGCGAAACGGTTGCCGAACGTCACCCGAGCGTTAATGAACCGTTCAGCGCATTGGCGTTTAAGGTTGCAAACGATCCGTTCGTCGGAAACCTGATGTTCATTCGTATTTACTCCGGTAAGCTGACATCCGGTTCATACATTTACAATTCCAACCGTGACAAGCGTGAACGCGTCGGCCGTATGTTGTTGATGCACGCGAACAACCGCGAGGAAATCAAAGAAGCGGCGGCCGGTGACATTGTAACATTGGTCGGTATGAAGGAGACAATCACCGGTGATACGCTGTGTGACGAATCGAATCCGATTATCTTGGAAAACATTCACGTTCCGGAGCCGGTTATCAGCATTGCCGTTGAGCCGAAAACCAAGGCCGACATTGAAAAGATGTCCCTGGGTCTGCAGGCGCTGGCGAAGGAAGATCCGTCGTTCCGCGTATCTGTTGACGAAGAATCCGGTCAGACGATTCTGGCGGGTGTCGGTGAACTGCATCTGGAAATTCTGGTTGACCGTCTGCTGCGTGAATTCAAGGTTGACGTTGCCGTGGGTGAGCCGCGTATCGCATACCGCGAAACATTCCGCAAGCCGATTACCGAAGAATACACCCATAAAAAGCAGTCCGGTGGTTCCGGTCAGTACGCCCAGGTTAAGATTGAATTCGAACCTTTGGAACCGGGCCAGGGCTATGAATTTGAAAACAAGATTGTTGGTGGTGCTATTCCGAAAGAATATATCCCCGGCGTTGAAAAGGGTTTGAAGATAGCCCAGCAGACAGGTGTTCTGATTGGCTATCCTACTGTGGATTTCAAGGCGACATTGGTAGATGGTAAGTATCACGAAGTCGACTCCAATGTATTGTGCTTTGAAATTGCGGCGCGTGCCTGCTTCCGCGAAGCGATGAAAAAGGCCTCGCCAAAATTGTTGGAACCGATTATGAAGCTTTCGGTAAATACGCCGGAAGAATACGTCGGTGACATCATCGGGGACCTGAACAGTCGCCGCGGTCAGATTAACGGTATTGAAACCCAGTTCGGCAACCAGCTGATTTCGGCTTTCGTGCCGCTGGCTAATCTGTTCGGATACGTCAAGACATTGCGTTCTTTGTCACAGGGTCGTGCAAATCCGTATATGGAATTGTCGCACTATGCCGAAGTTCCGTCTAATGTTGCAGACGAAGTTATAAAAAAGCTGACAAAATAAAAATAGAGTTTTAAACTAAACAAGCCAAGCCTAAGGAGAAAACCATGGCAAAAGAAAAGTATGTAAGAACCAAGCCGCATGTTAACATCGGTACCATCGGTCACGTTGACCACGGTAAAACGACGCTGACTGCTGCAATCGTTCATTATTATGGTGTTGGCGCTGATGCCGCCAAGGGTGTTGATCAGATTGATAACGCGCCGGAAGAAAAGGCTCGCGGTATAACAATCAACACCGCTCACGTTGAATATGAAACAGCGACGCGTCACTACGCTCACGTTGACTGCCCGGGCCACGCGGACTATGTTAAAAACATGATTACCGGTGCCGCGCAGATGGACGGTGCAATCTTGGTGGTTGCGGCGACAGACGGTCCGATGCCTCAGACTCGCGAACACATTCTGTTGGCCCGTCAGGTAGGTATTCCGAAAATCGTTGTTTATCTGAACAAGTGCGATTTGGCGAACGATCCGGAATTGTTGGAATTGGTTGAAATGGAAATCCGTGAACTGTTGTCTGCGAACGATTTCGACGGCGACAATGCTCCGATTATCCGCGGTTCCGCTATCTCCGCTCTGGAAGGTAAAAGCGACGGTCTGGGCAAAGAATCCATCGACGCTTTGCTGAAGGCCTGCGATGAATTCATCCCGATGCCGGAACGCCCGGTTGACAAGCCGTTCTTGATGCCGATTGAAGACGTGTTCTCTATCACAGGTCGTGGTACCGTGGTAACAGGCCGTATCGAATCCGGTGTTATCAAGGTTGGTGACGAATGTGAAATCGTTGGTCTGCGTCCGACACAGAAGACAACCGTTACCGGTGTTGAAATGTTCCGCAAATTGCTGGATCAGGGTGAAGCCGGTGATAACGTAGGTCTGTTGCTGCGCGGCACAAAGAAAGAAGATGTAGAACGTGGTCAGATTATCTGCAAACCGGGTTCCATCACACCGCACACAGAATTCGAAGCTGAAGTTTATATCTTGACGAAAGAAGAAGGCGGACGTCACACAGCGTTCTTCTCCAACTATCGTCCTCAGTTCTACTTCAGCACAACAGACGTAACTGGTACAATCACTTTGCCGGCTGACAAAGAAATGGTTCTGCCGGGTGACAACGTTCGTATCACGGTGCAGTTGATTGCTCCGATTGCTATGAGCGAAGGTCGTCGCTTTGCTATCCGCGAAGGCGGTCGCACGGTTGGCGCCGGTGTTGTATCGAAGATTATCAAATAATACAACCAACGGGTCGGTGTAATCGGATGAAATACTGCCGATGATTACCGGCCCGGATAAAAATAAGGAAACGAACAAATGGTACCTGCATCTAAAATTCGCATCAAGTTGACGGCTTTTGACCACAGAGTCTTGATGGAATCTGTTGAGGAAATTGTCAAAACTGCAAAGCGCACCGGTGCGGATGTCGTTGGACCCGTTCGCTTGCCAACTTTGATTCAGAAATTTACGGTGAACCGTTCTCCGCACGTCGACAAGAAGTCGCGTGAACAGTTCGAAATCCGCAATCACAAGGCGGTAATCGATATTGTGAACCCAACCCCTCAGACTGTTGATGCGTTGATGAAGTTGGATTTGGCGTCCGGTGTTGACGTAAAGATTAAATTATAAGGCTGTTAGGTTGGGCGGCGAAAAGGATATGCACAGTCCAACCTCTGACATAAAAAAAGGCAACAAAAATGAAACGTAGCGGATTAATTACAACAAAAATAGGAATGACGCGTCTGTATGACGACGCGGGGGCGGCCCATGCGGTGACGGTCCTGGCGGTCGGCGATTGTACAGTTATCGGAAATCGTACGGCGGACAAGAACGGTTATATCGCAAATATCGTGGGTATGCGCGAAGCCAAGGCTAAACACATTGCAAAACCCCAAGCGGTCGCAGCAGAAAAGGCGGGTGTTAAACCATTCCGCAAGGTTGTTGAATTCCGCGTATCCGAAGATTGCGTTATCCCGGTGGGAACAGCGCTGAATGCGGAACATTTTGTTGCCGGCCAATTTGTTGATGTTCAGGCGACAAGCAAGGGTAAGGGATTCCAGGGCGCGATGAAGCGTCATAATTTCGGCGGTAAAGAAGCGACACACGGTGTTTTGAAAGCGCATCGTTCCATCGGTGGTACGGGTATGCGCGAATGGCCGGGTCGTGTTCTGAAAGGCAAAAAGATGGCCGGTCAGATGGGCAATGAAACCGTTACGGTTCAGAATCTGAAAGTGTTCGGCACAGACGCGGCGGATAATCTGATCTTCGTCGAAGGCGCGGTTCCGGGTGCAAACGGCACATTCGTATTGGTAACCGACGCGGTTAAGAAAGAACACAAAGACCTGCCGATGCCGACGAAAATGGCAGAAGCAAAAGCAACCGAAGCAGAAGCTGTTGCGGAATAATAACAGCGACAGAAGAGTAAGGTGAATAAAATGCAAATAGATATTGTAAATTTTGATGGAAAATCGGTCGGCAAAGTTGAACTGTCGGACCAGATATTCGGATTGGAACCCCGTGCGGACATCTTGCATCGTGTTGTGACATGGCAGCGCGCCAAGTCCCGCGCCGGCACACATGCGGTAAAGACCGTATCTGATGTCGAGGGAAGCGGCAAGAAAGCTTTCAAGCAGAAAAAGACGGGTAATGCACGTCAGGGTGAAAAATATAATGTTCACATGCGTGGCGGTGGTGTTGTTCATGGACCGGTTGTACGTGACCACTCTATTGACCTGCCGAAGAAAGTACGCGCATTGGGCTTGAAAATGGCTCTGTCGTCCAAAATGAAAGAGGGCAGCCTGGTTGTTATCGACTCTGAAAAGTTGTCGGCGGCAAAAACGGGCGCTTTCGCGAAACAGCTGAAAAAGCTGAATCTGACATCGGCGTTGTTCGTAGGTGCCGACAGCCTGGACGAAAACTTCAAAAAATCTGCGGCAAATATTGAGAACATTGATGCATTGCCGACGATTGGTCTGAATGTTTTGGATATTCTGAAACATGAAAAATTGGTTTTGACAGCCGATGCGGTCAAAGCGGTAGAAGCAAGATTGGCATAATTAAACAAGGGTCAATGAAATGGCAGAAAAAAAAGTTAGTACAGAGAAAAAAATCGTTGCGACCGCCGGTACTTATGGTATACTGCGTCGTCCGATAATCTCGGAAAAGGCAGCAAAACTGTCTGAAAACAACAGCGTGGCTTTCGAAGTTGCGATTGACGCGACCAAGGAAGACGTTGCTCGTGCCGTTCAGGCCATCTACAATGTAAAGCCGACCAAGGTTAACATTGTGGTGACAAAAGGGAAGGTTAAGTCTTTCCGTGGACGCAGCACAGGCACACAGCGCACTGTGAAAAAGGCATATGTGTCCTTGCCGGCAGATGCAAAATTGGATTTGTCCGCAAACATATAATAATTGAACCGTTCTGGCAGAGAATCCGGGGGACTGGACGTTAGTGTCAGAACAGAAACAAAGGTAAGAAAAAAATGGCATTAAAGCATTATAAGCCGAATACGCCGGGTATGCGTGGGTTGACACAGGTTGACCGCAGCGAACTGCACCGCGGCGCGCCGGAAAAGTCGCTGACCGTTGGTTTGAAATCCAAGGGCGGTCGCAATAATTTCGGGCATGTGACTGTTATGCATCAGGGCGGCGGTCACAAACGTAAATATCGTTTGATTGATTTTAATCGTAAAAAGACCGGTATTCCGGCAACTGTTGTTCGTCTGGAATACGATCCGAACCGTACCGCGTTTATCGCATTGATTGAATATACAGACGGCGTTCGCTCCTATATCTTGGCGCCGCGCGATTTGAAGGTTGGCGATACGGTTATCTCCGGCACACGTGAAGACATCAAGCCGGGTAATGCAATGCCTTTGAAGAATATGCCGATTGGTACAATCGTGCACAACGTCGAACTGAAGCCGGGTGCCGGCGGTCAGTTGGCGCGCAGTGCCGGTTGCTATGCCCAGTTGATGGGTAAAGACGGCGTATATGCCCAGATTAAGATGAACAGTGGTGAGTTGCGCAAGGTTCATTCGGACTGTCTGGCGACAGTGGGCAGCGTTTCGAATCCGGACCAGCGTAATGTCAACCTGGGCAAGGCGGGTCGTGCACGCTGGTTGGGTATCCGTCCGTCCGTCCGCGGTATGGCGATGAACCCGAACGATCACCCGATGGGTGGTGGTAACGGTCACTCGAAGGGTCACGAACCTGTATCCCGTACAGGTATTCCGGCCAAGGGTTACCGCACTCGTAGCAACAAGCGCACTGCTAAGATGATTATCCGCAGCAGACATTTGGCAAAGAAAAAATAATAAAATAGGCCGGTAAGCCTATATGGATGCCGGCCACAGACAAAAAACGGAGTTATTAATGTCTCGTTCAGTTTGGAAAGGTCCTTATGTTCATCCCTCCGTCTTAAAGAAGACGGCTGCGGCGAATGAAAAGAATGACCACAAGCCGATTAAAACCTGGTCTCGTGGCAGCACGATTGTTCCCCCGATGGTTGGGTTGACCTTTGAAGTTCACAATGGCAATAAATTTATCCCGGTTGCAATCAGTGAAGACATGATTGGCCACAAATTGGGTGAATTTGCGCCGACACGTACGTTCAAGGGCCACGCCGCAAACAAGAAAGCCGCGGCGGCTAAGAAATAAAGGTAAGCAGTTATGACAACGACAAGATATGGAATTAAAGAGAATCAGGTTCGTGCCTTTAACAAAATGATCCGCATCAGCCACCAGAAGTTGAACCTGGTGTGCGACATGGTTCGCGGAATGCCGGTAGAGCGCGCGGTTGATGTCTTGAAATTTTCGAAGAAACGCGTTTCCGGCGAAGTTCTGAAAACTTTGCTGTCCGCGGTCGCCAATGCAGAACACAACAAGAATCTGCCGGTTGACAGCCTGTTCATCAAAGAAATTTGGTGCGGCAAAGCGCTGACTATGAAACGTATTATGGCCGGTCCGCGCGGCAGTGCGCGTCCGATTTTGAAGCCGTTCTCGAACCTGACGATTGTGTTGGAATCGGGTGTGGCGCCGACCAAGAAAGCGAAAAAAGAAGCAAAAGCAAAATAATAAAGCCCGGGAACGTGGTATGGAGCAATCCTGAATAAAACCTATACGGTTTCAAGAACACGGACCCTTAAAATAAGGAAAAAAGAAAATGGGACAGAAAGTATCGCCAATTTCACAGCGTCTGGGTATTAACAAGATTACAGACTCGCGCTGGATTGCCGGCAAAAAAGATTATGCCGCGTTGGTTGCCGAGGATATTAAAATCCGTAAATTTATTGAAAAGAAACTGAAGAAAGCCGGTCTGGCAAAAGTCGTTGTCGAACGCTTTGCCAAGAAAGTCGTCGTGACAATTCACACGTCTCGTCCGGGTATGATTATCGGTAAGAACGGTGCGGATATCGAAGCTTTGCGCAATGATATCAAGAAATTGGTTAAGAATGACCAGGTCGTCGTGAACATTTATGAAGTTCGCCGTCCTGATTTGAATGCCCAGTTGGTCGCGCAGAACATGGCTCAGCAGATTGAAGGTCGTGTATCGCCGAAGCGCGCCATGAAGAAAGCTGTTCAGAATGCCCAGAAAGCGGGCGCTCAGGGTATCAAGGTTATGTGCTCTGGCCGACTGAACGGTGCGGAAATCGCGCGCAGCGAACAAATCCGCGAAGGACGTATTCCGTTGCATACATTGCGTGCGGACATCGATTATGCGTCCATTCAGGCAAAAACGACATACGGTGTTATCGGTGTAAAAGTTTGGATTTATACCGGCGATGTCGTGAACAAGGAAAAGCTGGCGTCTGAAATGGCGAGACCCGCCGAATATGCCGGCAGCAGCGAAAGAAAGAGCAAGTAATTTTTGTCGGCGCCTATATGGCGGCCGGGGAAACAAAAATTGAAAAAGTAATAAAAGGTAGTTAATTATGTTGATGCCAACAAAAACAAAATTTCGCAAACAGCACAAAGGCCGTATTCATGGTACGGCCAAAGGTGGCAGCGAATTGGCGTTCGGTTCTTTCGGACTGAAAGCCATGACTCCGGAACGCGTTACCGCCCGTCAGATTGAAGCGGCGCGTCGTGCAATCACACGTCACATGAAACGTATGGGTAAACTGTGGATTCGCGTATTCCCAGATGTTCCGGTAACAAAGAAACCTGCCGAAGTTCGTATGGGTAAAGGTAAGGGTGCGGTTGAATACTGGATTTGCCGTGTAAAGCCGGGCCGCATCATGTTCGAACTGGACGGTGTAAAGCCTGAAATCGCATACGAAGCGTTCGCATTGGCGGCGGCAAAATTGCCGGTAAAGACCAAGATTGTTGAACGTAAGGTTAACTAATAGAGGATTGCATTTTCTGGTAAGAGGGTGCAAAAAAGGTAGCTAAGATGGCAGACAAGAAAGTTGAAAAAGAATCTTTGACGGTGGAAGCTTTGCAAAGCAAACTGGTTGATTTGAAGAAAGAACAGATGAACCAGCGCTTCCAGCATGCCGCGGGTCAGATGCCGAAAACACATGTTATTCGTCAGACCCGTCGTGAAATTGCGCGCGTCAAAACAAAGCTGAATGCAGCAAAAAAATAAAAATTGCTGATTTTGGTTGATATTTTTAATTTTTTAGATATCATATGCCGAAATCGGTTAAAAAAACAAGTAAATTGACCGTCGGGTCTGGTTGCATGGCTTGCGCTGTGACGGCCGGAAACTGGGGGTTAAAACAGGTAAGGGACATAAGTTATGCCAAGACGTATACTGCAGGGAACAGTTAAAAGTACAGCGAACGACAAAACGGTTGTCGTTGAAGTGGAACGTCGTTTCCGCCACCCGCTGTATGGTAAGTTCGTGAAGCAGAATAAAAAGTACAAGGCGCACGATGAAAACAACGAATTCAAAGTTGGCGACATTGTTGCGATTGAAGAACATCGTCCGATTTCCAAGACAAAATCTTGGGTCGTAAAGGGGCGCGTCGGCGTTTCCAAGAACGATGATGTTGAAGTAGTGGACTAAAAGACTCACGGGTTCTTTGAGGTTGCGGTGTCCGGGAATGGGGGCGCGGCAACAGTCGGGACCCATAACAAAGCGGCGGGGGATTGCCCTGCTTGCAGGATATAGGGTAAAAAAATGATTCAGAATGAAACAGTTATGACGGTTGCGGATAACTCTGGTGCGCGCAAAGCGATGTGCATCAAAGTTTTGGGCGGTTCTCATCGCCGTTATGCAACAGTTGGCGACAAAATCGTCGTTGCCATCAAGGAAGCGATTCCGCGCGGCAAGGTTCAGAAAGGTACGGTTCAGCGTGCGATTATCGTTCGTACAAAGTTCCCGGTAAAGCGTCCGGACGGTTCTATTATCCGTTTCGACGACAATGCGGTTGTTTTGATTAACAAAAACAACTTTGAACCGATTGGAACACGTATTTTTGGGCCGATTGCCCGTGAAGTACGTCGTAAATACGATGTTCAGAAGATTGTCTCCTTGGCCCCAGAGGTAATATAATATTGGCCGACAGGTAAATATAAAGATAAAAGGCGAGTAAAATGAAAATAAAGAAAGGCGACGAAGTCGTAGTTATCTCCGGGAAATACAAGGGCGTCAAAGGCAAAGTGCTGGAGGCGCGTCCGACAGAATCCCGCGTTGTTGTAGAGGGTGTGAACCGCCGCAAATGGCACATCAAACCCACGCAAGAACAGCCCGGCCACATCATTGACCGCGAAGCACCGGTTCACGTATCCAATGTTGCACTGATTGACCCGAAAACCAAAAAGGCCACGCGTGCGGGATACAAGATTGAACAGGGCAAAAAAGTTCGCGTTGCAAAGAAATCCGGGGCTGAAATATAAGAATGGTTTCCCGCTGTTACGGGAAAGAAACTGTAAGGAATAAAAAATGCAAAGCAGATTGCGTGAAATTTATGAAAAAAACATTGTGCCGGAACTGGTAAAAGAATTCGGTTATAAAAATCCGATGGAAGTTCCGAAGCTGACAAAAATCGTATTGAACATGGGTGTCGGCGAAGCGGTTTCTGATAAAAAGAAACTGGATTCCGCGGCGGCGGATTTGACGGCCATTGCGGCGCAGAAGTCCGTTATCACCCGTGCAAAGAAATCCATCGCGACATACCGTCTGCGTGAAGGTCAGCCTATCGGTACCAAGGTCACACTGCGTGGTAAAAGAATGTATGACTTCCTGGACAAGCTGATTACGGTTGCCCTGCCGCGCGTAAAAGACTTCCGCGGTTTGTCGAAATCCAAGTTCGACGGTCGTGGAAACTATGCCTTTGGTATCAAGGAACACCTGATTTTCCCGGAAATCTCGGTTGACAAGATTGATGCTATCCGCGGTATGGATATTGTTATCGCCACAAGCGCGAAGACAGACGATGAAGCACGTGCGTTGCTGACTAAAATCGGTCTGCCGTTGGTATTGAAATAATAAGAGTAAGGAAAAAAAATGGCTAAGTTAGCGTTGATAAACAAACAGAAAAGACGTGAAAAACTGGTCGCGCAGTATGCCAAAAAGCATGATGCGATTAAGGCCAAAATGTCCGTCAATGCCACGCCTGATGAACGCATGGAAGCGATGAAAAAGCTGGCAAAACTGCCGCGCAATGCGAATGCTACGCGTTTGCGCAATCGTTGTTCGGTTACGGGACGTTCCCGCGGTTTTTCGCGTATGTTCGGTCTGTGCCGTCAGCAGGTTCGTACAATGGCGTCCGAAGGCAAACTGCCGGGCGTACGCAAGTCGAGCTGGTAAAAACAAAACAAGCGCAGCTGTGGACAATGCAGCTGTATGAGCCGGCATGTCCGGCACAATAGGAGTAAAAGATGTCATTATCACACCCAATTGGAGATATGGTGACCCGCATTCGCAACGGGCAGAATGCAGGTAAAGAAACCATCACCGTCCCGGCCAGCAATCTGCGCGCCGCGGTTTTGTCCGTACTGAAAGACGAAGGTTTTATTACTGATTTTCGCAAAGAAAACATTGACGAACATCGTTCCAATTTAGTCGTTGAGCTGAAATATGTCGGCGGCAACGGCGCAATTCAGGAAATTTCCGTAGTATCCAAACCCGGTCGCCGTGTTTATTCCGGCAGTGCAAAGATGCCGAAGGTTTTGAATGGACTGGGTATTGCTATCGTATCCACGCCCAACGGCGTAATGACTGACCACAAAGCGCGCCTGATGAATGTCGGCGGTGAAGTATTGTGCAAGGTTATCTAATTGAAGTGAGGAACAAGTTATGTCTCGTGCAGGAAAATATCCAGTAAAAATCCAGGACGGCGTTTCGGTTGAAATTGCGAACGACGTGCTGGTTGTAAAAGGCCCGAAGGGCGAAGTTAAGCTGCCGTTGGATACCAAACATTCCGGTTTGGTTGACGTCAAGATTGAAGACGGCCATGTTGTAATCAATCCGAAGGATGCCGAAGACAAGACGTCGCGCGCAATGTGGGGCACAATGGCCCGCAATGTTCGCGCCGCGATTGATGGGGTGTCGAACGGTTTCCAGAAAGCCATGTACATGAAGGGCGTCGGTTATAAGGCATCTGTAAAGGGCAACGATTTGGTTTTGGTTGCGGGTTATTCTCATGATGTGATTATGCCGATTCCGGCCGGTCTGACGGTTCAGATGGGCGATGCGCCGACAGAATTTACAATCTGCGGTGTTGACAAGTGCCTGGTTGGCCAGTTTGCCGACAAGGTTCACAAGGTTCGTAAAGCGGATCCGTACAAGGGCAAGGGTATCTTCTATAAGGGCGAAAAAATCCGCCGCAAGGAAGGTAAAAAGAAATAATAAGTAGTGATTCCCGCTGTTACGGGGATTTGAAAAGAGGAAACAAAATGTTGAAACATTTGACTACAGAAGAAAGACGCACGCTGGCAAACCGCGGTGCGTTGAAAAGAAAGAACCCCGGCAAGATTCGTTTGTCGGTTAACCGCTCCGGACGTCATATCGAAATTCAGGCCATTGACGATGTTCGTGGCCACACGATTTGCGCGGCATCAAGCAAGGAAAAAGATTTCAAGGGCCAGGGCTGGAATGTTGCCGGCGCCGAAATGGTCGGCAAGATATTTGCCGAACGCGTCCTGAAGGCAAACATTGCGGACAACTGCTATTTTGACCGTGGCGGATATCGCTATCATGGTCGTGTAAAGGCCCTGTGCGAAGCTATTCGCGCCGGCGGCGTTAGAATTTAATGTGAAATATACGGAGTATATAAATGGCACGTTTTGATGATAAAAAATTGCAGACGGATAACTTGGTAGACAAGCTGGTTTCTATCAATCGCGTCTCGAAAACAGTTAAGGGCGGCCGCAACATGTCTTTCTCGGCATTGGTTGTGGTTGGCGACAAGGCCGGTCGTGTAGGTTTTGGCAAGGGCAAGGCGCTGGAAGTACAGAGTGCTGTTCAGAAAGCGACAAAGGCCGCCAAAGCGAAAATGATTCGCGTTCCGCTGAAAGAAGGTCGTACATTGCACCACGACAGTGCGGCGAAGTACGGCGCCAGCAAGTTGGTTGTTCGCAGTGCTGTTCCCGGTACCGGTATTATTGCGGGTGGTGCGCTGCGTGCGGTATTTGAATGCCTGGGGGTTCAGGACGTTGTTGTTAAGTCCCAGGGTTCAAACAATCCGAACAACATGATTCGTGCGGCTTTCCTGGCTTTCTCTAAAATGAATTCCCCGAAGACGGTTGCGGCGCGCCGCGGCAAGTCCGTGGCGGAAATCATTGCCGGCCGTGACGGCAAGAAGCCGGAAGATGCGGCGGAAGAAAAATAACGCTAAGAAACGGAGTACTTTGTTATGTCTAAAATAGTTGTAAAGCAAGTAAAAAGCCTGATCGGGCGCCCGGAATCTCAGCGCAAAATTGTTGCCGCATTGGGTTTGGGCCGTATTGGTAAAGCAAAAGAACTGAACGATTCCCAGGCTGTGCGCGGCATGATTGCCAAGGTTTCCCACCTGGTCGAAGTTGTGGAACAGTAAATAATTATATAACCGAGTGGCGCGACACTTGTCGCGCTGCGCAAAAAGACTATATATAGTCGTAGGATAAAAGGATACAAAAATGAAACTGAATGCACTGATGGATAATTTTGGCGCACGCGCTGATGCAAAGCGTGTCGGCCGTGGTATCGGTAGCGGCATGGGCAAAACATCTGGTCGTGGTAACAAAGGTCAGAAAGCGCGTAGTGGTGCACGTAAGCAGGCGACATTCCAGGGTGGACAGATGCCGATTTTGCGCCGTTTCCCGAAATTCGGATTTAACAATCCGTTTGCAAAGGAATACGTCACAATCAATCTGGGCGATATTGAAAAGTTTATTGCAAGCGGCAAAATTGACGCAAAGTCCGAAATCAACATTGATTCTTTGTTGGCGGCGAAAGTAATCAACCGCAAAATGTCCGGCTTGAAAGTTCTGGCCAAAGGCGAAATCAAATCGGCGGTTAACATTGTTGCCGACAAATGGTCCAAGGCGGCCGAAGCGGCGATTGTTAAGGCCGGCGGTTCTATCAAGGCGAAATAATAATGGTTGCGGAACAAGGTAAAATTTCACTGACGAAGCGGCATTTAAAAAATGCGGCGGTCAATGAAGTTGCCGATGTTTTGTTGGCAAGGATGGACGCAAAGCTTGTTTTGCATTGCTTTGAGGATGTCCTTGCCTCGGTGCCTGCGGCGTTTCGTGCCCGTGAAAGCAACGGTTTGATAAAAGCGTATGTTGCGGCGCTGTTTGCTAATGCAACTTACGATTTTTCCCAGAGAGAGCAGCAAGATTTGCTGCGGCGAATTTTTATATGTAGGAAAACAAAACAGCTATGAAATTCATAAAGAACTTTTTTGGAAATCTGAGTGATTTGCAAAAGCGTATTTTGTTCACGTTGGGCGCGTTGGTCGTGTACCGTGTGGGCTCGTTTATTCCGTTGCCGGGTGTAAACGCATCCGCCGTTCTGCATTTGTTCAGCGGCGAGGGCAGCGGCATGATGGGCATGTTCGATATGTTTTCAGGCGGTTCGCTGTCGCGCATGTCGGTGCTGGCATTGAACATTTTCCCGTACATTTCCGCATCCATCGTTTTGCAGCTGTTGACGGCGACCAGCAAGTCGTTGAACGAATTGCGCAAAGAGGGCGAGTCGGGGCGCATCAAAATCAACCAGTACACGCGTTATCTGGCGGTGTTCCTGGCGGTGGTTCAGGGCTGGGCCGTGGTTCGCGGTTTGGAAATGATGGCGCCGGTAAACGGTGTTGCGGCGGTTGTAAATCCGGGATTCGCATTTGAATTGTCCGCGATAATCGCGCTGGTCGGCGGTACGGTGTTCGTAATGTGGCTGGCCGAACAGATTACGGCGCGCGGCATAGGCCAGGGTGCATCACTGTTAATCTTTGCGGGTATTATCGCAGAGGTGCCGGGCGGAATCGCCAAGATATTTTCTTTGGGCTCGGTCGGTCAGATGTCGCCCGCGATGATTGCGTTGGTCATCGGTTTTGTTGTCGGCATCATTGCGCTGATTGCGTTCTTTGAACAGGCCCAGCGTCGTATTCAGATTCTGTATCCGCGCCAGGTTATGGCGAACGGTGTTACGAATACGAACGCGTCGTATCTGCCGATAAAGGTCAACATGTCCGGTGTTATGGGCCCGGTGTTCGCGGCCAGTATCATGATGCTGCCGGCGTTTGTTCAGCGCTTTGTTCAGAGCGAGAATCTGGTCGTTCAGAATATCATGGGATTCTTTACGTACGGCGCATGGTCTTATATCATCATGTACACGATACTGATTGCCTTCTTTGCATTTTTCCAGACGGCGGTTATATTCAATTCCGAAGAGACCAGCAATAATCTGAAAAACGCGGGCGGCTATATCCCCGGCGTTCGTCCCGGCGAGCAGACCGTTCACTATCTGGACGCGGTTGTGTCGCGCACGACAACAATTGGCGTTTTGTATCTGATTGTGGTATGCGTTGTTCCGATTATTCTGAATACGCATCTGGGCATGCCGCTGGCGATTGGCGGAACCAGTGTTTTGATTGTGGCGGGCGTTGTTCTGGATACCATGAACCAGGTTCAGTCGTATCTGGTGGCAAAGCAGTATGGCGGCGTCATAAGAAAGACGCAAAAGAAAGGTCGTTTCCGCGGATAATAAAATTCGCGAGAAATGGAAACAAGATTTGACTTTTGCCGGAATTTGTATAAAATTACTCGGCAAAATAAAATACGGCGGGAAATCGTTTTATGATTTTTCGGTGTTAAGACTCCGGGCGCGGGAACGCGCGCCGGGCAGTAAAATAAAAAGGAAAGTAAAAGATGGCACGTATAGCAGGTGTTAACATTCCGACAGAAAAGCGCATTGAAATCGCGTTGCAGTACATTCATGGTATTGGACCGGCCAAGGCGGCGCAAATCTGCGAAGCTTTGAAATTGAAAGACGGGCTGCGCGCGAAAGATTTGACTGACGCGGATGTTGTTAAAATTTCGAACTATATTGAACAGAACTTTAAAGTAGAAGGTGATGTTCGTCGCGAGGTTGCGATGAATATCAAACGTCTGCAGGATTTGAAGGCATACCGTGGTATTCGCCACCGCAACCGTTTGCCGGTTCGCGGCCAGCGTACCCAGACCAATGCCCGCACCCGCAAGGGCAAGCGCGTTGTGGTCGCCGGTTCTGCAACAAAGGGTAAATAAAATTTAATCTAATGCCCCATCTGTGGGCGTTGGGCTTTGGTCGTGTACGCTTGTGTACACTCCCGTCGCCCAGCAACCCACATCTGGAACATTATCTTAAATTTTTAAATTGGTAGAGATTAACACGACAGTTAATTGAAGACATCGAAAAAAGGTTAAAATATAATGGCAGTCACAAAAGCAAAAAAGAAAGTTGTAAAGAAAGTGTCGCACGGTATTGCGCACGTTGTTGCAACGAACAATAACACTCGTATCACAATTACAGACCAGTCTGGCGCCGTTTTGACATGGGCGACGGCCGGTGCGAATAATTTTAAGGGTGCGAAAAAATCCACTCCGTACGCGGCGACGGTTGTGGCGGATGCGGTCGGCAAGAAAGTTGCCGAAATGGGTATGAAGACGGTTGACGTTCTGATGCGTGGTATCGGCCAGGGACGTGAATCTGCGGTTCGTGGTTTGGCAAACGCCGGCCTGATTGTGCAGAGCATTACCGATACGACCCGTATCCCGCACAATGGCTGCCGTCCGAAAAAGGTTCGCCGCGTGTAAACACGTGCATCTTAATAAAAACGCCCCGAACGGGGCGTTTTTAATTTGTGTAATAACATTTGTCTGTGTACGTTCCACTGCCGGTGGTGTCGCTGAATGCGGTGCCTGATGGCAGATAGCATTCGGTGATTGCGGTGGCGCCCGCTAGGGCGGTTGTACCGTAAACACCGCCTGAGGACGGACAGCGCGTGCATGATTGCCCGCTGCCGTAATATCCTTGTTTGCATTGGTATTCACATGATGCTTTTAATACAGTTTTTTTGCATCTTATCTGATAATTTTGACCGCTGACGTTTGTCCATAAGGTGCCCGGGCATTCGTCCGGACATGTCGGTGTTTCAATCGGACCTATCGGTAAATCCGTATCGCTGCAACCGGCATCCGCGCATGTTTCACTGCTGCTGCGACAGCATGTTGCCTCGCCCTGCATCGTTGGACAAAAAACGGTGTATGCGCCGCCGCACGTTCTGGCGACGGCATCGTTTGCCAGTATGATGCCGACGGCGGCTCCGCATAATAAGGTAATTGTTTTTTTCATGATTTCAAATCCCTGTTTTTGTGTTAAACAAAACGCCGCCTTGGAATTGGCGGCCGGGGATTTCAGAAAATCATAACATAAAATGACCCCGTGACTTTTGGGCAGTCCCTGTTATATGGCCACGGATCCCCGACCGGTTAAAATCGGGTGATATAAAACACACGGCGCATCATTGCGCCGACGTATTTTGTCGGATTCAGTGCGTACCACCGCACAGTTATGTTATGGGATTTCTGAGGTCCCTGAGCCAACATCCCTGTTGATTCAGTGACAAGTATATAAATTGTGTGCCGTTAAGTAAAGGATAAAAAATACCCGCCGTTTGGCGGGCGTTTTTTAGTGCGCATCACATGGACGAACATTGGCGACAACGTGGCGGCGCGTGTATGTGCCGGCCGGTACGTATTCGACAACCGGCTGATATACCTGATAGTGTTCTATTACCTCGGTATGTGTTTTTACCGCAACCGGTTCCGCTGCGACGGCCGCACGATTGCAAGGGCAGGGGCGGCGGCCCACCACCACACGACGCGCGGCAGGGCGCGTGTCAACAGTTGTGCTTGTTGTTTGCGCGCGCGCGCGGCGTGCCGTGCCGGAATACACGTTGCTGGTTTCCAAATAAACGCCGCCGTCTGACGCATAGGCGCCTGAGAACGATACAATGGCCGCGAATGCCGCAGATGCTAATTTTTTCATTTTATTCCTCATATTTGGTTGAGGATATTGTAGTACAAAAATGCGCGGTGTCAACTTTAAATAAAGTGGAAACTTATATGCTTAACCGTTTGACTTTCATATATTATTGCTATAAAATACACCCTGCGTGCAAATCTTTGTGCGCATGCCGAAATGGTGAAAATGATAAACTAAGCCAAATGGAGCAACATCATGATTGAAAAAAACTGGATGACTCTGATTAAGCCGAGAAAGCTGAATATCAAAGTCGATGAGCATAATCCAAATCTGGCAACATTGATTGCCGAACCCCTGGAAAAAGGATATGGTTTAACACTGGGTACCGCACTGCGCCGCGTATTGTTGTCGTCGTTGCAGGGTTGCGCGCCTATTTATATCAAGATTGACGGGGTACAGCACGAATTTTCGTCCCTGCAGGGTATTCGCGAAGACGTTACGGATATTATCCTGAACCTGAAGGGTGTATATTTTAAAGCCTTGACCGAGGGGCAGCACAAGGCGACCCTGAAAGTAAAGGGGCCGGCCGTTGTGACCGCCGGTATGATTGAAACATCCGGCAGTGTCGAGGTTATGAACAAAGACGTCGAAATCTGCACACTGGACAAGGGTGCGAATCTGGACATGGAAATCACGCTGGCCACGGGTCGCGGCTATGTTCCGGCGTCTCAGCATGCGGACGGTCTGCCGCTGGGTGTGATTCCGGTCGATTCCATTTTCTCGCCGATTTTGAATGTTGCGACCGAAGTGTCCGCGACGCGTGTCGGCCAGTCGACAGATTACGATAAACTGGAACTGACGGTCAAAACAAACGGCAGTGTCTCGCCCGAAGATGCGATTGCGTTTGCCGCACGTATTTTGACGGACCAGTTGGTTGTCTTTATCAACTTTGAAGACCCGGCGCAGATTAACGCCCCGACCGAAGAAGAAAAGGCCAAGGACGCTTTGCCGTTCGACCCGAAATTGTTAAAGCATGTCGATGAACTGGAATTGTCCGTCCGTGCAAACAACTGTTTAAAGAACGACAAAATCAACTGGCTGGGCGAACTGGTTCAGAAGACCGAAGCCGACATGTTGAAGACGCCGAACTTTGGTCGCAAGTCTTTGAACGAAATCAAGGTTCAGCTGGAAGCGATGGGCCTGGGCCTGGGTATGGAAGTACCGGGTTGGCCGCCTGAAAATATCGCGGAGCTGGCAAAAAAATACGAAGACCCATACAAATAAATTTATTATAGCACGTCATTTGGCGCGTTTGCCGATGGCTCATGTAGGTTTACTACACTACGCCATCGGCAAACACACCACTTGGCGCACTCTAATAAATTTCAATTAAATTCTGTAGATTCTTGTCGCGATTGTCGGTTCTTATGTAGCTCAACTACACTGCGAACCGTCAATCGCTTCCAATAATCTCACATAATTTAATTTCTTAAACATAAAGGGGCAGGGGAGAAATCTCTTGCTTTTTTTGTAAAATCAATTAAAATTGAGCGGCTGTGTACTGCTGAATATTTTGTTTAGGGTACGCAATACAACAAATCCCCGGGACACCGGGGCAGAAGCATGATAAAGGAGTAGTCGATGAGACACGCAAAAGCTGGTCGCACTTTTAACCGCGACACTAATGCACGCAAGGCACTGTTTATTGGCCTGGCGAAGAACTTAATTGAAAAAGAACAGATTAAAACGACTTTGCCGAAGGCGAAAGACCTGCGTCGCGTGGTTGAAAAATTGATTACCCGCGCGAAAGTTGACTCGGTTGCAAATCGCCGTTTGACCGCGTCCGAACTGGGCAACGGTTCGGAAAAGACCGTTAAGAAACTGTTTGAAGTTTTGGGACCGCGCTATGCGCAGCGTCCGGGCGGTTACACACGCGTATTAAAGGCCGGTTTCCGTTATGGTGATGCCGCGCCGATGGCGATTATCGAACTGGTTGATCGCGACGAAAATGCGAAAAAAGCTGTTGTAGCGCCTGCGGCCGATATGGCTGGCGAGGTTGCGGCGGAAGCGCCGGCAGAAGCGGCCGAAAAAGCGCCGAAGGCAAAAAAGCCCGCGGCGAAAAAAGCAGCGAAAGCCGAATAATTGTTTTTCTCGCATAATAGGCACCTATTACAAAATCCTGCCATTTGGCGGGATTTTTTTACACTCTGTACAGAGTTTTTTTATTTGTATTACGAATGCCGATTAGAATTGTGTGTCACTGCATTCTTCGGTTTCTTTTCCCCATCTTTTGCACTTGGCGTCGCCAAACATCGGGAAAGATTCTTTTTCGCAGACGGTGGATTTTACACACTTGTGACAATTCAATGTATCCCAGTCGTATGCCGTGTCTATTATCTGCTTATAATTCCACTGGTCCAGATTGTGGTGGCCGTTCATTTCCAGCTGCATGGATTCCTGGGCGGAATTTGTGCCTTGGGGGATGACGGGCGTAAGGGCCATTTGTAGCGCGGCGGACGCCATTCCCGCGGTTGCACCGACACCGGCGCTTACCGCTGCGACGGCAAGACCGACGGACGCCCCCGACTGTACAAGAGATACGCCGGCGCCGACCAAGAATGATGACAGGCCGCCTGTAAACACCGTTAATACGACCGCCGCGGATATAACCAAAGTCGTTAATATCGCGTTGAGGCCCCATCCGCCGGGTGGCTGCGGGCTCATTGGCAGTGACGCCATGTCGGCCAGATTGACGCATGCCTGGCGCCCCAGTTCGCGGCGTATGTCTTTTATGTTCTCGCCTTTTATCTGTGACTGGCGTTCGCCGATTTTTACATAATCCTGCAACAGTTGGGTGCTGGCCTGGTCGTATTTTTGATAGTAATTCTTGCGTGCCGCGGTTATGGCCCCCGTTGCGATTTGGCGACGTATGTTGTCGGTCAGTTTCGGGAAGCGCGCCTCTTGGGACGGGGCGTTTTTCATACCGGGGACTTTGCGGCCGGTCATGCAGAATTCAACCGTCGGGTCGGATTCAATCGATGCGACGGCGGCGCCGACCAGTGTCTGCAGTTCGTTTATTTCCTGGATTATCTGTTCTTTCTTTTCCGCGCGGACGTCCGGAATGTTTGCCTTGGATATATATTCGTCCGCGTTTATTATCAGACCGTTGTCGTCGGTCGTTATAAATTCATAGAACATGATACCGTCCAGCAGCGCGGCAAAAGGTGTCACCGGCCCCAGTTCGCCGGTCAGCGAACCGTGAACGCGTCCCAGTTCTTCATCCGATATTTGGTCGACGCTGCTGCGGCAACGGCTGTAATCAATGGTTGCCTGTTCGTTTTCGATTGCGTATTCGCATATTTTGTATTCCAGCGGCTTGGCGCCGATTAAATTGTTCGTAATTATGTTGTTGCAGTTTTCCGTGCTGCCACAAACTTTTATCATTGACTCGTATGCGGCGTTTTCACAAAACTCCAGCATGTTGTTGTCAATGTTCAGCATGATGCCCTGAACCATGGTGGCCAGCGCGTCATATACGGCCTCGCCGCGAATATCGGTTTCGCCATATACTTGCTGGCAGCCGACCAGTTTGTCATACGGGCACATGCGGATAATCGTATCCGTGTCCAGGCCGACGCACTGTGTGTAATCTTTGCCGCATCTGTCATCGGATTGCAGGCATTCCTTTACCTCGGCGGTACAGCTGTCAACGCGCATCGCGGACAGTCTGGCATAGACGTAATCCAGAATAAGGGGTTCGGATGCAACGCACGGGTCAATTTCGTTTTTGCACAGACTGCGCACCGTTTCCGGACGCGACAGGCACATGTCGTATGAGCCGTCCGGGTCATTCGGGTCGATTGAATCTTTACATGCCTTTACAAAACAAGAGGATATTTTGTCCATGCATGATGTGCGCATGTCCGATTCCGCCAACAGCTCGGCCGTTTTTAGTTCGGGCCCGACGGCACGCAGAAACGCATCCCATACTTGGTTGCGGACATTGCTGCACGAATTTAGGACGGAATCGCATATCGGCTTTTTCGAATCCAGGATGTCGTATGTGGAGGCCTCGATTGTGATTTTTGTGTTGCTGTTGGTTATGTCGTATGACTTTTGATTTTTGCCTGAAACTGACGTGCCGACGCAGCCCTTGAAATCGTCGCCGCAGCCGGCCGTAGTGGTCATGCATTTTTTATATTCAATCACGCACTGGCCCAGGTCGTATTTGTTGGCTGCCTGCATGCGCTGATATGTGGCGGAGCGGACGGCGCGCTGGGCCTCGGCTTGTTTTGTCTGGCTGGTGCTGCGGCTCTGTTTGACGGCATTCTCAAATGCGACGCAATCGGATTTTATCTGTGAGGTATATCTGGCGCGAATAAATTGTTCAGTGGCTTTGCATTCGGGTAATTTTTCCAGGCATATCTCGGTTGCCTGGCGCAATAATGCCGTGCCGGTCAGTTTGGATATGTCGTCTTCGTCGTCACTATTATCAGGGACGGTCGGCGCGCTCCATAAAGACAGGTCAACGCGTGAGGCCTGTTTTGTGCCGCGGCCGCGAGTGGGGATTTCGCCGGATTCGGCGATTTCAACACCGGCGGTGGCGATTTTATAGCTGTTGCGGTCGGTGGCGGCTATTTCGGATAATTCCGCAGACAGTTTTGCGTGTTCCGCACTGCATTGGCATCGCCCGCCGTTAATGTTTTCGGTCAGGCAAAAGCTGTCCATGCAGCCTGCGAATTTCTGAACGCATTCTTCGCCGCCGGTTGTGTTTTGGGCGGCGGTGGCAACCTTGGTGCCGCTGCCGATTACTTTTTGGGTTGCGGCGGCGCGTGCGGCCACTTTTGGTGCAGGGGCGGTATCGGTTGCCGATTGCGTCGCGCCACGCGTTGCGACCGACCGCGTCGCACAATGCGCCGAATGCGTCACAAATGTCAATAAAAGAGCAAATGTTATTATTCGGCGCATCGTTTTATTTAGAATTGGGTATCAGTGCACTTTTCCACCGGTTCCGCCCAAGATTTGCAATAGCGGCTGCCGAACAACGGTTTCTTGGTGCTGCTGCAATTCTGGGAACGTACGCATTTGTGGCACATCAATGTCTCCCACTCAAATGTAGCGGTAATCGTTTCCTTGTAGTTCCATTGGTTTAATTGTTTTGAGCCGACCAGTTCGCGGTTTATTGTCGCGTCCGCTCCGTTGCTGGCGCTGGAGTTGACGCCGGACAGGCTGTATCCCAGTGTAAACGGCGCCATAATGATACCGCCAATCGCATTGAATATCTTTCCAAAGAATCCCGATTTCGGGGCAGGGGTTTTGGGTAATGCGGACATTTCAGCGAAGCTTATGCATGCGACGCGCGCGATTTCACGTCTTGCGTCCAGTGCGTTTTCGTTCTCTATTTTAGAGATGCGTTCGCCGATTGTGGCATAATCCTGCAACATTTTTTCGCTTAACTCGTCATATTTGGCGTAGTAGTTGTCTTTTGCGACCTTCAGCGCGGATGCCGCAATGATAGTGCGCATTTGTTTTGTCAATTCCGGGAAGCGCGCCGCCTCAGCCGAGCGTTCGCCGATTTTTGTGCGCTTTTTATCAATTTTCATACCCTGAACCTCGCGACCGGTCATGCAGAACTGAACCGTCGGGTCGGATTCTATGGCCTGAATTGCCGTATCGACATTCTTTTGCAATACAGCCAGTTCCGAGCGCACTTTTTCTTTTGCCTTGGTGCTCATGCTGGAATCGTTGATGTTGGACTGGTATTCTTCGGCGGATGTTAATTTGCCGTCGTCACCAACCTCTACGCTTTCCCAGTATATCGTACCGTCCAAGATGCCCGCGAACGGTTTTACCTCGCCCAGACCCGCGGTCTTTGTGCCGACAACACGGCCCAATTCGCTGTCCTGTATCTGGGATATGTCCGTACGGCAACTGGCGTATGCAATGTCGGGGCTGGAATCGTTGCCGGTGTACTCGCAAATCTTATATTCCAGGGATCGTGCGCCAATGTTTTCATCAACGGCCAATCCGTTGCAATCCTCGGTAGAGCCACAAACTTTAATCATAGCTTCGTTGGCGGCATTTTGACATTCTGTCATCAAGTTGTTGTCGATATTAAGCATGATGCCTTGCACCATTGTAGCGAGTTCGTCATAAACAGCCTCGCCGCGGATATCGGTTTCGCCATAGACTTTTTGGCACCCGACAAGTTTGTCATAAGGGCACATTCTGATAATGGAATCAGTATCAAGTCCGATACACTGGGTATAATCGCTGCCGCATCTGTCATCGGATTGGAGGCATTGTTTGACTTCGTTTGTACAGGAATCGACACGCATTGCGGCAAGTCTGGCATATACGAAATCCAGAATCAGCGGTTCTGCTGAAATGCACGGGTCTGCTAAGCTGGGCACCGAAAAATTTTTCCCGACGGAACACTGGACAAAAAAAGCATTTTGACAAAACATAACACGCCCAATAAACGCATAAAAATAGCCGACAAGCGCAAAAAACTATTTTTATAAAATTGAATAATATGATATCATTAAATGAATGTTGAAGGGATATTCAATGAAAAGATTAGGAATTAGTGCACTGATATTGGTTGGAATGCTGACCGGCGCCAATGCCGCCGTACCTCAGCAGCGCCGCGGGACAGCCGCCGGCAACAATGCCCCCGCACAGTCCAACACAACGTCTGCGCGCAGTGCCGTATCCGCACGCAGTGCGGCCCGTACACCGGCCGCCGGCACGTCATCGAACGCCACTGCGGCGCGCGCCGCAACATCCGGCCGTACGACCGTTGCACGCGGGGCGCAACCGTCCGCATCAACAACCACCGCCGCACGCAGTGCAACCGTATCCGCACGCGCCGGCGCCACGCAAAAGGTAATCGGCACGGGGACAAAAGTTGCGGCGGCGACAAAAAACATTGTCGTTTCCGAAGAATGCCAGCAAAAATATGACGGCTGCATGGATTCTTTCTGCATGATAGACAACGCCAGCGGCGGCCGTTGCATGTGCAGTGACCGCAACAAAGAACTGGATGCAATATTGGCGGAAATCGAAAAACTGGACCAGCAAAGCTATCAAATGGCGACGGTTGGCGTCGAAAGAATAGAAATGGGCAATGACGCCGACCAGGCCATTGCAAGCGCCAACGCGGCCGCGCAATCCGTTATAAACAATCAAAACAACGACAAAAAAACAACGACGCGACGCCAGCTGGATTTGTCTTTATGGAACACTCAAATTGATTTTGACGACGACGATGACGCATTTGCATCCGGTGATATTGACGCCATAGAGGGCAAAGAAGGCGACGCCCTGCATCGCGCCGCCAGCGAGATTTGCGTCGCCATGATGCCGGAATGCAGCGCGGAAAAATCAATGTTGCAGATGATGTACGCCCAGCGTATCAAGTCGGACTGCACGGCATACGAAAACAACCTGAAACAGCAAAAAAGCTCCAGCCAGCAGAAACTGTACGCGGCGGAAAAGGCACTGCGTGACGCGGCATTGGACCAGTTGCGCACGGCAAACAAATACGACCTGGGCCAGTGCACGGTTGAATTTAAAAAGTGTATGGCGACAACGGCCGGCTGCGGCGATGATTTCAAGGGCTGCGTCGGAATCGCCGCCGCCGAAAATGCAAAAAAAGGCTACGGAAACAGCTCTTCCATGAAGATGTACGACATCAAGGGCAGCGCGACCAAGATATCGATTGCCGCGTCTTCGTACGACGCGCTGGAATCCAAAAAGCCGCTGTGTATGAATGTCACAAATTCATGCGTTGCGGTAAAGGACCAGGTATGGGATACATTCCTGCGCGAGGTTGCACCGCAAATCAAGACCGCGGAATTGTTGGCGGAATCCGATTTGCGCACATCCTGCATATCCAATATCTCACAGTGTTTCCAAAAGGCCTGTAAGGACACGATGGACCCGAACGATCCGGACGGCTCATACGACATGTGCCTGTCACGCCCGGAAACGGTTCGCAGTCTGTGTAAGGTACAAATAGACCCGTGCATTTCAGCAGAACCGCTGATTCTGGATTTCGTATATGCCAGACTTGCCGCAATGCGTGTCGATTCCTGTACAAACGAAGTCAAACAATGCCTCCAATCCGATGACAGATGCGGCAGCGATTATACCCAGTGTATCGGACTTGATACTGATTCCATTATCAGAATGTGCCCTTATGACAAACTTGTCGGGTGCCAAAAAGTCTATGGCGAAACCGATATCCGCGGCGAGGCTGTTTATGACGAACTCGCTACAATGGTGCAAGGCATCATGCTTAATATCGACAACAACTTGATGACAGAATGTCAAAATGCCGCCAACGAAGCTATGATTAAAGTTTGTGGCGATATAGAAAGCTGCAGTGCGTTTGACCTGGATGACATGATGGGGGCCGAGAGCCTGACCAGTCACCGAGAGGAAAACGGCGACTATGTAATCGATGGACTGGTTTCGTTCGGCAATGTAAAAATAAAAGAGGTGACGTCGACCAAAGATGAGGTTAAGTTCGGAACATACGAGGTGGACATAAACGATTATAAATCCAAGATAAACGAAGCCGGTGTCGGCAGCGAGCGCATTATAGAGAGCCTGCAGGCGACGTCCAATAAGATAAATCAGGTCATTGCGGCGATATCCGAAGACCCAAAGGTCAAAATGTGTATGTATGGGCGGGACGTGTTGCGCGTGTTTGGCAGTGCGAACCGTCGCGACGAGAATACGGATGACAAAGCGGGCCAGCGCTTTCCGCATCTGTTGGATTCGATGATATTAAGCGTTATAAATTATGGCATCGACAGGGCAAAAGAAAACTATAACAAAAAGTACGAAAAACTGGTGAACGAGGCGCTGGAGAGCGCGAATGACGATGAGAAGTCGGCGATATGCGCAGCGATGGCGACAAATCCGAATCAGCTGGAGTGTGACAGCGCCGCCGGATGCAAGTCCAAATCGCCGTTGGCGTCGCTGTTTGTTGAGGATGCGGACGGCGGATTCCAAAGCAGTGTCGGGTCCGAGCAGTATGCAACCAGATATGTGATTAACGGGCTGTCGATGCAGGAAAAAATGAAAGTCGCGGCCAGCGGCGACGGCGACTTTTATCAGACGGACGGTCGGGGCCATATGCTGGGGGTGGTGCATATGTCGTCCGTTTATTCCCCCGATTCAAATGTGTGCACGATTACAACCACGACCACGGCGTGCAAGAAAGTTAATAATTCATATTCTTATGTCGGTTACAGATATGCCGGATACAGGCATGCTGTCCGGGTGGTTCAGTTTAACGGTGTGAAATGCACTGAATTTGACGCGCCGAAGGAAAGCACTATGACGATTCGATTGTAAAACGATTATTGGTTAAGGGCGCTTAAGTCCGTGATGACCGTGATTCCGTCGGCGGTCCATTTTTCGATTCGTGCGTCCAGGTCCAGTATGTTTGTCCGGGCCAGGTATAATACCGGCGTTAAGCCCAGTTCTGCCGCGCGCTGCTTTAACGGGGCGATTGGGCTGGGGCGCTGCTTGCCGCTGGCGAACCAGTCCGTGTCGTCTGCAATCCAAAAGTCCGCATCGTCGTGTACGGCAATCAAATTATTCTTATATATAGTAAAGTCGCCGTCGGCGTGCGCGCCGTCCAATGGAATTTGTGGTGCGGGTGCTGGCGTGACCGGTTCGGCCGGCGCTTGGGTTGATGCGGCGTGCGCGTCGTCGAAGTTTATTTCCTTAAAGCTGGGGAATGATGCGCTGGTGGCCGGGGTGTCTGACATGTCAAAGTCCGTCGGTATCGGGAAATCGTCTGCAGTGTCGGTGGCGCCAGCGGCGGTCACCGCCATAACGGGTTGAGGCTCGGGCTGCGCAATTATATGCGAATTGTCAAACGCGGATACCGGAATGCGCGCGCCGCCGCGGCGTGCACGGATAAACGCGCCGCGCAGTTCGGCCGGCATGCTGTCGGGAAATTTTTCAGGTTCGGTTTCCGTTTCCGGGGCCGGTTTTTCAGGGGTGTCGGCTTTTTCGTCGGCCGGCGGCGGTGGTGGGGCGAATGCGCGCTTAATAAATCCGGGCACCCATAATGTGAACAGTGGCTTTTTTGTGCGCACGATTAACACGGTCGTCGCCACATACAGCGGTAGTGCGGCCAAAATTAAAATCCCAAAGACAAATCCGCCGAACCCATACAGGCGCGAATGCGTCAGGCGAACCCACGCGGCGGCGGAAAACATATCGAAATTAAACAGCGACCCCAGTATGCAGTCCATTATAAGTATATAGCAAATCGTCCATATAATGGCGTGGCGGTGTGCGGTAAAAATTTCTGAAATTTTCTTCATTTGACAAAAATATAGACAAAATGCGTTCGTTTGTCAATAAGATTATATGGTGCATATTATTAAATAACGTGTCCTAAAAAGTACTTTTTTTTACGCTTAATTTGCGATATAATTGCAAAGATAGAAAGGGAGAGTAGTTTATGCATATTTTGCGGAAACTGTTTGGTGCATCGTTTGTCTGTGTGGGTGTTATGGCGTTTGTCGGGGCGACGTATGCCGCGACGCCGGCCGGTTATGCGTCTGCAAATGGGCGGACCAGTCGCGCCGGAATGGCCGCGTTAAATCGTATGCCGACTATGCCGACACTGCCGATAAACACGGTGGGAAATCTGTCGCCGAATTTGCCGTCCAACGGGGGCGCGGGGAATATTCCGAACCCGCCTACACCGCCCCAGCCGGAAACAAAATGTCCGGATGGCGCAACGGGCGTATACCCCCAGTGTGACTGTGGCGAAAATAAAATATACAACGCCGCCACAAATACATGCGACGACTGTGAATACGCGGGCCAGATTGTTGCGGGTGGCGCATGTGTATGCCCGGACGGCACACATGCGGACACCGCAACAAAATCATGCGTCGCGGATTCTGAGTGTCCGGACGGCGGGGTAAAGGATTCCGATTATACGGTCACGAACTGTATGAATGATATTTATTCGTGCGTGAACAATGGCGGATTGCCGAACGGCATAAACGATTTGTTTAACGAGGATTTGCGCAACAGCATTGAAAACGGCATGGCACTGTGCAGTGTTCAGGTTGAAAAGTGCATAACGGAGGTACGCCGCAACTGTAAAAGAATTTACCGTTCCGCGGCCGACGTGTGGATTGACTTTAACGCCCGCAAGGTTCAGCCGGAATATTACAATTTCGTTCTGCGTAAAACGGGCCTGACCCCGAACCAGGCGGAAAACACATGCCTGTTGCTGGACAGAAATACATACGGTCCGTCGTTTGCGGCGGTCGCCACCAACGGCAAGACGACGTCGGAATACAACAACCGCGTCGGCGCATATAACGGCCAACAGGGCAACGTCCTGATTAAAAACAACCCCCAGGGGGCGACGGTTAATTCCGGCCATGGCGGTGTTGACGGTTCGCGCGGGCACTATGCGCGCTGGGACGCGACAACGGCCGACTGCTATATCCGCGTTGCGGCATATAACAAGGATACGCATATCAAGAACAGCTGGCTGTTCGGTGCGGCGGGCGACGACAAACCGGCCGAGGTATGGAAGCTGGCCGGGGAAACGTTCAGCTGTAACAAAGACCTGTTCGGATTTTCATTGATGAACGACACCAGCACGGCGGCAGTCGTCGGTATCGGCGGCGGTACGCTGGTCGGGGCTGGGGTTGGTGCGCTGGCCGGGCACGGGGCGCGTAATTTTGATTGCTCGAACGACGGTCATCGTAAAAAGGCGATGGAGCAGTTAAAGAAATCGGGCAAGATTGCGGTTCTGAACGAATATCTGTTGATGCCGATTGAAACGTCGTCTGATTCATTGACGGTGTCGGAATGCAACGATTTGCAGGATTTGTACCAGGCGTATGTTCAGGCATTGTCGGCCGCGGCCGAATGCGAAAGCGCCGCCGATTACACAATCGGTGTCGATGTAGAGGTTGTTCAGACAATTCAGGTGTCGTGCGATATCGAAATGCCGTCGTCTGACGCGTCGTCCGATGTTTTGAAACAGCATTTTGACACATGCTTTGGCGCGAACGAGGTATCGCGTCCGTGCGTGGGCAAGGGATACACCAGCGCCAAGGAATGCGTAGACCAGTTGGCGCGCGAGGCGCAGTTAAGCGCCGGCACGCTGACGGGCGATGCGGCGGACGCATGGAACAATGCGAACGGCACGTGCAAGTTTAAGCATTTAAATCGCGCGGTTGCGGGCGGCAGCGGCATTTACTGCACCGCCAGCACGGGTTGCATCACGGCAGAGGAATTACGTCAAGAGGCGACAAGACTGGGCACCGTGTTCGGCAATGTTGAAATTCTGCAAGGCGAAAAGAACAACCGCGTAAAGACAACGCTGATTGGAGCGGGTGTCGGTGCAGGCGCGGGCGGCGTTGCGACGGCGATTACCGCATTCGTGGAACGCAGCAACATTAACTGTCGCGTGGGTGACGGCCTGGCCCAGGTTGGCTTTGGCAAATCGCACAATATCGGCACGCTGAAAGATTTCTATGTCAAATGGAATCTGCATCTGCCGGAAAGCATTACACCAACCGGCCAGGCGGATGATTGTAATTCGTGGCGCGCGCTGTGCGGGGCAATGACCGACGCGGCCCAGTGCAAGGCGGCCAGCATTAACTGGCGCGGCCCAGAGGACAAGACAATGACGCTGGTTCGGTCGGCTTGTGCAATGTCGGGCAGCCGATGCATCGAAAACTATTCGGTTGCAAAATCATACGGCGCATGCGAGTAAAATAAAAATCCCCCGGAACGGGGGATTTTTTAATGCACAGACAAAATATTATTTTGTTTTTTGTGCGGCGGCACGTGCGGCCATGCGCTGCTGCGTTAATTTGTTGAAGTATGCCGTTTCAACCGCTGTCGGCTGCATTCCGCCGTTATTGTACAGCTTGTTCAGCGCTTCAAAACGAACTTGCGCCAGCTGGATTGCGTCCAGTATTTTTTTCTGGGCCGGGGCGGCGTATATATAATTTACCTCCAGCGACATTGCGTGCCGAATTGGAATATCGCGTACGCCCATCAATTCCAAAGCGCGACAGATTTTTTGAATGTCTTGTTTTGCCTTGTCCAGTTCGTGAATCTGGTATGATTTCTGGCGTGCGGTAAATTTCAGATAATTGCCGGTCGGTTCGATTTTGCCAATCATCGGCAACAGTTCCATTATTGATTCAGCCTGATTCATTTTGTTTCTCCTTGATTATTACAATATAAATATAGTTCAAAATAATAAATTGTCAATAAGGGCGTGGTGTTTTTGTTTTTTACGATTGTCGTTGCGGGGGGCGGAATGCAAAGCGGCAGGGGGCATTATGGATTGCTTCGCTAACGCTCGCAATGACAATGGGGATAATGGGTCAGGCGTACTTAGTCCCACTGTCATTGCGAGGGAGTGAAACGACCGCGGCAATCCAG